>NZ_JHYO01000021.1 GCF_000688235.1 Terasakiella pusilla DSM 6293 | reverse complement strand
GTGCCGTTTTCTGGCTGATCAAAGCCGATGATGGTGAGCGTATCGCCATCCACATCTGTGTCGTTACCGAGCAGATCGGACGCAGAGAAAGTGATCGGCTGATCTTCGCTGCCACTAATCTTGTCATCACCCGCTGTCGGGGCTAGATTGTCCTCATCCCCCAGCAGTTCGTCTTCTTCCGGTGTTTCGATGATTGGCTCATCTATAGGCAAAGCTTGTGGGGTAATTGTATCGGCAAATACGTCGGATGTGTCTTGTTCTTGCTCAGGCGCAGGATCTGCCGGCGCCTCTTCTTCCTGAACGGGAGCGTCTTCGGCCTGTTGCTTTTCAGGGACAACGCTGTCATCAAGGATATCGAAGTCCAGACGTTCTGCTTCAGGGGAGACAAACGGCATTTCTGGCACGTCACCGTCAATGTAATCAGAACCTTCGTCGCCAACGACAACTTCCTGATCATTTTCAAAGGCTTTTTCTTCTGACGGGATAATACCGGCGAGTACTTCTTGTTCAGTTGAGAAACCGCCTTGGTGGACAGAGGCGAGATATCCCATATCTTCCACACCGAGTGCATCGCCGCCCGCATTTTCGCGGCCCTGCATAACGCCCTCGAGGTCTTGATCTTCTGTATTCTGAAGTGCCGTCAACTCATCCAGAAGTACTGCATCTTCCTCGTTGCCGGTCTGTACGTTTGGCGAGTTATCCACACCATTTTGATCTTCGGGTCTTTTACCTTGATCGTCAGCCATGTTCTTTCTCCACTGTTCATTGTCGTGGAGAAAACTCTCCAAACGACCTATTTGCCTGCGTAAAAAGTACGCCTAGCGGACAATGGTTTCACGTAAGAACACTCTTTTAGAATCATCAAAGGCAATCGTTTGAGCTTAGAAAGCAACGATTGCCTTTGAGGTACGCAAAATTACGTAATCACTATAGGTGAGAAAGGATTGCCCACCTTACATGCGAGGTTTAGTTGTTCCGTAAATCCGCCAGAGTCAGGTTTGGAGTAATTACTTGATTATCAACGATAATTTCAATCAAAGAGACACCATCAAAGGACTTGGCCTGAGCCAAAGCGTCCGCAAATTGATCGTTCTTTTCCACACGTAATCCGAGACCACCCATCGCGGTCGCCATGGCGGCAAAATCCGGATTTTTAAGAGCCGTGCCACTGACCCGATGTGCGAATCGTTTTTCCTGATGCATACGAATTGTGCCATACATGGAATTATTGACCACAATGACGATCAGCTTCAATCCGGCCTGAACAGCTGTTGAAAACTCCTGACAGGTCATCATGAAACAGCCGTCACCGGCAAGGCAAACAACCGGACGTTCCGCATCAATCGAGGCCGCCGCCACCGCAGCAGGAAGGCCATAGCCCATAGAACCACTCGTTGGGGCAAGCTGCGTGCCGTATCCACGATAGCCAAAGAAGCGATGCCCCCAGATGGAGTAGTTCCCCGCGCCATTTGTCAGAACCGTATTGTCCGGCATTTCTGCGCGCAAGTGCGTAATCACGTCACACATCTGCACATCGCCAATTTGTGATACAGGTTGAGAGAATTTAACGTAATTTTGGCGCACGGCCGCACACCAGCCTGCCCGTTTATCCGCATTCAAGCCTTCTTGCGTCAACAAAGCTTGTAAAAAGGCTTCGGAGGTAGAAACAATGCCCAGATCAGGCTGATAGACCCGCCCCAACTCTTCGGCTTGCGGATAAATATGGATCAGTTTTTGATCCAGCTTCGGCGGCTTTAAAACCTCATAGCCATTGGTCGTCATTTCACCCAAACGCGCACCAATCACCAGCAAAAGGTCACTTTCACCAATGGATTTGGCGAGGTTCGGATCAATCCCGATCCCCACATGACCGCCGTAAACATCAAGGTCGTTATTCACATAATCCTGACAGCGGAAAGACACGGTGACTGGCACATTTTCGCGGGCTGCAAATTCTTCAAGCAAAGATTGGCAGGTCTTGGACCAACCACCGCCGCCCACAATGATCAATGGCTTTTCCGCTTGTTTCAGGGCTTCAGACAAATCCGCCATGTCCTGCGGCGCAGGTGCCGAGGTTGAGACCTTATAGCGAGACAGTTTTGCAGGTGCCTTTGCAGGCCCACTCAGCATATCTTCCGGCAACGCAAGGACGACAGGACCGGGACGACCAGACACGGCAACCTGATAGGCCCGCGCGATATATTCATCCATCCGGTCAGCATCATCAATTTGGGCGACCCATTTTGCCATTTGCCCGAACATACGGCGATAATCAATTTCCTGAAACGCTTCGCGGTCCATCATGTCGCGTGCGACCTGACCGATAAACAGGATCATGGGCGTGGAATCTTGAAACGCCACATGCACACCGGCACTGGCATTTGTCGCCCCCGGTCCGCGGGTCACCATGCAAATGCCAGGCTTGCCGGTCAGCTTGCCATAAGCTTCCGCCATCATGGCCGCGCCACTTTCTTGGCGGCAGGTGATAAAGTCCAGTTCCGGTGCGTCCACCAACGCATCCAGTACACTCAGATAACTTTCACCGGGCACGCCATAAATCTTATCCACCCCATGAAGTTTTAATTGTTCGACGAGAACCTGTGCCCCTGTTAAAGCTGACATAATGCATCCATTTGTTGTTGTTTAAACCCAAGAAGAACCCCTTTAGGGGTGACAAAGACCGGACGTTTCATCAAGGCCGGATGTTCTACCATCAAATCGATTGCTTTTGCTTCGTCCACACCCTCTTTAACGCTGTCATCCAAACCACGCCAAGTTGTCCCGCGCTTGTTCAACAAGGCTTCCCAACCCAGTTCCTTCACCCAACCGGCCAGGTCCTCCCGCGTCAAGCCATCTTGGCGCACATCATGAAATTGAAAATCTATTCCTTCGCTTTCCAGCCATTTTTTGGCCTTCCGGCAGGTATCACAGTTTTTTAAACCAACGAGCTTAATCATTCTTTTTTCACGCAATTAAATCTATAATAGTGAACAGAGTTACGGTAAAAGATGTTTAAATCAAGGCAGAATTTCCAACTCGATGAAAGTATCATTCTATGAAAGCGTGGCAGATCAAAGACCAGTTTGGATTACGGCACCTCGAACTCTGTGATACCCCCAAACCCATTTTAAAGTCAGGGGAAATCCTGCTTAAGATGCAGGCCGCCTCGCTCAATTATCGCGATATGGTCACGGTAGAAGGCGGCTATGGCAAGACGGTCAAAACACCGCTGATCCCGTGTTCTGACGGGGCCGGTGTCGTTGAGGAATGTGGGCCCAACACCTCCCGCTTTAATCGTGGCGATCTTATCTGCCCGTCCTTTTTCCCCAACTGGAAAGACGGTTCAGCTGATCCCGGCAAATTGCCGGATGCGTTGGGCGGTGCCTATGGCGGAACGCTATGTGGTTACATGGTCGTCAGCGAAGATGCCTGTGTGAAAGCCCCAGCCCACCTCAACGCGATTGAAGCGGCAACCCTGCCCTGCGCGGCCCTGACGGCGTGGAGTGCCCTGTTTGAACTCAGCTCCCTGAAGTCCAGTGATTGTCTTGTTATTCAAGGCACGGGGGGCGTTGCGCTTTTTGCCTTGCAACTGGCAAAAGCCGTTGGGGCGACCGTCCTGATCACCTCCTCCAGTGATGAAAAACTGGAACGGGCACGCAACCTTGGTGCAGGCCATCTGGTCAATTACCGCACCCATCCGCAGTGGGATCGCGAGGTTAAGAAAATCTGGTCGCAAGGGGCCGACCATATCATCGAACTCGGCGGCGCGCAGACTCTGGAACAATCCATCCGCGCCACCCGCATTGGTGGGCATATCAGCCTGATCGGGGTGCTGAGCGGGGCCAACACCAATACCATCCCCCTTCCGTTAATCCTGATGCGCAACATCCGTATTCAGGGTGTCACGGTCGGATCACGCACCGCCTTTGAGCGCATGAACAGCTTTTTGGAAAAACATCAGATCCATCCGGTCATCGACACCACCTTCCCCTTTGAGGAGACGATCGCTGCCTTTAAACATCTGACCAGCGGCAAACATTTTGGGAAAGTCTGCGTGGAATTTTAGGATGACACTGGACGAGCTGCGCAAACGGGCGATGGGCTTCTTTCAAAAAGGAAGCTTCATCAACGCCATTTCCTTTCAGGAGAAGATTTGCCGTGACCCTAAACGCACCTATAATGACCTGAAAACGCTGGCGCTGTTTGTTATTACCCCCGGCGATTTTAAAAAAGGCCTCAGCGTCCTTCAACGCCTCGACGCCGCCTATCCCGATCATAAGGATGCGGAGATACCGGAGACAGTCGCGCTTTGCCTCATGCGCTGTAAACAGTATGAAGAAGCCGCAAACGCCTTTGAAACCGCCGCCCGCCTTGATCCCCAAAAAGCCAACACGCGTGATGGTCTGGCTGAAGTTTATAACCTGTTGGGGCAAAACAACCTGAGCATCAGACATGGTACTGAAAGCCTGCGTCTAAAAAATGCCGCAAGCACCCACCCCGTCTTGCGTGATCTAGCAAATGTCCCCGTCCCACCCTTTCAAAAAACGGACAGGCGCAAAAACATCCTGTCTTACAGTTTGTGGGGCACCTCGGAACTTTATCTCAAAGGCGCGTTGTTTAACGTCCAGTTCGCCAAAAAAATCTATCCGGAATGGACGTGCCGCTTCTATCTGGATGACACAGTGCCGCAGCAGATACAGCAACAACTGTTGGCAAATGGAGCCGAGCTTGTCCACATGGCGCGCACGCCCCACCCGTTTGAAGGTTTGTTTTGGCGCTTCAAAGTCTGCAATGACGACACGGTGGATCGCTATCTGATCCGGGATGCCGATTCAGTCCCATGCGGGCGTGAACGCATGGCGGTGAATGATTGGATCATCAGCCAAAAACATTTTCACGCCATGCGCGATTTCGCCACGCACACAGACCTTATTCTGGCGGGTATGTGGGGCGGGGTCAAAGGGGCCTTGCCGGACCTTGCGCCCTTGATTGACAATTTTATCAAACGTACATCGCCCAATAAAACAAACGATCAGCAGTTCCTGAGGCAGATCATCTGGCCCACTTTTAAGACAAGCTGCCTGATCCACGACAGCCAACATCGCCTTGACAACACAGTGGACTTCCCCGCCGGATCGGACCTTCCAGCAGGGAAACATGTCGCCCAACGATTTGATGCGTTTTTAAGACCCGCAGGCAAATAAAGGCGTGCTGCCTTCTTCGGCGTACACTGCTTTTACGTAGGGGTCATCTTCCAGCACGCACAACAGGGCATACAAATGCGCCATGGATTTTAAGGTTTCTTCCAAGCCCATTTGCACAAACCAGCGCCCCAGCATCAACAAATAATCTTCCACGATTGTTTTGTTGGACCCGGACAGGAAGGCACGACCATCCGCCAACGCTTCGTCGATGCGGCTCATAAAGATCGTCACCCGTTCTTTGCCGATCTCGCTGATATCTTCCGCTGCTGCTGGCGTTTTGGAGAAACGTTCCTTGTAAAAATACAGCATCATATCGGCTTGGATGGAGTTGGTCATAAAGATCAACCATTTATAAGCCTGCGCGCGTTTTGCACTGCCCAAGGGCGGCATCAGGCCGCTGTCGGGGTCACTGTCTGCCAGATGCAGACAGATTGCCGCCGATTCAAACAGCACCAGATCACCATCCACCAAAGTCGGCACACGGTGGTTGGGGTTGAGCTTTAAATACTCTTCACTTTGCAGGCTACCGTCTTGCTTGTTTAACTGCACCAGCTCGCAAGCCGCATTCAGGCGTTTGATCACCAAATGCGGCGCAAAGGAAGCTGTATCCGGCAAATAGAATAGCTTAAACATTAGCCACGGCCCCGATAACCCGGCACACCCTGATCTGGGATCCAGACGCCTTTCGGCGCGTCACCGGTTTGCCAGAACACATCGATGGGAATACCACCGCGTGGGTACCAGTAGCCGCCGATACGCAGCCATTTCGGGTCCAGCAGATCAACAAGACGTTTGCCAATGCCGACGGTGCAAGCTTCGTGGAAGTCGCCATGATTTCTAAAGGAGGTTAAAAACACCTTCAGGGACTTACTTTCTACCAACAGATCATTCGGCACATAATCGATCACGATATGGGCAAAGTCAGGCTGACCTGTCACCGGACAAAGCGATGTAAATTCAGGACAGACAAAACGCACCAGATAGTCCGTGCCCGGATGCGGGTTTTGCACCGCTTCCAGCTTGGCTTCATCCGGGTGTTGCGGCGTTTCTGTGGCACCGCCCAATTGTTCCAGATTGGCGTAAATGGTTTGATCGCTCATGTTACAAGGCCTCTATATCGCCCTGCGCACGCAAGGCATGGAAATCCACGACAAATTTGTCGAATGTTTTATTTTCAATCGCTTCACGCATGCCGGCCATCAGTTCCTGATAGTAATGCAGGTTATGCCATGTCAGCAGCATCAGCCCCAAAATCTCTTTGGTTTTGGTCAGATGATAAAGATAGGCGCGTGAGTAACTTTTACAACACGGACAGCTGCAATTTTCATCCAGCGGACGTGGATCATCTTTATGACGCGCGTTGCGCAGGTTCACCGACCCACGGCGCGTCCACGCTTCTGCCGTGCGACCGGACCGTGAGGGCAGCACGCAGTCAAACATATCCACGCCACGCGCAACCGCACCGACCAGATCGTCCGGCTTGCCGACGCCCATCAGGTAACGCGGTTTATCCTGCGGCATGACAGGGGTTGTGACATCAAGGGTGGAGAACATCAGTTCCTGACCTTCCCCAACCGCCAGACCGCCGATGGCGTAGCCTTCAAAGCCGATCTCGACCAGTTTCTCAACCGATTCATGGCGCAGATCTTCTTCGGTGCCGCCTTGCACGATCCCAAACTGACCATAGCCCGGACGATCCACAAAGGCATCGCGCGACCGACGTGCCCAGCGCATGGACAATTGCATGGCTTCGTTCACCCGTTCTTTGGAAGCAGGCAGGGCCGGACATTCATCAAAGCACATGGTGATATCCGCATCCAGCATACGCTGAATATCGGTCGAACTTTCCGGCGTCAGATCATAATAAGACCCGTCGATGTGGGAGCGAAAACGCACGCCCTCTTCGGTGATTTTACGCAACTGGGCCAAGCTCATGACCTGAAAGCCGCCGCTGTCGGTCAGGATCGGTTTATCCCAATTCATAAATTTATGCAGACCGCCTAATTTTTCGATCCGTTCTGCCCCCGGGCGCAGCATCAAATGATACGTGTTGCCCAACAGAATTTCCGCGCCCGTTGCCGCCACAGATTCCGGCATCATCGCCTTTACGGTCGCCGCTGTGCCCACAGGCATGAAAGCAGGTGTGTTGATCGCGCCGTGTGCTGTATGGACACGCCCCCGTCGCGCAGCACCATCGGTGCCGAGAAGATCGAATTTAAATGTATCAGTCATAGGTCCGCTTTTATACGCTTTGGCTGTGGATCACAACCGAATTACCGCATCCTCTTAGAACAATATGGCGCTTTATTTCCGGCTTAAAAGGGAACCATCGCCATAAGAATAGAAACGATAGCCATTTTCGATGGCATATTCATACGCTTTCTTCATTTCCTCAAAGCCCGCAAAGGCCGACACCAGCATAAACAATGTGGAGCGCGGCAAGTGGAAATTTGTGGTCAGCATATCCACGATTTTAAACTGATAGCCCGGTGTGATGAAGATATCCGTATCCCCTTCAAACGGGGCCAACTGCCCATCGTCGCGCCCTGCACTTTCCAACAGGCGCAAAGACGTGGTGCCAACAGCCACCACACGCCCGCCATCCGCATGTGTCTGGTTGACCTGATCAACAGTTGCCTGATCAATCACGCCAAATTCCGCATGCATCTTATGATCCGCCACATCATCAACCTTGACCGGTAAAAACGTCCCTGCGCCCACATGCAAGGTGACATAGGCAAACTTGACGCCCTTGTCTTTTAAGCGTTCCAGCAATTCCGGTGTAAAGTGCAACCCCGCTGTCGGAGCCGCCACCGCGCCTTCTTTTTCTGCAAAGACGGTCTGATAATCAGACTTGTCGCGCTCATCCGCCAGACCTTCGCGTTTAATATAAGGCGGCAACGGCATCCCGCCGTGATCTTCCAGCGCCTGCATCAGGCTGGCACCTGCTTTGTTAAACTGCAGGGTCACTTCGCCGCCATCTTTGCCCAAGACGGTCGCGCTAAAATCATCTTCAAACTGGATCACGTCGTCCAGTCGCAGTTTTTTCGCGCCTTTGACAAAAGCCACCCACGTGCCTTCCCCTTCATGCTTATGCAGCGTGACTTCAATGCCCGCTTCCCCGCGTTTGCCTTTCAGGCGCGCCGGGATCACGCGGGTATTGTTAAAGACCAGCAAATCGCCTGCATTCAACATATCCGGCAAGTCTGCAAACACATGATCAGACAGGTCATCGCCCTTGATGCGCAACAGTTTGGAGGCATCGCGCGGGCTTACGGGACGCTGGGCAATCAGCTCCTTAGGGAGGTGGAAGTCGAAGTCATCGACTTTCATGGCTTTTCTCTTTCTTGAAAGGTGTGCTAATAAAGGCGCGCACCCTAACCGATCTGATGAGGAAATTCAATGGATCTGCTGCTTGTCATTTCCAGTTCTGACGCCGCCCGTCTCGCCGCCCCTTTAGGGGAAGCCTGCGTGCGCGCCGATGTGGACTGGGGCTGCTTCTTCACAGGTGACGGGGTTACGTCCTTGCGTGATGAAAACTTTGCCGATCTGGTCGCCGCCAACTGTATCGAAGCCTTGGTCTGCGCCGAAGCCTGGAAAGATCGCATGGACGGCCTTGAATGTCCGGTCGATCTGGGTAGTCAGTTTCATCACAGCGGCCTTGTCGCCAAAGCCGATAAGGTGGTCAGCCTATGAGCACACATGTCCTTGTCCTTGCAAGGCGCGATGCGTATGAGGCCATCCGCGTCGCCGCTGGCCTGACCATCCGCAACAACACGGTGGATTTTGTCTTTATGACCAAGCCGTCGATCAACGCCCAAGGCAAGTTTGACCATTTTGAGATGCTGGAACTGGCAGAGATCACGCCCCAAAGCCTGATCGACGGCGTGCCAGATACCGTGCCGTGCACCGATTTGGCAGGGTTGATCAACAAAGCCCAACGGGTGGTGAGTTTCTGATGGAAAAGCTGACGTTAAAAACCGGCCTGTTTGCAGATGCCGATGTGATCATCCAAGCCGCAGACGCCCCCGTCATCGATTTGACAGCGGATTTGTCAGACGATGATTGGGATAACGTGCTGGATCAGATTTTAGAGTGTGATCTGGTGATCACCGCTTAATCGCGGATCACCAGACGTTCCACGATCTCGCCTTTATCAAGGTGCTTATCCAGAATTTCCATAGCATCTTCCAAAGTCGGCACGCTGTACCAAACACCTTCAGGATAGACCAGCATGGCAGGGCCGACACTACATTGCCCCAAGCAACCGGACTTTGTGACCGCCACTTGATCACGCAAACCGCGTTCGCGCATGGCCTTTTTAAGCTCGGTTCCGATATCCCACGACCCACGGCGCGCACAGGATGGCTTGGTGTCGTCATCGCGTTCGTGGCTACACCAGAATAAATGGCAGCGATAGGTCTTGGGCATTAGCTTATCCTTGCGTCAATTCAGTCCGCTTTCTTCATAGCGCAAGCCACTCGACAAGCCAAGATGCTTTCGTGTAAGTAAGCTTTATGAAAAAGCCGTTTGTCATCACCCTTCCCTATCAGGACCCCGCGTCCCTGTTTGCCGCGCATGCCGACAAGCCGTTTGCGCAGTTTCTCGATTCCTGCGAGAAGGCGCGCTACAGCTATATTTGCCTTGATCCGCAGCAGGTCTTTAGCGATCCGGCAACGATCTTTGAGGACTTACAGTCTAAACTGTCCCAAACGGCCCATCTGGCACATGACGACCTGCCCCCCTTTCAAGGCGGCTTTGTCGGCTACTTCGGCTATGAACTGCTGCATCAATTAGAAAATGTGCCCGCAAAAGAGCGTGATGACGTGAGCCTGCCCGATGTCTGCCTTGGCTTTTACGACACCATCGCCGCCTTTGATCATCAGGATCAAAAAGCTTACATCTTTTCGCTGACCAGTGAAGAAGCCGCGCAGAAACTCGCAGATAAACTCAGCGAAACCGCGCCTGCTGCAAGCTACGCACCCTGTCACTTAAACTGGCAATCGGACTTTAGCGCTGAACGCTATCAGGAAACGGTGCAAAAGGTCATCGACTACATCCGCGCAGGTGACATTTTTCAAGCCAACCTGACCCAGCGCTTTCGCGCGCAACTGCCCGATGAGTTTGCGCCCTACAGCTTTTATCAAAATTTACGCACACGTAACCCCGCACCTTTTTCAGCCTATCTGAATATGGAGGGTTTCACCATCGCCTCCAGCTCACCGGAACGTTTTTTACAGGTACGTGGCAAGGCCGTTGAAACCTGCCCCATCAAAGGCACTCGCCCGCGCAGCAAAGATCGCGCAACCGATCAAGCAAACGCAACGGAGCTTGCCAAGAGCGAAAAAGACATGGCCGAAAATACCATGATCGTGGATTTATTGCGCAATGACATCTCCAAAGTCTGTGCCCCCCACAGCGTCAAGGTGCAGGAACTCTGCGCCGTCCATTCTTTTGCCAGTGTGCACCACCTTATTTCCACCGTAACAGGCACCTTAAAAGACGGAAAGACAGCGGTTGATCTGTTGCGCGCCAGCTTCCCCGGCGGGTCTATCACGGGTGCCCCAAAAGTGCGTGCCATGGAAATTATATCGGAGCTGGAACCCGTGCGCCGTAACGCCTATTGCGGGGCCATCGGCTATCTGGGCTGCAACGGCAATATGGATACAAATATCGTGATCCGCACCGCACTGTTTAAAGACGACACCGTCTGTGTCCAGGTCGGCGGCGGGATCGTTGCCGATAGCCAACCTGCTGCCGAATATCAGGAAACGCTGGACAAAGCCCACGCCTTGCTCAGCGCCTTTGCAAAAGGTGCGTCATGATCCTGCTGATCGATAACTATGACAGCTTTGTCTATAACCTCGCACGCTATCTGGAAGAATTGCATAACGACACCCACGTCGTGCGCAACGATCAGCTGGATATACAAACCATTAAAGACATGGCCCCCAAGGCCATAATCCTGTCCCCCGGCCCCTGTGGCCCGAATGAGGCAGGCATCTGTCTGGAGGTGGTCAGAGAATGTGCGGGCACTATCCCCATCCTTGGGGTCTGTCTTGGTCATCAGGTAATCGCGCAATCTTTTGGCGGGGTCGTGCGGCGATCTCACGTCCCCATGCACGGCAAGGCAAGCCAGATTGACCATACTCAAACAGGCTTGTTTGACAGGCTGCCCAATCCTTTACAGGTCGGGCGCTATCACTCCCTTAGCATTGAAGTCAGCGACGATCTGGTTGTGGATGCCACCAGCCCGGATGGGGAGGTTATGGCGATCCATCATAAAACATTGCCGGTCTGGGGCGTGCAGTTCCATCCTGAATCCGTTTTGACCCATCACGGTCACGACCTGTTGAAAAACTTTTTAAAACTGGCGGGAGTTCTCTAGATGATTGCATGGTTTGACGGCGCACTTCTGCCCCTTGGCGGCGTATCCATCCCCGCAACTGATCGCGGTTTTTTGCTAGGGGACGGTTTTTTTGAAACCATGGCGGCACGTGATGGGCAGGTCATCCGGTTTAACGACCATATGGACCGTCTGGAAGACACAGCCGCCTTTTTAAAAACACCGCTTCGCTATACACGCGCAGAGATTACCGCTGCCATCCATGACGTCCTGATCGCAAACCGCCTAACCAACAAACGCGCGGCCCTGCGCCTAACCGTCACGCGCGGTAGCGGGCCCCGCGGGATCCTGCCGCCGCTAGACATTTGCCCCCACATGCTGATCAGCGCCAGCGAAGCGCCGGACCATTTCCCTGCCGCCAAGGTGAAAACCGTTTCGCTATGTCGCAACGAAAAAAGCCCGACCAGCCGGATCAAAAGCCTGTGTTATATGGATAATATCCTCGCCATGCAGGAAGCCAAGGAAGCGGGCGCGGATGAAGCGTTAATGCTCAACACCACCGGCAAGATTGCGGAAGGTAGCATCAGCAATATCTTTTTCCTCCAAGGGAAAAACCTTCTCACCCCGTCAGTTGAAGATGGTGCGCTGCCCGGTGTGATGCGTAAAACCGTCCTGTCCGTCGCAGCCCAAATGGGCCTATCGGTGCAGGAAACCAGCCTGACGCCCGACATCATCCAGACCTGTGACGAAGCCTTTTTGACCAACAGCCTGTTTCGCCTGCGCACCATCCTTGAGATTGATGGACGCGCGATCCCCTCGCAAACCAAGGGCGATCAACTTTTAAATAAAATTAAAGAAGTCGAGAAAACGGCCTAGTCGCCCACAAAGACGATCCACGCTTCCACGGCTTGGAAAAAGATATTGCGATTGATGCTGCCCGACTGATCGCCATGTAATTCTTCGATAAGGACTTCTTTTTCCTCAAAGCGGATGGAATAGGCATTGCCAACACGCTCGCCTTTTTTGCGCTCCAGAAACTGCAAAAGTTCGATGCCAGCTTCTTTGTCGTCCTGCACATCACTTTCCAGATAGGCTGCCAATAAAGCCAGCTCGCCTTCTGCTTGGGCGCGCGGGGCATTGTCATCATCACGATAAAATTTCATCATCTGTCTTTCTGGTAAATGGGATAGGCCGTGTTGATCGCCCCATCCGGGCACGTTTTCGTACCGCCCTTGGGACAGAGCCAGCCTTCAATCTGAAAGCCCGCCCCGCTTTTGCCGCGCCATTTCCCGCGTTTATCGGGCCTAGCGTCTTTAAAAGCGACCAGAATATAGTCCGTGATCTGCGCGCGCGTCAAACGATCCGGGAAGAAGCTGGAAAAGGATTTCGCCTTCCACTCATTTAATCGACGGTCCTGAATTTCCGCCCGTCCGGTGTAGACACCAGCATTGTTTGGACCGGACAACCGTTTGATCAAACGGGCATGGGCTGGATCTTGACCAAGCGGGCGCGCATGAAAGCCGACAGGTTTGCCCCGTTTATTGATCTCGCCCTCAAACACATGGGTGAGGTTGATCGCAGGATCTGTCTGGCTCCACTGTGCCGCCTGTGCGCCCCCCAGCACGAACAACAAAACAAATGTCACTTGCCAGAACAACAGGGAACCGCTTATCCTTGATCTATTGAAAAAACAAAACACTCAAAAGGTCCCCCATGGATATCCTGCGCATTATCATCGCTTTTTTCCTGCCGCCCGTTGCGGCTTTCCTGACAGTTGGCATCGGCCTTCACTTTTGGCTCAACATCCTGCTGACCCTGTTCGGGGTGCTGCCGGGTTCCATCCACGCGATCTGGCTGGTGGTTCGTAGTAACCGCGGTATTTAAAGACTATAAAAAAAGCGGCTGCCACAGGGCAAGCCGCTTTTTTTTAATCCGTAAAACCTTAATCGACTTTAGGCTCGTCAATCTTGTTTTGACGACAGGCTGCGGTGACTGTGTTTGCCAACAGGCACGCGATGGTCATCGGACCAACCCCGCCCGGCACCGGCGTAATCGCCGCTGCAACTTCAGAGACACCGGCAAAGTCAACGTCACCGACCAGCTTGGTTTTGCCATCTTCTTTTTCAATGCGGTTGATGCCCACATCGATCACCACAGCGCCCGGCTTGACCCAATCGGCCTTGATCATTTCTGGGCGCCCCACAGCAGCGACCAGAATGTCCGCGCGGCGGCATTCTTCTTCAATATCTTTGGTGCGTGAATGAACCGTGGTCACGGTGCAGCTTTCGTTCAACAAAAGCGCACTCATGGGCTTACCTACGATGTTGGATCGACCAACGACAACGGCGCGTTTACCAGATAGCCCCTCTTCAAAATGATCTTTCAGCATCATCAGACAGCCAAGCGGCGTACAGGGTACCATCGCATCAGCAGAACCTGTCGCCAACAGACCTGTGTTGATGACATGGAAGCCATCGACGTCTTTTTCCGGTGCGATTGCGGCAATCACTTTATCTTCGCTGATATGATCCGGCAGGGGCAGCTGAACCAGAATACCGTTCACTTCCGGATTTTCATTCAGGCTTTGCACCAGTGTCAGCAATTCCTGTTCAGAAATATCGGGATCACGGCGATATTCCAGTGACTTCATGCCGCACTCTTCGGTCTGTTTAACCTTGTTGCGCACATAGACCTGACTTGCCGGATCTTCCCCAACCAGAACCACAGCCAAACCAGGCGTCAGGTTGTTGTATGTTTTAAGTTCCTGAACCTGCTTTGCAACGCGGGCACGTACTTTTGCGGAAAACGCTTTTCCGTCAATGATTTTAGCTTCAGACATTGTGTTGCTTCATCCATTCCATTAAGCGTTGTTGCAAAGCGTTCGGATCACCTTTCAACAACAGTGTTTTGTGCCGATTCAATTCCCCGTAGGTAATCTCGATCTCGGACTTTGCCAGCTTCCATTCCTTGCTCAATAGTTTGATCAAGGCGGCGTTGGCTTTTCCCTTCTCCGGCACAGTTGTAACGCTGGCTTTTAAAACGGGTTTGTCTTCTTCGTCAATCATCACCCCGTTTAGCGCAGTTTTCTTGGCTTTCGGGGTCAGGCGAACGGATAGGACAAGCCCATTTTCAACCATAGAAAAAGGGAATCGCCCCATCAAACCAATTTGGCCATAATCTGATAGATTACATTTTGAAGGAAGAAGACCAGCAACAAGAGAATAATCGGCGAGATATCAATCCCGCCCAAACTCGGCATAAAGCTGCGAATGCGCGACAGGATCGGCTCAGTCAACTTAAAGACGATATCCGCGACAATGCGCACAAACTGGTTGCTGTAATTGATGATATTGAAGTGGAACAACCAGCTCATAATCACCGCGGCAATCACGACAAATTCATAGATTTTCAGGATTGCCAAAATAACCTGAAAGACGGGGATCAAAAGTACGTCCATACCGAAGCCTTCGCGTAGAGAATGTTAAACTATTGCCAAGAACCTATACCGCACACGCCCGTCGCGCAAGGTCCATAACCGCTTAACACCCCCTCTTACTTAAATAAATCGCGCGTAACCACGCCGACAAATTTGCTGAAGGTCTCCGATCCCGCATCCACATCCTTTTGCACCCAACCGGACATGTTGCGATAGACCTCATCGCCGACACAGAAGACGATCATAAAGGTCGGCTTATCCTGCGGCACCGAGTCCGGTATTTCGCCTTTGCACAAACGGTTGGCGTTAAAGTTTTTGGGTGGGGAGATCAGCCAGTAAACCCGATAATCCGGTGAATGGGCCTCTTCCATTCGATTGGTTGCTTTAAACGGGCGGGTCTGCATGCCACGTTCCATCGCACGAAGGATATTATCTGTTACTTCTTCAGCGACAAAACCGGGATAAGCGCCGCGCACATCCACAAACAAAGGACCGCGTGAGGTTGCGGTGAAAAAGTAGCTGTTGGTGGATTCCCGCGCTGAAAAATTGACGTTACTGCCATAAGGGGCATCCTGACCACAGGCAGCAACTCCGATTAAAGACGCCAGACCGGCAAGTATTTTTTTCATGAAAGAACCTCGCTTTGCACGCTTGATTTCATACTGTTACACCAGAGTATAGACTATCCGAAAGAATAAGTGACTCTATTTATTATCGTTTTTTGACAAGCTAAAAAACCGCTGGAAATCAGTCGAGTCGCAGGTTAGACTCTTTGTCATATTCGAGACAAGATGGGAGATGCAGCATGCAGCTTCTCAGGTTGCAGGCCTTCGCAAAAAGACAAAGCGCCCCGCCCGATACGGGGTTGGTTTTGTCAACGCCGCCGTCTCGACTTTTCCGTTTCACCACAGAAACTACCAATGATGTGCCACTGCCTCCACCGTCCGTGTGGGGGCTTTTTTATTGGCATGTTTACACTCAAGGAGAGGCCCATGGCTAAACGCGCACGCAAATCTGCAAAAATTGATGCTGATGTTAGAGCCCTGTTTTTCGATGACCATCAACGTGAGGAAGAAATGTCCAAAAAAGCATGGGACCCCATTGCCAGTCACACCACCCCAGAACCCCAGCGCGAACAGAAATACGTCAAAAACGTTCGCCCGCGAAGTGACAATCAAGCCCAGTTGATGCAAGCGATTGACGAACGCCACATGGTCGTTGCCCTTGGCCCCGCAGGCACCGGCAAAACCTACCTTGCCGTTGCCAAAGCCGTTGAAGCCCTTGATGCAGGCAAGATCGAACGCATCGTGCTGTCGCGCCCTGCTGTGGAAGCTGGCGAAAGCATTGGCTATCTGCCCGGTGATATGGAAGAAAAGCTCGCCCCTTACCTGCGCCCTTTATATGATGCACTCACCGACCGTTTAGGCAACCGTCGCCTTAAACAGCTAATGAGCAACGGCACCATCGAACTTGCCCCGGTCGGATACATGCGCGGGCGTACCCTCAACAATGCCTTTGTTGTGATTGATGAAGCCCAAAACTGCACCTACACCCAAATTAAGATGCTCATCACCCGTCTGGGCTGGAACGCCACCATGGTCCTGACGGGCGACCCCGACCAAAGCGACCTACTGCCCGGCATCTCCGGCCTGAAAGACATAGCGGAAAAACTGGATACGCTGGAAGATGTCGCTGTCGTCAGATTGAAAGACCGTGATATCGTGCGCCACCCGCTTGTCGCCAGCATCCTGACGGTCGTTTAAACAGTCTCGCGCAATGATTTAAAAAGAACCGCAATCTTTCGCGGTTCTTTTTTGTGCCGTGACGGCAATTAACCCTCAGATCGAAACCAAATACTTAGCCGACCAGTAAGGCTTTGAACAACATCGTCGGATCAAGAGCGGGCCTACCATTGTCGGCGCAAGACAGATGCGCGACCTTGTCATACATAAAACTGAAATCGATATACATATCAATTAAGGAACGAGACTATCTAAAGCGACCATCTCAAGTTCAATCTGGGGTGATCCACGTTTATTTTGACATGTTCCATTAAATCACAAAGACCTCAACGAGAAGTGCGCATGACTTCAATATTAGAATTTTGGAAACAATCGAAATCATGGTACAATCTCCACATTAGATAAGATGTCTGCGTCAGTAAAAATTTAGATATTGTGTAAAGGCAAATCCATGAAGTGGAGCATCCTTCTCTTCTCAATCTGTTGCATTTGCTTTGGGCGAGATATCTATGCCTGCACGCTCATCATGGGGTATCGCACGACTTCTCGCCCTCCCTATATCGAAGCGGCTCCAAACAATTCAGGAATCTACAACGACCTATATAGCTTGGCGGCAAATAAGATTGGCTGTACGTTGGAAATAGTTCGTTTGCCCAAAAAACGCATTCTTTTGGCAATCCTCAATGGAGAGATCGACTTTTACCCCGGCTTCACTTTTACAAAACCACGAAGCGAGTATGCCTTTTTCTTCAAAAACGGCCTCTATACACAAATGGTAGGCCTCAGCCTTAAAGACATGCCTGAAGTACATTCCCTCGAAGATATCCGCGGCAAAGTCTTTTTGCGCCCCTTGGGTGGGCCTGAAGTCAATGCACAGAAATATGGCTTTATCGTACATAAAGTGCCTGAGCTTACTTATGACACTACCTTTAAAATGTTGCTGGCCGGACATGCTGACTTTTTCATGGATCATTATGTAAACTTGAAGTTTTATCTAAAAGATCACCCGTCCAAAGATACAATGCGTTTTCATATGAACTGTTGCGGGGAAAAAGAACCATTCTTAGTCGGATTTTCTAGAAAATCCCGTCACTATCAAGAAGAACCTAATCCAGACTTTGATAGCTCAATAGCTATTAGTCCAAATAATTTTCCCGTTCGATTAAAAACTGACTCTACGGCTTACCGTTTCCAGCAAATGTTAGCCCATCTTGAGCACTCTGGCATCACAGACAAGCTGTCTCATACCTATTTTGAAAATTAGGTGTCAGAAATGATCGAGTTTAAGGGGCTATATATCACTTATGGTCTTTTTTTTCATACGCCCTGCACACAAAGCAGGTCATCCTACAAAAAATGCGTCAACTCATTGCTTTGCTATCTTCAATATTTATGGCACGCGCTTGACCGAAATAAAATTACAGTAGACGCGCCGCTTGCGTAACTAACTATCATATTATATAACCTGCATCTGAAAAAATGCTGCTTTGCATCTAATCCCCTATAGCCATTGGGGGATCAATGTGGTAAATCGGTATCGTAATGCGCATTTATTTTTTTATAAAGCTGTAATCGCGAAGGGGACAACATGAGCGATGAACGTTTGGCACTGGCTGCCGAGTTTCCGCAGACTTCGTTTGAAGACTGGAAAGACTCTTTAGATAAAATTCTTAAAGGGGCACCGTTTGAGAAGAAAATGGTGGTCAAGACCTACGACGGGATCGACATTCAGCCTCTTTATACAAAAGACGATTGGAACGCGGACAAAAACCCATCCGGTTTCCCCGGCTCTGCCCCGTTTACGCGCGGCAATAGCGCTGGCGGACGCACCCTTGATGGTTGGGATATCCGTCAGGTCCATGCCAATGCCGATAAATCCGCTGCCAACGATCAAATCCTTGATGATCTGGAGCGCGGCGTTACCTCTTTGATCCTGCAATTTGACGAAGCTGCGCGCGCTGGCAAAACAGGGGCAGATGCGCCTGACCTTGCCGGTCGTGGTGGCATCATGATCTATTCCAAAGAAGATTTGGCAGACGTATTGGAAGGTGTTTTGCTCGACCTCGCGGGTGTTTCCCTTGAAGCCGGCGCGCAAAGTTCAGCCGCTGCCCAAATGCTGATCGAGCTGTGGGCGGATAAAAACATCCCGGCAGAAAAAGCCATGGGCGCGTTCAACGCTGATCCGCTAGGTGTCTTTGCTGCAACCGGCAGCCTGCCCCAATCCGTAGAAGACGCCGTAAAAGACATGGCAGCCCTTGCCAAAGACACAGCCGCCACCTACCCGCATGTCACAGCGGTTAAAGTTGACACCAGCGCCTATTACGGGGCCGGTGCCACGGAAACCCAAGACCTTGCCATCGCCATGGCAACGGGTGTCGCTTACCTGCGCGCTATGACAGAGGCGGGCCTAAGTGTTGATGACGCCGCCAAACAAATCGTCTTTAGTTTTGCCAATGGCGCAGACATCTTTACCGGCATCGCCAAACTGCGCGCCGCCCGTTTCCTCTGGGGCCAAATCGTCAAAGCGTCTGGCGGGTCAGAAGAGGCACAGGCCATGCAGATGCATGCCGCCACTGCAGCCCGCGCCCTGTCTAAACGTGATCCGTGGGTAAACATGCTGCGCGTGACCGCGACTTGTTTTGCGGGCGCCATCGGTGGGGCAGATGCAATTACGGTCCTGCCGTTTGACCACCATTGTGGCGTTGCAGACGATTTTGCCCGCCGCATTGCGCGCAATACACAGATCGTCCTGCAAGAAGAAAGCTATCTGAATAAAGTCATCGATCCGGCTGGTGGGTCCTGGTTTATTGAAAACCTGACGGAACAATATGCCGCAAAAGCATGGTCCCTCTTCCAAGAGATCGAAGGCAAAGGCGGTATGGCGGCTGTTATCGCTGATGGCAGTCTTCAGGCGCAAATTGCCGAGACCTGGCAAGCCCGTCTGAAAAACATCGCTACCCGCAAAGACCCGATTACGGGCGTGTCGGAATATCCGAACATTCTGGAAGCGAAGGTCGAACGTAAAGCGCCGGATTATCAGGCTCTGATCGCCAAGATCAACGCCTCTGACAAAACGATGGCCACACTCGGCGTGCAAGGCAGCGGTGCAACAACAACCGCCCTGCCCGCCCACCGTCTGGCGGAAGGATTTGAAAAACTGCGCGATGCGGCTGACGCTTACGCAGATAAAAACGGCCATCTGCCAAAGATTTTCTCCGCCAACATGGGCGCGATTGCCAAACATACGGCGCGCGCGTCTTTTGCGAAAAACTTCTTTGAAGCAGGCGGCGTTCAGGCCACACAAAACAATGGCTTCACCTCTGCAGATGATGCAGTTGCCGCCTTTAAAGAAAGCGGGGCGGAAGTTTGCGTGCTTTGTGGCGCAGATGATCAATATGAAACGATGGCAGCCGATTTTGCCACAGGCTTAAAAGCCGCAGGTGCCAAGAAAGTTTATCTGGCGGGTCGCGGTGACTTTGACGGTGTCGATCAAGCCGTCGGTATGGGCAGCGATGTGCTTGGCACATTGCAAGACCTTCACACAGTTTTGGGAGTGTAAGACCATGAGCACAATTCCGAATTTTGCAAATGTTGCGCTGGACACTTCCGGCCTGAATGACAAAGACGTTGCCGACTGGAAAAGCCGCATTGAAGGCCAGTCCGGCAAAAAACTGGATGACCTGAACTGGCGCACACCAGAAGGTATCGACGTTAAGCCGCTTTATAGCGCCGAAGACCTGAACGACATCGATAGTCTGGAAACCGTGCCCGGTTTTGCGCCGTTTAAACGGGGACCGTACAATTCCATGTACACCACCCGTCCTTGGACAATCCGTCAGTATGCGGGTTTCTCCACAGCGGAAGAATCCAACGCCTTTTATCGTCGGAACTTGGCAGCGGGTCAAAAAGGTCTGTCGGTTGCCTTTGACTTGGCGACACACCGGGGCTACGATTCCGATCACCCGCGCGTAACGGGCGATGTGGGGATGGCCGGGGTTGCCATCGACAGTATTTACGATACCCGCACCCTGTTTGACGGCATCCCGCTGGATGAAATGTCTGTGTCCATGACCATGAACGGCGCGGTTCTGCCCGTCCTTGCGCTCTATGTACTGGCGGCAGAAGAACAGGGCGTGACACCGGATAAACTATCCGGCACGATCCAGAACGACATTCTTAAAGAATTTATGGTGCGTAACACCTACATTTACCCGCCGACACCTTCCATGAAGATCATCTCCGATATCTTCGGCTTTACCTCAACACACATGCCGAAATATAACTCGATCTCCATTTCCGGCTATCACATGCAGGAAGCGGGCGCGACGGCTGATCTCGAACTGGCTTACACATTGGCTGACGGTGTGGAATATATCCGCTCCGGCATCGAAGCAGGTCTGGATGTGGATGCATTTGCCCCGCGTCTGTCCTTCTTCTGGGCGATCGGCACCAACTTCTTTATGGAAGTAGCCAAAATGCGCGCGGCCCGTATGTTGTGGGCGAAACTGGTGAACCAGTTTGACCCCAAAAGCACCAAATCACTAGCCTTGCGTACCCACAGCCAGACGTCCGGTTGGTCCTTGACCGCCCAAGACGTGTTTAACAACGTCACGCGAACCTGTATCGAAGCCATGGCGTCCAGCCAAGGTCACACACAGTCTTTGCACACAAACGCGCTCGATGAAGCCTTGGCCCTGCCGACCGATTTCTCGGCACGCATTGCCCGTAATACGCAAATCTTCCTGCAGCAGGAAACCGGCACCTGTGACGTGATCGATCCATGGGGCGGGTCTTACTATGTTGAAAAACTGACGCAAGATCTGGCAGAAAAAGCATGGGCGCACATTCAGGAAATCGAAGAACAAGGCGGCATGGCAAAAGCCATTGAAGCCGGCATCCCAAAAATGCGTATCGAAGAAGCTGCAGCGCGTACCCAAGCCCGTATCGACAGCGGTCGTCAAACCGTTGTGGGCGTCAACAAATACCAGCTGGAAAATGAAGATGCGATTGACGTTCTCAAGGTGGAAAATACCGCCGTGCGTAAATCCCAAATCGAAAAACTGGAACGTCTACGTGCAGAACGTAACGAAGCGGACTGCCAAGCCAGCCTTGATGCCTTGACAGAATGTGCGAAAACCGAAGACGGCAACCTGCTTGACCTCGCCATCAAAGCCGGTCGCGCCAAAGCCACTGTCGGTGAAATTTCCATGGCATTGGAAAAAGTCTATGGGCGCCATCAAGCTACCATTCGCTCCATCTCCGGTGTCTATAAAAACGAAGTTGGGGAGAAAAACGAGAAAGTGGAAACCGTTACAGCCCTCGTTAAAAAGTTTGAAGACCATGAAGGTCGTCGCCCCCGCATCCTGATCGCCAAAATGGGTCAGGACGGTCACGACCGTGGTCAAAAAGTTATTGCCACCGCCTTTGCTGACCTCGGCTTTGACGTGGATATCGGCCCCTTGTTCCAAACACCGGAAGAAACCGCACGTCAAGCGGTCGAAAACGATGTGGATATCGTTGGGGCCTCTTCCCTTGCAGCGGGTCACTTGACCTTGGTGCCGCAACTGCGCGAAGAGTTGGAGAAACTGGAACGTGACGACATCCTGATCGTCTGCGGCGGCGTTATCCCACCGCAGGATTTTGATGCCCTCTATGAAGGCGGCGCGGAAGCCATCTTCCCCCCGGGGACCGTCATTTCCGAAGCGGCCATCGATCTGATGAAAAAGCTGAACGAAGTTGTCGGTATCGAAGACTAAGACTATATAGACAAAGTGCTTTGCGCTTTAGCGCCAAAGCACGATGGATATGTGCCCCTGTGCAAACAGGGGCCTCTTTCCTTTTTAAGAGGTACGCTATGAACGACATTGTTAATCATTCCGTTAAAAAAGGCCCTGTGCGTCGTCGCAAGCAACTGTCTGTGGACGAGTATGTCAAAGGGGTTCTGGCGGGTGATCGCACAATGATCGGGCGCACCATCTCACTGGTGGAAAGTACCTCGCCGCGCTATCGCAAGATCGCACAAGAAGTCTTATTGAAATTGCTACCCCATTCCGGCAAAGCCCATCGCATCGGCATTACAGGTGTGCCGGGTGTGGGTAAATCCACAACGATTGAAGCTTTGGGCTGCAACCTCTGTGAGGCAGGCCATAAGGTCGCCGTTTTGGCGGTTGACCCGACCAGTTCGGTTTCTGGGGGGTCTATTCTGGGGGATAAAACCCGCATGAATAACCTCGCCATTCAGGAAAATGCCTTCATTCGCCCCAGCCCCAGTTCCGGGACATTGGGCGGGGTTACGAAAATGACCCGCGAAACCATGATCGTCTGTGAAGCGGCAGGCTTTGATGTGGTCTTGGTGGAAACGGTCGGGGTTGGTCAATCAGAAACCGTGGTTGCTGATATGGTAGACTTTTTCCTCGTCCTCATGCTGCCCGGTGCGGGGGATGAACTGCAAGGTATCAAAAAAGGCGTGCTGGAACTTGCCGACATGATCGCCGTCAACAAATCCGATGGCGCAAATGAGAAAAAGGCCAAGTTAGCGGCGCGGGATTATAAAAACGCGCTCCACATCATGAAGCCGCAAAGCCCAAGCTGGAGCCCGCCTGTTATTTGTGTGTCCGGTCTTGCGAACATGAACTTGGATGACATGTGGGCCAAGGTCCAAGATCATCGCGAGAAACTGACGAAAACCGGCGAACTGCAGGAAAAACGCACCGAACAGCAATATCGCTGGATGTGGGCCATGGTCGAAGACCGCCTGATGGAAGCGCTAAAATCCCACCCCGACGTCAAGAGCCAAATCGATAGCATCCATGACGCCATCAACAACGAAACCCTGACCGCCACCGTCGGCGCTCAGCGTATCCTGAACGCCTTTGGCTTAACCGAAACGCTTTAGCCTTCCTGTTTCAGCAAGGCCTTTTTGGCTTTTTTCAATGCCAGCCACAAAGCGAAGGCAACAACGGGGATGGCAAGTCCTGTCACCAGATCAGGATTAACCGGAATCCCCAGTGCCTTGACCCCTTTGGTGCCGTAGCCCAACAAGCCGATCAGATAATAACTGATCGCGACCACGGACAGGCCTTCCACCGTTTCTTGTAAACGCAATTGTAACTCAGCGCGTTTGTTCATGGTTTTCAGCACTTCTTGGTTTTGCTTTTCCAGCTCCACCTCCACACGGGCACGCAGCAAGCTGGCTACGCGGCTCACCCGCTGGGACAGATTGTGTTGACGGCTGGAGGTATGATCGCAGGTCTTCATGGCAGGGGCCATGCGTCGTTCAATGGTTTCCGAAAGGGTCGGCAACCCCTGCAAACGGCCTTCGCGTAATTCCTGCAGGCGTTGCTGAACAATAGCGTAATAAGCCTTCGTTGCGCCAAAACGATAGCTGTTGGTCGCAGAAATTGTCTCAATCTCGGCAGCCAGCAAAGACAGTTCATCCAACAATTGCCCGTCCGTCTGCACTTCATTTTTATCAGACATTTTCTTGGCGATTTTGGCCAAACTCTCATCGACATATTTAATGCGCGGGCTGGCTTCACGCGCTAACGGAAAGCCTAGCAGCGCAAGGATACGGTACGTCTCAATCTCCAACACCCGTTGCACCGTGCGTCCGGCCTGCGTTGATGTCATATCAATGTTGCGCATCAACACCCGCATAAAACGGTCCTGATGGACGCGCATATCCGTCCATAGCAACGCTGATCCGCCAGAAACCTCACAGGCCACGTAGGTATGGCCTTCAAAATAGCGCGACAGTTCAATGGAGGTTCGTTCCGGTGTGTCGGCACTTTCCAATTCCAGATGGACCGCATTCATGACTTCACCCGGCATGGTCTTCAACCAGTCTTTCGGGACAAATTCGATCACCGGATGGACGAACGGTTCCTCACAGCCTTCGTTACGGAAAAAGGTGTAAGTAGAAAATTCCGTATGACGCTCCCACCGCAGACGAAACGGTCCCATGTCAGAGATAAAATGGTTCGTCCCCAATGCCGGATGAGGCACATCAAAATGGCTACAGAGCTTTTTAAGATGACTGACTTCCTCCTCAGCGCCGCCTTCCCCTGTCATCATGGCGATGTGGGAAATCCGTTCCGGCACATCCAGTGCAATATAGGGGCGCGCGCGTATTTCTTTATCCAAAGTATCACGCAAGGGATGTTCCGTGCCAAGAAAAGCCATCTGAAAGTCCATATCCTGTTGATTCGTTGATTCATTTGATTAACTACCCAAATTGGTATTACCACCATAAATAAAGTCCAGACAAGTCCTAATTGTTGAAGTTTTTCATTTCCCCGCCTTGTCTTTTCGGTTTTTAATGGCATTTCGTCTAAAGCATGATATGAAGCCCCTTCGCACCAGAAGGAAAAAAGTTATGAACGACACCCAAGCAAAACCGGCCTACGGCCTCGGTCGTGCCGCACGCCTCAACCTCGTATGGGAAATGTTGAACGAGATGGGTGAGACCGGACGTAACATGGACGCCATCCTGTCCAGCCGTTTTCGCCACATGCAAGATCAGCTGGAACGCCGCGATCGCCGCGACCTTGAAAACCGCACCCGATCGGTCTTGATGAATTACCGTAAACTCCTGTGGTGGCTGAAAAAAATTAAGCTGCAACCGACCATGCGTACCCTCTTGCTCGCCGATATGATCCTGAGTGAGAAAAGCGATATTGCCCAGCTCGAAAAGCTCTGCATCGGTTCTAAAAACCGCATGGATATGTTGCGAAAAGAAGAAATCGCAGGCCTGAAGCGCCTGTTGGGTAAGGACATGATCCACCCGGACATGAGTGAAGGTGTTCAGGCCGATTGCCCCGATTGGGCGGTAAAAGGACTGAAAGAAGTCTTCGGCGATAATTTTGCTGACGAACTTCGCGCCCTCAATGACAAGCCGTCAACCGATTTCCGCGTCAACACATTGCACAGTGACCGCGAAACCGTCAAAGAGAGCCTGAAAAGCCAAGGCTTCCAGACTGTTGAAACCCCCATGTCCCCCATCGGCTTGCGTCAACTGGATGCAGGTGGGCCGTTATTGTCTGAAACCGAAGCCTTCCGCCAAGGCTGGATCGAAATTCAGGACGAAGGCTCCCAACTGGTTGCCCAGATCGTCGGCGCGAAAAAAGGCATGCAGGTTGTCGATTTCTGCGCCGGTGCAGGGGGCAAAACCCTTGCTATGGCAGCCATGATGGAAAATAGCGGGCACTTGGTGGCTTGTGATGTGCATTCCAAGCGCCTGCAACGGGCCAAGGTACGTTTAAAACGGGCCGGTGTCGTCAATGCAGAACGCCGCCAGCTGGAAAGTACTTTTGATAAATGGGTCAAAAAAAGCCGTGGCAAATTTGATCGCGTGCTGATCGATGCGCCGTGCAGCGGATCAGGCACATGGCGTCGCAACCCCGATTCCAAATGGTCAAAGGATGAAACCGATTTGGCGGAACTGGTGAAGCTACAAAGCGAGATTTTGCAAAGTGCTGCCCGCCTGACCAAAACAGGCGGTCGTTTGATCTATGCGACCTGCTCCCTCCTGCCGGAAGAAAATGAACGTCAGATCGAAGCCTTCCTTGCTCAAAACGACAGCTTTGCAGTGGTTAAAGCCGTTGATATCTGGGCGGAACTGGAATTAGGCGACTACCCCAGTGCCAGCCAAGACTATCTGCGTTTGACACCCGCACAAAACAACTGTGACGGCTTCTTCGCTTGTGTGCTTGAGAAACGCTAACCCTTGCTTCGGCCATGACACGCTTACTTGATCTGCCGGACTTTCCCGTTAAGGAAACATTCCCCGCCCTGAAATCCGCTTTGCAAAACAATACTTGCGCGATTTTGGAAGCCCCACCGGGCGCGGGGAAAACAACGCTGGTTCCCTTAACCTTGCTTGGGGAAGACTGGCTATCCGATCAAAAGATCATCATGCTGGAACCCCGCCGCCTTGCCGCAAAAATGGCGGCAGCCCGCATGGCGTCTTTGTTGGGGGAAAAGGTTGGTCAAACCGTTGGCTACCGCATCCGCCAAGAAAAACAAGTCAGTGCCCACACCCGCATTGAAGTGGTCACAGAAGGGATCTTGACCCGCCTGATCCAGAATGACCCTGAACTCAACGGCGTGGGTCTCGTCATCTTTGATGAATTTCATGAACGCAACCTGCAAGGCGACCTCGGCCTAGCCTTCTGTCTAGAAACACAAGAAGCGCTGCGTGAGGATCTGCGGGTGCTTGTGATGTCCGCAACCCTTGACGGCGACGCCCTTCAAACCTTCCTGAAGGCCGCACCACGCATTACCAGTGAAGGGCGCAGTTACCCCGTTGAAACACGTCATTTGCCGCGCCCGGAAAAATTCGACCTCGCGCGCGATACAGCCAGTGCCATCAAACAGGCTTTCCGTGAAGAAGGCGGCAATATCCTCGCCTTCCTCCCCGGTGAAGGTGAGATCAGGAAAACCCAGTCGATTTTACAAGACAGTTTTGGCGGGCGCGACGATGTGCTTCTTGCGCCACTTTACGGCGCTTTGCCGCCCAAGCAACAAGACCTTGCCATCGCCCCGACCAAAGCGGGCGTGCGTAAAATCGTGCTGGCCACCACCATTGCCGAAACCAGCCTCACCATTGAAGGCATCCGCGTTGTGGTTGATTGCGGTCAAAAACGCGTGGCGCGATTTGACCCTGCGCGCGGCCTGTCCAAACTAGAAACCGTGCGTGTCAGCAAAGCCAGTGCGGAACAGCGAAAGGGGCGCGCCGGACGGATGGAAGCAGGCGTGTGCTATCAACTTTGGCCCAAGGCGGAAACTCAGGCCCTGCAAGATCGCGATAGACCGGAAATTCTTGAAGCCGATCTTGCCCCGTTCGTGCTGGAATTGGCGGCTTGGGGCGTGCAAGACATCACAGATTTGCGCTTGCTAGACACCCCGCCGGAACGCAGTTTGGCTGACGCCCGTGCCCTGCTGCAGGAGCTGGACGCGCTTGATAAAGACTTCCGCCTCACGGCCCATGGCCGCCAAATGCAATCGCTGTCTTTGCATCCCCGCCTTGCCCATATGGTCTTGACGGCGCAACAGCACAGCGACGAAGACACTGCCTTGGCCTGCCATATTGCCGCGATCCTGCATGACGGCCCAATCTTAAAAGGCAAAGCCGGCAGCGATTTGCGCGATAGTCTGCGCCTGTTAGCAGATGGCAAGCCCGACCCGCAGACAGCGAAAGGTCCGTTCCATCGCGCACGCGAAACAGCAAAAACGCTAAAGGCACGGCTCAAGCTCTCCAAGGTACAGGCCAGCAACGCGGCTGAGACAGGCGCTCTTCTCGCCCTTGCCTTCCCCGATCGCATTGCCAAATCACGCGGCAAAAACAGCCCGGATTATTTACTTCAAAATGGCATGGGCGCGTGCCTAGAGGACGATAGCCGCCTGTTGGGGGAGGATTATCTTGTTGTTACGCACCTAGATGGCAGCCGCGCCAAAGGGCGTATCTTTAGCGCCGCACCCCTAAGCGAACAGGACATTCGAAGCGCCTATCACCCCCATATTCAGGTTCAAAATGTCGTGGAGTGGGATCAAAAAAGCCAGTCTGCCCGCGCTGAAAAACAAGAACGCTTCGGTGCCATCGTCTTTAAAGCCACGCAACTGAGCGATATCGATCCAGACCTGATTAAACAGGCGCTGTGTCAGGGCGTGCGTAAAAACGGTCTTCACACCCTCAACTGGACAGAAGAAGCCAAGTCCCTGTGCCAACGCATCCGTTTTCTCAGGCACTATTCAGACCATTGGCCTGATTTTAGTGACGAGGCCTTGCTGGAGACTTTGGAAGATTGGTTCTCCCCTTTTATCGGCACAGCAAGTCGTCTTGAACATCTCAAAAAAATTGACCTTCATGCGGCCCTTCTCGCCCGTCTCACTTGGGAAGATCAACAACAGATGGAGAAGCTGGCCCCCACCCATTACCGCGTGCCCAGCGGGTCTAACATCCGTCTTGATTACAGCAGCGTGAAAAAACCGGTGCTTGCTGTCAAATTGCAGGAGATGTTCGGCCACCCTGATACCCCGTCTATTCACAACGGGGACTGTAAACTCTCGATTCATCTGCTCTCACCGGCGGGACGGCCTTTGCAGATTACAGAAAACCTCGCGAGTTTCTGGCAAACCGCCTACGATTCGGTCAAAAAGGAAATGAAGGGGCGCTATCCCAAGCACCCTTGGCCCGATGATCCCCTCACAGCGCAGGCAACCAACAAGACCAAACGTCACTTACAATAATTATTGGCCTACAATCAGCGCAATACACGCAATAACAGAGCTTCTTGGTCATTTTTATTCAGATGCCTGTTGCTCAACTCGTCAAACCTAAGGTAAAACTTGATTAAGGATACGGGGATAGCGACTTAGAGTCTTACAGTCTTAGGAAGTTGGTAAGGATTTACCACTAAGCTGCTATTAATGTACGCGGAACAAACAAGAACGGCATAAGTTTTATGGATCTCGCAACGCTCATCGGTATTGTACTTGGACTGGTCATTATCGTCGCCTCCATTATGATGGGCGGTGACATCGGGTCCTTCATCAATATTCCATCCATCGCAGTTGTGTTCGGGGGAACAGCCGCGGCGACACTCGTTAAATTCCCGCTTAAGGATTGCATTGCCGCCCTGAAAATCGGCGGCAAAATCGCCTTTAAAAATACCGCTGACGACCCGCGCAGCGTTTACGATATCGCTATCGAACTGGCAGGCATCGTGCGCCAAAAAGGCCTGTTAGGTCTGGAAAGCGTACAGATCGAAAATGAACTCATGGCTCGGGGCATCCGCATGTGTGTGGATGGGATGGACGGTACTGTCATTAAGGAAAGTATCACCAAAGAAGTTGATATGGCGATCAAGACCGAGATGGCGGGCGAAAGCTTCTGGCGCGGTATCGGTGACATGGCCCCTGCCTTCGGGATGATCGGGACATTGATCGGTCTTGTACAAATGTTGGCAAACCTGTCTGATCCGGCCGCCATTGGTCCGGCCATGGCGATTGCGATGTTGACGACATTCTACGGCGCCGTGCTGGCTAACCTGATTGCCATTCCCTTGGCCGACAAGCTGGAAATCAAAATCGACAATACCAAAAACACCCGCGCCTTAATTATCGAAAGTGTCATGCAAATCCACGCATCGCAGAACCCGATGGTTCTGCAAGAATTGCTGGGTGTATATCTGCCAGGTGGTAAACCTGCAGAAGACGAAGAATAAGAGTAGGACGCTGTAGCGCACATGGCTGAACAAGAAAAGAAATGCCCCCCGAAGGGCTCCCCAGCATGGATGGCGACTTTCGCCGATCTTATGTCTTTGCTGTTGGTTCTTTTCGTGTTGTTGCTGACCTTTTCGGAAATGAACGTGATCAAATACAAGCAAATGGCTGGGGCCATGCGCAACGCGTTCGGTATTTCCAAACAGGATAAACTCGCCGGTGTGATTGAAATTGATGGGCAGATGGAACGCAAAGTCGCGCGGAACGTCTCGCCGACCAAAACACCTGTGCCGACCGTCTCTATGGATATCCCGGATACCACAGATCAAGAAGTCTTTGAAATCGACCCACAGGAAAGCCCCGAAGAACAGGCGGCAGATGTGGAAAACGAAGTCGCAAAAATTATTGCTGAAGAAGCCGCCGAACAAGGCGTAGAAGTCGAAAAAGACGGAAACGAAGTTAAAATCCGATTCCCAAGCGAAATTGCCTTTGGGTCCGGGTCTGCTAACGTCGGGTCCGCCTTTGCCGATCTTCTCGATAAACTCAGTGAAGTCATTAAGAAAGCCAATGGTGACGTGCTGGTGGCAGGTCATACGGATAACATCCCCTTGGGGGCTGGCGGTCCATACCGGTCCAACTGGGAACTGTCCGCCGCGCGTGCCACATCCGTTGTCCACCATTTCCTGAACCACACGGATATCAAGGCAGATCGCCTTGCTGTGCAGGGGTATGGAGACAGTCGCCCCTTGGTCCCAAATGACACACCTGAAAACCGAGCCAGAAACCGTCGTGTAGAAATAATACTTGTCCTGGGTGCGAAACAGATACATTCTGCACCTGATGTACAAAATCAACTAGAGAGCGTTTTTGGCCCCCGACCAGACATGGGACTGAAATAATCTTCTCAGACAGTTGAACCCGTGCTATTTACGGGTATGATAGATTATAGTTCTGCAGCTGGACGGAAAACGAATAAATTATGCCTGACTTTGACTTCAGTTCATATAAAGTCCTTATGTGCGATCAAGATCCAGAAACGATCGATATCGCCAGAACAACCTATCTGGATGCAGGTATCGGTGACTTTGTCGCCACCCCTTCACCGGAAGAAGCTTTAAAACACATTCCTGTCATGAAACCGGACGTTATACTCGTGGCGTTAAAGCTGGGGAGCGTCAACGGGATCAGCGTTGTGCAAAAAATCCGGTCGATGAAAGACGGCATCTTTTACAAAACACCGGTCCTGCTGTTGCTGGAAAAAGTCTCAACAAACATGCTGCGCGAAGCCTGTCGCGCCGGTATCGAGGGGGCGTTGCGTAAGCCCATTAACGCATCTAAATACCTCCGCTTCACCCGTGCTGTGATCCTGAAACCACGGCGCTTCATTTGCGTACGCCATTATTTCGGTCCAGAACGCCGCATGCGCGATAATCCACATTTTTCAGGGCAAGACCGTCGCACCACCAACGGGCTGACATCAGAAGACCTAACCACGGATACCTTCACCCAAAACATCACACCGGGCAAAAGCGCCCTTGGCAGTGAGCCAGTACTCTCTACCCCAGCCCCTAACCAGAGCAGACGGGCAGAACCCAACGCAAATGCGGAACGTTTCGACTGGGGTAAATCCGAGACAAAAGCCAAAGCCGATGGCGGCGTGATGGATTATAGCAGCGCAGAATTTAACAAGTCGCAAAAAGCTCAGCCTGCACAAACGCAGGAAAGCGGCGCTGCGGCCCCTCATAAGTCCAAAGAGGCTGGCTATGATTTCACGTCCGCAGACAAACCCGCCGCGAAAACGGATTTCGACTACGGCAAAAGCGAAACTCAGCCTGTGAAAACACAGACCGACGTTCCGGCCAGTGAGACCAAAAAAATCACGCCCCCCGAAGACCTGCGCCCACAAGTCGCAGAAACAAAAGCGGCTGCACCCGCCCAGCCTGTTGAGCCAACCGGACCGGACAGCGATGATTTTGAAGAAGTCATGGACCTTGATGAATGTCTCGATCTTCATAAAGTCTGGGTAAATAGCGGCGGCAAGATCGGACAGCAAGCCAACCGTCCCCATTCCGACTTTCGGGGGCAAGACCTTGAAGGGGCCGACTTTACCCGTGCGATCCTGCCCCAGTCCAACTTTGAAGAAGTTGACTGCACAAGCGTTGTCTTGCGCAAAGCGGACCTGACCGGCTCCACTTTCCGTAAAGCCTTATTGATCAGTGCTGACCTGCGGGTTTCTCGCCTGAGCAAAGCAGACCTGCGCAATGCCAAGATGGACCAAGCCAACCTGCTTGGGGCCGATTTAACCGGTGCGAACCTAGAAGGGGCATCCCTCTATAAAGTGAATTTCAGTGGCGCAAACCTGAACCGGACCAACTTGCGCGGCCTCAATCTGACCTCCTGTCAGGGATTGATCTCTGATCAGATTAAACGTGCAATTACAGACCAGACGACCCAATTGCCATTAAGTGCGCGCACGCCGTCGTAATAAAGCCACCATCATTTCTTCCTCGTTCAATCGAACGGGGAGGACCTGATCATCCCACTCATCCAACAAGGACTGGCAGACAGCACTTAGGTCACGCGGGGATAAATCCAGCTTGGGCAATTCAAGGCGTGCGACCCAACGCCGCAGGGTGCCAACCAAAGACGCATAAGCTTCCTCGCGATCTTCAAAAGGACGGGCCGCCAACAGCTCCCCAATAAGGGCATATTTGTCCATTGCTTCCGCATCCGGCAAACGATCGCTCAGCGTCTGGATCAGCGTATCACTCACTTCCGCACAGATCGTTGCAATGGCTTGGGCGTAACTGAGGTGCGTCTTTTGCTCAAAGGCAGCCGCAAGCTGATGGGTCAACCCAAACCCAGCCTGACCGGACCCAATCCCCGCAATTAAGGATGCATAAAACACGTCATCCCGTCCGGCCTGATCCCCTTCCAGTCCACTCACAAATCCGCGGGCAAACGCTTCCAGTCCCGACCAGACCAGCGCATCGGACAACACAGTCGCTTTGGGGGAGACATAGGCCTCCATCAACAGCGCCAGCACACCCAACGCCCGTGCCGCGAAATCATCACGTGCCATCTCATCCAAAAATGCCGGATCGGCAAGGACCATACTCGGCACCAGACTGGTTTTTCGGGTTTCCTCATACGCCGTTTTGCCGCCAAAGATCACACCATTCATCGCAGCCCCTGTTCCGGCCGTGGTCGGCACCGCAATATGGGGTTGGCCCTTCATGGATAGTAACTTGCCCGTATCAATGGCGCGGCTCCCCCCGATGGAGACAACACAGTCAAAATCCCTCAGGTCAATCTCTTCGCGGATCGTCTTCGCAGCTTCTTGGGTTTGCTTGCCCCCCGCTGACACATGGGTAATCGCAAGGCCGGAGACCTGCAAATGATCCATTGCCTCTTTTAACAGGCTTGGATGATTGTCCGTATAGACACCCCCCACCACCAGAACCCGCGTTCCAAAAGGCGAGATGCGCTTTGAAAGCTGCTGAAAGACGCCGCGCCCAAAGATGAGTTCGGGAATACCGTTTGCAACAAATCCTGCGACCATGTTTCATCTATCCACTGTTTATTTTCTTCATCCTATGACAGAAATCCCATAAATACCAAAGCTGAAAATAAAATTCACATTCCTGAATCACCCGATTGCCGCCCAGAAGGGGTGGACAGATACACGATCTTGCGTCAGAAGATAGTTTTTGACCTTTCAACAGGACCATACTGTCAGATGATAAAAACGGATGTGCTGATAATCGGGGCCGGTGCCGCCGGTATGATGTGTGCGATCGAGGCTGGCAAGCGCGGGCGCAAAACACTGGTTTTAGATCACGCAAAAAAACTGGCAGAAAAAATCCGTATCTCCGGCGGGGGACGCTGTAACTTCACAAATATGGATGTGCAGCCGAAAAACTATATCTCGCAAAATCCGCATTTTTGTAAGTCCGCGCTGAAACGCTACACGAATTGGGACTTTATCAGCCTGATCAGTGAATATGGCATTACTTGTCATGAACGCGATCACGGGCAACTTTTTTGCGACGACAGCGCCCAGCAGATCATTGATATGTTGAAAACAGAATGTCAAAAAGCAGGTGTCGACATTCGCCTCAACACCAAAATTGAAGGCGTAAGCAAAACCGAAAACGGCTTTTTGATCCTGACCGACGAAACCGAAGTCGAATGTGAAAAACTGGTCATCGCCACGGGCGGTCTGTCCATCCCCAAGATCGGGGCCAGCAACTTTGGCCTGAGACAAGCTGAACTGTTTGGCCTCAACGTCATTCATCCGCGCCCAGCCCTTGTCCCCTTCACCTTCGATCAAGCCACCCGCGACAAGCTGGACGGCTTTCAAGGCATTGCGCTTGATGCCGTCATCAGTTGCAGCAAGACCACGTTCCGCGAAGCCTTGCTCTTCACCCACAAAGGCATCAGTGGACCGTCGGTGCTGCAAATTTCGTCTTACTGGAACCCAGGGGATGCGGTTGTCATCAACCTGTTACCCGATGTGGATGTGTTTGAGGCCCTCAAGCAGGCCAAACAATCGAACCCGAAACAGGAAGCCAAGACCACCCTTGCCACCCTGCTGCCCAAACGCCTCGCCCACCGCTTTGCGGAAAATGCCGACTGCAACGGCAAGCTGGCTGAACTTTCAGATAAAAAACTTAAGGAATTGGCCGACAGTATCAACAACTGGTCCCTGATCCCCAGCGGCACCGAAGGCTATCGCACCGCCGAAGTCATGTCCGGCGGCGTCGATACCAACGAGCTGTCCTCAAAAACCTTCGAAGCCAATAAAGTCCCCGGCCTCCATTTCATCGGTGAAGTCATCGACGTGACCGGACACCTCGGCGGCTATAACTTCCAATGGGCCTGGGCCTCCGGCTACTGCGCCGGACAGTTTGTTTAAGGCACATACACTCATCCGTCATGCCGCAACACGTGCGGCATGACGAGGAGGAACTACAAGACTGGAAAGACAGCGTCCCTCTAAAGCGCATGACGACATATGAGGAAGTCTCCGCCTTCGTTCAAATGCTCGCAAGTGACGCAGCGGGCTTTATGACGGGGCAGACCATTCCCTTTGATGGGGGCAAAGTCATGCGCTAGAGGGACACTCTTTCTGCATTATCCCAATAGGCTTTTAGGGTCTGTGTAGTCGTAGCCCAAGGCGTCCGCCACCGCCTTATAGGTAACTTTGCCCGCATGAACGTTTAAGCCCGCCAAGAGATGCGCATCGTCCGCGCAGGCTTGTTTCCAGCCCTTATTCGCCAACGCCAAAGCAAAAGGGAGCGTTGCGTGGTTAAGTGCAAAAGTCGATGTTCTTGCGACCGCACCCGGCATGTTGGCAACACAATAATGCACCACATCATCCACGATGTAAGTCGGGTCTGCGTGGGTTGTGGCTTTTGATGTTTCAAAGCATCCGCCTTGGTCGATCGCCACATCCACAATCACCGAGCCTTTTTTCATGGCTGAGAGTTGTTCCCGTTTAATCAGTTTGGGGGCCGCCGCCCCCGGGACCAGCACCGCACCAATGACCAGATCAGCCTCCAGCACCAGCTTTTCAGTGGCATCGACGGTGGCGAACAGGGTCTTCATCGCCGGACCAAACACGTCATCCAGATAGGCGATCCGTTCGAGGGACCGATCAAGCACCGTGACATCCGCACCCAACCCGATCGCCATGCGCGCCGCATTGGTACCCACCACACCGCCGCCAATAACGACGACTTTTGCAGGGGCGACACCCGGCACCCCGCCCAGCAACATGCCACAACCACCGTTGGCTTTTTGCAAGGCCGTTGCGCCAACCTGAATGGACATGCGCCCCGCCACTTCCGACATAGGAGCCAAGAGCGGCAAGCCGCCGCGTTTATCGGTAATGGTTTCATAGGCAATGCAGGTCGCACCAGATTTCACCAGTCCTTCTGTCTGCGCAGCATCGGGCGCAAGGTGCAGGTAAGTAAAGAGAAGCTGACCTTCGCGCAGTTGCGCATATTCACTGGCCTGCGGTTCCTTGACCTTGATAATCATCTCTGCACGACTAAAAATTTCCGCTGCGGTGCCGACGACTTGTCCCCCTGCAGCGATATAGTCGTCATCGCTGCATCCAATTCCGTCCCCCGCCATGGTTTCAACGATCACCTGATGACCATGAGCGCACATTTCCCGAACGGAGCTAGGTGTCAGGCCGACTCGATATTCGTGGTTTTTAATTTCTTTTGGAACGCCGATAAGCATGTTCCCGCCTCCTTTTTTCTGTTTGCTGGTGTCACTTTTAAAAATGATCTGTGGTATAAATGACATATAAGTAATTAATCGTTCAATGAAACAGATATCATCGCGCTATGAAAAAACAGTTCTTCCCCAAAGGCCGTCAGACCGATCAAAAGCTGGCGGATGAGATCACGGCCCTACTCGGCAGCGATGCCCACCAGCGCGACCTGTTAATTGAAAACCTGCATCGCGTGCAGGACCATTATGGGCAACTGCATAAAGACACCATCGCCGCCCTTGCCCAAGTCATGCAGCTGTCTCAAGCCCAAGTCTTTGAGGTCGCAAGCTTTTATGCGCACTTTCATATCGACAATCCGGCCCCCGTCCACAAGTCCTGTTCCGGCATCAGCTGTGCGTTGTTTGGCATTGGCGATGGGCATGGCGTGCCTTGTGTCGGGCAGTGCCATAACGCACCGGTTAATTTCTCCCTGAAAGATGCGATCGAGATACCGGATTATATCGCTTTTGAAGACTACGCCTATATGCCCCTACCCGACCCACACGTGGTGATGGAGAAACTGGAGGCCTCCGGTTTACGTGGGCTTGGCGGCGCAGGCTTTCCCGTTGCGCAAAAATGGCGCTTTATGTTGAACGCCGCGGACAATCGCGTGCTGGTCGTCAACGCTGATGAGGGTGAGCCCGGCACCTTTAAAGATCGCCACTGTCTGGAAACCAACCCGCACAAAGTCTTGGAAGGGATGTTGATCGCCGCCCATACCATCAAAGCCAAGGATATCTATATCTACCTGCGTGATGAATATGCCCACGTGCGCCATATCCTTGAAACTGAAATCCCGAAACTGAACAGTCCGATCCCCATTCACCTGCGCCGCGGGGCGGGTGCCTATATCTGCGGGGAAGAAACCGCCCTGCTGGAAAGTCTGGAAGGCAAGCGCGGCCTGCCCCGCATCAAGCCGCCTTACCCCGCCCAAGAAGGCCTGTTTGGTCGCCCGACCCTGATCAACAACGTTGAGACCCTCTGGCGGGTGCAAGAAATTTTGGCAGACGGACCAGCCGCAGCAAGCAAACGGTTTTATTCTGTTTCCGGTCGCATCAAAAATCCCGGTGTCTTTGAAGCCCCCACAGATATTACCGCCGCCGCGTTAATCAAGATGGCAGGCGGGATGCTGGACGAGCATCAGTTTAAAGCCTACCTGCCGGGCGGGGCATCGGGCGGGATTTTACCCGCTCATAGAGCCGATCTTCCCTTAAGCTTTGGTGTGTTGGAAGAATATGGCTGCTTTATTGGGTCAGCGGCCGTGATTGTGCTGTCCGATCAGGATAATATGAAAGATGTAGTCGCCAACCTGATGGACTTTTTTGACCATGAAAGTTGCGGACAATGCACCCCCTGTCGTGTCGGCTGTCATAAACTGACCCACCTGCTGCAAGAAGATCATCCCGATACAGACCTGATGAGCGAGCTGTCTTACGTGATGCGCGACAGTTCCATTTGCGGGCTGGGTCAAGCCGCGCCCAATCCCTTGTTAAGTGCCCTAACCCATTTTGCGGAGGATTTTTAAATGATTAGCTTCCGCCTCAATGACAAGATCGTGCAGGCCGATGAACATGACACCCTGTTTGACATCGCCAAACGCGAAGGCATGACCCTGCCGCATCTCTGTTCCGGGTATCATCAATACAACAAAGCCGACGGCAACTGCCGCCTGTGCGTGGTGGAGGTGGAAGGGGAGCGCATGCTTGCGGCCTCCTGCATGCGCAAAGCCAGCGCAGATATGGTGGTTCACACCCATTCCGATCGCGTGCTGAAATCGCGCAAAATGGTGATGGAACTGCTGATCACCGATCAACCGGACCGCGCTACCTGCCCCGATCCCAAATCACATTTTTGGAAGATGGCAGACGAGGTCGGCATTGCTGAAAGCCGCTTCCCCGCCACCCATGCAGTTGAGCAAGATTACAGCCACCCTGCCCTTGCAGTGAATTTAAGCGCCTGCATCCATTGCACCAACTGTGTGCGCGCCTGCCAGGATATCCAAAGCAACGATGTGCTGGGCATGGCCTATCGCGGGGCCGACAGTCTGGTGTCTTTCGATCAGAATGATCTGGTCGATGCCAGTACCTGTGTCGCCTGTGGGGAATGTGTGCAAGCCTGCCCGACAGGGGCGTTGCTGCCCCGCAATCCGCAAACAGGCGACGCGGTGCCCAGTGAAGCCGCCGATAAAACCATCGACTCGCTCTGTCCCTTCTGTGGGGTTGGGTGCCAAGTAACCTATCATGTCAAAGACGATCACTTGATCAAGGTGGAAGGTCGCGACGGTCCGGCGAATGAAGAAAAGCTTTGTGTTAAAGGGCGTTTCGGGTTTGATTATATCCACCACACCCATCGCCTGACCAAGCCCTTGATCCGCAAGCCCGATGCGCCAAAAGAACAAATGGACCCGACCACCCCACTGACCCATTTTTATGAGGCCAGCTGGGAAGAAGCGTTGGAGAAAGCCGCGGGCGGATTTAAAGCCTTTGCGCCCGATCAGCTTGCAGGCTTTGGGTCCGCCAAAGGGTCTAACGAGGAAGCCTATCTGTTTCAAAAGCTGGTCCGCACCGGATTTGGCACCAACAATGTGGATCATTGCACGCGGCTCTGTCATGCCTCCAGCGTTGCCGCCTTGATGGAAGGGATCGGGTCTGCTGCTGTCTCCGCACCCTTTATGGATGCCTTAAAATCTGATGTGATCATCGTCATCGGGGCACGGCCCGCCCAAAACCATCCGGTTGCCGCCACCTATATCAAAAAGGCCGTGAAGCAAGGCAGCAAGCTGATTGTCATGGATCCGCGCCGCCAAGCCCTGACCCGCTTTGCCGATCATATGGTGCAGTTTAAATCCGGCAGTGACGTTGCTTTGCTCAACGCCATGATCTACACGATTATTGAAGAAGGGCTGACCAACGCAGATTATATTGCCAAAAACACCCAAGACTTTGACAAGCTAGCCGACAATATCAAATCCTTCGCCCCTGAAGTCATGGCCCCGATCTACGGCATCCCTGCGCCAGAAATCCGCGAGATCGCACGGCTTTATGCCTCGGCGAAGCGTGCCATCATCTTTTGGGGTATGGGGGTTTCCCAGCATGTGCACGGCACCGACAATTCGCGCTGCCTGATCACCCTTGCCCTCATCACCGGACAGATCGGGCGCGAAGGCACGGGCCTGCATCCGTTGCGCGGACAAAATAACGTGCAAGGCGCGTCCGATGCCGGATTGATCCCCATGGTTTATCCCGACTATCAAAGCGTGGAAGACAATGTGGCGCGTTTTGAGGCTGAATGGGGGCAAAAGCTTGATCCCGTGCGCGGCCTGACGGTTGTCGAGATCATGCACGCCATCCAAGCCGGACAGATCAAAGCCATGTATATCATGGGGGAAAACCCCGCCATGTCCGATCCCGATGCGGGCAATGCACGCAAGGCCCTTGCCACACTCGATCATCTTGTGGTGCAGGATATCTTTTTGACCGAAACGGCGATGTACGCCGATGTGATCCTGCCTGCCAGTGCCTTCCCCGAAAAGGATGGCACCTTTACCAACACCAACCGCCAAGTCCAGATGGGCCGCCAAGCCACCCAACCCCCGGGGGAGGCCAAGCAAGACTTGTGGATCATCACCCAGATGGCGCAGCGCCTTGGTCTGGACTGGACCTACAGCCACCCGCGCGAAGTCTTTGGGGAAATGTCGGCCCTCATGCCCTCCTTAAAAGGCATCACATGGCAACGGCTGGAGGCGGAAAACAGCGCAACCTACCCGGAAGATCAAGCCATCTTGTTCCATAGCGGCTTCCCGACGGACAGCCAAAAAGGGCGCATTGTACCGACCGACCTGATCGCACCGGATGAAACACCGGATCAGGACTATCCCTTTGTACTGACCACCGGACGGATGCTGGAACATTGGCACACGGGGGCCATGACGCGGCGATCCAACGTGCTGGATCAAATCGAGTCTATCCCCGTTGCTAGCCTAAACCCGAAGGAAATGAAGATCATGGATGTGGCGGCAGGTGAGTTGATCACGGTCAGCACGCGGCGCGGCACCGTCGATATCTTTGCCCGACCGGACCGCGATGTCCCGCCCGGCATGGTGTTTATCCCATTTTGTTTCAAGGAAGCGGCGGCGAACCTGCTGACCAACCCGAAACTGGATCCTTACGGCAAAATCCCGGAATTTAAGACTTGCGCGGCAAAGGTCGTCAAGACGCCCGTTTCTTCATGAAGCGGGCGGCGCGCTTACGTACTTTCCAGCGCTTATTTTTAAGGGCGGGGTCAATGGGGACGATATTTTGCAAAAATTCATCCACCACCCGATCCCATGAAAAGCTAAGCGCCTGACTACGGCACGCCAGCACGGATTTGCCGTACGCCTGCTTCACCGCCTCCCCCAAATCGGGATGCAAAGCGCCAAAGGCTGTCTCACACGCCCCTGTTTGCCCAAACACATCCAACGGCCCTGAGACCGGATAGGCCGCAACCGGCACCCCGCAGGCCAGACTTTCCGCCATCACCAGACCAAAGGTATCGGTCAGGCTGGGGAAAACAAACACGTCAGCGGCGGAATAACACAACGCCAATTCCCGATCACTGTAGGACAAATGAAACAGCACATCGGGATATTTCGCCATCAATTCTTCGCGCATCGGCCCCGGCCCGACAACGACTTTAGAGCCGGGCAGGTCAAGGTCCAGAAAGGCCGGAATATTCTTTTCCACCGCAACCCGCCCGATATACATGTGGATGGGGCGCGGCAGGTCAAAAAAGTCCTTTTCCTGCGGGCTAAAAGCGTCGGTATCGACCCCATGGGACCATTCAAACACATTGTCGAAATTATATTTTTCCAGCTCCTTCGCCACCGTTGCGGAAGGGGAAAAGACACAGTTGGACGGCTCATGGAAGGTGCGCATCACCCCATACAGTCGATCCAGCGAAATAGGGAGACGTTCATGGACATATTGCGGGAACTTGGTGTGATAGGCCGTGGTGAAGGGCAGATGTTTTTTTAAGCAAATTTTGCGCATCGCCCAACCGATCGGGCCTTCTGTTGCGATATGGATCACATCGGGGCGCAGGCGCTTTAACATGGATCGCATTTTTCGCTGCGGGAACAGGGCCAGCGGAATTTCTGCATAGCCGGGGCATGGCAGTGTCATAAAGTCCCCCGGTGAAATGACGGTGACTTCAAACCCTTTATCCATCAGACGGGTGCGCAACGTGTCCAGCACCCGCACCACCCCATTGATTTGTGGATGCCACGCATCAGTGGCGATTAGAATATGCACAGGCTGGCTCCCTCCCTTGCGTGTGAGAGCTGAGCAAACCATAAAATCCGTGACAGTTTAAAGACGCTGACGTGACGGTTTACTTACCGTGTAATCACCCCGTCATGACCTTCCAGATAACCGGGGATCAATTCCAGACCCAACAGGCGGTTTTGGTCATAGCGACCGGGCATACGCATCATCCATGTGGGTTTGGAACTGAAGCCGACACGTTCATAGTAAGGCGCATCCCCGACCAGCACGATCGCGCCATGGCCTTTTTCTTTGGCGAGCTCAATCACCCGCTTGAGCATGGCCTGCCCCAATCCTTTGCCGTGTAAGTAAGGCTCAACCGCCAACGGGCCGAGCAATAAAGCTTCCCCCGCGTTGCCTGCCAAAATGGACCATAATCGGACGGTCGCAACCAATTTGCCGTCAATAAAAGCGACCAAAGACAGGTCTTTTTCAGGTTGACGGCCAATACGCAATTGATGGGAAGATTTGGTCGTCCAATCTTCACCTAACGCACGAGCAACAATGGCAAAAATTGCCTCGTCCTCAACCAGCTTTTCAGCCTCTGTATATATCGTCCAGTTCATAAACTTACTTATCAACAAGACATTGCGCCCGCAATCGAATTTATTCGCTCCCCCGAAAAGAGTTTCACTTTTTAACAAAAATGACACACCCACAAAAAAAGCCCGCCCCTTACTTTCAGGGACGGGCCGTTCAGTCATTGCTGTAACACTATGGATTAATTCAATGCCTGCCCGCGAACCGTACGGTCGTAATCTTCCACCAACTGGCGGGAGATATCGCCCGGCGTGAAGCTATATTGACCAATTTCCGCAACCGGCGTGACTTCCGCAGCCGTCCCTGTCAGGAAACATTCCACAAAATCGCCAAGCTCGTCCGGCATAATGACGCGTTCAACCACTTTATAGCCGCGATCTTTTGCAAGGCCGATCACTGTCCGGCGGGTAATACCGTCCAAAAAGCAATCCGGCACAGGCGTATGGATCTCACCGTCCTTGGTGACAAAAAAGACGTTTGCACCCGTGGCTTCCGCCACTTGACCGCGCCAATCCAACATCAACGCATCATGATAGCCGTTAGATTCTGCCGCATGTTTGGACAGGGTACAGATCATATACAGGCCCGCCGCTTTCGACTTGCTTGGCGCCGTTTTCGGATCAGGGCGGCGATAAATCGCATTGTCCAGACGGATGCCTTTCATGCGGGCTTCCGGGTCAAAATAAGATGGCCATTCCCACGCCGCGATAGCCAGATGGATCGTGTTGTTTTGCGCCGACACGCCCATCATTTCTGAGCCACGCCACGCCACAGGACGGATATAGCCATCCACAATATTATTTTCGCGCACGACCTGTTCAGTCGCCGCATTGATTTCAGCCAATGTGAACGGGATTTTGAAACCGAGCAATTCGGCAGACTCAATCAAACGCTGGCTATGTTCTTTCAATTTAAAAATATTCCCGCCATACACACGAATACCTTCAAAGACAGAAGAGCCATAATGAAGAGCATGGGAAAGGACATGAACCTTGGACTCACGCCATTGGATCATTTCACCGTCGTGCCAGATCGTACCGTCACGGTCGTCGAACGAAAGATTGGACATATTTTCTCTCTACGCTTGATAATAAAGTTTCTTTTATGAACCTGAATACATAAAGGATGTTGCCAACATTACGTTCTTCGGGCATATATGTCAATATTACTGACATAAAATTCAGCAAAGATCATGCCCGATACCAAAAGACGTGCCAATCCGCTATTCCTACGAGAAGAAGACCTTCGACAAGCCATCGAGTTGCTGTTCTTCGCCTATCGTGATTTCACCGACGATGCCGATGAAATCCTCGACTCGTACAATTTTGGCCGCGCCCACCATCGCGTCATCTACTTTGTCGGACGTGAACCGGGCATGAGCGTCAAAGACCTGCTCAACATCCTATCCATCACCAAGCAAAGCCTGTCGCGCGTGCTGGGACAATTGGTAGAAGAAGGCTTTGTCGAACAGCGCACCGGCCCAAACGATCGCCGCCAGCGTCTGCTTTACCTGACACAAAAAGGCCAAGACCTTGAACATGAGCTGTCAAAAAAGCAAAGCCAGCGCATTGCAGAGGCCTATCGCCTTGCCGGGGCCGATGCGGTCGAGGGCTTTCGTAAGGTCTTGATGGGAATAACCGATGAAAAAGAACGGTTTGCCGCAATCAATGAAGCATCTCAGGAATAGTCAACCGCGTTTTTGGGTGGCATACTGTTAATCATGAGCACCGATGACACACACATTCTGGTCGTTGACGATGATGAGCGTCTGCGCCGGCTATTAAAAAAATTCCTCAGCGAGCGCGGCTTTAGTGTCAGCGTCGCCGAAGATGCCCGTGATGCCCGCAATAAACTGGGCATGATTGAGTTTGACCTGATCGTCCTGGATCTGATGATGCCCGGCGAAAGCGGTCTGGATTTTGCCAAGGATTTTAAACAATCCAACGCAACCCCCATCCTGATGCTCACCGCGATGGCCGAAGGGGAAGACCGCATCACCGGACTGGAATGTGGGGCTGAAGATTATTTGACCAAACCGTTTGAACCACGCGAACTGGTCCTGCGCATCAACAATATTTTAAAACGTGTGGTGCGCGAAACCTCCGTGCAGGAAATCGAACAAGTGCGTCTGGGGGATCTTGTGTTTGATATCAAGCGCCACATTCTCAGCCGCAACGGCGAACAAATTCACCTCACCGCTTCTGAAGCGAGCCTGTTAGTCACTTTATCAGAAAACGCCGGTGAAATTCTCAGCCGCGAAGAAATGGCGGAACTCTCCGGTATTGACGGCAATGACCGGACCATCGACGTACAGGTCACACGCTTGCGCCGTAAAATCGAAAACGACCCTAAACTCCCCCGTTTTCTCCAGACCGTGCGGGGACAAGGCTATGTCCTAAGGCCCGGTCACTAATGGGGCACTATATCAAAAAGTTCCTGCCGCGCAGCTTGCTGGGACGATCCCTGATGATCCTTGTGGTGCCGTTGGTGCTGCTGCAAGTGATCTCCGCCTTTGTCTTTTATGAAGCCCACTGGGATAAAGTCAGTCAATATCTTGCCCGCGGGCTTGCAGGTGATGTGGGTGCCATGGTCGATCTGGTCCGCGACAACCCAAGCCAAGCCGGGGTCGCGCGCAGTATCGAGATTGCCCGTAACCGCTTCAACATGACTTTGGAGCTGAAGAAAGGCGAGATTCTCTCCAATACAAAAGAGATCGTGCAAGGGGATTTACCCGACAGCTTCTTCCTGTCCGCGTTGGATGAACGGGTCGGCCTGCCCTATCATATCGTTGTTTCTGATGACGAAAAAACAATCACTGTCGAAGTCCAATTGGGCGAAGGGGTCTTACGCGCCACCGCCCTTCGTAAACGTTTATTCAGTTCAACCACTTATGTGTTTGTGCTGTGGATGGTCGGCAGTTCCCTGCTGTTGTTCGGGGTTGCGATTATCTTCATGCGAAATCAGGTGCGCCCGATCCGCCGCCTTGCCATTGCCGCTGATGCCTTTGGCAAGCGTCAGGACGTTGAACGGTTTAAACCCGAAGGGGCATTGGAAGTCCGTCAAGCCGCCACCGCCTTTCTAAAAATGAAAGGCCGGATTGAGCGCCAGATTGAACAACGCACCCGTATGCTTGCCGGTGTCTCCCACGACTTGCGCACGCCACTGACCCGCATGAAACTGCAACTCGCCATGATGGGAGAGAACGAAGACACAAAAGACCTGAATGACGATGTTTCAGAGATGGAACATATGTTGGAAGGGTATCTGGCCTTTGCCCGCGGCGAAGGTGGAGAACTCCCCGCAGATACCAACCTGTCAGAACTGATCGGCAATGTGGTCAATGCCATCAAACGCAAAGGCGTCGATATCGACTATCACTATGAAGGGCAGGTTTATCTACAAATCAGGCCCAACGCCTTTAGACGCGCCGTCACCAACCTGATTGAAAATGCAGGTCGCTACGGAAAGCATGTCTCGGTTCGTGTGGGAAAACGCAATGAAATGATTGAAGTCACCGTGGATGATGACGGTCCCGGCATTGCACCGGATAAACGAGAAGACGTCTTTAAGCCGTTTTTCCGGCTCGATCAGTCACGCAACGTCCAGACCGGTGGAGTGGGTCTGGGGTTATCAATTGTTCAGGATGTCGTGCGCGCCCATGGCGGAGATATCCAGTTATCGGACTCTCCACAAAATGGATTGCGCGCGCGACTTCGTTTCCCGATTTAGGCGCGACGTTGGTCGTGGCCGCCTTCAAACTTACCATCAGCAATGATCGCGATGTCATGACGACACAGGCCAAGTTCTGCCAGTTCACGGTCGCTCATGATGCCCATTTCGCGTGAAATACGGCGGCTTTCTGCCCATTTTGCGAATTTGGCAATAATGTAATCTTCAAATTTTGTCAGCAGACCACCTGTCAGTTCAACATGATGGCTACCGTATGATGTGATCGGGTAACGTAAAAGCATTCTAATCTCACTCAGCAAATGGTTATATTTGCCTGAGTATTTAGTGTTTTTTTGCACCGCAGCAATAATATTTTGCGCATTGCAGCATTGTAAAAGCTGCATAGCTTATGCGCCGCGATTTACCAACCAAGCCAACGCATCTTCAAAATTATATGTTTCTTCAAGGGGTTCTGCGGGGGGGCGATTGATCATAATCACGCTGATCCCTTCTTCACGCGCGGCAATCAGCTTTGACGTGGTTTGCTCACCGCCACTATTTTTCGTCACCAGCACCCTGATTTTGTAATCCTGAATAAGCTTACGTTCCTGCTCTACACCGAAAGGTGGTCTGCCGATCACGGTTTGATAGTTCGCCAGCGGCAACGGGTCGCTAGATTCGTTCACAAGGCGTACAAGCAACGGCACATCTGGTAAATCGGCAAACTTATGCAGCTCTTTTATGCCAATGGTCAAAAAGGCAGCTGCCTTCAAATCTTCCAGAATTTCTGCCGCGCGGTCCATATTATCGACTTCCAGCCACCGATCTTTCGGCTGAGCTACCCATGGCGGGCGCTTAAAGACAAGGACAGGTAGCCCCAACGTTTGGGCCGCAACATAGACATGTTGTGAGATTTTATCAGCAAAAGGATGGGTGGCATCAATCAAATAAGACACCCCTTCCTTTTCCAGATAGGTGATCAGGCCATGTGCGCCGCCAAACCCGCCGACGCGCACGTTGCAAGGCAACTCCGGCTGATGTCCTGTCACCCCACTATAAGACACGGTCACCTCAAGACGATCCCCAAATTGGGCAACCACCCGCTTCTCAAGGCTTGCGGCCTCCCCGGTTCCACCGAGGATGAGTAATTTTTTAGCTGGCATGACCGACAATATCTCCTTTGCGGTTAATCAAAACCACTTCCACCTCACAATGACCGGACACGACAGCACGCGCAACTTCTTTTGTGCGCCGCGCAACCAAATCCCCCAGCGCGATATCATTGGCTTGCGCCAGTTCAATCACCTCAAGGGCGGTATTAGCCTGTAACACCCGTTCACACAAGGCCGCATCCCCGCCCACTTCGCCCATCCATTTTGCCATTTGCTCCAGATCAATGCGGGACCGGGAGGAATGCAAATCCATCTCCCCTTGCGCAAGTTTGCAAAACTTTGCAAAACCGCCGCACAAGGTCAGTTTCTCAATCGGGTGTTTACGCAGATATTTCAACACCCCTCCTGCAAAATCACCCATATCAATCAAGGCGCTGTCCTCCAGCGGATATAGCGCGCGCACGGTCTTTTCTGACGTGGATCCGGTGCAGGCGGCAACATGGGGCAGGCCCATTGCCTTTGCCACATCAATCCCTCGGTGGATGGAATGGATCCACGCCGAACAGGAATAGGGCACCACAATCCCCGTCGTCCCCAGAATTGACAATCCCCCGAGAATGCCCAGACGCGGGTTCATAGTCTTTTGCGCCAAAGCTTCCCCATTGGTGACAGACACGCAGACTTCAACATCCGGCGCGGCCTGTACCTTATTTAGATTATCCGTAATCATCTGGCGCGGGACGGGGTTTATGGCAGGTTCCCCCACCGCCAGCGGCAGGCCCGGTTTTGTCACCAGCCCGACCCCCGCACCATTTTTAAAGCGAAGTCCACTGCCGGCAGGTAACAGCGTCACGGTGACGCGAATTTCTGCACCATGGGTAATGTCAGGGTCATCGCCCGCATCCTTAATCACACTCGCCCACGCACTTGCGCCCTCATACCCCTGACGGTTCAGGGCAAAGGCAGGCGTATGGCCTTTGGGGAGATGGATTGTCACAGGATCGACAAAATCACCGTTTATCAAGGCATGATAGGCGGAGGTTGCCGCCGCTGTTGCGCAGGCACCTGTGGTCCATCCTTTTCTCAGGACTTTATTTTCGTTTGATTCTGACATAGATCACAACATAGCGGGTTTAGTTCGTTTGTCATATATGGGTTTTTGGAGTATCACCACAATTATGAATATTTCATTTCCAGAATTTCAGGCAGGTAGCGTCTGGCTGGCAGGAGCTGGACCGGGAGATGCCAAACTCCTGACCCTTTATGCCTATCACGCTTTGCAGCAAGCCAATATCATCATTCATGACGCGCTTGTCAGCCAAGACATCCTTGCCTTGGCTCCCTCCCAATGCCGTCTGGAATCCATGGGTAAACGCGGCGGTATCAAATCTCCGGTGCAGGGGGAAATCACCGCCCGACTCGCAGCACTTGCCAAACAGGGCCACAAGGTTCTGCGCCTCAAAGGGGGCGACCCTTTTGTCTTTGGGCGCGGGGCGGAAGAGGCAATCCCCCTGATAAAACAAAATATCCCCGTTCGCATCATCCCCGGCATCAGCGCTGGCATCGCCGGATCGGCCTATGCGGGCGTGCCCGTCAGTGACGGCAAGCTTAATCAGGTCATCAGCTTCGTCACCGGTCATGATAAATCCGGTCAAGTGCCTGCTGTAAACTGGCAAGCGCTTGCCCAAAGCTCCCCTGTTATCGTCTTTTACATGCCCATGAAGCATCTGGATAAAATCCAGCAAGAACTGTTAAGCGCCGGACGCCATGAAGATGAGCCTGTCTGTATTGTCTCCAACGCGACAACCGATCAGCAAAAAAAATTGATCGGCACACTTGGGGACATTTGTAAAAAATTAGAAAAATCTGATATAAAATCCCCCGCGATTTTGATCGTTGGTCCGACTGTCGACCTGTCGTCCCTCTTGCAAGGCTGTTTTACCTGATGGAACAAGAACTTCTGCTCATGACCATGCTGCAAGCCGGCCTGACCCACTGCACCGTTGTTGTGGAAGAAAATGGTAGCTTGCTGGTCACCCTGTTTATTGCGGGACTGGTCGGCAGCGCCACCCATTGCATGAGCATGTGCGCCCCGTTTGTGCTGTCTCAAGTGACCGCGCGCCTTGAAACCATCAGTCTTGATAAAATGTCAGAATTTCGCCGCCTGACGGGTGCGGCTCTGGTCCCCTATCATCTGGGGCGAATGACCACTTATATCTTTTTGGGCTTTGCGGTTGGTATGCTTGCCCAAGGTGCAATCGAGTTTAGCGGCATGAAATGGATTTCTGCTGGCCTTTTGCTCTTTGCGGCAATTTTCTTTTTAGGCTATGCGCTGAAACGTCTGGGCGTCAGTTTTCCCAACATGCCCTTTTTCGGTCAGGACAAAGCTCAGGAGGGGGTTCTGTCGCGCACGCTCGGTAAAGTGCTGAAACCGTTTTTTGCCCGCCCAACCGGACTGAACGGATATTTTCTGGGCGTCGGCTTAGGCTTTCTGCCTTGCGGACTTTTATATGGTGCCCTTGCCGCAGCAGGGGCCAGCGCGGATTTTGTCGCTGGCGGCTTTGCCATGGCAGCCTTCGCACTTGGGACCATCCCCGCTTTGATGGCTGTTGGCTTTGCCGGACATCTAGCCGGGCAGAAATGGCGCACCGTCGTCACCGACCTTGCGCCTATATTATTGATTTTAAATGCAGGTGTTTTAGGATACCTTGCTTGGACGCTGTTAAAATAGATCACAGGGATGAAAGCAGATGAACTCACGGACACGTATTTTGCTCTATTTCGCCGTAGCCGCCATTTTTCTCATTGTCGGCATTACGGTCCGTCTGCCCCAATTATTGGAAGACCCCGTGTCCCAAACCAGCGGCGAAGTCGCGATTGGGGGGGATTTTGAACTGGTCGACCATAAAGGCAACACCGTCACACAGGAAGACCTGCTGGGCACCTATAGCCTGATATATTTTGGCTACACCTTCTGCCCCGATGTCTGTCCGACCGGCCTGCAAACCGCCGCAACGGCCCTTGACCTGATCCCCATGCGCAAATCCAACAAGGTTGTATCCATTTTCATTACCGTTGATCCGGAACGCGACACCCCTGAAGTCATGGGTGAATACATCAAGCACTTCCACAAGAGCCTGATCGGCCTGACCGGCACGCCGGAACAGATCAAGAAAGTCACCAAGGCTTATAAAATTTATTACAAAAAGGTTGTTGAAGAAGGCAAAGACCCGGACGAATACCTGATGGATCACAGTGCCTTCCAATATCTGATGGGGCCGGATGGCAAATATGTGACCCACTTCCGCCACGGCATTAGCCCGGAAGAAATGGCAGAAAAATTGAAAGAAAAAATACGGTGAATACTCCAGGTCTCATCATTGCCGCGCCAGCGTCAAACAACGGTAAAACATTTGTCACCCTTGGCTGTCTGCATGCGCTGAAACGTCGCGGCGTGCGCGTGGCCTCCGCCAAAGTGGGGCCGGACTATATCGATCCGGCTTTTCATGCCGCTGCGACCGAACGGCTGTGCCCGAACCTTGATGGCTGGGCCATGCGCGATCTGACCCTCGGCACGGTCCTTCACGGATTGGCAGACGAGACAGACCTGATTATTTGCGAAGGCGTCATGGGCCTGTTTGATGGCGCAACCCTCCCCGCTGACAGTACCTCTAAACAAGATGGCTCCCCTGCCGATATCGCGCGGCGCACCGGTTGGCCCATTGTGCTGGTGATTGATGCCAATGCACAGGCGGCCTCGGCTGCCGCCCTCATCCACGGTTTTTCCACCTTTGATGATGATGTCCATGTTAAAGGGGTGATCTTTAACAAAGTCGGCGGTCCCGGTCATATCCAATTGTTAAAAACCGCCTGTGAGAAACATCTGCCTCACATCGACATTCTCGGCTTTATTCCACGTCAGAATGACCTTGCGTTGCCAGAACGTCACTTGGGTCTGGTCCTTGCCGAAGAACATCCCGAACTGGATCAGTTTCTCACCCAATCAGCCGATTTTCTGGAAGATCATATTGATCTGGATAAGTTACAAAAACTCGCGGTGCCTTCTCGTCTGGACGCCACCTTTTCACAAGCGGCCTTTTTCCCACCGCTGGGGCAACGCATTGCCATCGCACGCGATGAAGCCTTTGCCTTTGTCTATCCGGCCCTGATCGAACATTGGCGCGATTGTGGGGCCGAGATCAGTTTCTTTTCACCATTAGCAGACGAAACCCCAGACCAGCTTTGTGATGCCATCTATCTGCCCGGCGGTTATCCGGAACTCCATGGCGCCCATCTTGCCAGCTGTAAAAACTTTTTAGGTGCTCTCAAGGCCTATCACGACATTGGGGTCACCATCTTTGGTGAATGTGGGGGCTATATGACCCTAGGGAAGACCTTGGAAGACAAAGACGGCAACATCCACCAAATGGCGGGCCTTCTCAACCTTGAAACCTCCTTTGCCAAACGTAAATTGCACCTTGGCTACCGCGAGATTGAGGTTCTCCACGACCTGCCCTTCGCCCCGAAAGGCAGTCGTCTTCGCGGCCATGAATTCCACTATGCCACCATCCTCTCCCAAGATGGGACGAGTCCTTTTAGGGCCAATAATGCCTCAGGAATCGAGCTTGGTGAAATGGGCCTGATTGAGGGCCGAACCATTGCCTCTTTCTGCCATCTTATCGACCTTCACTCTACTTAACCGTTAATTTATATCCATTTGGTTGAAAATCTCTTTTACGTTGACAGAAATCTAAGTACACTTACCTGCATAATAAGTAGGTGTATTTAGACTTAAGTCTGAGCGGAGGCGTAAATGGATATCAAAGAAACATTGATCGAGTGGAACCATGCATTCGATCTGGGGCACGACGAACTGGATGGGGACCACCGCACGCTGGTCAATCACATCAACGAGTTGAACGCACAAGTCCGTCGCAACGCTTCTTCGACAGAAATGACGGCGAAACTGGATGCCATTCTGTCCCACTTACGTCAACACTTTGAAACCGAAGAAAGCATCCTTTCTCAGATACAATCAGAAAATACGGTTTCCAAACACCACGATGCGCACGAAGACAGCTTCCAATATCTCCAAGAAATTCGCAACCGCCTGGACCAGGAACCCGACACCATTTCCGGTGCAGAAATTCTGATCTTTCTGCATGAGTGGGTCATCAACCATATCTTTAATCATGACCACAAGATGCTGCCCGACCTTGAACGTGCAGGCCTTGTCAAAAGCGAACACTCCAATATCGGCTTTCTGGAACGTACACTGGATCGTTTTCGTATCAGTACCCGTATTGCCGCCCTTGCCATTATCCCCGTGATTGCCCTCTTTTTTGTTGCAGGCTCTCAGGTCCTTGAAAAATACAACACCGTAGATGAGATGGATAAGATTGAACAACTGTCAGAAATGGCAGGGGTGTTCAGTAACCTTGTTCATGAACTGCAAAAAGAACGTGGTTCTTCTGCTGGTTTTCTCGGGTCAAAAGGGGCAGCCTTTGGCGACAAAGTCGTCGCACAACGTAAGTTAACCGATCAAAAATACACCCCCGTTCCCGCTGCCCTGCAACTGGGCGAACAACTTGGCCTGCAAAAAGAAACCGCCGCCATCCGCAAGCGACTGGACCAATTGGCAGATGTGCGCAAACGCGTTGATGCACAGACCATTAGCGTTGCGGAAGAAGTGGCCTATTATTCTGACCTCAATGCAGATTTGCTCAATTCCATCGCGGTTATGTCCAAGATCTCTAACGAATTGTCCCTGTCCAACCGGATCTCCGCCTTTGTGAATTTCCTGCAAAGTAAAGAACGTGCCGGGATCGAACGGGCCAAGGGGTCCGTTGGGTATGGCAGCGGCAGCTTCCCGCCAGCACTTTTAAAAGACTATATCAGCCTGATCGCCATTCAAGATACCTACATGAATGTCGCGCGATCTTATGCCGATGAGGCAACGGTCGCCTTTATGGATAAAACCATCTCCGGCCCCGCTGTCGACGACGTCAACCGCATGAGAACCATCGCAATTACCAGCCCGACAACCAATGATCTGCAAGGGATCACAGGCCCGCAATGGTTTGATACCATCACACAAAAAATCAACCTGTTGAAAAAGGTTGAAGATCAGATGGGGCAAGACCTTGTCCAATCCGCAACCGCAACACGTAGCGCCGCAAAGACAGCCTTTACGACCATGCTGGCTGTGACCATCCTGATTGCGCTTTTCATCATCGGATTTGCCTGGATCCTTATTCACAGCATCGCCAACCCGCTGAAGAAAATCCGTGGTTCCATTGAGCTGCTGGAACAAGGCCATACAGAAACCATTATCGCCGGGCGCCATAAACAGGACGAATTGGGTGAAATGGCCCGTGCGATCCAGAACTTTAAAGAAGCCCTGATCCGTCAAAATATGGATCAAGCAAAGCAAGGTATCGAACGCAGCGTGCGTGAACGTACAAGCCTGCGCCGTCAGGACATTACTGACCACTTCCGCGAAACTGTCGCCGATGCCCTGAAAAACATGCGCTCGGCTGCCGACCATCTGGAAAGCAACGCCGAAGCCATGTCCGGTGCCACAGAAACATCGCGCACCCAATCCACCATGGTGGCCTCCGCTGCGGCCCAAGCGACTAGCAACGTAGAAACCGTTGCCAGCGCGGCGGAAGAACTCTCCAGTTCCATTCAGGAGATCACCCGCCAAGTCAACCATTCCAGCGTGATCGCACAAAACGCCACCCGTAGCGCGCAAGACGCCCAGCATACGATTGAAGGACTGGCCCGCGGGGCGGAAAAAATTGGCGAAGTCGTCTCCATGATCACCTCGATTGCGGAACAAACCAACCTGCTAGCGTTAAACGCCACCATCGAAGCCGCGCGCGCCGGTGAAGCCGGCAAAGGCTTCGCTGTCGTGGCAAGTGAAGTGAAAAACCTTGCCAACCAAACCGCCAAAGCAACCGAGGAAATCACCACCCAGATCACCTCTATTCAAGATGATACGGGCCGGGCGGTAGAAGCCATCGCCGGCGTTACCCGCACCATTGAAGAGATGAACGAAGTCACCGCCTCCGTAACGGAATCCGTTGATCAACAAGGTGCTGCCACACAAGAAATCAGCACCAACGTCAACGAAGCCGCAACCGGCACCCGCGATGTATCCAACAATATTGAAGGGGTGGCCCAAGCCAACGAAGAAACCGGTCGTCTGTCCGGTGAAGTCTTCAATTCAGCCAAGCAAGTATCTGACAGTGCCAACAAACTACGCACCGAAATTGATACCTTCCTTGAAGAAGTGGCGAAGGCTTAATCTAAAGAAGCGAGATACGTCAGGCAGGCCGCTTTGTCTGCCTGACAGCCTTGCCGACACCACCAGTCTTCAACCGCTTTTAACGCTTCTCCTAATTGCGGACCCGCCGCATATCCTCGTTCCATCAGATCCCGTCCGGCCAATGGGAAGCGGCGCGGCGATTTGTCCCACCCGTCAATCTCGCTCAACACGGTCTGTTCTTTCAACCCTATGCCGCTAAACTGCTTTTCCGCCCAATAGATGAATAATTGATCACGCGCTGCTTGGCCCCCATAGCGATGGAGATAGCAGCGCAAACCTTCAATCGTCACATGGGGCAACAAGGCTTCGTCGGGGGCACGTGCGTTCAGAAGACGTTGTTTCTGCGCATTCGATAAACGCCAACGTTTCACCAACGCCTCGACGCTTGCGCGTCCTTGCGGGATCAACACGGCAAGACGCAGCAGCGCATCCGGCGTTTCTTCAAACGCACACAACATTTCCAGCGCATGCGGGTCTTGCGCCTGCGGTATCAGTGGCTCTAGGATATGATGGCGTTGCATCAATCTGATCCATTTTGCCGGATGGGTCGCCCAAAGCAAACGCAACATTTCCGCCGCAATGCGTTCACCGGATAATTGCGTCACCCCACTTGCTTCCTGCGTACAGGCAAGCAATGTCTCAGGGTCCGGCGTTCCTTTGCCGTAATATGCATTGAAGCGAAAAAAACGCAGCAAGCGCAAATAATCTTCGCGGATCCGTTCACGGGCGGACCCAACAAACCGCACAACACCCTTTGCCAAATCATCGCGTCCGTTAAAGGGATCATACAACGTCCCGTCACGATCCAGACTCATGGCATTAAAAGTGAAATCACGCCGTCTGGCATCTTCCAGCCAATCATCAGTGAAAGCGACGGTTGCGCGTCGCCCGTCACTTGATACATCACTGCGCAAGGTCGTAATTTCAAAGGTTTTATCATTAAGCACCGCCGTCACGGTGCCATGTTCAATTCCTGTGGGGATGACTTTAATCCCCTGACTTTCCAGTAAATCACAGACTGTTTGCGGTTTTTCAGGGGTTGCGATATCGATGTCATGAACGCGACGTCCACACAGGCTATCGCGTACGCATCCCCCGACAAAACGCGGCTCCTGCCCATTTTGAGCCAAAGCCGCCATGACGGCGCGCACCGTTTGATCACAAAACCAACCTTGAGAAGAAAGCTCATTCATCTCTAACAATGTGACCAGGAACGATTTTGCCGTCTTTCAGTTCAGGCGGCTGATACACACCACCGACATCCTGACTTTCAATCTGGTTCATAATGATCAGACCAATCCCCACCAGTACAACGCCGGAAAACAACAAGGACAGCCACGGGCCCTTGGTGAAATCAACGGTACTTTCCTCGCCTTTGGTGCGTTTGTGATACAGCCCCCAAATAAGATATAGGGCCGCTGGAAATGCCAGCGGTAGAATATATTGCAGTAAAAAACGCATTAGTCCCTCATCGTGTTGTCAGGACACTATATAGGTTTCTCAACATACCGGCGGTCGCCCCCCAGATGTAATAATCCTCATACGGCATCGCCCAAAAATGACGTGTCACGCCCTGAAAACGGCGCGCACATTTTTTATGATTATTTTCGTCTAGCAAAAAGTCCAAAGGAACCTCAAACACCTCGGCCACTTCATGCGGGTCAGGTTGTACGGGAAAAGGCACATCCACCAATCCAACGATCGGTGTGACGCGAAACCCCGTGCGGGTGACATAGTCATTCAAGCGCCCGACAACGCGAATGTAATCAGACGTAATACCCACTTCTTCATGGGTTTCGCGCAAAGCTGCATGTGCCGCGGTTTCGTCATCTTCTTCACAATGACCGCCGGGGAAACTGATTTGACCGGGATGGTTGGATAAATGGTCCGTGCGTTTGGTGAACAGAACGTTCAACCCGTCAGAATGATTAACCAGAGGAACCAAAACAGCCGCCGCGCGATTATCCGGTTTAGGGCGAAAACCGTTCAGGTCATGATCGCCACGAATGTCGTTGGAGGACGGCACGTAGGCCGACAGAATGTCAACGACCTGATCAGCGCTTAATCCTCGTCCAGCTGACCCAGTGGAAAAAATTCGTTGTTGCTCCATACCCCGAAGTAGACCTCGTCATCTATTGTTTCTTCAACTGCGCGATTAACCAGCTCATAGAATACAGCGCGATTGATTTTTGCTTCAACGGGAAACATGCCTTCCCCGGGTCGAACCGTAACATAAGGTGCCGGTTCCCCCGTCTTTGGATCATGTTCCACCCGAAGGGGATTGTCCAGCCCAATAGAAACAACTTCATCGATATTTGTCCGAACGGAGAGTTTTTGGTCCTTGCCACATTCCTGCGTAAACAGTTCAACTGCGACAAAGGGGGCATCTTCCACTTCAATGCGGGCCTTTTCAACAGGGGTCTGTAACCAGAACTCCCCATATTCATCCCGTTTTAAGACTGTTGAGAACAAACAGACCAACTCTTTGCGACCAATGGGTCCACCTTCGTGAAACCATGTCCCATCTTTGGCAATGCGGATATCGATATCCCCGCACATAGGTTCAACACTTGACCGATGACTTTCCATCGTGGCAACGTTCATCATACTTTCCTCCCCCGGCTTTAGATTTGTGTACCAGTTTTTTCACTGAATTTAAAAGATAAATGTTTGGTTTGTGCGGTTTAGATCATATCTTTGTCATATGGTTTGGATATCATTCTCTAAATCGGGCTGTACCAATCAAATAGTGTTCCCACAGGATCAAAACAAGGGTGAAAATCAGTGAAGGATAATCCAAAAGCCGTACAGGCACTTGAACAACTCGCAGAGCGTATGGACCAGATCCACACGGAAGTCACTGGCATTATTTTTGGTCAGGATCGCGTGATCGAAGAAACACTGGTCACCATTCTGGCTGGTGGACACGTCCTGCTGATCGGCTTGCCCGGTCTGGGAAAAACCCGCTTGGTGGAAACCTTGGGCACCGTTCTGGGACTGGATGAAAAGCGCGTTCAGTTCACCCCCGACTTGATGCCGAGTGACATCATCGGTGCAGAAATACTGGACGAAGACCCGGGCGGTAAACGCCATTTCCGATTTGTACAAGGTCCGTTGTTCTGCCAGTTGTTGATGGCGGATGAAATCAACCGCGCCAGCCCGCGCACCCAGTCGGCCCTTTTGCAAGCCATGCAGGAAAAACGTGTCTCGGTTGCGGGGCACTACCATGAACTGCCACGCCCGTTCCACGTGCTTGCCACCCAGAACCCCCTGGAACAGGAAGGTACCTATCCGTTGCCTGAAGCCCAGCTCGACCGTTTCTTTATGGAGATCAATGTCGCCTATCCTGACCGGCAGGCCGAGCGTGATATCTTACTTTCCACCACCACAAACAACAGCAAAACACCCAAGCGCATTTGCAGCGCAGCAGAGCTCCTTGCCGCGCAGGAACTGGTGCGAACAGTACCTGTGAGCGAAAGCGTCCTTGAGGCCATCCTCACCCTTGTGCGCGAAGGCAGACCCGAAACCACGACCCTCGACAGTGTCAAACGCCATGTGGTCTGGGGGCCGGGACCACGCGCCAGTCAAGCCCTCATGTCCGGCATTCGCGCACGTGCCGTTATTCATAAACGCCTTAGCCCATCGATTGATGATGTGGTTGCCCTTGCCGCCCCGATCCTGCGGCACCGCATGGCGCTCAATTTTGCCGCCCGTGCCGAAGGGATCTCCCTCAGCCAGATCATTGCCGACCTCATCCAAAAAATTAAACCCTGAACGAATTGAGCCACATGCCCACCACCAAAACCATACACAGTGCCGAAACCGCCGCCGCGACCCTGCCGCCCCTTCTTGTGGAAGCAGAACGGGTCGCTGCCAGCGTGGCTCAAGGGGTACATGGGCGCAATAAAACGGGACAAGGCGATACCTTCTGGCAATTCCGGCCCTATCAACACGGGGAATCCACCCGTCGGATCGACTGGCGACAATCCGCAAAAACCCAACATCATTTTGTGCGCGAACATGAATGGGAGATCGCCCAGACAGTCTGGCTATGGCGCGACCCGTCTGCCTCCATGCACTACAGTAGCGCCCGCAAACTCGCGACCAAAATCCATCGCAGTGAAGTGCTCACGCTCGCGCTCGCCTCCCTTCTCATTCGTGCAGGTGAACAAATCGCCCTGTTAGGGGAAGCCATGCCCCCCAGCAGTAGCCGCGCCACGTTGCACCGCATGGCCCGCCTGTTTGACGCCAACCCGTCAGACGATAGCCTGATCAGCCTGCCGTCCCACGAACATCTGCCGCGTCATGCCGAACTGGTGCTGATCGGTGATTTCCTCTCCCCGTTAAGCGATATGGAAGAAGCCCTGAAACGCTATAGCCGCCGACATGTGCGCGGGCATCTGGTGCAGGTTCTTGACCCGGCAGAAGAAAGCCTGCCCTTTGAAGGACGCGTGCGTTTTGATGGTCTGGAAAAAGAAGGTAGCGTTTATTTTGGCAATGTCGGTGCCGTCCGCGAGGCCTATCGGGATCGTTTGTCCAGCCGCCGCCTTGCTTTAAGCGCCCTTGCCCATAGTCTGGGCTGGAGCTTTCATTGCCATACCACCGACCAAAGCGCCACCAGCGCCCTGCTTGCCTTGTATCAAGCGATTACGCAGGGGAAAAGTTGATGTTTGGCGGGTTAGGTACAATCGGCTTTGCCGCCCCTTGGGCCTTATGGTCCTTGCTGTTCTTGCCCATACTGTGGCAATTCCTGCGCGTCATGCCGCCTAAACCCAGTATTGTGCGCTTTCCTGCCGTACGGTTGTTGCAGGAACTTTCATCCGATCAACAGCTTGCCACCAAAACACCGTGGTGGATTTTACTGTTACGTAGCCTGATTATCGTCTTTTTGATCCTCGCCATGGCGCGCCCTGTCACCGATTATGTACCCGCACAGATCGAAAAAGACAGCCCCTTGGTTCTGATCGTGGACAATGACTGGAGCGTCATGGACCGTTGGGACACCCGAAAAAAAGAACTGTCTACCCTTCTCACCCAAGCCAAAATCGACAACCGCGACGTCCTGCTGCTCAGTGGTACGCAATCCACCCCTGCGCATTTTCGCCCGGCAACAGAGGCGGCGAAAAGTCTGGACCTTCTACGTGCCAACCCTTGGCCCAACGACCATGCGACCTTGCTTAACACCTTAAAAGACACCTTGGGCCAACTTGACGATACTGCCGAGATTATCTGGATCAGCAATGGCCTGAGTGTTCCTGATGAGGATTTTGCCATCCAGCTTCATGGCCTTGGCGACCTGAAGGTGATCACAGAATCTCCTTTGCCTGACCTGTTAGCCCTAAGCGCGGTTAAACGGACCCAAACCGGCTTTGACGTCACCCTTAGCCGCCTCAAAGACAAAGGGGCTATTGAGACAAGCTTGCACATTCTAGATGAAAACGGTCTGGCGCTTTATCAACAGCGCATCACTCTCGATGCAGGAGTAACCGACAAGACCATATCCGTGTCAGTTCCCAATGAATTACGGGCGCGCGCAACCCTACTGCGTCTGGATCGCACCCTCAATCCAGCGGCCCATTATCTGCTGGACGAAAAATGGCGCGACCGCCCTGTCGGCATCCTTCAAGCCCGCACGACCGACAAAAACCTGCTGCATCCCGCCTATTACCTGCGCAAAGGATTGGCCCCCCACGCCCCGATCATTGAGGGGGATCTAGCGACTTTACTATCCCGCAAATTGTCCTTGATGATCCACACAGGCGATGTGGTCCTTGCAGCAAACGCGTCCGGGCAACTTGCCAACTGGATTACCCAAGGCGGTATCTTTATCCGCTTTGCCAATACCACCCTGACCGATACGCCGCGTCCAGCCCTGTTTGACCTTCTGCCGGTACAGCTTATGCTTGGAGAACGCGCCCTTGGCGGAACACTCAGCTGGAAGGCTCCCAGTAAGCTCGCCCCCTTCCCCGAACAAAGTCCCTTTTTCGGGCTAGACCTTCCCAAAGACCTCAGCATCAAAAAGCAGGTGCTGGCCCGTCCTGATGCCAACCTCGCTGAAAAATCATGGGCACAGTTGGAAGATGGCACCCCTTTGGTCAGTGCCCGTAAAATCGGCAACGGCTGGTCCGTCCTGTTTCATGTCACGCCTGTGCCTGACTGGTCAAACCTGCCTCTCTCCGGTACGTTTGAACTGATGCTGACCCGCCTTTTAGCCCTAAGTGAAGGCAATAGTTTTGACCAACGCGTGCGCGACCTGCCGCCCTATCGATTGTTTGATCACAACGCCCAGCTTGTCAGCCCTTATGGTGCAGCACGTCCCTTACCAGCAGAAACACTCACCCCGCCCGATGTCAGCGCCGAGCACCCACCGGGCCTTTATGGTACGGAACAGAACCTCTACGCCTTTAACCTAGGACCGCGCCTTACGAACCTTGCCCCGCTTCGTGAGCTCCCGCATGGGGTAGTGGTGCAATCTTTCAGCCAGAACCAACAGACCTCGCTCGCCCCTTGGGCTTTGCTTGGTGCCTTTATACTGGCCCTTTGTGACTGGGCGCTATCCATCGCCCGATTTAGGATGGTCAAGACCGCAGCCGCTGCCATCGCGTTCCTGCTCCTGAGTTGCGTCCACGCACAGGCTGAACCTGACTGGGACAAAATGATGGCCGCCGCAAACCAGATGCGTCTGGCCTATCTGGAGACCGGCGATGCAAAAATGGACGACACCACACGGCGCGGTCTGGATGGGCTGGCGTCCGTCCTAAGGCGTCGAACCGCCGTGGAACTTGGCCCGACCATGCCTTACGATCCGGAAAAAGACGACCCCTCTCTATTCCCGCTGATTTACTGGGCAACCCAGCCCACACAGCCTGCCCTAAGCACGGAAGCCAGCGCGCGCTTAAACACGTTTTTAAGTAAAGGCGGCTTTCTGTTGATTGATACCATGGGCAGCAAACCTACCCCCAATCTGACCAGATTGACCCAAGGGCTGAACATCCCCAGCCTGCAACAAGTCCCCGCCGACCACGTGCTCACCCGATCCTTTTACTTACTGCAGGACTATCCCGGCAGATATGATCATAAAGACGTCTGGGTGGAGACCAATGCCGATCAAAGCCGCGACCGTGTCTCCTCTGTTTTAATCGGGAATAATGCTTGGGTACAGGCATGGGCGCGCGATGATCAGATGCGCCCGATTTACCCCGTTGTCCCGGGGGATGAAATTCAGCGCGAACAAGCATATCGATTTGGCATTAATCTGGTGATGTATATCCTAAGCGGTAATTACAAAGGCGATCAGGTACATCTGCCCGCCATTTTGCAAAGGTTGGGCCTATGAACACCTTGACCTTTGATCCGGTTCTCCCGCTGCCCATTCTGCTTTTATTAGGCGTGATACTGCTTGCGATCGGGATATGGTCTTACTTGCGTTTTCCCCGCGGGATGTGGTTTCGCGCGGCGGCCTGCCTGCTGGTCTGGATCAGCCTGTTTAATCCACAAATCATCCAAAAGGAAACACAAGACCTCAACGATATTGCCCTTGTGTTGGTTGATCGATCCTCCAGCCAAACCTTGCAGGACCGCACCGATCAAACTGATCAAACCCTTGCTGCCCTAAAAGCCAAACTTGCAGATACCCCCAATCTGGAAGTGCGCTATCTTGACATCACCCCCGATGGAAAAGAAGACAAGCGCGGCACCCGTGCCCTTGGGACATTGCAACAAGCCATCTCCGGCATCGACCCGGACCGTTACGCTGGGGCTATCCTGATTACGGACGGTCAAATCCATGACCTTGACCAGAAAATTGACACCAACGGCCCCTTACATGTGCTGTTGACGGGCCATAAAGACGATCAGGATCGACGCTTAAAGATCGTGGATGCGCCACACTACGGACTGGTCAATCATCCGTTAACCATTCGCGCACACGTGCTGGATAATGGCAAAATTAACCCCGCGGCCCCCTTACGGCTGATCCTACCCGATGGCAGCAAAACGCCTTTTCGCGCCGTTGAAAACGGAGCGTTTGAAGCCCAATACACCCCAAAACATGCCGGCGACACTGTTCTGGTCATTGAGACCGATCCTCTGCCCGGTGAAATTAGCTTGTCCAATAACGTCTATGCCCTCAACGTCAACGGGGTCCATGATCGCCTTCGGGTCTTGCTGGTCTCCGGCCAACCCCATCAGGGACAACGCACATGGCGCAATATTTTACGTTCAGACCCCGCCGTCGATCTGGTGCACTTCACCATCCTGCGCCCGTCCGAAAAGGAAGATTTCACCCCGTTAAACGAACTGTCCCTCATCGCCTTTCCTGTGCGCGAATTGTTTGAAGAAAAACTGGATGATTTCGACCTCATCATCTTTGATCGCTATTACAAACACAATGTCCTCAGCGAAAGCTACTTTGACAATATCAAAGAATACGTCAAAAACGGCGGAGCCTTGCTTGTGTCCGCCGGACCGGATTTTGCCGGACCGCGCAGCCTTGCCCATACCCGTTTAGGCGACCTACTGCCCGCCCGCCCCAGCGGACAGGTCCTTGAAGATACCCCCTATCGTGTCACCCGCAGCCAAACCGGGGCACGCCACCCCATTAGCGCCAATTTATCGGGGGACGAAAATAAATGGGGACGCTGGGTGCGTGTCATCGACACAACCGACATCACCGGAAAAACCATCCTGCAAAGTGATAAAGGCAACCCGCTACTGGTCGTTAATCGCATTGATGACGGGCGCATCGCCATGCTGCTGAGTGACCAGATGTGGATGTGGGCGCGTGGGTTTGATGGCGGTGGTCCCCATGCGGACCTTGTGCGCCACGTGGTCCATTGGCTCATGAAAGAACCGGATCTGGAAGAAGAACGGCTCATCCTGCAAAAAGGCGATCAAGCAAGCCTTGATATCATTCGCCAAAGCCTATCCCCGAACCGCCCCACCGTCACAGTAACCAGACCCGATGGATCAAGCCAAGACATCACGCTGCGGCCCATCGCCAAAGGACGCAGCCAAGCCACCATCGAAGCGGCGACACCCGGTATTTATCGCGCCCAAACCGGGGAGTATAGCGCCGTCACCACAGTCGGCAGCCCCAACCCCAAAGAATTTATCGACCCCCGCGCCAGCGCCCTGCCCTTGCAAGAGATCGTCGCCCAAACCGGTGGAGACATTCGCTGGATTGATGACGGTCTGCCCCGCGTTCGCCGCACAGGGGCTGAGGCCAGCAGCTTTGGCTCCGGCTGGATAGGTCTCAAGCAAAACAACGCAAAAGCTGTCATTGGCAGCCAACATACCGCCTTGTTGCCGGTTTGGCTGATCTTCCTGCTCGCGCTTGGTCTATGGCTGGCGGGCTGGTGGCGGGAAAGCCGTTAAGATTATAGCTTGGTGTCCCACGACGGGCATTGACTAAACCAGTCTTTCAAAAAATCCACAAACAGCCGCACCTTTGCCGACAAATGACGGTTGTGGGGATAAACGGCGTACATATTGACGGGTTCGGGTTCAAACTCCCCCAACAGGACCTCGACCCTTCCTTCGCGCACATCCGGCCCGATGATAAAGGAGGGAGAATAGGCGATACCCGCCCCGGCAATCGTCATATCCCGTGCCAAATCTCCGTTATTGACCTTGATTCCCCCATCAATCTTAACCGACATGGGCTTGCCATCTTCAACAAAAGGCCAATGGCCTGCCCCCCGTGACAAAGTATAGCTCATACATTTATGGTCTTCCAGATCGTGAGGGTGTTGTGGTCGTCCATGCTTTTCCAGATAGGACGGGGCCGCGACCACCAATAAACGGGACACCCCAATTTTTTTCGCGATTAACGAGGAGTCGGGCAGGCGTCCAATGCGGATCGCCATATCGAACCCTTCTTCCACAATATCGACAAAGCGATCATTCAAGGACACTTCCACGCTTAAATCTTCATATTGGGACATAAAGGTCGCCAGTGGCTTCCCCAGATGTTTGATCCCAAAACTGACAGGTGCACTGATCTTAAGATGCCCGCGCGGTTCATCCTGCAAGCGGGTGATCGCAAGTTCGGCTTCTTCAGCTTCACTCATGATACGTTCGCAACGTTCGTAAAACACCTGCCCGACTTCAGTCAGGCTCAATTTTCGGGTGGTGCGATTGAGCAGACGAACCCCCAAGCGGTCTTCCAAAAAAGTGATCTTTTTACTCACGGAAGATTTCGACATCCCCAACGTATCTGCGGCTTTCGAAAAACTGCCCGATTGCACCACTTGTGCAAAAATCATCATGCCCGTTAAATTATTCATTGTTCGCCCTAAGAAACAATTATTTTCATCCCCACCATATTATCATTATACAAAAAACAGTACATCCTTAATCATCACAACTCTGTAAATCAAAGAAGGGAGAGACAAATGGGATTGCTCGTCGACGGGACATGGCAGGATCAATGGTACGACACAAAAAGCACGGGCGGTAAATTCAAACGTCAGGAAAGTCAGTTCCGTAACTGGGTGAAAGCCGATGGCAGCACCGACTTCGCACCAGAAAGCGGGCGCTATCGCCTCTATGTCTCCCTCGCCTGCCCTTGGGCGCATCGCACCTTGATTTTCCGATCCCTAAAAGGGCTGGAAAACGATATCGATGTGGTTGTTGTCGATCCCATTATGCTGGATAAAGGCTGGATTTTACCGGACGGACAACCACTTCACACCCTTTACACAAGCGTTGATCCCGACATCACCACCCGCGTGACGGTGCCGATCCTGTGGGATAAAAAGACTAATACGATCGTCAGTAATGAAAGTGCGGAAATCATCCGTATGCTGAATGCTGAATTTGGCGCGGGCGGCACGGATTATTACCCGGTGGCTTTGCGCGATCAAATCGACGAAATTAATAGCTTCGTCTACGACAAGATCAACAACGGTGTGTACAAAACCGGCTTCGCCACCACGCAAGAAGCTTATGAAGAAGCTTTTGAAAACCTGTTTGACGCCCTTGATCATGTGGAAAAGATTTTAGGTCAAAACCGCTATCTTGTCGGCGAACAAATTACCGAGGCCGACTGGCGTCTCTTCACCACCCTTGTGCGCTTTGATGCGGTCTATGTCGGACATTTTAAATGTAACAAAAAACGCATCGTTGATTACCCGAACCTGTGGGGATTCTTGCGCGAGCTGTATCAAATTGAAGGCGTCGCCGACACCGTGAATATGGATCATATCAAAACCCATTATTACGCCAGCCATAAAACCATCAACCCGACAGGTGTCATCCCTCTGGGGCCGGAGCTTGATTTCATGAGTGCGCACGGTCGAGGGTAATGCCCCCATATTTTAGTAGTCCTCAAAAGTTGGTCCCGTCCCTATAAAGTGGAGAGCACCTTCTGTTAAACTGAGATTTACAGGAGGAATAAATGAGTCTCAAAAAATCTGATGAATTTAAACGTGAAGCTGTCTAGCTTGCTTTAACAAGCGGATTGTCCCGCAAACAGGTTGCTGCTGATCTGGGTATCAGCATGTCCACTTTAAATAGAAGTGGCTCCCATATGTTGGACAGTCTGGCAGCGAATATAAGGTGGGGCGCCTGAGCTGATTTTATGCTGCCATACCGTTCATCGGGGTTAAGCCCGATGAACGGTAGTAAACCCAATTAGGCGGGACGCCGTCAAGGGCAGAATGAGGGCGATATTGGTTATATTTTGCACCCAGTGATCTATTTTCAGACGAGCATCCTTGCCACCTTCAAATCCGTAAAGATAGACCCATTCATATTACAAGCTCCTCCACAGCCGTTCAATAAAGACGTTATCCATCCAACGGCCTTTGCCATCCATAGATATTTTGATGTTGTGATCCTTGAGTTTTCAATCCAGTCAAAGCCCTTAAACTGGCTGCCTTGGTCGGTATTGAAAATTTCTGGCTTGGGATATTTGCTCAAGGCCTTTTCCAATGCCTCTACACAAAAGCTTGCCTCCATAGAATTTGACAATCGCCATGCCAAGACCTTCCGGCTATACCAATCCATAATCGCCACCAGATAGAGAAAGCCCCGCTTAACTGGAATATAGGTGATATCGGCACACCAGACCTGGTTTGGGCGATCTATGACTAGATTTCTCAAAATATAGGGATAAATCTTGTGTTCTGGGTGTGGCTTTGACGTATTGGGCTTTTGATATAGAGCCTCCAGCCCCAACAGTTTCATCAAGCGGCGAACCCGCTTGCGACCCACGTTATAGCCCTGCATTCGCAGCCAACGCATCATCTGGCGAGCCCCATAGCATGGGTCTTCCAAAAACTTCTCGTCAATTATCCGCATGAGCCTGAGATTATAAGAATTCTCCCCCTTGCAGCACTTGTCGCGGGAACTGCGGACAGCGTAATAGGTCGAACGCGGGATTTTCA
>NZ_JHYO01000020.1 GCF_000688235.1 Terasakiella pusilla DSM 6293 | reverse complement strand
TAATTGATTACAACGTGAATGTCCGCGTAAAGCCGGACAACACGGGAGTTGAAACGGCAAACGTCAAAATGTCCATGAACCCATTTGACGAAATCGCTGTTGAAGAAGCCATTCGCCTGAAAGAAGCGGGCACAGCAACGGAAGTTGTTGTCGTTTCTATGGGGGAGAAAAAATGTCAGGAAACCATCCGTACCGCTTTGGCGATGGGTGCAGACCGTGGCATTTTGGTTGAAACCGATGACGAGCTGGAGCCGTTGGCAGTTGCCAAAATCCTCAAAGGCATCGTGGAAAAAGAAAGCCCGGACATGGTGTTCCTGGGCAAGCAAGCGATTGACGGTGACAACGCGCAAACCGGTCAAATGCTTGCTGCACTTCTGGATTGGCCGCAAGGCACATTCGCTTCTAAAGTCGAACTGGCTGACGGTGGCGTCAATGTCACGCGTGAAGTTGATGGTGGCTTGCAGACTCTGAAACTGAGCCTGCCTGCAATCGTCACGTCTGACTTGCGTTTGAACGAGCCGCGCTATGCGTCTTTGCCGAACATCATGAAAGCAAAGAAAAAGCCGCTTGAGACTGTCACACCGGCTGATTTCGGTGTGGATACTGCCGCACGCGTTAAAGTCCTGAAAGTTGAAGAACCAGCCAAGCGTCAAGCGGGCATTAAGGTTGCAACAGTCAGCGAACTTGTCGATAAACTGAAAAACGAAGCGAAGGTGGTGTAACATGTCTGTACTGGTTATTGCTGAACACGACAACGCGTCCATCAAAGACGCAACGTTGAACACAGTCACAGCGGCGAAAGAGCTGGGTGATGTGACTGTTTTGGTTGCTGGTAACGGTTGTGCGGCTGCGGGTGAAGCCGCTTCTAAAATCGACGGTGTGGTCAAAGTACTGGTTGCCGACGATGCAGCTTACGATCACGAAATCGCAGAAAACATGTCCACATTGGTCGTGTCTTTGGCGGGTGATTTTACGCACATTCTGGCACCTGCGACGGCAAACGGTCGTAACTTTATGCCGCGTATTGCGGCGTTGCTGGATGTTGCACAAATCTCCGATATTGTGAAAGTGGAAAGCGCTGACACGTTTGTTCGTCCGATCTATGCGGGTAACGCAATGGCGACGGTTCAGACGTCTGATGCAAAGAAAATCATCACGGTTCGTACAACCGGTTTTGATGCGGCAGCGACTGAAGGCGGTTCTGCGGCGGTTGAGTCTGTGGCGGCGGCTGGTTGCAGCGGTAAATCGACCCTGATCGGGGAAGAACTGTCCAAGTCTGAACGTCCTGAGCTGACCTCTGCGAAAGTTGTGATCTCTGGTGGTCGTGGCATGGGCAACGGCGAAAACTTCCAACTGCTTGAAAAAGTGGCTGACAAGTTGGGTGCTGCCATTGGGGCGTCCCGTGCCGCTGTGGATGCGGGCTTCGTGCCGAACGATCTGCAGGTTGGTCAAACAGGTAAGATCGTGGCACCGGAACTTTACATCGCAGTCGGTATCTCAGGGGCGATCCAGCACTTGGCTGGGATGAAAGATTCTAAAGTGATCGTCGCGATCAACAAAGACGAAGAAGCACCGATCTTCCAGGTTGCCGATTACGGTCTGGTTGCGGATCTCTTCGAAGCCGTACCGGAATTGGAAAAAGAGTTGGGTTAATCCCCAACTCCTTTTCACATTGCCGACTTTAACCCCTAACGGACGAAAAAGAGGGACCATGTCTGTAACAATTAAAACAATCGGTGTTATCGGTGCCGGTCAAATGGGTAACGGGATTGCACATGTTGCCGCTGTTGCCGGTTATACCGTTAAATTGATTGATGTGAGCCAGGATGCGTTGGATAACGCTGTGGCAACCATCACAAAAAACTTGGATCGCCAAGTTAAGAAAGGGAAGATCGCGCAGGCGGATCAGGATCAGGCGGTTGCTTTGATTAACTGTTCGACTGAGATGTCGGCTCTTTCTGATGCAGATCTGGTTATTGAAGCTGCCACAGAAAATGAAGAGGTCAAGAAATCGATCTTTAAACAAGTCTGTGCAGTTGTCAGCGCGGAGTGTCTGCTGGCGTCAAACACCTCTTCTATCTCGATCACACGCTTGGCGGCCTCTACTGACCGTCCGGAACGTTTCATCGGTATGCACTTTATGAATCCGGTGCCGGTGATGCAGTTGGTCGAGTTGATCCGCGGGATTGCGACAGATGAAAGCACCTATGAAGTCATCAAGGAAATGACGGCCCGTTTGGGTAAACGTTCTGTTTCTGCTGAAGATTTCCCGGCTTTCATCGTAAACCGTATCCTGTTGCCGATGATCAACGAAGCTGTTTACACCCTCTATGAAGGTGTTGGTTCTGTTGACTCTATCGATACAGCAATGCGTTTGGGTGCAAACCATCCGATGGGTCCGCTGCAATTGGCTGACTTCATTGGTCTGGATACCTGTCTTGCGATCATGAACGTCCTGCATGACGGCTTGGCTGATACAAAGTATCGTCCGTGTCCGCTGCTGGTAAAATATGTCGAAGCCGGTTGGCTGGGTCGCAAGACCGGTCGTGGTTTCTACGACTATAGCGGTGAGGAACCTGTTCCGACACGCTAAGTCTGTTAGATAGACAGAAAAAAGGCAGAAGGACGATGGTTCTTCTGCCTTTTTTTATGGGGAGAGTGCGCTTTAGATCAGATCAAGCACATTTTCAGGCGGACGACCCAGAACGGCCTTGTCGCCCTTTACAACGATCGGACGCTCAATGGCGCGTGGGTTTGCGACCATACCGGCGATCACGGCATCATCACTGAGGTTGTCGTCATTCAGGCCACATTCAGCGGCTTCTTTTTTGCGCAGCAACTTACGTGGTGCGAGGCCGAGCTTATCGAGAATATCTTTCAATTCTTCCATGCTGGGCGGATTTTCAAGATAAAGAACGACTTCCGGCGCGACGCCTTTTTCTTCGATCAGTTGCAGCGTCTGACGGGACTTACTGCAACGGGGATTATGATAAATAACAACGGACATAATGCGGAGAATCCTTTTAACTTTCGTAAGTTCGTGACAATACCATTCTCGCCTGAGTTTTGGAACTCTTCAAAGAAACTAAAGGCTAGAGAAAAATTTACGTAAAATTTCAAAAAAATATCGCTTTATAATTGAGAAAAACTGTATGCTAAAAGTAGACGGTGAGTTTTTTCGATTTGCTGAGAAAAAAATACGGACAAGGCTTTCCGTTTCACATAAATTACTACAAAGCGATGATTTGTTCTCGTATCCATCGGGGGTAAAAGCCATGACAAGGCTTGATGGGGCCAATTAGGAGAAAAAGACTATGTCGGGAGCCAACAAAAGACTCTTTAGCGCTGAATTAAAAATGAAACAGCGTATTGCTGAAAAAACTGGGGCAGCGCCTGCCGGTGTTGGTTTTGATCCCTCCGGTGTCTCCAATGAAGACCTTTTGACCGCCATTAAAGCTCTTCAATCTGAAGTCTTGATGCGTGTTGCCTACGCGAAAGAGCAGGAGAGTACGGGGGGCAGAAGCAAAAGCGATGCACTTCATGATGCGCAAGCCGACCATGACGAGGCGGTCGATGAAGTCAATATGTTGCGCACAGAAGTCCGCGCCCTGTCTCGCAGTATCCATGATACGAAACGTGAAATTAAAGCGTTGGGCATGAACGATGAAGATAAGTTTTCCATCGTCACCAATGAATTGGATGAGATTGTTGCCGCGACAGAACGCGCGACAGAAACCATCCTGAACTCCGCTGAACGCATTGATGATCTCGCCCAACAGTTGCGTCAACATTCCCCGGATCAGTTTGTGACCCAGTTGACGGATGAAATGTTGGAAAACACCATTGCGATGTTTGAAGCCTGTAACTTCCAGGATTTGTGCGGGCAGCGGACCACCAAAGTGGTCAATAGCCTGAAGTTCATTGAAGAACGTGTCGATAAAATGTTGGAAATCTGGGGCGAAGAAAACTTCGATACGGTAGATCATCCCGATGATGTTAAAGCAGAACGCGATAACCGTGCGCCCCATGGGGAAGAACTGCACGGCCCTGCTGAACATGGGGGCGGGATTTCCCAAGCCGATATCGATGCTTTATTCGATTAAGGTTGATCGATTTCATAAAAAAGGCTGGCTCCAGATGGAGGCCAGCCTTTTTTTGTGGATTTTAAGCCGTCTTATTCTTCGTCCCCACGCAGTTGGAAGCGGTAAGGATGGGGCGGGTAGATCCCGAGAATTTTGACGTTGGTGGTGAAGAATTCCAGTTCTTCCAAAGCCAGGCGGAGGTTGCGGTTGTCTGGATGGCCTTCTACATCGGCATAGAACTGGGCGGCGACAAAAGAGCCATCGACAATATAGCTTTCTAGCTTCGTCATGTTGACGCCGTTGGTTGCAAAGCCGCCTAAGGCTTTATAAAGCGCGGCGGGTACGTTGCGCACGCGAAAGACAAAAGAGGTCACAGGAACGCCGGCGTTGGGGTGTGGGATGACCGGGTCTTTGGACATAACGATAAAGCGCGTGGTGTTATGTTCGGCATCTTCAATGTCGGCAGCCAAGGAGGTCAGGCCATAAATCTCGCCTGCCAGTTCGGAGGCAATCACCGCTTTTGTGGTGTCACCGGATTGGGCAATATCTTTGGCAGAACCGGCGGTATCGACAGCAACGATCGGTTTGATGTCATGTTCTTTCAGGAAGTCACGGCATTGGTTGAGCGCATGGATATGGCTGTAGACTTCGGTGACATCTTCCAGCTTTGTGCCTTTTACGGCCAACAGATGATGGTTGATGCGCTGATAATGTTCCCCGATGATGTGCAGCCCGGATTCCGGTAGCAGGTGGTGAATATCCGCGACGCGACCCGCAACGGAGTTTTCAATCGGGATCATGGCAAGGCCAGCGTCGCCGTTGCGTACCGCAGCAAAGGCATCTTCAAACGTGCGACAGGGCAATGTGGTCATTTCTGGTCGGGACATGCGACAGGCAAGGTCTGAATAGGCGCCAAGTTCACCTTGAAAAGCGATGATCTTGGCGGGGTCTTTACTGCGAGAAAGTTCTGACATTTTATTTACTTTTTTAAAAGAGTGCGGGCACGTTCTAGGTCCGCCGGTGTATCCACACCTAACGGCACCGTATCGACAAGAGCAACATCGATCCGCATGCCGTTTTCAAGGGCACGCAGTTGCTCCAGCTTTTCACGTTGTTCCAGGATACCGGGACGCAGATTGACAAAGCGCGTCAAAGCTTCGCGTCTAAAGGCATAGAGACCAATGTGATGATAAAGCGGACCGTCGCCGTAAGGGGCGGTCGCGCGGGTAAAGTAAAGGCCGTGACCCACGTTGGCCCCCGGCTCGATTGCGCAGACAGCCTTGACCACGTTTGGGTTCGTGCGTTCTTCTTCTTCCGTGATTTCAACCGCGAGGGTTGCGATATCCACCGCTTCCTTGCCAAGGGGGGCAAAGACTTTGCGGATAATTTCCGGATCCAGTGTCGGCAGGTCGCCCTGTACGTTGACCACTGCATCATAATGCCCATCCGGGTCCATGTTTTTCACGGCTTCAAAAACCCGATCTGATCCGCTGGGGTGATCGGGTCTGGTCAGGACAGCAAGGCCGCCTGCTGCGGTGATGGCATCGGCAATCTCTTTTTCACCGCAGGCAACGACGACGGGGCCAATGTCGGCCTCCATCGCGCGGCGCCAGACGTGAACGATCATGGGTTCGCCATTGATATCCGCCAGCGGTTTACCGGGTAGACGTTCCGAAGCCATGCGCGCAGGAACGACAACAATTGGTTTTTTGGGTAAGGACATTTTGGATACTCGATTGATTTTCTTTCTTTTAGTTTTAGACGATTTCAAAGCACTATCCAAGTTATGAAATTTATTGACAGGGCATCTTGACGAAAAAAGAAAATAGATTATTTTTGAATGAACGTTCATTAAAAGGAAGTGTTCCATGGCCCGCCCCCGTTCTTTCAATAAAGATCAAGTGCTTGATCAGGTCATGATCCTGTTTTGGGAGAAAGGTTATGGCGCGACCTCGATGATGGATATCCAGCAGGCGACCGGCTTAAAGCCCGGGTCACTGTACGATTGCTTTGGCGGGAAGTATGAGCTGTTTTTGCAGGCGATTGATCACTATCGTCAGATGATTGTACAAAAGCGCCTCCAAAAACTGACTGCCCCCGGCCCCGCACGCCAACGCCTTGAAGAATTTTTCAACGATCTGGTTGAGTTTTCCTTGGGGGAAGGGCGCAAGCTGGGCTGTCTTATGTCAAATACTGCGGTGGAAATGGCGCCCCATGACGCAACGGCAAGGGAGATCGTGCAGGACAATCTTGTGGAAATTGCACTGGCTTTTTGCGAGGTCATTGAAGACGGCCAATCCAGTGGAGAATTTACCACACAGGAAAACCCCGAAGATCTTGCCCGTTTCCTCACCAGTACGGTACAGGGCCTGAGGGTTATGGCAAAAAGCGGCACATCTGCGGATACGTTAAAAACAACCAGCCGTTTAGCACTTCAGCTGCTCGGCTAATTTTTTTGATTAATATTGAATGATCGTTCAATAAAGGAGACTTAAATGGTTAAACCACGTCAACTCGTGCCCGATTTCTCTGTTGATTTGCTTGACGGCACGACATGGACTTTATCGGATCAATCACCGGAAAATTTCACCATGGTGGTTGTATACCGGGGCTATCACTGCCCGTTGTGTAATGTCTACCTCAACAAGCTGAATAAAATTGCTGATGAGTTGAAAGCAAAAGGCGTCACTGTGTTGGTGACCAGCTCCGATACACCGGAACGGGCGAAAAAAGCACAGCAAGACTGGGGGCTGGACAAGCTTGCCCTGTCCTCTGGTTTACGCATTGAAGATGCCCGCGCGCTTGGTTTGTATGTGTCACAAGGCATTGGCGTGACGTCTGTCGGTGTGGAAGAACCTGAGCTGTTTGCAGAGCCGGGCCTGTTTATGATCAAGCCGGATCAAACGCTTTATTTTGCAGACATTCAGACCATGCCGTTTTTGCGCCCTGATTTGTCCAGCTTGCTGGCGAACCTCGATTTTATTCTGGCAAAAGGCTATCCCGCGCGCGGTGAAGCCTGATATGGTCTTTGCCCTGTCGCATATCCCTGCGGCAGGGCAAAGGAGCCAAACGATGACCAAGAAGATATATCTTGCCGGACCGGGCGTTTTTTATCCTGACCCGCTGGCTGAAGGCGAGCGTTTAAAAGGCCTGTGCGCGCGTTTTGGGCTACAGGGAGTCTTTCCTATGGATGCGGCGCTTGACCTTACCGATATGGAGAAGGGAGAGGCGGCACATGCGATCTATCAGGCAAATATAGACCTGATTGCCCAATCAGATGCGCTCATTGCGGACATGCAGGCCTTTCGGGGGCCCGGCATGGACGGTGGCACTGCGTTTGAGATGGGCTATGCCGAAGCCCTTGGTAAACCTGTCGTCGGATATAATGCGCAAGGCTTTTATCTCGCGCGGACCCGCCAGTATTATAAGGGCTTACGCACCACTGAAGGCCATGAGGTTGATCCGGCTGGCTTGACGGTGGAGGATTTTGATCAGGTGGATAACCTGATGATGTCGTGCTCAGCAGATGTGATTGTCGCGGATGAAAAGGCAGCCCTTGAGTGGCTTACGCGTCATTTCGAAGAGGGCTGACAACGGCAATATAAAAGCCGATCAGCAAGGCGATGAAGAGGGTCGATAGGAGTGACCCTAATTGGGTGACAATATGTGCCGGCCCAATCCCAACATGCGCAATCCAGAGGGTCTGCGCCTGAAGGGCGCACGCGCAGATAAAGGCCAAGGCAAACATGGGATTAAACTTCACCCCGCTCAGCATGCACCACAGTCCGATCAAAACGGTTAGCACACTGATGATCCATAAGGGATAGGTCAGGCGATAGTCGACATGCCACAGAGCGCGATAATGATCCCATGTGATCTTGAGAAAGGCCAGCGGGTCTTGAATGATCCGCGCGTTGGCGATATCCATGCGGATTTCATTTTCCGACTTTTCCAGCAGTTGGGCGGCCTGAGAAATTTCTTGTTGGGCAAAACCGTTTTTAATCCGTTGCTTGTGATAGTTCAGCAGCGAGACACGGTCATCAAATGAGGCAGTCTGCCAGATCTCGGCTCTTACGTTTGCAAGTTCTGTTTCAATTAGGGACCAGATGATCGTGCGGGGGTCTTTTTCTGCGTAGGGGCTGTCTTGCGTTGTGTCCATCAGGGCCGCGCCAAAAAAGACGTGCGGCGCGTGCGGTTTGTCGGTGCTGCGTTCATGTACGGCAGAATGGGTCGTACTTTCAATGGTGACAAACAGGGTACAGACAATGGCGGGAATGAAAAAGACTTTGGCGAAAGAGCAGTTGTTTTTGCGTGCAATAAGGGGCGCGGCGAAGAGCAGTAGGATCAGATAGGCCCAGCCATTGGCTTCTAAAAGGATACAACAGGCGATGGAAAACCCAAAACCGGCCAGATTTAAAACCCAGCATCGCCCAAAGGAGGAAATGAAAAACGCCAAGGCCAAGAGGCTAAAACTGAGAAACAGCGATTGCGGCAAGATGGCGTAATGGACTGACAGGCTATAGGGGTTGAAAAGAATGGGAAGGGAAATCAGGAGGCTGTGTAAATTGTTGTTGGTGTTCTTGAATATACTGAGAGAAAGATAAAAGACACTGAAGGCAAAAAACCAGATCTGTGCATGGACAACCCACATTCTGTTGAGCGAAAAAAGCTCAATGACATTGAGGAAGACCGGATATCCTAAGGGGTAAGCCTCTGAAAACCTTAAATATTCGAGGGAGACTTCGTTGAGAATAGGCTCGGAGAAGGGCATCCATGACAAATAGACCGCCAAAAGGATCGGTAGGAGGCTATGGAGGAAAACCGTACGTTTTGTTAGCCGGACACGAAGCATTTATGATAGGACCTGACAAATATTTCGTCCACTTTGCATAAATAGTGATTAAAATGCAAGTGTTTAGGCAAAATGCTTGATAAAATCGCACATGGCTTTCTTGACGGTGTCGAGGGACTGAAAGTGCGGAATATGTGCACAGTTTGGGATCATAAGCGGCGTGGCCGGCCCGGTGGAATTTTCAACGATGGATTGAACCTGATGCTGGGTGCCATATTCATCATCAATCCCCTGAATAACCAGCAAAGGGCAGGTAATATTGGGGAGCATCTGTTCGATGTTCCAATGTTTAAACTCTGGTGAAAGCCAGGTTTGATACCAGCCCATGAAGGCTTTTTCCGTATTGTCGAAGTGGTATTTTTCCAATTTTTCTTTCAGATCGGTGGTGCGATACAGCTCGCCCGCCTCTGTGATGCCTTTGATGCCGATGTCTTCCAGAAAAACGTGGGCAGCTTCGGTGATGGTGGCGACGGGTCTGTCAGGATGGGTTGCGGCATAAATTAAGGCGATGGAGCCTCCGTCGCTGTGACCGATGAGCAGCGGTTTTTCAATACCGGCCTGTTCAAGAACGGCGGGCAGGATGATCCCGCCTTCGCGTTCCAGATAATCGATCGGGCGCGGGATGAGACCCAGCGGGGCCGATTGTCCAAAGCCGATCCGTTCGTAGACAAAGCCGTTTAAGCCGCTTGCCTGACAGAGTTGTTCGGGAAAATCTTTCCACATCTCAAGACAGCCTAACCCTTCATGCAGAAAAACGAGGGTAGGTTTATCGCTTTCTGGGGTCAGGATAATATGCTTGGCGCGCATATGTTGTTGATTGTAGCTGATCTCTTGGAGGCGGATTTCCACGGCAAACCTTATTGTTCATAGATTAAAAACGGGCACACTATACAATAGCCTGTAAGCCGAACAATATTAATTTAACGGTCAGGTTGATCGGTTTGGAAGCTGACGTCCTAATCCAGTATCTCTTTAACGGTTTTAAGCAGTTCGTGGAGGTAAAAAGGTTTGGACAGTGTGGCAAATGCCCCCATGCTTTGGGCAAAACTGAGCGGGTCAAACCGATGGGAGATTACGCCGGTCATAGCGATCATGGGGAAACGGCCTTGCATGCTGGCTATTGTTTCGAAGCCGCCTTTTTTGGGCATATAAATATCAATGATGGCTAAATCAATGGGATGATCCCGCGCAGCTTTCAGTGCTTCTTCTCCATCGCGGGCGACGTGGGTCTGATAGCCATGGGTTTCGAGGTACGTTTGTGTACTTTCGAGCACCATTGGATCGTCATCTACGATCAGGATGGATTTCATCTGAGACTTCCCCAAAAATCAGACTTTATGAACTGTAGTGTGTCACAGGTTGCAACGCCTACAACCCCCTATTCGGGTGAGAGAGGTTCAATCTTGATGACTAAAATCGACAAGCGGGCGCGGGAGGGTGAAATAGAAGGTTGCGCCTTCATTGACCTTGGCTTCTGCCCAGACGTCGCCGCCGTGGCGATGGATGACGCGCTGCACTGTAGCAAGCCCGACCCCGTTGCCTTCAAAATCGCGCGAGGAGTGTAGACGCTGGAAGGGGGCGAACAGTTTATTGGCATAGGCCATATCAAACCCGGCCCCGTTGTCGCGCACATAATAAGCGACTTCGTTGTTCACGATGGTGGTCCCAAAGCTGATGACCGGATGAGCGGTCTGGGCGGTATATTTCCAGACGTTATTGATCAGGTTTTCCAGAACTACCCGCATAAAGCGCTTATCGGCATAGGCGGTGACATTGGGGGCAATGTCTTGGGTGATCTGGCGCTCAGGTCTGTCTTGGGCATATTCCGATGCAATTTCCTGAAACAGTTCGGACAGATTAAAGTCTGCGCGGTGCAGGTCCCCACGGGTGGAGCGTGAGAGCTTCAACAGGTCATTGATCAGGGTCTCCATCCGTTGCGTGCCTTTGCGGACCCGATCGAGATAATGGGTGGCCTGATCATCCAGTTGACCGGCATATTCGTCATACAAAATATTGCTAAACCCGCCGATGGTGCGTAACGGCGCGCGCAAGTCATGGGAGACGGAATAGGTAAACGATTCCATTTCCCGATTGGCAGCTTCCAGCTCGCTTGTGCGTTGTTTGACCCGTTCTTCCAGACGCAGGTTGAGCTGGCGAATGGTGTTTTGATTGCGCTTGAGTTCTTCTTCGGTCAGATAGCGTTGTTGTAGGGTCTGGTCAAAGTCACTCAGGATATTGTTGATCTTGCGGATCAGCAGGCCGAGTTCATCTTCGCTGTGGCCGGGCGGGATGTTCAACTGGGTTTTGCCCGGTTGATTGGGGTCAATGGTCGTGAGACTGGAAATGGTCATCATGACCGGCCGCCCTAGGGTGAAGTAAAACAGAACCCCAAAAAAGATGGCGAGGCCAAAGTTTCGCAAGATACCTGTTAGGATGACCAGCCCGGCGCGGTCTAAAAAGTCCTGCGCGATCAGGAAACGGTCAACAAGTACGCGCATTTCCCCGATAACGGTTTTGCCATCACCGATATAAAGCGGCACGGTATAAAGGTTTTGATCTGCGCGGATCAAAGGGCCCAGCCACGAGAGTTCATGTTTGGTCAGGGGGCGTTCAAGGGAAGCCAGTTCGCGACCAAAATCATCGGTGATCTGGGCAGAATAAATCGGGTCATATTCAAACAGCCCTTTGACAACGCGTAACGCCAGCTCATTATTCAGGCTATAGGCGGCCTGGGCGGCAGATTCTTTTGTGGTGTTGAGAACCTGAAGGACGGTTTGGTCAGTCCGGCGTTGTTCCGAACTCAGGTCATAGACAATCTGGGCAAGGGACACGACCACGCCGAGGGCAAGTGCAACCAGCAACGCGTTGCGCGTATGGCGAAAAAACAGACGGTTGCTGAGTTTGATATTCATGGACTGCCCTGACTTGCTCCCCTGCTGAAGTCAGGTCAGATAGTAGTGGAATTACACGATGATGGCAATTCATAGAAAGGTTTGATTGATAATCCCTTTCCCCATTCAAGAAAATGGAGAAAGGGAGGGATATCAAAAATGGGAGAGGGCTTAGGTGAGTTGCGCCGCCATGGAGTGTCCGAGGATAAACTCTTTCACTTTACCGAAAGCACGCGCTTCCAGCTGACGCACACGCTCACGCGAAATGCCGTATTCATCCCCCAGTTCTTCAAGGGTTGGTGGCTCATCGCTGAGGTGACGACGCTCGAAAATGTCGCGATCGCGTTCGGACAGGTTTTCAAGCGCTTCCCCAACGACTTCGCTGCGCAAAGACATCATCTGGGACTGGGAGGCAAGCGTTTCCGGGCTGGGGCGATTATCTTCCAACAGATCCTGATGTTCTCCGCCTTCATCAATGGAAAGCGGCGCATTGAGCGACATGTCACGCGCAGCCAAACGGCTGTTGAGCTGACGCACTTCGTCGATGGTCGCGTTGGTTTCTTCGGCGATTGCCAGCGCCTGTTCATCGGTCAGGTCACCATTATCGACGATTTCCAGTTTGCGTTTGGTACGACGAAGCGAGAAGAACAGTTTTTTCTGCGCCGCCATTGTGCCCAAACGGACCATAGACCAGCTTTGCAGAATATATTCTGTTACAGAAGCACGGATCCACCACATCGCATAGGTGGACAGGCGGAAGCCTTTTTCCGGCTCGAATTTTTTGACGGCTTTCATCAGGCCGACGTTACCTTCCGAAATCAGGTCGGCAACCGGAAGACCGTAGCCTTTGTATCCCATCGCGATTTTCGCAACGAGACGCAGGTGGCTGGTCACCAGTTTATGCGCGGCATCCACATCGCCACTGTCGTGGAAACGTTTGGCCAGCATATATTCTTCATCCGCAGTCAGAAGGGGAAATTCCCAAGCTTCACGCAGATAACGGTTAAGACTGTCACCGGAATCGCTCGGCAGAGCGGGTAAGTTGGCAGACAAAACTGACATTCTTGATACTCCCTATACTCACAAGTGGCAGTCGCATTAGAGTCGAGAATAGACTATGGCGCCTGCCAAACACGCTAAAAACAAAGCACGTGTTCAAAAGAATAATGTTGGTTCTTCCGGTGCATTAAATTTTATGCACCCTGACCTTATCTTGTGTTACGTAAAGGGTGAGTGAAGTAGATCACAGTCATGGTCATATCCTTATCAAAGCAATACGAATTCATGTTCACGTTTTCGTGATCTCCACCAAATCGGCGCAAGATCAACACGACAAAGCCCCCGATATGGGCAACTTTCCCGTTATGTTCCGCATTATCGGGAATTTTATCGCAGTTGTCAAGAATGTCACATAAAACCGGTCGGATATTTTTGTGGTCTAAAACCGCTTGCAGACGGTATACAGGGGGATGCAATGATAAAAGAGAGTGAACAAATGACCTTACCTTTGATCGTCGGGATCTCCGGCGCATCCGGTGTAATTTATGGTGTGGAACTGTTGCGCGCCTTAAAAGCCATCGGACATCCGACCCATTTGGTGATCAGTGATAATGCCCAGATCAATCTGGAACTGGAAACCGATGTCAGTCTGGAAGAGGTCAAGTCATTGGCGGATGTGGTCTATGATACCAAAAACATGGGCGCGGCAATTTCCAGTGGATCGTTCAAGACCAAAGGGATGATTATTGCGCCCTGTGCGATCAAGACTCTGTCGGGAATCGCGATCTCCAACAATTCCAACCTGTTGATCCGTTCGGCTGATGTTTGTTTGAAAGAACATCGCCGCCTTGTCCTGATGGTGCGCGAGACGCCTTTGCATAAAGGTCATCTGGAACTGATGGCGAAATGTGCTGATCTGGGGGCGACCATCCTGCCGCCGGTGCCGGCCTTTTATCATAAGCCACAGACCGTGCAGGACATTATCCATCAAAGCATCGGCAAGGCGCTGGATCAGTTTGATATTGAACATAATCTGTTTGAGCGCTGGAAAGGGGTTTAATGCGGTCTGACTCAGGATCGATAGCACCCCTCCTCCCCTATCGGCTGTCGGCTTTTTATATTGCCATCTTTTGCGTCATCGGCTCCCAAATGCCGTTTTGGCCTGTCTGGTTGCAGGCTCAAGGTATGGGCGGGGTTGAAATTGGCGTGCTGACAGCTATCCCTGTTTTAGCAAAATTGATCTTTTCCCCGCTCTTTGCCAGTTTGGGCGATCGACTCGGGGAAAGGAAGCGTCTGATGCTGTTGTTTTTGACGGCGGCTTTGATCAGTTTTCTGGCGTTTCAGTTGGTGAGTGGCTTTGTCGGCTTGCTCGTCGTGTCCTTGCTTTATGGGATGTTCTGGGCACCGCTGATGTCTTTTGGTGACAATATCACGTTATTATCTACCCGCGGGACAGATCTGCAATATGGACGGTTGCGCCTGTGGGGATCGATCAGTTTTATCGCCATGTCCTTTGGGGTTGGTCTGGTGCTGGACCAAAGCGGCGATCAAATGGTTTATTGGGTGATTTTATCTTCGATCCTCTTGACCTTTTTAGTGACATTGGGGTTGCCGGACGTGCGGGTCACGCCGCTGGGCAAGGCAGGTAAGCCGATCCGCCGATTGCTCAAAGATAAAGGTTTTCGACTGTTTTTGATGTGTGTTGCGTTTATTCACGGCAGTCATGCGCTTTATTATGCCTTTGCAACTTTGCATTGGCGGTCGTTGGGGTATAGCGACGCCTTGATCGGGTTTTTATGGGCTGAAGCAGTGGTGGCCGAGGTCGTTTTTTTTATCTTTGGTAGTAAAATAAATGCCCGAGTCGCAGCCTATGGTTTACTGATTCTGGCCGCTTCAACTGCTGCGTTCCGTTGGGCGGCTTATGCATACGACCCTAGTTTTATTGTCATATTTATTTTTCAGCTTTTACATGCGTTCAGTTTCGGGGCCATGCATCTAGGTGCCATGAGCTATATGAATCGCGCTGTATCTGTGGATCTATCAGCAACCGCGCAGAGCCTTTATGGGGCATCCGCCTATGGGTTGGGCGCGGGGGTGACCCTGATGTTTGTGGGCATGATGTATGAAGCTTGGGGCGCGCAGGCATTTTTTATAATGACTCTGATGTGTATAGCTGGCACCATTTGTGCTCTTGCTCTCAGGCGACACGAGAAACGCCAGACGCAAGCCAGCGAAACATAAACATTGGATGTTCCATGAATACGCCACATCGCCGTAAAGAGTGGCTGGAGTTCAAGGAATGGTGCGTAGCTCGAAAGTTAAAAGCTTTACCTGCTCACCCTTGGACGGTCTCGGCCTATATTGTCTGGTTGGATGCCAACCGTAGATACCGCACGTTACATAGACGTCTGGACGTGATTGCGCGCGTGCATGTCCGTGGCTGTGTCCGTTCGCCGGATGCGGATGCGCTGGTGCAACGCACGTTGATGGTGTTGGAACGTCGCCGCCTTGCCGGTCCGCATAAGTCCTTTACCGGACAGGATCTGCTGGAACCGGCGAAAAAACGTGCTTGTTCATTGAAGCCCGTTCAACAGAAACCGGCGCTGCGTCATGTGCCGCCGTTGGTCGCACGCCGTCCACAACCCGAAGCCTAAGCTTTTTAAGGGCTAGAGTTTCCCCAGTAAAATGGTCGCGAGTAAAATCCAGCCGAAATGGCGGTTGGCTTTAAACAGATAGAGGCAGCGATCCGGGTTATAGATATCAAGGGTGACAATCTGCCAGACCAGATGGGCCGCACAAGCCGCAAGCCCGATATAAAAGTAGAGAGATACCCCAGCCAGATATCCGGCAGTGCCGATCAATCCCAAACAACAGAGATAAAGTACCCAGAGCGCAGGCTTGGTTTTGGCACCGAGCTTAAGCGCGCTTGATTTCACCCCGATCATGATGTCGTCGTCTTTATCCTGATGGGCATAAATCGTGTCATAGCCCATGGTCCAGAACCATCCGGCAAAATACAGGCAGACAGCGGCCCAGCCGACTTGCCCCTGCACCGCCGCCCAGCCCACAAGCGCGCCCCAGTTAAAGGTTAATCCCAGAATCGCTTGGGGCCAATAGGTCCAGCGTTTGCAAAACGGATAGATAAAGACCAGACCTAAAGACGCAATCCCCAGCATAATCGTATAGTTGTTAAACTGGATAAGAACGCCAAGTCCGATGAGACAGAGCAACCCCATGAAGGTAATGGCCTGCTTTAGGCTGACATCCCCATTGGGGAGCGGGCGCGTCGCGGTGCGCGCAACCTGACCATCGAAATGACGATCGGCAATATCATTCATGACACAACCGGCCCCGCGCATGACAAAAGCGCCAAAGGCCATCAAGGCCATATAATACACATTGGGCCAAAGGTCTGCGGCAAGGGACAGGCTCCACCAGCAGGGGAACAGCAACAGCCATGTTCCGATCGGGCGGTCTGCGCGCATGAGGATCAGATAAGGCTGGATAAAGCGGGGCATCTGCCCAACCCAGCCCTGATAAATAATGTCACTTTTGGTCGTTGTTTTATTCTGTATCATGGGGTCTGTTGATACACCTTTTTAGCGATTGGCAAAAGGCAGAGATTGCGAATAAGTCAGTTTACCTATGTTCTTTATATAGAATACAGTAGGGTTGACAGCGTGTGCGGGAAAGTAGATGTGGTTTGAGGGGTAATGAACCGTCTTATGCTTATAAAAATTTTTCTGGGTCTTTGGCTTGTTATTGGCGGTTCTGCCAAGGCTGTCGAGCTGAATGTGACTGTGGGGTTTAGCTACTTCCCGCCTTGGCAGATCACGAGCAATGGGACTTTTGCGGGGGGTATTGATTATCAGGTGTTAGCCGCTTTACAGAATGAGCTGGCTGAGAGCCACGATCTTCACCTGAATTTCACTTACTACTATTGCCCGCTTAAACGTTGCTTGATGATGATGCAAAATGGTCAGATTGATTTGAAGACAGGTTTATTGCATCGCCCGGAACGCGACGGATATATCCATTTTATTGCGCCGGCTTATCAGGAATATGTCAACAAGGCCTTTTATATACGCGCGAATGCTGCCTATCAGATTGCGGAGTATGAGGATCTGAGCAATTTAACTGTCGGAGTATCGCGTGCTTCTGTCAATTTCCCTAGGTTTGATCGTGATCCAGATCTGGCAAAGGTCGAGGTCAGCGGAACCTATAAAGGGTTGCAGATGTTGGTTGCGGGGCGCTTTGATGCCTTTATTGGCACTGAACTGGTGACGGATCACGTTGTGCGTAACCGTAAACTCTCCTCTTACATTCGCAAAGCATCGTACAAATATAAAAAGGAAAATCCGGGCTTTTTTGGCGTCTCGAAAGCGTCAAAACTGGCGCACTATTTGCCGCAGTTGAGTATGGCTATGCGAACAATTGTGGAAAATGGGCTTGTGGATCATGCCATTGAACAGTATCTCAGCGGGTCATGATTTTAGATTGATCTTATGACGGATATGTCCGATAGAAGGACGAGAATGAAAAGTAAGGGCTTTGCCGATGAGCACACAAATCCGTCTTTATTTGGATGCGGCGTTATCTGCCGGACATCAGGTGGAACTGACGACAGATCAGGCCCATTATATAAATAATGTCATGCGTCTGGCAGTTGGTGACGGGGTGATCCTGTTTAACGAATGCGCTGGTGAATGGGCAGCACAGATTGTGGATGCGCGTAAAAAACGCTGCGTGGTCGAGGTGACGGAGAAATTACGTGACCCGGAAGCAACGCCTGATCTGTGGCTCTGTTTTGCCCCGATCAAGAAACAGCGTCTTGATTTTATCATCGAAAAAGCAACGGAATTGGGGGTGTCTACCCTGCAACCGGTGATCACCCGTCACACCATTGTATCGAAGATCAGAACCGATCGTCTGCACGCGCAAGCCATTGAAGCGTCCGAACAATGTGAACGACTTAACATACCGGATGTAAAAGACGCAGTAAGTTTAGCCCAACTGATAAAAGATTGGCCTGAAGAACGTCGTCTTTTTGTGTTGGACGAACGTGGCGGCGCCTTGCCAATCCATGATGCCTTGATGGCACATCGCGAGGGACCTCACGCTTTTTTGACCGGGCCGGAAGGGGGATTCGAGACATCGGAACTTGACCTTTTGCGCAAACTGCCGTTTGTTACGCCCATCAGTTTAGGACCGCGTATTTTGCGGGCCGATACGGCTGCCTTGGCGGCTATCAGTTGTTGGCAATCGGTGATCGGAGACTGGCAGGAACCACTTCGAAACCGTTTTAGGGAAGAATAAAATGGGCGATAAAACAGCCATCATTGAGAATAAAAGCCAGTTGGTTGACTACCTTGCCAGCGGTAACAAACCCAAGTCCGAGTGGCGTATCGGTACAGAACATGAGAAATTTGCTTTTTGTACGAAAAGTTTAAAGACCCTTCCCTATGAAGGCGACAAGAGTGTGCGCGCTTTGTTGGAAGATATGTCCAAATATGCAGGATGGTCGCCGGTTTATGAAAACGGCAACATCATTGCTTTGACAGGCGATGACGGATCTTCTGTGACGTTGGAGCCGGGCGGGCAAGTCGAATTGTCCGGCGCCCCGCTGGAAAATATCTATCAGACCTGTAAAGAAGTCGGCACCCATTTGGATCTGGCGAAAAAGGTCGCCGCTGATCTGGATGTCAGCTTTTTGGGTTTAGGCTACCAACCAAAATGGCCTGTGGATGATATTCCGTGGATGCCGAAGGGGCGCTACAAGATCATGCGCGAATATATGCCCAAGGTCGGCACGCTGGGTCTGGAAATGATGAAGGCGACCTGCACGGTGCAGGTCAACTTGGACTTTGAAAGCGAAAGTGACATGGTGCGCAAGTTCCGCACGTCCTTGGCACTTCAACCGATTGCCACCGCTTTGTGGGCAAATTCCCCGTTCCGTAATGGTCAGCCGAATGGCCTGTTGTCTTTCCGCTCCCACATCTGGACGGATACGGATGCGGACCGTTGCGGCACGCTGCCATTTGTCTTTGATGACGGGTTCGGTTTTGAAGCCTATGTGGATTATATGCTGAATGTGCCGATGTATTTCGTTTATCGCGATGGTCAGTATATCGATGCCTCCGGTCAGTCTTTTAAAGATTTTATGGCGGGTAAACTGCCAGCCTTGCCGGGTGAGAAACCAACCATTGCGGATTGGGAAGATCATTTGACGACCGCCTTCCCTGAAGTGCGCCTGAAGAAGTTCTTGGAAATGCGCGGCGCGGATGGGGGTCCGTGGAGCCGCCTGTGTGCCCTGCCTGCCTTCTGGGTCGGGTTGCTTTATGATGCACAAGCGTTGGATCAGGCGGAACAGTTGATCAAAGACTGGTCACTGGAAGATAACGAATACTTGCGCGAGCGTGTGCCTTACACCGCCCTGAATACCGACTTTAAAGGCCGCACCATTGGTGACTTTGCCTTGGATGTGTTGGATATCGCACAGGAAGGTTTGAAACGCCGTGGTATTAAAAACGCACAGGGGCAGGATGAAAGCAAGTTCCTTGACCCGTTATATGTGATCGCTGAATCCGGTCAAACTCAGGCAGAATTAATGCTCAAAGAGTTTGAAACGCGCTGGAAAGGTGATATTGATCATGTGTTTAAAGAACACGCCTATTAATTAAAACGCACGAGTAAACAATGCCCAAAGCTGTGAAATGCAACTCTTTGCAAGAAGTTCGCGATAACATCGACCGTCTCGACGAGATCATCATCCCGTTGCTGGCGGAACGGATCGGTTACGTCTTGCAGGCCGCGCAATTCAAAGAAACACGCGGCGATGTGCGCATCCCGTCCCGGATCCAGTTTATCGTGGATCGCGTGCGGGTCTTTGCGGAAAAAGAAGGCATGGACCCGGATATGGCAGAGTCCATCTATCGCCATATCATGGAAGAATCGATCGCCCGCGAAGAAATTCGCTGGGACGATATCAACGAGTAAAGTGTATTAAAAGTTGTTGTTTTTTCCCCTCTTGGAATTTAAAAGATTGTAATTCCAAGAGGGGGGAACAATGTTTAACTTTTTAAAACGTAGCGCCGTTGTGGCGTTATTGATGATTTCTTTGGCCGCTTGTGCACAAAAGTTGCCGCCAGAACTCCAAAATCCAACATTCCATTCACAGAATGTCAGTAATTTGTCTGTTGGTGTAACTGATCACCGCGATTTTATTCTCAGCAAAGATAAAGAACCTTGGTTTGAAGGCATTATGCACGGGCCGTTTGGTGTTCCCATGAACCCGAAACGTATTGGTGCGACAGAAGGGCGTCCGTTCGCATACTATCTTTCAACCATGTTGCAAGCGAGCTTTGTTAAAAGTGGGGCGGATGTCGCAATCATTGAATTGCCAATGGGTTTGAGCATTGAAAATGCCATCCAGAAGCTGGTGGAAGCTGGTCGTCCGGGCATCATTGTGAAAATTAACAAGTCACGCTATGCCTTCTGGATGTCTGCCGATTATCAATCTGATTTTGATATTGTCGTGGTGGACCGGGAGGGCCGTATTCAGGTGCAAAAGAATTTTGCACAATGGGACGAGAAAATCCCGTTGAGCAGCAGCTATAATGTTTTTGATATGTTTACCGCGATCTATACCAAGGAGCTTCAGAAAGTTCTGGATGATCCGCAGATTAAAGCCGCAATCGAAGGCATTTAGGTCGTTTTATCGGTGATGTTATATAAAAAAGCCCCCGTCCATTTGTTGGACGGGGGCTTTTTTTGTCTTTGGTTAGATATCGGTGCCGCCAACGGTTAGCGGGTCGATCAGCAGGGTTGGTTGACCGACGCCGACGGGGACGCCTTGACCGTCTTTGCCGCAGGTTCCGATCCCCGGATCAAGCTGCATGTCGTTGCCGATCATTTTCACTTTGGTCAGGCAATCGGGGCCATTGCCGATCAGGGTTGCGCCTTTGACGGGCGCGCCGATCTTGCCATTTTCAATCATATAGGCTTCGGTACAGCTAAAGACGAATTTGCCAGACGTGATATCGACCTGACCGCCGCCAAAGTTGACGGCATAAAGGCCGCGTTTGACACTGGCGAGGATTTCTTTCGGGTCTTTGTCCCCGTTCATCATATAAGTGTTGGTCATGCGCGGCAGGGGCATATGGGCATAGGATTGACGACGACCATTGCCGGTCGCAGCGACCCCCATTAAGCGCGAATTCATGCGATCCTGCATGTAGCCTTTCAAGATACCGTCTTCAATCAGAACCGTTCTCTGGCTGGGTGTGCCTTCATCATCAATGGTGATGGACCCGCGACGGTCCGCAAGGGTGCCATCATCGACAACTGTGACGCCGGGTGCGGCGATCCGTTGACCTAACAGCCCTGCGAAAGCCGATGTTTTTTTGCGGTTGAAGTCACCTTCCAGACCATGCCCGATAGCTTCGTGCAACAAAATACCGGGCCAGCCGGGACCAAGGACAACCGGCATTTCCCCGGCGGGTGCGGGGATGGAATCCAGATTGACCAAGGCTTGGCGCAAGGCTTCGTCACAGGCCGGCATCCAGTTTTCCGGCTTTAAATAATCTTCATAGGAAATACGACCGCCCATTCCATGGGAGCCACTTTCCATGCGATCACCGCTGCCAACAACCACAGAGACATTGAGGCGCACCAGCGGGCGGATGTCAGCGGCTTGGCTGCCATCGGCGCGGATGATGCGCACCGCCTGCCATGACCCGAGGATGGAAGCCGAGGCCTGTTTGACCCGTGGATCTTTGGCGCGCAAGTAAGCGTCGATCTGTTCCAGCAGCTCGACCTTTTTTTCAAAGGGGACAAGGTTGATCGGGTTGTCATCCACATAAAGGGATTTGTTGGTGCCGCGCGGTCCGTCTGCCATGATCCCGCTGTGACCTTGATGAACGGCTTTGACGGTGGCGCCTGCGCGATCAAGGGCGGCTTGGTCCAGTGTGGCAGCGTGGGAATAGCCGCTGGCTTCGCCTGCAACACAGCGCAAACCAAACCCTTGGGCGGTGTCGAAACTGGCCCCTTTCAAGCGACCGTCATCAAAGGTCAACGATTCACTTTGACGGTATTCAAGGAACAACTCCCCGTCATCGGCGCCGTTTAAGGCATCGGTGACACTGGCTTGGACTTTATTTTGATCCAGCTCGAAACGGGAGAAGAAAAGATCGTCGGTGGCTTGCAAATCGGACATACGGGGGCCTTGTGGGATAATTTAAGAAACGTCGTCTAGGGAATGTGGCCTCTTGTGCCGCGTTCGTCAACGGTGTAAAAAGCTTTCCCCTTAATTGACGCAACGTAAAGGATGAAAGTCATGAGCAACAAGACTTGGCGCACAAGCACCCAGTTGGTGCAGGGCGGTACACGTCGTTCTGCTTTTGATGAAACCTGCGAAGGTCTTTTCCTGACGTCCGGCTATGTTTATGAAACAGCCGAAGAACAGGAAGCGACTTTTAAAGAAGAGATCAAACGCTATCAGTATTCCCGTTTTGCCAACCCGACGGTTGGAATGTTCGAGGAACGAATGGCGATGATCGAGGGGGCAAAATACTGCCTTGCGACCGCAACCGGTATGGCGGCGATCAATATGGCGTTGATGGCCCAGTTGCAGGCCGGTGACCGCGTTGTCGCGTCCCGTGCCCTGTTCGGGTCTTGTTTACATATCATTAACAATATCCTGCCTAAGTTCGGCATTGAAACCGAATTGGTGGATGGTCACGACCTCAACCAATGGGAAGCTGCGCTTAGCAAGCCGACCCGTTGTGTGTTGCTGGAAACACCCAGCAACCCGACGCTGGAGATTGTTGATTTGAAAGCGGTGTGCGATCTGGCGCATAAGGTCGGCGCACGTGTGATCGTGGATAACGTTTTTGCAACGGCGATTTTGCAGCGCCCGATGGAATTTGGCGCGGATATCGTTGTCTATTCCACGACAAAATATATCGATGGGCAAGGCCGTACGCTTGGTGGGGCGGTTTTGTTTAATGACGATGCGTTGTTTAAAGACGAAATGATGCCGTATTTCCGCAACACCGGTCCGGCGATGAGCCCGTTTAACGCATGGACGCAGCTTAAGGGGCTGGAAACACTGGATATGCGCGTTCGCAAACATTGTGAAAACGCAACGCTGGTGGCTAAGTTTCTGGAAAAACTCAAGGGCGTGCGCACAGTCAACTATCCGGGTCTGCACAGCCATCCGCAGCACAAATTGGCGATGGCCCAGATGGGCTGCGGCGGTCCGATGCTGTCCTTTGAAATTGAGGGCGGCAAGGAACAGGCGTTCGCGTTTGAAAATGCGCTTCAACTGATCCGTATTTGTAATAATCTGGGCGATAGCAAGTCCCTGATTACCCATCCGGCAACCACCACCCATTCCAAGGTGGATGCGGCAGAGAAAGCTCGTTTGGGGATTTCTGACGGGTTGCTGCGTCTGTCTGTGGGTCTGGAAGACGCCGAAGACTTGAAAGAAGATTTGGCACAGGCATCTAAAGTCGTGTTTGGGGCTTGAATAATGAAACGTGTAGTTAAATAAAAACTTTACAGTTTCTGCAATGTGCGGCACGCTCTCTACAGTTATGTAGGGGGCGTGTTTGCTATGGGTATGCGGGTAAGATTTAAAGTCAGTATTATAACCTTGCTGGTTGTAATGGTGGTCTTGGTCTGCGGTTCTATTTCAATGCTGTTTTTGATGGCGAGTTCGCAGTTTTCAAGTGATATTGCGACCCAATCATTTAAATCGAAAACAGATCATGCGGTGACAAAAGTTCAGGGCCTGTTGAAAATGGCCTTTTCCACCGCCTCGGTTGCGGCTCAGCAAAATGATGTTGATCAGATGCCGCAGCGTTTTATAGAGGCCTCGCAACTGCCTTTGTTGCTTGAACTGCTCTCTCAAAATCCATCGCTTTATTCCACCTATTATGGCTTTGCCAATGATGATTTTTATCAGGTGATCGCGGTGCGCGGGGATGAAGAAATCCTCAAGCGGCATGCTGCGCCAGCGGGCACGGCGTGGATTGTGCGCGCAATCGTCAACGATGGGGAACGGGTCCAACGTTGGGGGTTTTTGAACAAACAACGACAGATTATCAGCACGACGTCTGACCCAATGCCCGACTATAACCCGACGCAACGTCCTTGGTATAGCGCAGCCTTGGAGGCCGGAGATGTGGTGTTATCGCAACCTTATTGGTTTAACTCCCTCAAGCAGCCGGGGATTACCGCCTCTGGAAAATTATATGGCACGGACGGGGTGTTTGGGGTCGATTTGACGCTTAGTGGCTTGGCGTCTGAACTGGCGGCGATTGAGGTGTCTGAGAATGGTGTACTGGTGTTGACCGATGCACAGCATAACGTATTGGCTTCGTCCCCCGCGATTGCCTCAGACATGATGATGAAGTCCTTAGGCGATATGAAAAACGCGCAGCTACAGGTTATGGATGCCGTTTGGGGGCGCTTGGACAATCAGGTTCTTCAGGAAGTCGCGCACGAAGGCACAGCCTATTTTGCGGAAAAGGATATGATCCCGTTTCCCGGGACGGAACTTTATTTAGGGATCTTGGCGCCTGTACAGGACTTTAGCGATTTATTTGCCGATTTCCATTCTATTTTCTACGAGTCTGTCGCGCAAAGTGACCCGCTTGACGAAAGCGGCGCAGAAAGTCGAACATCTGGAATTTGACGCGGCCCGTATCGGGGCGACCCATATTGTTGAATTTGATGAGCTTATTCAGTCTTTCAGCCATATGAGTGAAAGCTTGTCACAAAAGACGGAAGAATTGCAGTTTGAGCAGGATAAGCTGTCAAAACTGGTTGATCTGGGGATCTCGCTGTCATCTGAGAAAAATACCGACCGTTTGATGGAAGGATTGATGCGTGGTGCGAAGGAGTTGACCAACGCGGACGGCTGTTCTCTTTACACGGTGAATGACAATAGAAATCTGGAATTTAAAATCGTCATGAACGACAGTCTGGGTATCGCCAGTGGTGGCACCAGCGGCAATGAGACGAGCTTGGCTGAGCTTGTTCTTTATCATGAAGATGGCAGACCGAACCTGAAACATGTGGCATGTTATGCTGCAATTCAGGAAGAGACGGTGAATATTGCGGATGTTTACAGCTCGGATGAGTTCGACTTTTCCGGTCCGAAAGCGTTTGACGAATCGACGGGCTATCGCACCGGCTCGATGTTGACGGTTCCCCTAAAACCGCGTGGCGGACGGGTCATCGGGGTTTTGCAGATTATTAACGCGCAAGACAAATATGGGGACGGGTTTGTCGCCTTTGACAAAGACCTTGAACCCTTTGTGGAAGCTTTGGCGGCGCAGGCCTCGACAGCCCTATATAATCTTCAATTGCTTGAAGGGCAGGAAAATCTGATGGATGCCCTGATCCAGTTGATTGCCGGTGCGATTGACGCCAAGAGCCCCTATACGGGCGGGCATTGTGAACGGGTGCCGGAACTGGCGATCATGCTGGCGAAAGAAGCTTGTGAGGCAGATACCGGATCGTTTGCCGACTTTGCGTTTGAAACCGATGAAGAATGGCGCGAGTATGAGATCGGTGCGTGGTTGCATGATTGCGGCAAGGTGGTGACGCCGGAATATGTAGTGGATAAAGCCACTAAACTGGAAACCATCTATAACCGTATCCACGAGGTGCGCACCCGTTTTGAAGTGCTGTTGCGCGATGCGCGGATCGATATGCTAGAAGCGGTGGCAAACGGGATGGCTCAAGATCAGGCACAGGCCGCGTTCGAGGAGAAACGACAGCAGTTGTTTGATGATTTTGCCTTTGTGGCAGAATGTAACGTGGGCGGGGAATTTATGTCTGACGAGGCGTTGGCCCGTCTGCAGAAAATTGCAACGATCCAATGGAAGCGTCATTTTGACATCAAGCTGGGTTTGTCACAGGCGGAGGAAAAGCGCTTTGTGTCAGAACCGGATGGTGACTGTCTGGAATATTTGCTGGCGGACAAGCCGTTTCATGTCTTCCCGCGGGCGGATACGGTCCATGAGGTTTATGCCGAACGCGGCTTTAAACTGGATGTGCCCGACAATCTCTATGATCAGGGGGAACTTTATAACCTCAGTATCAAACGCGGTACTTTGACGGAGGAAGAGCGCTTCAAGATCAATGAGCATATCATCCAAAGCATCCTGATGCTGGAACAACTGCCCCTGCCCGATCATCTCAAGCGGGTACCGGAATATGCAGGCACGCACCATGAAACCATGATCGGGACGGGCTATCCGCGCAAACTGGATGCAGAGGATCTGTCGATCCCCTCTAGAATTATGGCGATTGCTGATATCTTCGAAGCCCTGACCGCATCTGATCGACCTTACAAGCCGGTGAAGACCTTAAGCGAGGCGGTCAAAATTCTGAGCTTCTTCAAGAAAGACCAGCATATTGATGGGGAACTGTTTGACCTGTTCTTGACCTCTGGGGTCTATAAGGTTTATGCGGAACGCTTCTTGCTGCCGGAACAATTGGATGAGGTCGATATCACGCCTTATCTGGGTTAAAGCGACTGTAACACCCACTGTTTACGATCGACGACAAGGTCGGTCAGGCCTGCGCCGACCCACATCATAAACAGGGTCGTCCAGGCGGTGATGGTAAAGATCGATCCGCCCGTCACCCCAGCGCCAACGGCGCAGCCACCCGCCAACATGCCGCCAAATCCCATAAAGGCGGCGCCGACAATATAGCGTTTCATGGAATGACCGCCGGAAAAACCTTCGAGCTTTAATTCCCGTGCGAAATAGGCGGCGAGGAAAGAGCCGAGAAATACACCGGGGATCAGGCCCACGTCGAAATCCATTTCGGGGACAGGCTGGCTCAGCACCAACATGAGCGTATCAGCCGACGGCCCACTGAAACTCAGGGCTTCCGTCTGGATGGGATCAAACGATAAGCCTGCGACCGTAAAGGTGAAGTACCATGCAAGCGGCACAGTCGCCCCCACAACGGCAGCACCCAGCCAGACTTTATGGGCAATGGTGTGTTGGCGTGCAATCCACAGCGCCCCTGCCAGCGTGATGCAGCCGATTAAAATCCCACCCAGTGGCCCCCATCCGGTGAGATGGAGAATCGGCAGGTCCGCGGGGCTAAGCAGCCACCATCCGGCAATGTCACTACGTACGGGCGACAAGAGGCCGCGTAAGGAGGATTGGGCCACAACGGCAAAGACAAGACCCGTGAGCAAAGATCGCAAATTGCCATTGGCCGATAAAACCAGCATGCGCGACGAACACCCCCGCGCCAAAATCATGCCGCTGCCAAACAGCAAGCCGCCAACCAGTGCACCGGACAGGGAGCCGGGCAAGGCCAGTTGGCGCGCTTCGTTAACCGACATTTCATCCAGCAGGATCAAGCCTTGGGTGCCGATGACGGCGGTGGAAAATACAATAAACCAGATGGCGAGTTTTTCCCCCAGTTGCCCGCGGGAAAATTCAATGGCTGCGGCGCGCAGGCAAAAGCGACTGCGCTGTGCGAAATACCCGAATATGATGCCGATAACGATACCGCCAATCGCGGTTGCAGTGGGTCCACCCACGGCATCCACTAAACTTTCCATTGTGTCGCTTGCCCCAAAAACGATGAAGGCGACACTATATCACATCCTCCTTAATTAAGAAGAAGTTGATTTGGTAATTTTTGAAACTGTGTCAATAATTTGCTGATTTTTTGGCGGGAAACCAAGGGGAGCGCATCGCTTTTAAGATGTTCGTTAGAATGAGTCTTCATTGGTGATTGACCGGATTAAATTGCGTCTATACTATGATTTCACATCATATGACCCCATGCGGGAGAGAGGTGCCAACATATGAGGCATCCGCCGAAGGAGCATGCGCCCCTGCGAAACTCTCAGGCATATAGGACCGCTGGGTGATGAGACTCTGGAAAGAGAGGTGTTTCGCAACGCCTCCACCGACGAGGAAACCCTTGCATAGGCCGGGGGAATCTTTCAGGTTCCATGACAGAGAGGGGCCAAGTTGTCGACCTGTAAGGGTCGATGTGTTTTGGTCTCGATCTGTACGAAAGGAACCTCTTTTGAGCGATACATTAAAGACCACACCGCTGCACGCGCTTCATCAGGAGCTCGGTGGCAAAATGGTGCCGTTTGCCGGGTATGATATGCCTGTGCAATATAAACTCGGCATCATGAAAGAACATTTGCACACCCGCGAGGCGTGCGGTCTGTTCGACGTTTCCCACATGGGCCAAGCCCTGTTAAAGGGCGAGGATGTGCAAGCGGCCATCGAAAGCCTGACCCCCAGCGATATTAAAGGCCTGCCGGTTGACGGTATCCGTTATTCCTTGTTGATGAACGATGAAGGCGGTATCCGTGACGACTTTATGGTCACAAACCGGGGCGATCACCTGTATATCGTCGTGAACGCAGCCTGTAAGGACGCTGACTTCGCTTATATCGCCGCTTCCTTGCCGAACCACACATTGGAATTGCTTGAAGACCGCGCGTTGTTGGCCCTTCAAGGTCCGAAAGCGGCAGAAGTGCTGAACCGCTTTGCCCCGGGTGTGGATCAATTGATCTTTATGAACATGGGCGAATATGACATTGCGGGTATCCCGTGTCTGGTCTCACGTTCCGGCTACACGGGCGAAGATGGCTACGAAATTTCCGTACCTGCAGATCGTTGCGAAGAACTGGCGCGTAAACTGTTGGCGGAAAACGAAGTCGAAGCCATTGGTCTGGGCGCACGCGATAGCTTGCGTCTGGAAGTTGGTCTCTGTCTTTATGGATCAGACATTGATACCACCACATCCCCGATTGAAGGCGGCCTGAACTGGGCGGTCGGCAAGCGTCGTCGCGAAGAAGGCGGCTTCCCCGGTCATGACGTGGTGATGAAGCATCTGGCAGACGGTGTGGAACGCAAACGCGTCGGCATCAAGCCATTGGGTCGGGCACCAGCGCGTGCCCATACTGAAATTGCAGACACAGACGGCAACATCATTGGGGAAATCACCTCTGGTGGTTTTGGTCCCAGCTTCGGCGGACCCGTTGCTATGGGCTATGTCAAAACCGATTTTTCTAAAGTCGGCACAGAAATCAATCTGATTGTCCGCGGCAAATCTATGCCGGCAGAAATCGTAAAATTACCGTTTGTTCCACAACGTTACTATAAGGGCTAAAACTATGACTGTTAAATATACTGAAGATCATGAATGGGTACTCGTCGAAGGTGACACAGCGACTGTTGGTATCACCGATTACGCTCAAAACGCCCTGGGTGACATTGTGTTTGTTGAAACACCGGCTGCGGGCACGGAAGTGTCTCAAGGCGATGATGTTGCGGTTGTGGAATCTGTCAAAACAGCTTCTGACGTCTACGCGCCGATCACTGGTGAAATCATCGAAGGCAACGACGCGCTGGAAGATCAGCCGGAATTGGTGAACTCTTCCCCAGAAGGCGACGGTTGGTTCTTTAAAATGACCATCGGTGATGCGTCTGAACTGGACAAGTTGCTGGATGAAGCAGGCTACAAAGCTTTCTGTGAGGGGCTTGATTAATGCGTTATCTCCCGCTTTCTGACGGGGATCGCAAGGAAATGCTTGAAACCATTGGTGTTTCAAGCATTGACGATCTTTATTGCGATGTCCCTGCCGATGTTTTGCTGGATAGCCACGTTCAAACACTTCCCACCGTTCGCGGGGAATTGGAAGTCGAACGTGCGATCTCAGCCATGGCGAAAAAGAACACAGGCTGCAACAGCGCGCCGTCCTTCTTGGGCGCTGGCCTGTACCACCACCATGTCCCGGCGACTGTGGATTATATGATCCAGCGTGGGGAGTTTTTAACCTCTTACACACCGTATCAGCCGGAAGTGTCCCAAGGTACGTTGCAGTACCTGTTTGAATTCCAGACACAGGTTGCCATGCTGACCGGCATGGATGTGGCGAATGCCTCCATGTACGATGGGGCAACAGGCTGTGCGGAAGCTGTCTTGATGGCAAACCGCGTGACCAAACGCAACAAAGCCATCCTGTCCGGTGGCCTGCACCCGCATTACCGCGACGTGACACGCACGCACGCACACTTCAATGACTTTGAAGTCGTGAGTGCCGAGCCGGATGTGGACAATGTGGAAGACCTGATCGACTTGATCGATGACGCGACATCTTGCGTTGTGGTTCAGACGCCAAGCTTCTTTGGTCACCTGAACGATTACACCAAGCTGGCGGAAGCATGCCACGCGAAAAAAGCTTTGCTGGTTGTTGTCTTCACTGAAGTCTTGTCCCTTGGTGCGTTGAAAACACCGGGCGAAATGGGCGCGGATATCGTGGTTGGTGAAGGCCAGTCTGTCGGTAATGCCCTGAACTTTGGCGGCCCGACTGTGGGTCTGTTTGCCGTTCGTCAAAAATACCTGCGTCAAATGCCAGGTCGTGTCTGCGGGGAAACCGTGGATGCAGACGGTCGTCGCGGCTGGGTGTTGACCCTGTCCACGCGCGAACAGCATATCCGTCGTGAAAAAGCGACGTCCAACATTTGTACAAACTCCGGTCTGTGCGCGTTGGCGTTTAACATTCACATGACCTTGCTGGGCGAAGAAGGCTTGACGAAGCTGTCGGCTCTGAACCATGCCCGTGCGTGCCAAGTGGCAGACAAGCTGGATACCTTGGACGGTGTGGAGGTGTTGAATGAGACATTCTTCAACGAATTTACCGTGCGTTTGTCCAAATCAGCAACCGAGGTCATTGACCAATTGGCAGAACGTGGCGTCTTGGGTGGTGTGCCTGTGCGTCGTCTCTATCAGGATCGTCCGGAACTGGACAACCTGTTGCTGGTTGCGGTCACTGAAACCACAACGGATGAAGATATCGATGCCTTGATGGCAGGACTGACGGAGGTGCTGTCATGAGCGATCTACATACCATTACCGGAAACCAAGGCCTGCAAATCGAAGAGCCGTTGATTTTCGAACAGGACACACCGGGTAAATGCGGCGTTGATTTGCCGGATGTGCCAGAAGTGAAAACCCGTCTGGGTGGTCTGGCCCGTGAAGGCAAGATCGGCCTGCCGGGCATGACAGAACCGGACACGGTGCGTCACTACATGCGTTTGTCGCAAAAGAACTATGCGATTGATACAGGGTTCTACCCGCTTGGGTCCTGTACCATGAAGCATAACCCGCGTCTGAACGAAAAAATGGCCCGCCTTGGCGGTTTGGCAGACCTGCACCCGTTGCAGCCGAATTCTACGGTTCAAGGGGCGCTGGAACTGATCGACCAATGTGCCCATTGGCTGAAAGAACTGACAGGCATGCCAGCGGTTGCCATGAGCCCGGCTGCTGGTGCGCATGGTGAATTGTGCGGCCTGATGGCAGCACGTGCCGCGCACGAAGCCAAAGGCAACCCGCGTAAAATCGTTCTTTGCCCGGAAAGTGCCCATGGCACCAACCCGGCAACAGCAGCGGCTTGCGGCTATAAGGTAGAAAGCATTCCGGCAACGTCTGACGGGCGTGTCGATCTGGATGCTTTGAAAGCGGCCTTGAATGAAGACGTGGCGGCGATCATGCTGACCAACCCCAACACATGTGGCCTGTTTGAACGTGACATCGTAGAAATTGCCGAAGCTGTGCATGCGGTGGGCGCGTATTTCTATTGTGACGGCGCAAACTTCAACGCCATCATGGGGCGTGTGCGTCCGGGTGATCTGGGCATTGATTGCATGCATATCAACTTGCACAAAACCTTCTCCACCCCGCATGGCGGCGGTGGTCCGGGTTCTGGTCCGGTTGTCTTGTCTGCGGCTTTGGCGCCTTATGCTCCGGTCCCTTATGTTGTGGACACGGGCGATGGCTTCAAATTGGTGGAACATAAAGCCGATAGCGATCAAGACCCGTTTGGTCGGATCAAGGGCTTCCACGGTCAGATGGGGATGTTCATTCGCTCCCTGTCTTACATGATGAGCCATGGGTCTGACGGTCTGCGTCAAGCTTCAGGTGATGCGGTGTTGAACGCCAACTACCTTAAAGCCAAACTTCAGGACATGCTGACAGTCTCCTTCCCGGATGGCCCTTGCATGCACGAAGTTCTGTTTGATGATCGTTTCTTGAAAGATACAGGGGTCACCACCCTTGATTTTGCCAAGATGATGATCGACGAAGGGGTCCACCCGATGACCATGTACTTCCCGCTGGTGGTACACGGTGCCTTGTTGATGGAACCGACAGAGACAGAAAACAAAGCGACATTGGATAAGTTTATCCACATGATCCGCGAAATGACGCAAAAAGCCAAGGACGGTGCAGCCGAGAGCTTCAAATCCGCCCCGATGCTGACCCCGCGTCGTCGACTGGACGAAACCAAAGCGGCGCGTAGCCCTGTTCTCAAATGGACAGAAGCTGCCGAATAACTTCGGTTATCACGGTTAAAGAAAAAGGCCTCGAGCAGTGATGTTCGGGGCTTTTTTATTGCTCAGTGCGGCTGTGTATATGCTCCCGTATGAAGTTGCTTCTGTCTTGAATGTTCATTTGGGGCACGTCGATGACGGTATAGTTCAGGCTTTGGTAAATGGACCGAAGGGTTTGCCCAAAGCGTTGAGCTTGTTCATAGGTCATTTTACGCTCTTCATCTGTCGTATAAATTTCCGGCCAGTCCGCCATCATAAAAACCGTGGGATTATAGCGATAAATCTCCGCTGCTTTTTGAAAGCGCGTTGTCTCTAAGTTAAATAATTTCGCGTAGGCGAGGATGTCCGGCACCCCACGATCAAAGAGGATCGGTTGTTTCGCTTCTTGGTGAAAGTCATAGGCATAAAGCGTGCGTGAAAGCAGCAGATTGGTGAAGAGGTGCGGATCTTCTTCGGGTACACCGCTTCCGCCAAAGCTGCGCTGCTCCGCGAGGATTTGTCGCGCGGGTTCGTCGACGACGGACTGACCATTTGCTTTGAGGTCCTGGCAAAGGGTGGTTTTTCCACTGCCCATGGCACCACTTAAGATAAAGTAAGTTTGGGTTTGTCGGATCGGGGATGTTTTCATCAGTATACTCTTTTGTCATGGAGAATTTAAAAACAGCGTCATCGCGCACCTGTTGCGCGATTATGGGGGAGAGGTCGGTGTATCGCCTCAGCCATTCATGCCGCAACGGGTGCGGCATGACGATTGCGCGGCAGGGCGACTAGCTGCAATCGACGCAGTTGCGGCCTTTTTCTTTGGCGCGATAAAGCGCGAGGTCGGCGCGTTTGAGGAGGGCGTTTGGGTGTTCGCCGGGGTGATAGGTGGCGACGCCGAAGCTGGCGGTTAAGGGGCCAATGTGGGCGAAGGTGTGGGCCGCGATGGTTGTGCGCAAATCTTCGGCACGCGTTTTTGCACCGTCCAGTGGGCAGTCGGGACACAGCAGCAAAAATTCTTCCCCACCCCAGCGGCCCAGAATATCGCTGCTGCGGGTCTGGCTTTGCAGCAGGGCGGCGAATTCTTTCAACACGTCATCTCCGATCAAGTGACCGTGGGTGTCGTTGATCCGTTTAAAATGGTCAATATCCATCAGGATCAGGGAGAAGGGCGTGTTGCTGCGCTCGGCCCGCTTGATTTCTTGGGCGATATCTTTATCCAGCTTCAAGCGGTTATAAAGGCCACTGAGGGAGTCTGTAACTGATTGTCTTTGCAGGACTTTATTTTGATCTTCCAACTGGTGTTGGGCGGCATGAAGCTGGGTTAACGTCTCGCGGATTTTACGGTTGGCAGAACTGAGGCGATTGTTCCAGAACAGGGATACCATGAGCACAGTGCCAAGTACCACAAGGAGTTGCCAGATCAGGGTATAATCCGTGACTTCCTGAATGGTGATGGCAATCCATTTATCGCGGATGCTCTGGGCTTCTTTGGGATCAATGGCGCGCACGGCTTTTTCAAGCGCGCTACCCAGATAGGGTTCGTCATTGCGCGACGCGATGGAGAGTTCATAGCGCAGCGGCAAGCTGCCGGTGACCGCGAGTTTATTCAGGTCCAATTTTTGGATGGCAAAGGCAACGGCCCCTTGGGCCCCGATATAACCAAAGACATCCCCGTCATGGACCATTTGCATGGCTTCGATATTGTTTTTGACCTCGACAAGATCAATATCGGGATATTTTTTGCGCAGTTTATCAATGGCGATATCGTCTTTGATGACGGCAAACTTTACGCCGGACCCCTGTAGGCTTTCCTCTACAAAGATACGGTCATAGCGGGTGACGACGGCAAGCGGCAGATAGAAATAGGGCGTGGTGAAGTCGAGAAATTCCCGGCGTTCATCATTGGCATTGATTTGGGAGACCACGTCACAGGCACGGCTTTTGGCCTTTTTCATCAGGTCGTCCCAGTCTTCCACTTGCGGGACCACCATGGTGACATTGAGCATACGGGCCAGGATATCAAACACATCTTTGGACAGGCCATCATGATTGCCCGCCTCATCCACCCCGTCAAAGGGCAGGCGGCTGGGATCGACACAGACGCGCAGAATTTTTTTGTGATCGAGATAGGCGCGCTCATGGATGCTCAGCCCGATATCCGCAGGGGATTGGGCAGGGGCTGACCTGAGGCCCGCTATCAGAAAAAACAGGGCACAAACGGTTAGATGTAGCAGTGTTCTTATGGGCAGGTATAAAGGCGTAGAAACCATGTGAAGAACTGTCCGTGAGTTATACGATCGTGGTAGGATCGCATTATTCACCAGCATCAGGTCGAGTCAATGCCCATACGGGTGAGAGGGGTGCATTATAGCGCCAAAAGGTAAATGAAGGGTTTTCGGGGGCAAATGATCGCTGCACGCTTGACGCGACTGGCGCTTTCGGGCAAACAAACTCAAGCAATTTACTGACTTATATGACGAGACTGATCATGAGCGATACATCCGATACAAACCAAATGTGGGGCGGCCGTTTCTCCGGTGGCCCAAGCGCGATTATGGAAAAAATCAATGCTTCAATTGATTTTGATAAACGATTTTACGCGCAGGATATCGCCGGATCAAAGGCCCATTGCGCGATGCTGGTCAAGCAAGGCATCCTGAGCGCCGAAGATGGCACAGCCATCACCGACGGGTTGGACAAAGTGCTGGCAGAGATTGAAGCGGGTGATTTTAAATTCTCCGCCGCCTTGGAAGATATCCACATGAACGTGGAAAACCGCCTGCGTGAACTGATCGGTGATGCGGCAGGGCGTTTGCACACCGCGCGGTCCCGTAACGATCAGGTGGCGACCGATTTCCGCCTGTGGGTGCGCGATGCCATCGATCGTATGGATGAAGGCTTAAAAATCCTGCAACAAGCGCTGATCAATCGCGCGGAAGAACAGGTCGATACCATCCTGCCGGGCTTTACCCACTTGCAAGCGGCACAGCCTGTGTCCTTGGGCCATCACCTGTTGGCTTATGTGGAAATGGTCGGTCGCGATCGTGCGCGTTTTGCTGATGCACGCAAGCGGGTGAATGAATCGCCCCTTGGGTCTGCGGCTTTGGCAGGCACACCTTATCCAATCGATCGCCATTATACGGCAGAACTGTTGAACTTCTCCGGTCCGATGCGGAACTCTTTGGATGGGGTATCTGATCGTGACTTTGCACTGGAATATTTGAGTGCTGCGGCGATTTGTTCCGTTCACCTGTCACGTTTGGCGGAAGAATTGGTGATCTGGTCGTCGGCGCAGTTTGGTTTTGTGCGCATGTCTGACAGTTTCTCCACCGGGTCCAGCATCATGCCGCAAAAGAAAAACCCGGACGCAGCCGAACTGATCCGATCCAAGATCGGTCGTGTGGTTGGCGATTTGAACAGCCTGCTGATCTCCATGAAAGGGTTGCCGCTGGCGTATTCCAAAGACATGCAGGAAGATAAAGAGCCTGTCTTTGATGCGGCGGATACACTGGAATTGGGCGTGGCTGTGATGACCGGCATGATCGCAGAAATGACGGTCAATAAAGAAAAGATGCGTGAAAGTGCAAGCTGGGGCTTCACCACCGCAACCGATCTTGCCGACTGGCTGGTGCGCGAACTGGGTATGCCGTTTAGAAACGCGCACCATGTCACGGGCGCGATTGTGAAGATTGCAGAAGATAAAGGCTGTGACTTGTCCGATCTGTCTTTGGACGACATGCAGTCTGTTGATGCGGCGATCACCAAGGACGTGTACGATGTGCTGACGATTGATGCGTCTGTTGCGTCCCGTACGTCTTATGGCGGGACGGCGCAAAGCAACGTGCGTGAACAGATCGTCGAAGCCCGCAAGCGTTTTTTGTAAGAAAGGAGGGGGATGATGCCGCGTAAAACTGTATGGGTTGTCCTGTTAATGGCTTGTGTCCTTTCCTTGTCGGCCTGTGGTCGCAAAAACAAGCCGATTGCACCGGATGATGTGGAACCGACCTATCCGCGCACCTACCCTGCCCCGGCCCCTGAACCGAAACTCTATAAATAAAGAAATCTTATGGATCATTTTCAGTATAAAAACGGCGAACTTTATGCCGAAGACGTCGCCCTGACCAAACTGGCTGAAGAAGTCGGGACACCGTTTTATGTTTATTCCCGCGCAACGCTGGAACGTCACTACAATGTTTTTGCCGACGCAGTAAAAGAATTGGACTCGACCATCTGTTTTGCGGTTAAGGCAAATTCCAACATCGCTGTCATCAAGACCCTTGCCGATCTGGGCGCAGGGGCGGATGTGGTGTCCGTCGGGGAATTGAAGCGCGCGCTCAAAGCGGGCGTGCCAGCCAATAAGGTTGTGTTCTCCGGTGTGGGCAAAAGCCGCAGCGATCTGGAATATGCCGTCAAAGCGGGCATCCGTCAGATCAACGTGGAAAGCGAAGAAGAACTGGTGGTCCTGAGCGACGTTGCAACCAAGCTTGGTGCACGTATGCCTATTGTCTTGCGCGTAAACCCCAATGTGGATGCCAAGACGCACGAAAAAATTTCCACAGGCAAAAGCGACAACAAGTTTGGCATTGATTGGACCCGTGCGGTTGAAGTTTATCAACGCGCGAGCAACATGTCCGGCGTGGACCCGAAAGGTCTGGCCTGTCACATCGGCTCTCAACTTGTGGACCTTGAACCGTTCCGTGCGGCTTTCCGCCGTATGAAGGAAATGGTCGGCGAGCTGCGCAGCCTTGGTCTGGACGTAACGCGCGTTGACCTTGGTGGCGGTCTGGGTATCCCTTACGAAGAAGATGAAACACCGCTGCCGGTTGAATATGGCAAGCTAGTTGTGGAAGAATTGGGCGATCTGGGCGTTGAGTTTGAATTTGAGCCCGGTCGTATGATCGCGGGCAACGCAGGTCTGTTGGTCAGTGAAGTGCTGTACGTCAAGCAAGCTCCGACCAAGACTTTTGCCGTGATCGATGCGGCGATGAATGATCTGATGCGTCCGTCGCTGTATTCTGCCTACCACGCGATTGTCCCTGTGTTTGAACCGGAAACGGACGAGAAAGTCACTTATGACGTGGTCGGCCCGATCTGTGAGACAGGCGACACCTTTGCAAAAGATCGCAAGTTGCCGAAGCTTGCGTCTGCGGATCTGGTCGCCTTTAGAACGGCAGGGGCCTATGGCGCAACCATGTCCAATACCTATAATTCCCGCGCGTTGATCCCCGAAGTGATGGTCAGTGGCGATCAGTACGCTGTGGTCCGCAAACGCGTGGATATTGAAGAGTTGCTGGATCTGGAAAGCCTTGCCGACTGGCAAAGTTAATTTCACAAATACTTGTATAGCCAGCCTGAAGAACACAGTTTATCCTGAAGAGGATACTTGTTGATTAGGGCTGGTTATGCACGAATTGGACACCGCTGCGTTGCGTCGATTAAACCGTATGATTTTTATCGTGCGCGCGGTGATCTATTGGGAAACGCTCTGGCCGCGTCTCTGGCCTTTCCTGATCATCAGCAGCCTGTTTCTGGCAGCGATTCTCTTTAATCTGTTTACCCTGCTCTCGCCCGTTCTGCATGTTTTGGTGCTGGGCGCGTTTTGTCTTGCCTGTGTGGGTAGCCTTACTTATGGCGTGCGCGGCGTGGCTTATCCGGATAAGACGGCGGCACTTCATAAGCTGGAACGCGACAGCGCCCTGTCCCATCAGCCGCTGTTTGCCTTGCTGGATCAACCAGTTGGCGAACAGCATGATAAACTGAGCCAAGCCATCTGGATCAAACATCAGGACCGCATGGTGACGGCCTTAAAGCAGGTGGTGGTCAACTTCCCGCGCTCCCGCCTTTATAAACGTGATCCTTATTCGTTGCGGGCGGGGTTGATCTTGTTGTTGGTGTTGGGCGCGATTGAAGCGCGTTTTGATGATGGCAGTCGTTTTGCGCAAGCCTTTTCTTTGCATCAAGCGCCGCAATTTGCCCAAGGCTGGCGGGTGGAAGCCTGGATTAATCCCCCTGCCTATACGGGTCTTGGGCCTGTTTTTTTGCAAGCTGATGATCAGTCTGCACAAGCAAGCGATGCGGTGTCGATTGTGCAGCACAGTCAGATTTTGATCAGGTTGGAAGGCGCACAACAGTCCGAAGATTTGCGCCTTGCCATTGGCGGGTTTGAAGAAGAGATGCAGGTGCTGGGACGCGGGGCGTTTAGTTTGGAAACAACGGTGGATCAGGGGGACGAATTACGGCTTTTGGACGGTGATCAGCTGCTCTATCGCTGGCCTGTACATCTGGTTGCAGACCTGCCGCCGACAATTGCGCTGGATAAATCGGTCAAGACCGGTTTTCGCGGTCACATGACTTTGGGGTTTGAGGCAAAAGACGATTTTGGCTTGAAGCAGGTTCAGTTGAAAATCCATCCTTTAAAGCCGGATGGACGCGGCGATCTGGTCCTTGTGCAGGATGAAAGTGCGACTGAGGTTAAAGGCAGTTTTCGCCATAACCTGTCGGACAATCCGTGGGCGGGACAAACGGTGGTCGTTACGCCCATCGCGATTGATAGTGCCAATCAGACCAACTACGGACAGGCCCTGCAAATGGTCTTGCCGGAACGTCGCTTCACCCATCCGATTGCGCGCGAATTGGTGAAAATCCGGCGCAGTTTGTTGGAAAGTACACCGGAAGACAGGCTCTATGCCCAGATCGCCCTGGATCAGATCCTGCGCACGCCCGAAACTTTTGCGGATGACGTTGCGGTTTATCTGGCGTTGCGGGTGGCTTCTGATCGTTTGCACATTGACATGGCAACACCGGAAACTGAAGCCGTGCGCGTTATCCTGTGGGAAACGGCGGTGCGTCTAGAAGAAGGGGCGTCGGGCAGTGCGCGCAATCAGCTGGAATTTATGTCGCGCCAATTGCAGGATCTTATGGGGAACGCCGGGGGTCGTGCGGGCATGGAAGCTTTGTTTGAACAGATGCAAAAAAGTCTGGATGAGTTTTTACGCCAAATGAGCCAGTCCATGCCTGATATGGAAGGGTTTGAAGGGGCCGCGAACCTGACGAGTGCGAATATGATCGGGCGCGATGAGTTGATGGCTTTGCTGAACAAGGCGCGTGACCTGATGCGCGCGGGTGATACGCAAGCTGCAAAGGCGGTGATGGAACAGTTTCAATCTATCCTGTCGCGTCTTGCCATGCAGGAACCGCCGGACCCAGAGATGATGCAAGCCGCAAAAGAAATGGTCGAGCAACTGCGCGCCTTGGAGGAAGCCCAGCAGGATTTGCTGGATCGCACCTTTCAACGTACACGCAGCGGGGATGCCCAAAGTCTGGAGGCAACCAAACAGGCGATTCAACAGGCAGAGGAACAACGCCAACTTTATGACCAATTGCAAGAACAGATAAAGCGCCTGCGCGAAATGAATGTGCAAACCCCTGAGACATTGAAGGACGCGCAAGCTGCGATGGATCGCGCGGCAACGGCCCTTGAACGGGGGTTGGATGACGTGGCGATACAGGCACAGGGACAGGCTGTGGATCAGTTGCGCAAAGGCTTGCAGGAAAGTGCGCAATCCTTGGCCCAACAGATGGGGATGCAGTCCCTACCCCGTCAATTGCCCGGCTATGACCCGTTGGGACGACGCAGCAATAAGGGACCGATCGCTGACGAGACAGGTCGCACTGTGCCGGATGACGTGGAAATGAAGCGATCACGCGAAATTTTAAAAGAATTATACCGTCGTGCCGGACAAAAGGGTCGCACAGAACAAGAATTGAAATATATTGATCGTCTACTTGAACGTTTTTAGGAAGTAACCCCCATGACTGACCGGACACAGCGCTTAAGCGCCCTTCGCCGTGAAATGCAGATTTTCGAGATGGATGGATTTATCATCCCGCGCAATGATGAACATCAGGGCGAATATGTTGCCGCGTCGTCAGAACGTCTGGCCTGGATTTCGGGGTTTACCGGTTCGGCGGGGATGGCGATTGTGCTGACTGAGCGTGCGGCGGTTTTTGTCGATGGGCGCTATACCCTGCAAGCTGAACATGAAGTGGACGGCACGTTGTTTGAACGCCGCCATCTGACAGAAACACCTGCGACAGACTGGCTGGCCGATCACGTCACAACGGGCATGAAAATCGCCTATGACCCCTGGCTGCATACGGGGGCAAGCTTACTGCGCTTAAAGCAGGTCTGTGAAAAGGCGGGGGCAAAATTGGTTGCCGCCCCGCATAACTTTATTGATGCCATCTGGTCGGATCGCCCGAATGCGCCGCAAGAACCTGTGCGCGTCCATCCGCTGTCTTACAGTGGGCAATCCCATGTGGAAAAACTGGCGGAAATCGCAGCCCAGTTAAAAGCAGAGAAGCAGGACTGTATGGTCCTGACCCTGCCCGATTCGATTGCATGGGCGTTTAATATCCGTGGGGGGGATATCCCGTGCACGCCTGTAGCGCTTGGCTTTGCTTTAATCCATGCGGATGAAAGCGCAGATCTCTTTATGGACAGTGCCAAGATTGATCAAACGGTACGTGATCATTTGGGCAGTGCTGTGCGTTTTCATGAACCCGATCAGATCGGTGCGGTGCTGGATACGTTAGGGGCAGATAAAAAGACCGTGCGTTTTGATGGCAATAGCGCACCGGAATGGATTTATAGCCGCTTAACAAAAGCGGGTGCACAGGTTGTTGTCGCGGATGATCTTACCTTGATGCCAAAAGCCTGCAAAAATGTGGTGGAAGTTGAAGGGATGCGCACGGCCCATCGCCGTGACGGGGCAACGATGGTGCGCTTTTTGCGTTGGCTATCTGAACAACCGGCAGGACCGGACATTAACGAACTGAGTGTGTCGCAGAAACTGAATAGTCTGCGCCGTGAGGATGATCTGTTTTTTGACTACAGTTTCCCGACCATTTCCGGTTCTGCGGAAAATGGCGCGATTGTGCATTATCGCGTCAGCCCTGAAACATCGATTCCCTTGCCGGAAAATGGCCTTTATCTGGTCGATAGTGGCGGGCAATATCAAGACGGGACAACCGACATTACCCGCACCATTGTACGCGGCAACGCAACGCCGGAGATGAAGGACCGTTTCACCCGTGTCTTAAAAGGGCATATTGCCTTGGGTCGCGCGCGTTTCCCTAAAGGGACGACCGGATCGCAGTTGGACGTTCTGGCACGCTTGCCATTATGGGAAGCGGGTATGGACTATGATCATGGGACAGGCCACGGGGTCGGCAGTTTCCTTAACGTCCATGAAGGGCCGCAGCGCATTTCTAAAATGCCAAGCAAGGTGGCCTTAGGCGTGGGCATGGTGGTATCGAATGAGCCGGGCTATTATAAGACCGGTGGCTATGGCATCCGTCTGGAAAATCTGGTCTGCGTGCAACCGTCAGAGGGCGGAGAGCGTGAGATGTTGGCGTTTGAAACGCTGACACTCTGCCCGTTTGATGTAAACGGGATTGAGAAAAACCTGTTGGACCCGCACGAGATAGACTGGTTAAACAGCTATCACGCACAGGTCCGCGAGGCTTTATCGCCGTTGCTGGAGGGCGAGGATCTTGCTTGGTTGATCGCCGCCACCCAGCCGATTTAAGGCGATTTGGGGGGATTAGTGGGAAGGGCCGTTAAAGACGGTTTCTTCCACTTGGATGGGTTGATAGCCCGCATCGCGCAAGACCAGGGTCAGCGGCATTTTGCCCTCAAAGTCCGGGAGCATTTTGCCGCGCACCAACAAGCGCAAGCTGGCGACTTTGCCGCTGTCTAGTGTCACTTTATTGGTGTCTTGCCCGATGATCTCGAAAGACGGGAAGTTTGGGGCTTCCACATCGACCATATAGGTGCGGGGTTCGGTGCTTTTGTTGAGGATGCGCAGCGTATAGGCGTTTTGAATGTCACCGGAACTTAAGGTGACAAAAAACGGGGCGCGGTCTTTCAGCATATTCACTTCCGTCAGTTCGCGGGTGTCAAGGGCAAGGCTGGTCACCGCAAGGGTCGCAAGCAGAATGCCGCTGTAAATAAGGGTGCGCGGGCGGATCAGTTTTGTGACCTGTTGGGTCAGCTTGTTGGTCGCACGGGCATTGATATTGTGCTGACTGTCATAGGAAATCAGGTTTTTCGGCAGGCCGAATTTTTCCATCACATCGTTGCAGGCATCGATACAGAGCGCACAGCCAATACATTCCATCTGGTTGCCATCGCGAATATCAATACCGGTCGGGCAGACTTGCACGCACAGGGAACAGTCAACGCAATGACCCCGGTTGCTGAAATCGCGGTTTTTGCCGGGTTTGGCCCGTCCTTCCCCGCGCCAGCTTTCGTAGGTGACGACCTTGCTGTGTTCATCAAACATGACGCCTTGAAAGCGCCCGTATGGACACATGTAAAAGCAGACCTGTTCGCGGGCAAATCCCGCCATAATGTAGGTCATGGCCATAAGCGTTAGAAAGGTCACCAGCGTCCAGCCACCAATATTGGCAGTGAGGACATTTTTGGTCACTGTTGCGGCTTCGCCAAAATACCACAGAAAAGAGAGGGCAAAAAAGGCGGAGATCGCGAGCCAAAGGGCATGCTTTGTCGTGCGTTTGGCATATTTGGACAGGGACGGTCTGGCATTGTCCAATCGCATGCGGGCGTTGCGATCACCTTCGACCCAGGCTTCGACTTTCATAAACAGGTCGGTCCAGACGGTTTGGAAGCAGGCAAAGCCGCACCACGCCCGCCCGATCAGCGCTGCGGTGAAAAACAGGCCGACCGCCGCAAAGATCATCATACCCGTCAGCATGTAGATATCTTGGGGCCAGATTTCCAGATTAAACAGGTAAATGCGCTCACCGGGGATATCAAACAGGATGGCTTGATTGGGTTTGTTTGCACCGCGATCCCACGGCAGCCACGGTGTCAGGTGATAAAGGGCCAAGAGCGCCCAAAGCATCACATCCTTTAAGCGGCGGTAAAAGCCGGAAATGCGACGGGGATGGATTTTGACACGGTTTGCATAGAGCGGATTTTCTTTGTCATCCAAGGCGGCGGTGGGGGGCGGTGATTGCAGCGGACTCATGGAGAGGACCCTTTCACACAAGAGTGATTTGTCTGTAGATTTCGCAGGGAAAAAGGCATATGCTGCATGCAATTTCAACAATAAACGCGTACAATCGACTATTGTATGTGGTTAAATTAACATACAATATATACCTAGATTCCTGCGGCCTTGCCCTGTGCGCACCATGCAGGTTTAGAAAATTAAAGGGAATTGTATGGAATGCATGTGAGAGGGATGACGCATGACGCAAAATGATCTTAACTGGTATCCACACAGTCTCGATTCGCAGCGTCCTTTATATCTGGCAATCGTTGAAGCGATTGAAAATGATCTGGCGCGTTCTGTCTTGAAGGCGGGGGATAAATTACCGCCGCAACGCCAGTTGGCAGACCGTCTGGGGATTGATTTTACCACTGTCACCCGCGCCTATGCAGAAGGTAAAAAGCGTGGCGTGTTGGTTGCGCGCATGGGACAGGGGACGTTTATCCGGGGCGTACTTCACCCTCAAAACACGGAAAGCCTGTTTGTGGATATGGGGATGAATATTCCGCCCCTGCCGCAGGATAAGCGGTTGTTGGATCGCATGAAGCGCGATATGGCGCAGGTCGTGATGCGTATGAACGAACAAAGCCTGTTCGGCTATCAGGACTTTTTTGGCACAGTGTCGGAACGTGAAGTCGCCGCCACTTGGGTTGCCCGGCGCTACAAACCGGCAGATAAAGACAATCTGCTGATTTGTCCCGGCACCCAAGGCACCCTGCTGGCCTTGTTGGGGCATTTGGTGACAAAAGATACCTGTGTGGTGTCGGAGGAATTTACCTATCCGGGGTTTCAGTCCGTGGTGCGCAAACTCGGTATTCCCCATATTGGTTTGGAAATGGATCATGACGGTATTCTTCCGCAAGCGTTTGAAGAGGCCTGTCGCCAGAATAAAGTCGCGTTGCTTTACTGCACACCGACGCAACATAACCCGACTACGACCACATGGCCCAGCGAGCGTCGCCGCGAGATTGCGGAGATTGCAAAAACCTATGATGTGAAGATCATTGAAGATGATGCTTATGGCTTTATCTCCAAGCATGCGCCGGACCCATTATGCAGTTTTGCCCCTGACTTGGGCTATTACATTGCAGGCTTGGCAAAATGCGTGGCAAGTTCTCTGCGGGTGGCGTTTTTGATCTGTCCTGACCAAGCGCACCAGAAAAAGATCGCCCAAGCCCTACGCGCGACGTCCTTGATGGTGTCCCCCATCACCAAAGCCATGGCAGTGGATTTGTTACAGTCCGGTTGTGCCGATTTGTTGGGGGAAGCGATTTCCAAAGCCGCGCGCGAACGTCAGGAGATTGCGCGGGACGTTTTGGGCGCCCATACGTTTCGTGCAGATCCGAACGGGTTTCACATCTGGCTGTCCTTACCTGCCCATTGGAACGCCCATGACTTTGTGGCCCAGATGCGCCGCCAGAATGTGCGTTTGTTGGCTGCTGATGACTTTGCGGTCCATGTGGATCATGTCACGGGCGTGCGTCTGTGCCTTGGCGCGCCGACGTCTGTTGAACAGACCCGCCATGTGTTGCAGTTGATCGCAGAGACACTGAATAAGGATGACAGCTACGCCAACGCGATTGTTTAAATCTCTTCAAGGTCTTCGGGGCTATCAGCTTCGATAATATCGCGCGCGAGATCATAGGAAAATCCGGCACGCGCGAGGGCCCCAAGATCTTTATCCTTAAAGTCTTCGCGTTTTTCGGGGAGGCGCCACGGGCCAAGCCTGCGCCGACGGGCAAGGGCGATGGCCGCGTCCCGTTCCAAGTTTTCGCTTTGTGTTTCCTCGCTTAACGCATTGAGGGCATGGGCGATGTCTTGGTCTGAGATGCCTTTTTCTTTTAACTTCATCTGGATCACGCGCAAGGAGGTGCCTTTGCGATGCAGCGCCCCTGCGCGGCCTTCGGCGTAGCGCTGATCGTTGATGAAATTGGCCTGTTCCAGTTGATCAAGGATGGTGTTGATCCAGTTGATGCCGTCTTCTAAGGGCGTATCGTGATAATAGTTGGATTTTTGCACCCGACGCATCAGGACTTGGCGGAGGTTTTCACGGGACGTGGCAAAGCGGTCAATGTAGCGCAGCGCGGCGTTTCTCAGGGATTGTGCGCTTACGGGTCTTGGAATTTTTTGTTCTTGTGACATATCTCACTTAACCAATTGGTCTTTGCCTGTTACAAAGAATAAACATTTATTTCCAAAAAGAGAATCTCTTATGACTCCCATTGAAGTCAATCCGCATTCAGCAAATTGGCTCGGGCTGTGGACATTATATTCCCGTGAAGTCCGACGTTTTTTAAAAGTTTACACCCAAACCCTGATGGCCCCGCTGGTCACGACCCTGTTGTTTTTCGCCGTCTTTACATTGGCCTTGGGTCGCGCGGTGGAAACCATTGGCTCTGTGCCGTTTCTGGAATTTCTTGCCCCCGGTCTGGTGATGATGGCGATTACGCAAAATGCCTTTGCCAACACGTCGAGTTCGTTGGTGATTGCCAAGGTACAGGGCAATATCGTTGATACACTTATGCCGCCGCTTAATGCCCATGAACTCACCTTTGCTTACGCCATGGGGGGCACGACACGTGGCCTGATGATCGGCAGTATCATCGTGCTGGTTATGAGCTTTTTTGTGCCCTTCGGGTTTGATAATCCGGCCCTGATCCTGTTTCACGGCTTTATGGGTGCGTTGATGTTGTCCCTGTTCGGGATTATCGGCGGCATCTGGTCAGAGAAATTTGATCACATGGCAGCCGTGACCAACTTTGTGGTGACGCCGCTGTCTTTCTTGTCCGGGACGTTCTATTCCGCAGAACGCTTGCCGGAACTGGGTAAATTTCTGGCTCACATCAACCCGTTTTTCTACATGATTGATGGGTTCCGTGCGGGCTTTATCGGTCAATCCGACAGCAACATCCTGACAGGTATTTTGGTGATGACCGGGATCAACACCTTCTTGTGGATTGTGAGCTATCGCATGTTCAAGACAGGCTATAAGTTGAAAGCTTAACGTTTCTTGCTTTATAAAATAAAGCAGACGCATAAAGTGGGCTGAGAACTTAGCCCACTTTTTTTATGCACAGATGTATTGAGAGTTACAAAACTGCCTAGCGCTTGAATGGGTCGTTCACGCTTTTGTCTTATAAATTGATTTCTTCTACATATTTTATGAAGAAATATTCATGGGTTTGCACGAGATTGGCAAAGCGTTCAATGACGCTTGTCTCGTTTTCGCGGTGATAGATTTTTGCGAGCTCTGCGCCAAGCTTGAGTGCGGTTTGGACGTCGAATTTTCGGCTATGCCTGAAGCCAAGTAAGGAAGCGCCCATGCCACATAGCCTTAGACCGTAATTTTCTTCTAAGTGATTTGCTAAAACATAGTTTTCAAATGGATTCAGATCACATGAGAAGTAGCCATTTGGAAATGAAACAAGAGCAAGGGCGGAAGATTGAACGGGGGAGACTTTTATGAGAACCTTTGAATCAATATATTTCAATGGATTCGCATGAACCTGCTCTAAGGCATCTATTTCTTGATCGGTAATACATAAGTGGCGGGTAAAGATATCCTCAAATGTGGTTTCTTTAGCCTTTGAAAGAAAGTTTGCTTCTCGAATGAAAAATTCAGATTTGTTAGATAGGTATCCGCGATGTTCACCATCTTCAAAGCTTTCTGGAGAAAGGCTTGATAGGTCATGGCCTTTGATGTCATCCAGGTCTTTAGATAACGTCGCATGTATGGAGGTATATTGTGCTTGGCCTAAATCATCTAAGGACGTTAAGGCGATATGACCTGGGGCTGATTTTTCCAACGTCGAGAGCTGTTCCAAGATCTCTGCAAATGACTGAAAGTCGTGACCGATATATTCGTCACAGATCATTTCATCTCCCGTATCTTCAACTGCCGCAATCCGTATTTTCATTTTATATAGCCCTTTTCTTTGTGCAGTAAGGTTATTCTATATCGTTCGTTTGATTAACGCCCCTGCATTTGACAGGGGCGTTTTTTTGGATCAACCGACGTTGGGCAGGCGGGCGAGTGCTTCTTGTAAAGCGACCTCGTCATAGTCTTTATCTTCAAGCTTGCCTTCAAAATAGTCGGTGTAGGCTTGCATGTCGAAGTGACCATGGCCGGACAGGCAGAACAGGATGGTGCGTTCGTCGCCTTTTTCCTTCGCATCTAGGGCTTCCACAATCGCGGCTTTGACGGCGTGGCTGGATTCTGGGGCGGGCAGGATGCCTTCGGCTTGGGCAAATTGGACAGCCGCGGCAAAACATTCCGTTTGACGATAGGCAACCGCGTCCATCAGCCCCAATTCTTTACATTGGCTGACCAAGGTGGACATGCCGTGATAGCGCAATCCGCCGGCATGGAACCCCGGTGGCATGAAGGAGGCACCCAAGGTGTGCATTTTGGTCAGTGGCGTGAGTTGGGCCGTATCGCCAAAGTCATAGGCATAGGTGCCGCGTGTCAAGGTGGGGCAGGCTGCCGGTTCAACCGCCAAAATACGGGTCTTTTTGCCTTCGCGGATATTGCGTCCGATGTAAGGGAACGCGATCCCGCCAAAGTTGGACCCGCCGCCTGCGCAGCCGATGACCACGTCGGGGTCAGCGTCCGCCATCTCCATCTGTTCCATGGCCTCGATGCCGATGACGGTCTGGTGCAAGAGCACATGGTTGAGCACGGAGCCTAAGGCATATTTGGTGTCGTCGCGTTGGGCCGCCAGCTCCACAGCCTCTGAAATGGCGATCCCGAGGGAGCCGCGGCTGTCCGGGTCTTGCGCGAGCACATCACGCCCCGCTTGTGTTTCTGTGGATGGGGAGGCGACGCAGCGCGCACCATAGGTTTGCATGAGCGCGCGGCGATAGGGTTTTTGCCCATAGGACACTTTGACCATATAGACATCGACTTCCAGATCAAACAGAGACGCCGCAAACGCAAGGGAGCAGCCCCACTGACCGGCCCCTGTTTCGGTGGTCAGCTTTTTGATGCCAGCTTCTTTGTTATAGAAAGCTTGGGCAACTGAGGTGTTGGGCTTGTGCGATCCTGATGGGCTGACCCCTTCGTATTTATAAAAAATCTTGGCGCTGGTGCCCAAGGCTTTTTCCAGACGACGGGCGCGATACAGCGGGGCCGGACGCCATTGTTTGTAGACATCGCGCACCGGCTCCGGGATTTCGATCTCGCGTTCGGTTGCGACTTCCTGTTCGATGATGGACATGGGGAACAAAGGTTCCAGATCAGCAGGCGTAACAGGTTTTTTGGTGCCCGGATGCAAGACAGGTTCCGGCTGTTGCGGCAGGTCGGCAACGATATTGTACCAGGCCTTTGGAATGCGGTTTTCGGGTAATAGATACTTGATGGTATCGTCGCTCATGTGATGGTCCCTTCCCCAGTGTAAAAATACCGCACAGACCATAGCAATTGTTCTGGAGACGAGCAATAAGGTTTCTTTGGAAACCAATTGCACCTTATAATCTTTCGAAGTTTGTGAATCTTGAAAAAGATTGCTACAGTATCAGCAGTTGCTTTTAAGGAAGGGCGTGGATGAACCCGATAAACAGGCGAAATTTCTTACAGAAATGTGTGGGCGCAGGCACGTGTGGTCTGTTTGCTCTGTCGTCTGTGCCTGCTTTTTCGCGCACCAACGCGGCGACTTTTTTGCTGGGAAGGCGCTTGACCTTACAGTCGTCCAGCCCTTGGGGGATTGAGCGCGCGGCCTTTTTGCAAAAACTGGTTAAGGCCCAAACCCACGATCTGTTTGCCCTGCCCGCTTTAGACAGGCTGCCGATGACGCAGAAGCTGGAAGAGGTCAATCGCGCGGTGAACCGCATTCCTTATGCCAGTGATCAGTCGGTTTATGGGCGGGAAGACCTGTGGGCTGATCCGGTTCTGTTTCGACAAAAAGGCGGAGATTGTGAAGACTTCGCCCTGAGCAAATTTGCCTGCCTGACGGATCTGGCGGTTGCACCAGACGATATGTTTCTTATTGGCGTGAAACATATCTATAGCCATCAGGCCCATGCCTGCCTTGCTGTAAAAACACCGGAAAATGGCGTTGTGATTTTGGATAACGCCAGCAATGTGATCAAGACCGATTGGCATTTTCGCAAAACCTATCGTTTGATCTATGCACAATCCGTCCATGGATTGTGGCAACCCGCCTAAAAACAGCCCCACACATAAAAAAAGGGAGAGGCCGAAGCCCCTCCCCTTTTGTTGTTTTAAAGCATGGATTACTCAGTCAGTTTGACCGCTACGAAGCGTAGACCATCTTCCCCGTCGATTAAGAGAAGCAGGGATTTCTGCTTGGTTTTAACCGCTTCCTTGACCGCTTCGCGGATTTCGTCCGGGCTGGTGACTTCTTTCTGACCGACTTCGACGATCAGTTCACCGACACGGATGCCTTTTTGGGCGGCTGGGCCATCATTGACCACATCCAGAATGATTACGCCTTTGGCTTCTTCCGGGATGTTGTGCTGGGCGCGTAACGGATCGGTGAGGCTACCGAGGGACATGCCCAGTTCTTTGATGGTGGAATTGCCGTTTTGTACTTTGGAGGCTGTTACTGTGCCGTTTTTCTCGGCCACTTCCAGTTCCCCGACTTTAACGGTCAGCTTTTTGACTTTGCCTTTGCGCCAGACTTCAACCGGGACAGACTTGTTAACTTCGGTTTCCGCAACGATACGCGGCAGTTTGCGCATTTCAGTGACGTCTTTGCCGTTAAACGTGATGACAACGTCGCCTTTTTCGATGCCTGCATCTTCAGCCGGGCCATCTTCTGCCACGCTGGTGACCAACGCACCTTTGGCTTCATCAAGGCCGAGGTTTTCGGCAATCTCGTCTGAGACGGTCTGGATACGTACACCCAACCAGCCGCGACGGGTGCGACCATATTCGCTCAGGTCGTCAATAACGGTTTTGGCAATGTTTGTCGGTACGGAAAAGCCGATCCCGACAGAGCCACCGCTTGGGGAATAAATGGCCGTGTTGATCCCGATCACTTCACCTTCCAGATTAAACAGAGGGCCACCGGAGTTGCCCTTGTTGATGGAGGCATCTGTCTGAATAAAGTCATCATACGGGCCAGCTTGAATGTTACGACCACGCGCAGACACAATCCCGGCAGTGACGGTGCCGCCGAGACCAAACGGGTTGCCGATGGCCACGACCCAGTCACCTACGCGCATCTTGTCAGAATCACCCAGCGGCACGTCTTTGACTTTGACACCTTTGGGGATTTCGACCTTCAGCAACGCGATATCGGTTTTGGGGTCACGGCCCAAAAGTTCTGCGTCCAGCGCTGTGTTGTCTTGAAGAATAACTTTGATTTCTTCCGCATCTTGAATGACGTGGTTGTTGGTGACAACCAGCCCTTTGTCTGCATCAATAAAGAAACCGGAGCCAAGCGAAGTTGCTTGGCGTTGTTGTGGTTCTGGCATTTGTCCGCCGCGCCGTTCAAAGAACTCACGGAAAAAATCAGGCACGCCTTGGGGCATTTGCCCATGGGCGGTGACCGTTTGTGTGGTGGAAATATTGACGACCGCGGGCAGAAGTTTTTCTGCAAGATCGGCAAAACTTTCCGGCGCAGGGCGCGCGTTCGCTTGTGCGAGAATGGTGATCAATAGACCAAAGGCGCTCAAGGTCGCAATAATCCAGAGTTTTAGATTTATTGCCTGGGCTTGGGCTTGTGCAGGCCGTTGTCGGTTGTTTCTGATGTTGTTCATTTTTGTCAACTCGCCTCTTTGCTTCAAAACATTGGAACCAATGTATCTTGTAGGAGAAAAATCGCAAGTATTGCGTCATTGTGGACAGCATGAAGTGCAAAATTGGCTTGGCTAAGGCAATTTTGTAACAGTTTGTTTCAATTTTTAAGATAGTGTTGCAGTTCGCTGTGGAAATATCGCTGCAATCGCGTGTCCAGTCCTTCTGTCATATCGATCTGCTTGAGAGCGTTGACCAAATCGGGAATAAGTGCCGCGTGGGACTTATGGATAAAGGGGTAAAGGTTGTATTGGAAAATTGGCGGTTCCAGAATCTTGAAAGTGTCGTTTGTCGTTTTTTTGATCTGAGTAAAGATCGCATGATCACCAAAGGCGTAGGCAAAGCGGTTGACCTTTAGCATACGGATCATTTCGTTGTAGTTGTTGGCATAGATATGGCTATAGTTGTAGGTCCATTTTTCTGACCAGATGACGCCGCGCAAAATCCCTAAGCGATAGGGTTTGAATTGTTCAAAATTTTCGTAAACGTCGGGGGCTTGATAGGTGATAGCGGTTGCTTTGAACTGCCCGATCGCAACGGGAACCTTGATAAGGTTAGGGTAGCTGTTGCTGGTGGTCGCAACCCGGGCGACTTCACCGTCAAGGTATCCGGCATTGGACATAACGAGCGCGCGTTTGCCCGGCAGGTAGGTCACGATCAGTGTATGCCCCATTTCTGAAAAGGCATCGCGCAGCAGGTGCCCGATGGCTTTTTGATAGGGGTTGTCTTCAATTGCAGCCAACGCATAACTTTTCGCCATTCCCGTGGTGGGAAAGGTGACGAGAGCAAAAAGAAGGAGCCATTTTGACCAGTATTTCATCATCTATAGAAGAGTATATTATTATCCTCGAATTAACCAGATAATAACGACACCGATCAGGGCAAGTGTAACACCGGTTGTGCGCACGGCCGATGCTGGCATCGTGAGAACCTGCATGATGATTTTTTTCATTCCTTCGGGAAATAAGGCATAGAGAATGCCTTCAAGGGCGAGCGCCAGCCCGATCGCTACAAAAAAGTCTGACATAAAATTTCCTGTTGAAAAAAAAGAAACCCCGTGACGGTGTTGCGTACACGGGGTTTCAATAGCTTGATCAGCCGTTATTTGGAAGGACGTGTTCCAAAATACGTGAAGAATTCACTATCCGGTGACAACACCATAGAGGTGCCTTCGCCCAACGCTTCACGATAGGCTTCCATTGAACGGTAGAAGCGGAAAAACTCAGGGTCTTTGCCATAAGCTTCCCCCAGCACGACGTTTCGCTGGGCATCGCCTTCACCGCGCAGGATGTTGGAGGTACGACGGGCTTCGGCAAGGATTACAGTCTTGGTACGTTCTGCCTCGGCTGTAATACGTTGCTTGATCTCGTCGCCTTCCGCACGCAGGCGGTTGGCAACCTGTACCCGGTCTGTCCGCATACGGTCAAACACGTTGTTGGAGATTTGTGCAGGCAGATCGGCACGGCCGATACGCACGTCTACAATCTCCACCCCATATTGCGGAGCCGCTTTGCGTACGCTTTCGGTGATTTCAGTCATGACCGAAACACGCTTTTCAGAAAGCAGGTCAACCATGGCAACTTTCGCAATAGCATCCCGAACAGAACGGTTCAGAATACGGCCAAAGCTGTCAGTGAATGCACGTTCAGAACCCTGAACCGCCTGAAAATACTTCAACGGGTCTGTGATTTTGTAACGGGCATATGTATCGACGATGATACGTTTCTGATCGGCAAGCGGCAGTTCTGCCGGTTGCGGGTCAAGATTCAGAACACGTTTGTCGAAATACTGTACATCCTGAATGAACGGAATTTTCCAGTTCAGGCCCGGTTCCTGGATCACGCGACGCGGATCACCAAACTGAAAGACAATTGCTTGGACGGGTTCGGCAACTTTAAACAAACTGCCGGAAACCAAACCGAAGAGACCGACCAGCAAAATGATAAATGCGACTAGCTTTTTAGGCATTACTGGGCCCCCTTATTGCGTTTTTGAAGTTCAGGTAAGGGTAAGTACGGGACAACGCCATTGCTGCCCTGTTGGCTGTCGATGATGACTTTCTCAGACCCTTTGAGGACATCTTGCATGGTTTCCAAGTAGAGACGCTCACGGGTGACGTCTTTGTTGACGACATAAGATTCGTAGACAGACTGGAAGCGGTTGGCTTCACCTTCCGCGTCTTTGATGACACGTTCTTTATAGGCTTCGGCTTCCTGAATGAGCTTTTGTGCTTCACCGCGTGCGGTCGGAACGATTTTGTTACGATAGGCCTCGGCCTCGTTTTGTTTACGTTCTTTATCCTGACGGGCAGATTGGACATCGTTAAAGGCTTCGATTACCGCTTGTGGCGGATCGGCACGGTCCAGTTCGACACCGGTGATGTTGATGCCGGATTGATAATCATCCAGAATTTGCTGGATCAGGTCTTCTGCTTCTTGCGCGATCTGACCCCGGCCTTCTGTATTGATCTTTTCCAAACTCATCTGACCGATAACTTCGCGCATGGCACTTTGAGAGGCAGCGCGTACGGTGGTTTCCGGATCACGGATATTAAACAGGAAGCTTGCCGCGTCTTTGACGTTCCAGAGAACGGCAAATTCAACGTCAGCGATGTTCTGGTCACCTGTGAGCATCAGGCTTTCACCTACATCCGATCCACGTGAGCGTTGACCCGCCACACCAATTTCGATTTTTCGAACGTTTGTGACTTGGGGTGTCAGAACGTCACCGATCGGCGCAGGAAAGTTCCAATGCAGGCCCGGACTGGTGGAAGAGACATATTTTCCAAACAGAAGCTGAACACCCTGCTGGTTGGTGTTAACGCGATAGAAGCCCGACGCAATCCAGATCGCAAGGATGACGATCAGACCGAGAACGACGAGTTTCCCGCCACCCATACCGCCGGGAAGAAACTTTTTCATGCTTTCCTGGCTTTTGCGCAGCATTTCTTCAAGATCGGGGGGCGTCGGTCCACCGCCGCCATTGCCGCCACCGTTGGGTCGTTTTGGTCCTTGACCCCAAGGGCCCTGGTTGTTTCCACCACCGCCCCAAGGGCCGCCGCCCTGATTGTTCCATGACATATTGGGTATTTCCCTATGTTAACTTTAGTCAAAGGTTATAGATTGTTGCACTTGGCAAAAGTCGTCATACAGTCTTATATGACAGCAACAGCTTTTGCAACGCAACGCGCAGTTAAAGATAATATTTATCCTACATGAAGGAGTTTTCAAGCATGTCCGCCCAATTAGAACAAAAAGTTCTCGACACATTAAAAGGAATCGACGACCCGGTAAAAGGGACCGATATCGTAAGTGCCGGCATGGTGCTTGGACTGCAAACCAAAGACGGTCATGTCGCCTTTACCATTGATATTGGGGATCCCGCGCGCGCCAAAGACTTTGAACCCATCCGCGCGGCGGCGGAAAAAGCCGTTCATGCCCTTGAGGGGGTCTTGAGTGTGACCGCTGTTCTGACCGCTGAAAAACCGGCATCAGCCCAAGCCCCGCAACAAGGACGCCCACAGCCACAGCAACAGGGCGCGTTGATGCCGGATGTGAAATCCATTATCGCGGTGTCCAGTGGCAAAGGTGGTGTGGGGAAATCGACAACCTCGGTTAACATTGCTTTGGCCTTGGCGGCGAAAGGCTTGAAAGTTGGTCTGCTGGATGCGGATATCTACGGTCCCAGCATCCCGCGCATGCTGGGTCTTGCCGGGCAACAGCCGTTTAGCTTGGATGGCAAGATTTTAGAACCGATGGAAAATCATGGTATCAAATGTATGTCCATCGGCTTTTTGGTCGAAGAAGATACAGCCATGATCTGGCGTGGCCCGATGGTGATGGGCGCGCTGGAACAGTTGATGCGCGACGTGAACTGGGGCGCGCTGGATGTGCTGGTTGTGGATATGCCACCGGGCACAGGGGATGTGCAGTTGACCATGGCGCAAAAAGTGCCGCTGACAGGGTCCGTGATCGTCTCCACACCGCAGGATATTGCCTTGCTGGATACCCGCAAGGGCTTGAATATGTTCCGCAAAGTGGAAATTCCGGTCTTCGGGATCGTGGAAAATATGAGCTATTTCTCCTGCCCGCATTGTGGGGAGCGCACAGACATCTTTAGTCATGGCGGCGCACGTCAGACGGCAGAAGCACAAGGTGCTGATTTCCTTGGGGAAATTCCGCTGGATATCAAAATCCGTGAAACATCCGATGGCGGTCAACCGATTGTTGTCTCTGACCCTGACAGCGAACATGCCAAGGCCTATAAGGCGATTGCCGATAAAGTCTGGTATAAGGCACTAGAACAGTTGGGCGCCAGTAAAGGGCCGAAGATCGTTTTCGACTGACCTTAACGATATTGTTTGCGAATGTGATCAATCATCCCGTCTTCTTTGAGCTCGTTGAATATATCAATATATTTTTGACGCAAAGAAGGCGGGAATTTTTTTGAAAAAGCCATATAAACATCTTCGCTTTTAACCGGATCGCTGAACAAGGCTTTTGAGGCAAACGGTGTGTCAGCCATGGTGTATTGCGCATGGTCCTTTGATGTGTACCATGCATCAACACGCCCCTTTTCCAGCAGTCGCAGGTGTTGATCGGGTGTGCGCGCAGATGCGATGACGTTTGTGAACCCTTTTTCTTTCAGCAGGGTTTCAAAGGGGCTGGATTGTTGCACGGTGATGTGGTTCAGATTTTTTGCGTCTTTGAGTGAAACTTTTTGTCCATTTAAGGTTACAAAGACAGCATCCACCTGCATGACCTTGAGAGCCCAGTCATATTTATCTTCACGTTCCGAGTTGCGTGCTAGGGGGAAAATAATATGGTTGGGATTGGACTGGACCAGCATTTGTGCGCGTGCCCAAGGGTAAAAGGTGATGTCGTGCTTGTGCCCGATCCGGTCTTCGATCAGTTTTATCAGCTCGATCATAATGCCGGGGCGCATCCCGATTTCTATCGTGTAAGGAGGGATTTCGGTTGTCACCACTTTGATTTTATCTGCAGCCTGCAAAGGGGAAATGGTGAATATAAAGGTGACAAGAAAAAATAAAGCGCGCACGGTTGTCCTTTAAAGTCATTTCACACTAAAGTGGCACAATACGTTTATGTGGTCACCCCCAAACAGGATGAGACGTTGGCATTTTTTTCGCAAAGGCAGTTTTTATGACCCCCACCCTCTTTCGCCAGACCGCTTGGGCTTTGTTTGATTTTGCCAATTCTGCTTTTCCGACGGTGATCACAACTTTTGTGTTTGCCGCCTATTTCTCCAAAGGCATTGCGGCAGACGAGGTGACAGGTACGGCGTTGTGGGGTTATGCAACGTCTTTTGCAGGCTTGATGATTGCTTTGTGCGCACCGGTTTTTGGGGCGATTGCGGACAGGCGCGGGGCGCGCAAGCCGTGGATTTTTCTGTTTTCGCTGTTGTGTATTCTGGGCTCGGCTGCGTTATGGTTTGCCACCCCTGAAGAAAGTTCAATCGCGCTGGCTTTGGCCTGTGTGGCGATGGCAACGTTCGGATTTGAAATGGCGATGGTGTTTTATAATGCCATGTTGCCCGATCTGTCGGTGCCGGGGCAGGAAGGTCGCTTGTCAGGGATGGCGTGGGGGCTTGGATATTTTGGCGGCTTGTGTGGTCTGGCCCTTGTGTTGGTCCTGTTTGTGCAAACTGATACGCCTTTGTTTGGCTTGGATAAAGAGCTGGCGGAACATCTGCGTATTTCCGGCCCGTTTGTGGCGGTGTGGTATGCGTTGTTTGCCTTGCCCTTGTTTTTATGGGTGCCAGATAAACCTGTGACAAAAGGCATGGGCCAAGCGGTGCGTGAAGGCTTGGCGGTTTTGGGTAAAACCTTGCGTCAATGGCGCGACCATCGCCCGGTCTTCGCCTTTTTGGTCACCCGTATGATCTATATTGACGGGCTGAACACCTTGTTTGCTTTTGGCGGCATATATGCGGCAGGTACGTTCAATATGACGTTTAGCGAACTGATTATTTTCGGGATCGGGATCAATGTCACTGCCGGGATTGGCGCGGCCTTGTTTGGCTGGCTGGATGATCGTTGGGGGCCAAAGCGGGTGATTATGATCGCGCTGTGTTGTCTATTGGTCTTGGGCATTTTGACCCTGCTGGTGACCGATAAAACTCACTTCCTGATTTTAGGTCTGTTCCTCGGCTTGTTTATGGGACCGGCACAAGCGGCGAGCCGGACCTATATGACCTTGATTGCACCGGCGCATATGCGCACCGAATTTTTTGGACTTTATGCGTTCTCTGGCAAGGCGACAGCCTTCGTGGGACCGTTTGTGGTTGCGTTGGTCACCGACCTGTTTCTATCCCAACGCGCCGGCATGGCAACAATCTTGATCTTTTTCGTGATCGGGGTTGCTCTCATGCGCTACTTGCCCGATATTCGAGGGCAGCATAAAAACTAAAGGCTTTTACATTATGGTGAATTCTTCTCTCTCCCTTTTGAGTGATTATCCGTTTCAGCGTTTGCGTGACCTGCTTGACCATCACGAACTGCCGGAAGGTTTGCAACCGCTTGCCATGTCCATCGGGGAGCCGCAGCATCAGCCGCCGCGCTTGTTGCAAGACACCATAAATGCCAATGATACCACATGGAACAAATATCCCCCTGTTGGTGGCACGCCGGAACTGCGCACCGCCATCAAAGGATTTCTGGATCGCCGCTATGACCTAAAGCCGGACTTTGTGAATATCGATGCGATTTTGCCTGTTTGCGGCACCCGTGAAGCTTTGTTTTTGATCGGCAACCTGTTGATTGATCGGGCAAAGGATGGGCAGGAAAAGCCGCTGGTTTTGGTGCCGAATCCGTTTTATCAGGTCTATGTCGGCGCTGCGGTGATGAATGAGGCGGAGCCGGTTTATCTCCCTGCCGGTCCTGAAAACGGTTTTATGCCCGACCTTGAAGCGGTGGAGGCCGCAACCTGGGAAAAAACAACCCTGTTGTTCCTGTGTTCTCCGGGGAATCCGCAAGGCATGGTCGCAGATAAAGCCTATTTACGTAAAGCCTTGGAGCTGGCACGCACCTATGATTTCACCCTCCTGATGGATGAATGTTACGCGGAATTGTATGATACGGACAAACCGTGTGGCGCGCTGGAACTGGCGCAGGAAAGCGGCACGTTGAAAAACCTGCTGGTGTTCCATTCCCTGTCTAAACGATCCAATGCGGCAGGGCTGCGATCTGGCTTTGTGGCGGGTGATCCGGCGTTGATTAATTCTTTTGTCAATTTGCGGAACTATGGCGGGGCGTCCATGCCGCTGCCTTTGCAGGCGGCGTCTGCGGCGCTGTGGGATGACGATACCCATGTGGCGGAAAACCGCGACCTTTATCGGGCCAAAATCGATGCGGCGGAGCGGATTTTGGGCACGCGTTTGGGCTTTTATCGCCCGGCAGGCGGCTTCTTCCTCTGGCTGGATGTGAGCGAGCGTTGGGACGATGCGGAAGCTGCGACCCTTGAGATTTGGCAAAAGGCCGGTGTGCGGGTCATTCCGGGGAATTATCTTGCAAAAACCGACGCAAATGGTAAAAATCCAGGCACAACCTATATTCGTGTTGCGCTGGTTCATGAACAAGATATCGTTGAAGAAGCCTTGACGCGGATTGCAGGTATTCTCTAGCCCGCATTGGAGTGTCTGGGACCATGGTAAAGGTATTGATCGCGGAAGATGTCGCCGAAATCCGTTTTGCTTATGAAGCAATTTTAATGGGTGTGGGGTATCAAGTGGACAGCGTCAAAGATGGTCGGGACGCGGTTGCGCGGATCGAACAGGAAGATTTTGATATTGTGATCACAGACCTGATGATGCCGCAAAAAGATGGCTTTGATGTTGTCGAAGCCGTCAAGCAACATCGCCCCGATGCCAAAGTATTGGTGATTACGGGCGGGGGGGATCAAATGTCGCCCTATGCGGCGATCAAGCTGAAAGAAGCCCAGATTGACCGCATGTTAATTAAGCCGGTTGAACAAAAAGCCTTGCTGGACGCCGTGGCCCGTTTGTCTTCGAATTGATTTTTAAATCATGAATACAATTTTTAGTGATTGTTTGGACGGCATCGCGTATACTCTTGGAGTTGGTTTCAAGAAAGGCAAATGATGGCTGATATTCTGGTCGCTGAAGATATGGCGGAAATTTTGTACGTCTATGAACAAGCACTTTTATCTGCGGGTCATAGGGTTGTGACAGCGACCAATGGGGCAGAGGCCAATGATCACCTTGATCGTGCCAGATTTGATCTGGTTGTTACCGACCTGTTGATGCCGAAAGTGGATGGGATGCAAGTTGCCCATCATGCCCATATGTTGGACAAGCCCCCCAAGTTGCTGGCAATTACCGGCGGGGGGGAGCGTATCTCCCCGTATGCAGCCTTGAAGATGGGGGAAGCCTTTTTTGATGCGTCCCTGATCAAGCCGGTGAGTCAGGATGTTTTGCTGACGACGGTCAATATGCTTTTGGATAAAGCACAGTAAGAAATATTATTTCAATATTGCACCTGCAAAAATTCTTTTCATTGCGCTGCAAAAAATGGTAGAAAACCTCAAATAAAAATTTGAGGATTCTAACCATGACAAAAACCAATACGGGCAATTTCTTTGAAGATTTTTCCTTAGGTCAGGAAATCGTCCATGCCACACCGCGCACGGTCACAGAAGGTGATGTGGCTTTGTACACGGCCCTTTATGGCTTTCGCCATATGCCGCAGTCTGCTGAACCTTATGCGATGAACCTTGGCTTTGAAGCGATGCCGCTGGATGACATGCTGGCGTTTCACATGGTCTTTGGTAAAACCGTACCGGATGTCTCGTTGAACGCGGTTGCGAACCTTGGCTATGCGGCAGGTCGTTTTGGCGCACCGGTCTATCCGGGCGATACCGTTCGCACGACCTCAACCGTCATTGGTTTAAAAGAAAACTCAAACGGTAAGACAGGCGTTGTCTATGTCAATTCCATTGGCGTAAACCAAAAAGACGAAGTGGTGCTGGATTATGTCCGCTGGGTGATGGTGATGAAAAAAGACGCCAGTGCCCCAACACCGGAAACCTGCATCCCGAATCTGCCCGAAGCGGTGGATGTGGATGATCTGGTTATCGCAGAAGGTCTGGACTTCAGCGATTATGATTGTGAACTCGCAGGCTCGCCTTATCTGTGGAATGATTATGACATCGGGGAAAAAATCGACCATGTGGACGGCATGACAATTGAAGAAGCCGAACATCAACTGGCGACCCGTCTCTATCAAAACACAGCGAAAGTGCATTTTGATCAGTTTGCCGCAAAAGATAATCGTTTCGGCAAACGCTTGATCTATGGTGGTCACATCATTTCTTTGGCACGCGCGCTGTCTTTCAACGGTCTGGGTAATGCCTTTAAGGTCGCTGCGATCAATGCGGGTGCTCATGCCAACCCGACCTTTGCGGGCAATACCATCTTTGCCTGGTCAGAAGTGTTGGATAAGCAGGAAATTAAAGGCCGCACCGACATGGGCGCGCTGCGTCTGCGATTGGTTGCGACTAAAGACCATCCGGCGGCGGACTTCCCTTATAAAGGCGAAGATGGCAAGTACAATCCGGATGTGGTGCTTGATCTGGATTACTGGGTCTTGATGCCGCGTCGTTAATCGGAAAACACGACAGTTTAGAGATCAAGGGAGCCTGAGCAATCAGGCTCCCTTTTTCGTGTAAATCCAATGGGAGTTTACCCCTAAACGGGCCTAACCAATAGTTTCATAAAATCCTCCTTTGCTTTTACGTCTTTAGCGCTTACTCTGTAGCAATTAAAACAGGATAGAGAGCTTCGTATGACTGCTATTATCGCTGTCATGAATCATAAAGGGGGCGTGGGCAAAACCACAACCAGTCTCAATATCGCCAGTGGCCTTGCAGCCGGTGGCAATGCGGTGTTGATCGTTGATATGGACCCGCAAAGCAATGCGGCGACTGGCCTTGGCATTGACTTAAAGAGCATCGAAAAAGGCAGCTATGAACTGGTTTTGGGGGAAGAACCCCTTGCCAATGTGGCCTTGAAAACCGATTTGCCCGATGTTTCGCTGGTGCCCGCTACCTTTCAGTTGGCGGCTTTAAGCACCATTTCTTCCGATGATGAAGATCCGGAATATTGGCTGCGCGAAAGCTTGCAGGATCATGGTGGGATATACGATTTTATCCTGATTGACTGTCCGCCATCATTTGGGATTTTAAGCCTGAATGCGCTGGTCGCCGCGCAAAAAGTCATTGTGCCCGTGCAAAGTGAAAGCTTTGCCATTGCGGGCTTGCAGCAGATGGAACAGTCCATTGAAGATATCCGTGTAGAGGCAGACCATGCCCTCGATTACCGGATCCTCATGACCTTAAGCGACCATAAACAAAAACTACATCAATTGGTCGATACGGAAATCCGCGCGCATTTTAAAGAGGTGGTATTCCAGACCTCGATCCCGGTTGAGCCAAAAATTGCAGAAAGCGCTTTTTTGGGGCGTCCTGTTCTTTTGCACTCGCCCTATTCATCGGGTGGGCAGGCCTATGTGAAAGCCTGTGCAGAGGTCTTGAAATGGGCACTTCCCGATGATGCTCGCAGTCTGGAAGATTATCAGAAGCAGATTATGAACGGTGTTCAAAGCTGGATGCGCAATAAAGAGCTGTCAGCGGGATCGGAACCCGTCCATCTGGATGACCCGGCCTCTGCGGGGACGGGAGCGAAAACAACCAATCCTCCCGCTGCGGCAGAAGTCAACTCGTTTAAAGTCTCATTGCGCAACGGGGTGATTTTGGCGCTCGCCTTGACCATCGGCATGGCGCTGGCCTTTTTGGGGATGGAATAAGGGCGTAGCCTAGACGGTGAGGGTCACAAGCACAGGGGCGTGATCGCTGGGTTTATCCTGTCCACGCAAGTCCAAAAGCACTTCACAGCCTGCGACACTGTCTTGCAGGTTCGGCGTCACCCAGACGTGATCAAGGCGACGTCCTTTGTTGGTGGCAAGCCAGTCACGGGCGCGATAGCTCCACCACGTAAAGCATTTTTCTTGCGGTAGAATGTGCAGGCGCATGGCGTCTACCCACTGTCCGGCCTGTTGCAATTGTGCCAGACGCGTGATCTCAATCTCGGTATGGGTGATGATGTTTTTCAGCTTTTTGTGATCCCAGACATCGGTTTCCAACGGGGCGATGTTAAAGTCCCCAACCATGATGCGTTTGGCATCGGCGTCAAAACGTTTGGCGCACCAATCAGTCATTTCATCCAAGAATTGCAGCTTGTGGGCAAATTTGGGGTTTGTCTCCGCATTCGGCTCATCCCCGCCTGCTGGTATGTAAAAGTTATTCAGCTCAATCCCGTTTTCTAAAATGACAGAGCTATGGCGTTTATCTTCACGCGCGCACCACGACAGAGCATCCGGGTCACTGAACGGAATTTTGGATAGGATCGCCACGCCATTATAGCTTTTTTCGCCCGCAAAATGGATATGTGGATATCCCATTTCCTGGAGGGCTTCTAAGGGAAACAGGCTGTCACGGACTTTGGTTTCCTGAAAACAGATCACGTCGGGGGCATGATCGCTGACCAGTTTTTGCACATGCTCCAAACGGATGCGGATGGAATTGATGTTCCAGGTGACGAGCTTCATCTGTGATGCCTTTTGTTGATTGGGGAAGGATGTTATAGCAGATAAGAAAAGCGCCCGACTAGGGGGTGTCGGACGCTTATAAAGACTCTCGATTTTGAGAGAGCATGGATGGCAGGGGAACCATCCCTCAGGTTATGTACACTCAAATCATAACCCTGCTGTCTTTATAGATTGGCGTTCGTGCCCAGATTCATGAATGCAATTAACGCATGGCAGGATTGCATTTTTCGCATATCCGTAATGGTCTGAAATTCCATTATTTATTGGAAAGATCGTATTTCGGATCGATAAAATCAAACGCATTTGACGCAACCGGCACATCCGTTTGCGCGTTTAACAGGGACACTTGCGTCATGATCCCTTGCGCATCCACAATCACCCACTTGCGCAACTGGATCGGTGCGTCGGAAAAGACGAGCGTCACGGTCCCCATGCCCGGATCGTCGCGGTCCACAAGGGTGAGTTCTATCACGCCGGGGCTTTGGGCAAGGTCGATAATGCGCACATCTTCCTCAAAGGAAAGCGTGTCTTGCAACAGAACGGCCAAGGGCGTGGCATTCAGCGGGTAATAGGTCACCTGTCTAAATTCTTTGTCATGATAGACAATAGTGCCTTTACGCACGATCAGTTCGGTTTGTTGCGGTGGGTTATAGGTCAGGCGCATTTTACCGGGGCGTTGCAGAATAACTTTGCCATCTGCATAGCTGCCGGTCGAACTGACTTGGGCGAATGTCCCTTTTAAGGTTTTAAGCTCATTCAGGTAGGTGCGCAGTTTTTCAGCCAGTTGAGTTTGCTCCGGCGTGAGTTTTACGTCTTCAGCATGGGACTGTAGGGGCAGGAGGATCAAACAAAGGAAAAAAAACAGGCGCGTCATGGAATGGGGCTTTCATGTTTTGGGGCTAAAGGTCAATTTAGCTGATCAAGGACCAATTGCAACATTACACTTGGCTTATGGCACCTTCATGGCGCAAAAGCCATTCTTTGCGTTTTAGTCCACCGGCATATCCGGTCAATGTGCCGTCTGAGCCAATGACGCGGTGACAGGGGATCAGCAGGGAAATGGGATTGTTGGCATTGGCATTGGCAACCGCGCGCACGGCACGGGGCTGTCCGATTTGGTATGCGAGATCGCGATAGCTGCAGGTGGTGCCGATGGGGATCGCACGAAGGGCCTGCCAGACTTTACGTTGAAAGACCGTGCCGCCGGTTTTAACCGGGATCTCTTGCAAGGCAGGGAGGTCACCCGCAAAATAGGCCTGTAAGGGCTGGGCCAGCGCCGCACTGTCCTGATCGGTTAGCTGAAAGTTTTTAAAGCGGCGCTTTAACAGGCGTTCTTGCCGTTCACCCTGATCGGGAAAGTCGATGTGATAAACGGTGTCTGTCGCATCATAAAGGATGGACAGGGGGCCGCTGGGCGTTTCCAGTGTCATTTGGAACAGGTTCATTTAAGCTCTCCAGAGATAAAGCGCGCCATAGGCTCGCCACGGGCGCCACAATTGGCTGCGTTCTTCAAGGTCATGCTTACCCGCCGGCAACCCCAGCTTTTCCAATCCTCTGATCAACCCGAGGTCTTGGACGGGATAGATGTCTGGTTCAGAAAATGCGCGCATGAGGATGTAATGCGCCGTCCACGGACCAATCCCCGGCAAGGCGCACAGGTCGGCAATACTGTCTTCCAACGGTTTGGCGACATCTAACTCCTGCCAGTGGGCGGCGAGGTTTTTTAAAGTATTGATCCGGCGTTGGGTCAGGCCCAGCCCGTCAAGGCTATGGCTGCAAATTTCCGCCGGCGTGGGGAAGATGCCGCTATTGACCCGTTCGATGACCCGTTTGCAAATGGTGCGCGCCCCTTTGACGCTGATCTGCTGTCCGATGATGGCACGCACGGCAATTTCAAATCCGTCCCACGCGCCAGGCAGCCGCAAACCGGGATGCGCCTTTATGAGGGGCTGGAGGGCCGGATCACTGGACAGTCCTTGCTGGATGGCTTGGGGGTCGGCATCAATGTCAAATAAGCGCCGGATCCGTACAGAGACATCACGCACATAGGGCACCGGAATATTGGTCAATTGCGCGACCAGCCGGTTTTTTGCAGGTTCATGGCGCAGGGCGATCTCCCCGACCTGATCGTCAAAACGGACTACGCGGCGATAAGTATCTTCGCTCACCTCTTCCACGGGTTCCAAGCAGCGATCGCGAAAGAAAGCGAGCATCCCGTCCCAATCATACGGGGGGCGGTAGGGAAAGCGCAGCGTGATGGCTGTGCTGTCGCCCGTGTCACGTTTGGTCTTGTGTTCATGAGACGGCGGAAAGCCAAAGGCAGTTTTATAAGCGTCATTGAAACGGCGCAGGCTGTTAAAGCCGCTGGACAAGGCAATTTCCGTCACCGAAATATTGGTTTGTGCCAATAAGCGTTTGGCAAACATCAAACGGCGGGTCTGGGCGATCTGTTTCGGGCCAGCCCCCAGATGATCGTTAAACAAGCGGCGCAAGTGACGTTCCCCAATCCCAAGGGAAGCGGCGAGGTCAGTCACGCTTTGGCCGTCATCCAGCGCGCCTTGTTCGATCAAGCGCAAGGCCCGTTTGACCACCGCTTCGGTCCCCAGCCATGCCGCACTGTTGGGCGCGGTTTCGGGGCGGCAGCGCAGGCAAGGGCGGTATCCGGCAGAGAGGGCGGCGCTGGCAGAGGGATAAAAGGTGCAATTTTCCTGCTTTGGAGTGGTTGCCGGACAAATGGGGCGACAAAAGATACCCGTTGAGGACACGGCGGTAAAAAAGCGGCCGTCAAAGCGGGCATCGCGGGTTTTTAGCGCCTGATAGCAGATGTTTTGATCCAAGTGTTTCATGAGGGCAGTTTACACCATTCGACGGATCACACCTGCCATTTTCGGACATGATCGTTGTGGATTGCTATTCTGTGGGCATTGGAGTAGTTGTGGTGCTTATGAGCTATTCCATGACCCGACCGTTTGGCCTTTATATCCACTGGCCGTTTTGCGTGTCCAAATGTCCGTACTGTGATTTTAACTCCCATGTCTCCAACACGGTGGACCATGACCAATGGCGCACGGCCTTTGTGCAGGAACTGGATCGGGTCTTCGCAGAAAGTAAAGGTCATCGCATCAGCAGCATCTTTTTTGGCGGCGGCACCCCGTCTTTGATGCAGGCGAAAACCGTTGAGGCGATCTTGGATCGTGCGCAGGCTCTGTGGGGGTTTACGGATGGTGTGGAAATTACACTGGAAGCCAACCCGACAACGGTGGAAAGTCATACGTTCCGGGATTTCCGCCAAGCGGGCGTCAACCGTTTGTCCATTGGTATCCAGTCCTTGGAGGAAGAGGTCTTAAAGTTTTTAGGCCGCGCCCATAACATGTCAGAAGCGCGCACAGCGCTGGAGTTGGCGGCAAAAAGCTTTGATCGCTACAGCTTCGATCTGATTTACGCACGTCCCGATCAGACCCTTGCGGGCTGGCAGGCAGAACTGCGCGAAGCGTTAACGCTGTCAGCGGGGCATCTGTCGCTCTATCAGTTGACGATTGAGCCGGGGACGGATTTTCACAAACGCGGCATTGGGCCGATTGATGAAGATTTGGGCGCCGATATGTATGATCTGACCCAAGAGATTATGGAAGAAGCGGGCCTACCAGCCTATGAAATTTCCAACCACGCCAAGCCGGGGCAGGAAAGTCGTCATAATCTGGTCTATTGGCAAGGGGACGAATATATCGGCCTTGGCCCGGGGGCGCATAGCCGCTTCCAGAATCAGGCGATCCATCAGATTTATAAGCCGGACCTGTGGCTAAAAGCAATTGCTGAAAAACAAAGCGGAGAGCAAAAGCGCCGTGCCCTCAAGATGGATGAACGGATTATTGAGTTGATCCTGATGGGGATGCGCTTGCGTGAGGGTATGTCGGCTAATCATTTTGCGTCTTTGACGGGCAAGACATTATTAGACAGTCTCGACCCGCAAGGTTTGGCTGATATGCTGGAGATGGGCTTTGTGGAATGGGCAGGGGATCATTTGCGCCCGACCGAAGAAGGGCGCAAATGTCTAAACGGCGTGTTGGAAAAACTGGTCCGTGTTTAGGGCTTAGGTTGGGCCCAGCTCAACACGCAGGCGGCGGGTGATACTGGCGAAACGTTCCCACTCCGATCCGTTGATTTCGACAACACCTGATTGGAAGTCCCCAATCATAGATTGAATTTTTTCGCAAACGGGAATGTACTCGGTGCGGGATTGATCTACCAACTTATCAATAAGGATGTCGGCGACAGCGATCATGCGCTTGGTGAAAAATTCCGTGCTTTCTTGTTCGGCATGCAGATTACCGATTTTGCCGCGCAACCAATCGATCTGAACCACATGGCGCTCGATCTTCAGGGTTTCAATCTGGGTAATGGCGCGTTGTTCGGCATGGACATAGTCCGCCGGTTCCATAGTTTGCAGGGCTTTATAGGCGAGGGGGTTGGGTACGTCGACCAGCGGGATTTCTTCCTGACCGGGGCGTTTGCTGCTGCGGCGATCCGGGCCAACATAATCCAGCGTGACCACAAAGGGCTTGCGTCGTTTGATCCGGCGTTCCACCCGATCAATGATATTGCCAAGGGCAACCGGTTTGACCAGCACATCATCCAGTCCGGCATCTGCCAGAATTTCAAGTGTTTTCGGGTCCGGTTGATCGATGATGCAGAAGATCACGCAGAAGGGGCTGACAAAAGTGGTGCCATGGCGAATGTCCTTGATCACTTCGGCAAGTTTTGTGACGCCGAGGCTGCCATCCATCAAAATCAGATCAAAGCCGTTGTTGACCACCTTCTTTTTAAAGTCATCGGCATTGCTGACATCTTCGATCTCACGAAAGCCCTGCATATGCAAACCGCCTTTGATGCCCTGACGGGCTTGGGGGTTCGCATCGCCGAGTAAAAATCGGATGGTGCCAAAGTCGATCCGTTCCCGGAAGTCTTCGCGGATCAGGACATTTGTATGGGCCGTGGGGCTTCTGGAAATTTGGCCTTTTTGGGCGGCTTTTTTGAGCTCGCCCGGTTCGGTCATGTCGGTCAGTCTTTGGTTTTGTACCCGAAGACGACCGATCAGAGACTGAATGAGCTTGCGTGAAAACACATCCAGCGCTTCTTGTTTTTGTCGAAATGTTGCGGCATCGACGACAATTAAGGTGACATCTGTTGTGGCACGGACGCTGGCAGAGCGCGGTTCGGCGTCTACCATGGACATTTCCCCAAAAATATCACCGGCTTTTAAGGTGGTGATGACGGCATCTGCCCCATCCCGGCGTTTTTTTGTGATCTGTACGGATCCTGATTTTATAACATAGGCGCATCGTGCCGCCGCGCCTTCTTCCAGGATCAAATCCCCCATTTTAAATGACTGTGTTTTATATTCCGGCATTTTTTGTTATCCCGTTAGTTAAGAGCTGGTGCAAAACTATTGGGGGCCGGAGAAATTTCTCTAAACGCTTTCTGATGCACCTGCAGGACAGCCAACCCCCGTTCTGCAAGACCCGAAGGGTGCAGACGGAAAATACCGTTGCGCCCAAGGAATCCTGCAGGATCCGTTAATGTCTGGCGGCTGTAGTCGGCTTCTCCTGTGTCCTTGGCGAGCACTGCGGAAAGCGCAATGGCATCATAGGCCAATGTGGACAGAGGATGAGGGGGATGGCCGTACGCCGCTTTATATTGTTCGACGAAATCTGTTCTATTTTTGGCACTTGGGGCGGCAAACCAGCCTCCCATCAGTGCAGGTTCTGCATGGACCCAGTTTGTCTCCCACAGGCTGGTGCCTAAAATGCGCACTTTCTTGGGGTCGATATCAAAGTAGGGTAGGTTTGCAGCAATGGTTTGCAAGGCATTCCCACCGGCAGCCACCAGCAGGGCATCAAAGTCCACATCACCCAACGTTTGCAGCAGCTTCAAGCGGGCGCGCGCTTTGTTGGAGAGGGCATCTGTCTTGCCTTTCAAGGCATTTTGTTGGCGCACAAGCGCTTGGCGGCGGCGGTCATAATCCGCCATGTCGCGGATCAGGGCGGGCAGATCGTCCACGCCTGAAAGATATTGAACGACTTTTGATGTTTGCGCGCCGTTTTCCCTGACGGTTTCTTCAAAGGCGGATCGCACGCGCATGCCATATTCATCCGCAGACGTCAGTAGCGCAAATCGGCTGGAGCCTTGCAAGGCGGCAAAGTCGATGATGCGTTTGACTTCTTCTTCAGGGCGTACGCCCAGCACAAAGACATTTTCACTGGCAGCGCGCGAATCGTTGGTGAAGGCAAGGGCATTTACATTGGCCGCTTGCAGCAACGGGGAAACCGCACGCGCCGATTCGGACAACAGCGGGCCGATGATGATGGAAACCCCGTCAGAAATGGCATATTGCGCGGCCTGCATCGCGCCTTCCGGTGTGCTTTTGGTGTCGTATGGCAACAGCTCGTAGCGCGGCCCGGCAAAATCAAACAGCGCCAATTGCGCGGCGTTCATGATTTCCTGACCGACTTTGGCGGCCCGCCCGGTGAGGGGCAGCAGTAAACCGACACGGGCGGCCTGAATACCACCGCGTGGATCATACTGGTTCATCCATTCTTGGGCCTTGACCTCGGCATCCGGTTGCTGCACCGTCGGTTGTGACGGATCCCAAGGTGGAATTTCCGCCCCAGCACGCGGTTGAGCTGTCGGGTCGAATGTGCTACCCGATCCCTGACCTTGCGCGTTTGGCGATGTGCCGGGGACTTCCCACCATTTCGGTGCCGTCGTGGTTTGACAGGCGCTTAACACCAAAGTGAAAACGAATAACAATGGCAAAACAAGAAAACGGCGAAAACGAAACATCAGGGCTCCAAAATGAGGGTCAAGTTGCACAAGAGAGTAGCGCGTCCCAACCTTTGAGTAAAGTCACTGCTGGTCTATATATCGTTGCGACCCCGATCGGCAATGCCCAAGATATTACCTTGCGCGCCCTGACCTTGTTAAAAAGTGCGGACACCATCCTGTGTGAAGATACGCGGGTCACAGGCAAGTTGTTGATGATACACGGTATTTCCCGAAAAAAGACCATCGCTTATCATGAACATAATGCGGATCGTATGCGCCCGAAAGTTTTGGAAAAATTACGCGATGGGGAAATTGTGGTGCTGGTGAGCGACGCCGGAACACCTTTGATCAATGATCCCGGTTATAAACTGGTGCGTGACTGTGCAGAACAGGGGTTGCCCTATACCAGTGCGCCGGGTGCAAGTTCTGTTATTTCTGCGATGGTGTTGTCGGGATTGCCAAGTGATCGTTTTTTCTATCTAGGGTTTTTGCCAAACAAGACAGTGGCCCGAAAGAAGATATTGGAAGAGGTAAAGTCCGTACAAGCGACATTGATTACCTTGGAATCTCCACGTCGGGTGGCTGCCTGCTTGCAGGATATGGCAGAGGTGCTGGGCAATCGCGAAGCTGCTGTTACCCGCGAGATCACTAAAAAGTTTGAGGAAGTGCGCCGCGCCACGTTGCCGGAACTTGCCGAGATGTACGCACAGGAAGAGGTCCGAGGCGAAGTCGTGCTGGTTATCGGTCCACCGGATGACAGCCAAGTAGAAACCAGCGAAGAAGATTTGGACGAGCTGTTGAAAAATGCGTTGGCGCGTCTGTCGGTGCGCGACGCGGTTGCCGAAGTCGTCTCGGCAACCGGTCTTAAAAAACGCACGGTCTATAATCGCGCGCTCGAACTTACAGTTTGAGGTCGTAGCGCACGTAATCGGTCAGGGTGGCAATCTTGTCGTAAAAGGCTTGGGCGTTTTTATTGTCTATGGTGGTATGCCAGTAAAGTTTGGAGGCTCCGCGTTTACGTGCGGCTTCCTTCACGCCTTCGACCAACGCACGGCCCGTGCCTTTGGATCGCAGGGACTGGTCCACATACAGGTCTTCCAGATAGCAATAGGGTGCCGTATTCCAAGAGGCGCCATGGAAGTAAAAATGGGTAAAGCCGATCACTTTGTCCTCCTCAATGGCGACCAGTCCTTTGAGTGGGTTGTCGGTATCCAACAGGCGTTTCCAGACACTGGTGGTGACTTCTTCATCCAGTTCGACATCGTGGAAGTCCAGAAAGCCTTGCCAAAGGGCGTGCCATTCGGCGTAGTTTTCGGCCGCGATAGGTTGGATTAACATGGGAGAATTTCCTCTTCTTTGTGTAGGCGTTCGCGCCAGAGAATGTAAATGCCGCTAGCCATAATGACGAGTGATCCTGCCAGAGTTGCGTACTCCGGCATCACTTGCCAAAACATCCAGTCAAACGCCACGCCCCAGATCAGGGCGGTATATTCGACGGGGCTGACGACGCTTGTCGGGGCCAGTCGTACGGCATCGACCATAAAATAATGACCAATGCCCCCGCTGAGGCCCATCAGGAAGCAAACCCCGAGGGTCTGCAGATCGATATCCATCCAGTAAAACGGCATAAAGCCGATCCCCAGAAGGACCATGCCGCTGGTTGTCCAAAAGGAAAAACTAGCGGCGGTTTCGGTGGCGGCGGCTTTACGGGCCAAGACTTGGGTTAGACCGTAAGTCGCCGCAACAAACAGCATATAAGGTGCGCCGGTGCCGATAATGCCTTCATCGGGTTGCAGGACGATGACAACGCCCAAGAAACCCACAAACATCGCACCAATGCGATGAAAGCCGATCTGTTCACCCAGCAGGTATTTGGAATAAACCACCATAAAAAACGGGGCGGAAAAACAGACGGCGAGTGCATTGGCAAGCGACATATCACGCAGGCCAATGGTGAAAGAGACAAAAGCCAAAGCTGCCAGCACGGTCCGAAACAAATGTAAGAAGGGGCGCTGTGTTTTGACCGCCTTTAAACCGCCTTTCAGATGCACGATCACCAGAATGGGGATGAGGGCAAAGAAAGAACGGAAAAACAGGGTTTGCGGGGCGGATATGGTTTCACTGAGATGCTTGATAAAGGCGTCCATCATGCTCATGAACGCGATACCGATCGCCATAAAAAACAGGCCGCGTGTAATCTGGGATGTGCTGTTCATAACTGGGGGCTTTCCTAAAAGGCGGATGTCCCCCAATGTGTACGAGATAGTCGGGGGAGATCCCCCGAACCTAACTTCAAAGGGACTTAGTCTGTTTTGGCGGACGGCGGGAAGGCGCAACCCAAATGTTTACCGCCAGTCACATGGACATGGAGGTGTGGGACATCTTGGACACCGTTTTTGCCAATGTTGGCAAGAAGGCGATAGCCATCGTCTGACACACCTTCCAGGCGGGCCACATGACCGACGGCACGGACAAAATCGACCACTTCTTCCGCGGAGGCTTTTTCCGAGAAGTCGGCAAAGCTGACGTAAGCGCCTTTGGGAATGACAAGAGTGTGGACCGGTGCTTGCGGATTGATATCTCTAAACGCAAAGGCATGATCTGTTTCATAGACTTTGTCACACGGAATTTCACCGCGTAGGATTTTGGCAAAAATGTTATTGTTATCGTATGACATGGCAATAGAAACTTTCTTGTACTTATTCAAATCGTGGACAGCTTGCTAAAAGCCACCAATTTTGACAAGTAAAAAATAGTAAATATTAAAAATCTGACACTCATGACTTGCGCCACTTGGCGTCCAACTGGAAAATTTCGCCAAGGGTCGCGTAGTCTTTATAGCCAAGACGCGAAATAGGGTTGACCTTTTGCACGTCAATTTTGCCGTCGACCAGTACCTTGTCATCGATATACATGCCGATGACGTGCCCTACTATGGCGGTGTTCTTTTGGGTCGGGTCGTCGGACAAAAGCGCGATGGTTTGGGTCAAACGACATTCCAGCGCAATGGGGGAGTGCTTAATACGGGGCGGTTTTATTAATTCACAAGGCACCATTTCCAGTTCTGCAACTTCTGCTTCATTGACATCTGGATGTTCTGGGGCTGCGGTTCTAAACATAGCATCACGCAGGTCATATGTTGCAATGTTAACGCAAAATTCTTGAGTATCTTCAATGTTTTGAAGGGTATCTTTGGTCGCTGAGAACGGCCCGCCCCCATTAATGGATAGCATAAGCTGTGGTGGATTTTGCGCGACACCATTAAAAAAACTAAAGGGAGCAACATTACCAACCCCGTCGGCACTGAGTGTGCTGACCCATCCGATCGGGCGGGGTGTGATGCAGGCTTTGAAGGGATGGTGCGGCAAGTTGTGAGATTGATCGGTTTTGAAAAACATTAAAAAAATTCTTTAACTTCAAATGTTGTTTTGAGGAGATCATTTCCCATCTTGCGAAAAATCGGCAAGACGGGCAGACTGCTGGCATGAATGATACTAAATTAAATGGTCCAAGCATCAAAAAAATTCCTGACGGTGATGATCGGGAACGTTTGGTGTGTCCGGATTGCGGCTTTATCGATTACCAAAACCCCCGCATTGTGGTGGGTGCTGTCTGTACGTGGGAAGATAAATTCCTGCTGTGCCGTCGTGCCATTCAACCGTCTGTCGGGAAATGGACGTTCCCTGCCGGCTTTATGGAACTGAATGAAACCGTCGCGGAAGGTGCCGCCCGTGAAGCGCGCGAGGAAGCCGGGGTGGATGTGGATGTGCAGGATATTATCGGTGTCTATGAAGTTCCGCAGGTGGGCCATGTGATGATTATGCACCGCGCCCCGATGAGGTCACCGCATTTTAAAGCGGGGATGGAAAGTCTTGAAGTGGATATGTTCACGTGGGAAGAAATCCCGTGGGACGACCTTGCGTTTCCGTCCGTCAAATGGACACTGGAGAGGTTTTACGAAGTGCGCGAACATGCCGAAGTCCCTGCGATTACAGAGCGCGCGGCTTTTAAGGTATTTTAGGCCGTAAACTCATAAAATTCCTTCCTGTATCAGCTTGAATATGATTCAACCTTCCAAAAGATTTGGAGGGAATTATGAGCCGCCGCCGTTTTGAGCTTACAGACTATGAATGGTCGATCATTGAACCGCTTTTGCCTCAAAAAAGCCGAGGCGTTCCACGTGTAGATGACCGCCGTGTTTTGAACGGCATTCTCTGGCGGTTTCGCACAGGGTCTCCTTGGGCAGATGTGCCTGAACGCTACGGTTCATATACGACCTGTTACAATAGGTTTGTTC
>NZ_JHYO01000019.1 GCF_000688235.1 Terasakiella pusilla DSM 6293 | reverse complement strand
TGCTGATGCCAAACAACTACATGGGCACCGCTATGCCCGTCTGAGAGGCCTGACTAAAGTGAAAGAGCAATGCTTGATGGCAGCCACCGCCCAAAACATCAAGAAAATCGCCCTCATCTTAGCCCGTCTCAGGTTTTTATGGCGATATTTACCCACTGGAACGCCCACATATGCCTGAAAATGAAGCAGTGGAGCAACCTGCTTAAAGAAATGTCCAACAGAACAAAAAACACAACCTTATAGAAAATAACAAACCCCGCCAAAATTGACGGGGTTTGTCAGAGATCTGAAACGCCCCGATCTTCATCGGGGCGTTTTGCGTTCACTGCCTTGTAAAGTTAGTTCACCGACAAGGTCGTTATTTCATCTTTCAGCTTTAGCTTCTGTCGTTTCAATGTATGGATCAGGTCGTCATCAGGTTGCGGTCTCAGCTCCTCTGCCGAAATTTTATGTTCCAGCTGTTCGTGCTTAACTTTCAGAGATTCAATACGATCTTGTACGCTCATGCGGACAACCTCCTAGTGACAGTTTTAAGAAGGTTTTATGGTATCTAAAATTTAACCCAAAGACCAGAAAAGGATGTTGTGCAGCGCGGCAAAAATGCGCCTTAAAAATGCCTTAATCCCCTAGGCAAATTCCCAGCCCCCGCGCGGTATCCACAAGGGTTCCGGCAACATCGATATGGTTGTAACGCGTGACCACTTCTTCCAGCGCAACGTCTACCACTTCGCGGTTTTGCCAAGCCACCATTCTGTTGCTTTTTCCGTCCGCCATCAGGTCCACTGCCTTAACCCCAAAGGCCGATGCGATGACCCGGTCGCGCATGGCAGGTGTCCCGCCGCGTTGCACATGACCTAACACGGTCACGCGGGTATCAGCCCCGGTTTCTTTGGAGATTTGATCCCCAATCACATGCGCCACCCCGCCATAGTTCATTTTACCATCTTCATTGGCATGCATAATGGATGATCCGTCCTTGGTCTTTACCGCTTCAGAGACAACGATCAGGGCGTGGGTGCGACCTTCATCTTCATAGACGCGGCGGATTTTCTCTTTAATCTTTGCCATATCATATCTAATTTCCGGCACCAAAATAACGTCTGCCCCGCCTGCAATCCCGGCATGTAATGCGATATGCCCCGCATCACGGCCCATAACTTCCAGCACCATGATGCGATGATGACTCGCTGCCGTTGGATGCAGGCGATCCAACGCATCCACCGCCACATTTACGGCCGTGGTAAATCCAATGGTAAATTCCGTCCCCGCCACATCATTGTCGATGGTTTTTGGAATACCGATAAACGGGATTTCCCCCAGCTCACACAATTTATTTAGGATTTTCATGGAGCCATCCCCGCCAATGCCGATCAGCCCAGCCAGGTCAAGTTCCCGAAATCCATCGATAAATTCTTGGGAGCGATCTTTTAAGCTGCCATCAGCCATAGGGTAAGCAAACGGATCGCCCTTGTTTGTCGTGCCTAAAAAGGTGCCGCCTTGACGCAACAACGTGCCGCCAAATGTTTGCTTATCCAAGACCTCCGCATCAACCGGTGTCGAGATCAGGCCGAGGGTGCCGTTTTTAATGCCAACGACCTCCCATCCATACCCGTCAATCGCACGACGGGTGACGGCGCGAATGGCCGCATTCAGCCCCGCACAATCCCCACCACTGGTCAAAATACCGATGCGTTTTTTAGCCATGACTTATCCTTTTTTATATTTCCGTCAGTTGTTTATGCTATAATGAAGATTGGGACTTATCATGACAATAAGAAGTCGGAAAAAAAATGCCTGAGAGCCGTGATTTACATGTAAAGCTTGCGACATTGCAAACGGAACACCGGGACTTGGATGATATCATCAATAGATTGGTTGAAAATCCGCCGTTTGATCAATTGCAGCTTCAACGCCTCAAAAAACGCAAACTCGTCTTAAAGGACCAGATTTCCGCATTGGAAGATATCGTCCTGCCCGATATTATTGCGTGAGCAGCCGTCCCTTTAAATCCACATCAGCCTGCTTTAAAATCTCTTTCACATCCTGATCAGCATGGATCGCGCACACGCCATAGGCCACGTGCACCGCAAGCACACAGCCGTCATAAAACATCGGCCCTTGTTCGACTTTGACCTTTAAGTTCTCCAGCTTCTGCTGAGAATGCGCAACGTCACTGAGAGCCAGAACGACCCCAAAGCCATCGCCGCCCAACGTGCCGATCCGGTCCGTTTCGCGCAGATTGGCTTTTAAAATCTGGGAGGTTTCCCGGATGACGGCTTCCCCCGCCAACAAGCCGTACTGCTTTTTCAAGGCCGCAAAGTTTGCGATCTGAAAATAGGCAAAGCTGCTATGGGTCTGCGTCTTGCCCACATGGGCCGCCATGATCGCCAATTCCCGCACCAAGGCATGACGGGTCAAGACGGGCAAATCCATATGGCGATCCAGACTATGGGATAATCTATCCTCGAAACTATGGGTCAGGTTCAATTCTTCGCGCAGATGATCGATCTCTTCCATCAAGGATATAATGGCGTCACTGACCGCAGGTGTCAGTTCTTCCTGCGGGATATTCATAAACGATGTTACATCGTCCACCGCCTCACCCCCTCCCTGAACGGAGGCATTAGCCGATCCGCCATAATGTCCCTGCCCGCCCCCTTTCCCAAAGGAGCGTTTTTTCGGGTCCGCCTTATTGCCCATATAGGGCTTAACGGCTTCACTCGGTTTTATATCGTCGATCGGCATGATCGCACCATCTTTCACTATCTGCACAGACCAATATAATATACTGAAATGATTGATAAATCTTAAAAACCTTGCGCAAACGTCCCTTATTCATATAATACGCCCCTTTTTTAGCATGAGCGATACAGGGTAAAAACATGGACAGTGCAGCACCTTCAGTTGGGATCATCATGGGCAGTCAATCAGACTGGCCGACAATGAAACTCGCCGCAGATATGTTGGATGAAATGGGCGTTTCTTACGAAAAGCGCATCGTTTCTGCCCACCGCACACCGCAGCGCCTTTATGATTACGCGACAAACGCCAAAGCCCGTGGGCTCAAGGTCATTATCGCGGGCGCCGGTGGGGCAGCTCACTTACCCGGCATGGCCGCTGCCATGACTCCGCTGCCTGTTTTGGGTGTGCCTGTTAAAAGCCGTGCGCTAAACGGTATCGACAGCCTTTATTCCATCGCGCAAATGCCGGGTGGCGTCCCGGTTGGCACACTCGCGATCGGCGATGCGGGCGCGAAAAACGCAGGCATCCTTGCAGCCAGCATCATTGCCCTGCAAGACGATAGCGTTGCAGCCAAGCTCGATGCCTTCCGTGAGGCACAAACAGCAAGTGTCGCTGAAATCCCTGTAGATGAAGCATAAGACCATGGCACAGTTTAAAGCACTGCCACCGGGCAGCACCATCGGGATCATCGGCAACGGTCAATTGGGTCGTATGACCGCGCTTGCCGCTGCCCGTCTTGGCTATGCCTGCCACGTTTTTGGACCGGACGCCGATAGCCCCGCGGAACAGGTGGCCTTTCGTGCAACTGTCGCGGCTTATGATGACAAAGACGCTTTGGTCGAATTTGCAAAATCCGTTGATGTTGTGACCTTTGAATTTGAAAACATCCCGCATGAAAGCGTGCAGCTATTGACCAAACATGTGGACGTCCGTCCGGGCTGGAACTGTTTGCAAATCTCCCAAGATCGCTTGATTGAAAAGACCTTCATCAACGACTGTGGCATCGACACAGCCCCGTTTAAGGCCGTCAACAGCCTTGCTGACCTTGAGGCCGCCGTCGAGGAACTGGGCCGCCCCAGCATCCTGAAAACCACCCGCATGGGCTACGATGGCAAGGGCCAAGCCCTGATCCGTCCGGAAACGGATCTTGAAACCGCCTATGACAGCATGGCGGGCGCCCCCAGCGTGCTGGAAGGGTTCGTTGAGTTTCAACGCGAAATCTCCGTCATCGTGGCACGCAGCGCCTGCGGTCAATGGACAGCGTTTGAACCGGCGGAAAACGTCCATGTCGACGGTATCCTTGATACATCAAGCGTCCCTGCCCACATCCCTGATGGTCTGGTAGAAGAAGCCGTGCGCATTGCTGTCACACTGGCTGAAAAGATGGATATCATCGGCTTGCTGGCTGTAGAGATGTTCCACACCAAGGATGATCGCCTGATTGTCAATGAAGTGGCACCGCGCCCGCACAACTCCGGTCACTGGACCCAAGACGCCTGCTATTCGGACCAGTTTGAACAGTTTGTCCGTGCGGTCTGTGGCCTCCCCTTGGGGTCGGTTGAACGCCGCAACGATCTGGTGATGAAAAACCTCATCGGTTTTGATGTGGAGAAATGGCCGGATTACCTGAACGAACCCAACGCAAAGCTCCACCTGTACGGCAAAGCCTCTACCCGACGCGGCCGTAAAATGGGTCACGTCAATCTGGTTTATCCCTTGGGCGAACTGCCCAAATAAAAAAAGCGTGATTTAAGAAAGGTAAAGTCGATATTTGACAAAACTCTTGCCGGTTATGTCGACTTTACCTTCTTCTTTAAAACCAAACCGCACCAAAGCGTTTTTGTTATGGCGCTCAATCGGCAACAAAACCGTTAAGGACGTAAAGACATTGTCCTGCACCGCCTGAGCCACAACAGCTTTAAACAATCGCTTGCCCCAGCCCCAAAAATCAGGGTGAAGCACCAGCGCAAAATCAGCCTCACCATTTTCAGGTTGCAATCCACCCCATCCGGCAAATTGCCCATCAATCACAAAAGCATGGGGACCATAACCGACCTGATTCCACATGGCCTGTTTGGCGGTTACAAAATCCCTATAATCTGCTTGCGTAAACGGCCCTGTCATAAGGGGCAGGTAGCGATGAACCTCAGGCATATTCATCAGATCAATGAGAGCCCCTTCCAAAGAGCCCTCACTGAGCGAAACAAACCTGATCCTATGGGTTAGATTTTCGTCGGTCATGCCCAATCCACTGCATCAGCAGGAAGCTTGCTATTGAAAGAACAACAAAGCCAACAACCATCGGCACAAGTGTCTGGTTATAGAATTGACCGATCAAGGTCCCAAACCCCATGGAGACGAAAGTCGTTCCCGCCCCGATAATGGAAGAGGCAATCCCCGCAATATGCCCCATGGGTTCCATCGCAAGGGCGTTAGAGTTCCCAAACAAAATCCCCATGAAGAAGAACACCAAAGTCATCGCAATCATAAACAACAAGAACGGCGAGTGACCGTCATTCAGCAAGATATAGACCAAGAACAACGAAGACGTAACGATGAGCGCCTTAAGCGCCATATCCATCATCTTGTGCATGCCGACTTTGACGACAAAACGTCCATTCACGACGGACGAGGCACCAACAGCCAAAGCAAGAATGGCAAAATAAAGCGGAAACATTTCATCAATGCCGTAAATGTCTAGATACAGAAGCTTAGAAACATTCAGGTAGGACACAAGGCACGCAAAAGCCAAACCGCCGACAACCATAAATCCGGCGGACACCCGATTGGTCAACACCTCTTTAACGCCATGCAAGATCGGCGTCACTTCCAATTTAATACGGTATTCTTTATGCAGGGTTTCCGGTTGACGAAGGGCAATCCACCCCCCAATCAAAACGGACAGGACCGCAAAACAATAAAAGATGCTTTCCCATGAAAAGAAAATCAGCAGACCCGCGCCAATTGTCGGTGCCAGCGCGGGTACAAGAATAAACACGCTGATGACAAACGACATAATCCGCGCCATTTCCCGGCCAGAGTATTGATCACGCACAAAAGCGATGGTGAGAGTGCGCGGTCCTGCGACCCCGAACCCCTGAATAAAACGCCCCACCAACAACATGTCGTAGGAGGTGGCAAAGGCAGAAATCAACGATCCAAAAATAAACAATGCCAAACCGATATAGGTGGCAGATTTACGCCCAATGCTGTCAGATACCGGCCCATAGAATAATTGACCGATCCCCAGCCCTAAAAACAACACACCAACGACCAACTGCAATTCATTTTGATCAGCAATATTAAAACTGCTGCCGATTGCATGATAGGCAGGCAAAATGGCATCAATTGCCAACGCAACCAATGACATAAGAAAAGCCATCAAGGCCACGAATTCGCCGGTGCTTTGACGCGGCGAGACGACGTTGTCAGACATATAAAACTACTTTACGAAAAGAATATAAGAATATGATCGGCACAATAGGCACCATATTCAAAGAACACAGTGAAATGCCTCACAGATAAGAATAATTATTATTTATCGCTTAACCAGACCACTGGCTGCGCCATGTCCGGTCAACTTACAAAATAAGCTTTCGACCTTGCCGAACAATTCTTTACGAGCCTTAACAGCTTTAATGACATCAATCAGGCGGCGGCGGTAAAACAGGATCGTTTCTTCCGCCCCTTCCGACTCGTCATTCAGCCAATAAACCATCGTCGCGCTATAGACAGCCGCCAAAGAGGCACGCTTGGTGTAATAGTTAAAGTCCACAGACTCGTCCCCACAACACCACCACATTTCATCAACCGCTTTCCAGACAACCTGCACCCCTTGGGCGGCGTGTTTAGGCAGCGTGTAAAAAGACATGGCCTTACGCACCGCTTCTTTATAAGGCGCTTCAAGCTCCAAGCGGACGCGCATGGCTTCTTCCAGACGTTGACCGATCCCCATAGCGGACAGATCAATCTCCGCCAGACGGGCGGCCATCTGGCGATTTATGTACTCGGCAAAATGTGCAAGAAAATCCTCTACCCCGTTTGGAAAGGCGCGTACCGCCATGGACGCATCGTATCCGGCCTCCATGGCACCGTTTGCAATCGCCTCATCGCCCAAACCGTCAAACAAAACGTTCGGCAGGGTCGCCAACAGGATATCGTCTTTTACTTTGATGTCTTGCATCACTCTAGCCTTTCAAAGCCTTCTGCATTTCTTCAACATACCCGAAGCTGGACAGGTCGTCCATACGCTGTGGATAGAGAATCCCGTCCAGATGATCGCATTCATGTTGCACCACACGGGCATGGAAGCCGCTGGCTTCACGCTCAATCCGGTTTCCCGCCGCATCAAGACCGCTGTAGCGGATGTTCTGATAACGCGGAACGCGTCCCGCCATACCGGGTAAAGACAAACAGCCTTCGATCCCCTCTGACATCTCCTCATCTAGCGGTTCAATCACCGGGTTGATCAGCACGGTCAAGGGCACAGACTCGCCCTCGCTACGTTCTCCGGGGACATGAAACATCACAAGGCGCAACGGCACATGCACCTGTGGGGCAGCAAGTCCGGCCCCATTGGCATCTTCCATGGTTTCCACCATATCGGAAATCAGGCGCTGTATCTCTGGATCCGTAGGGTTTTCAACCGGCTTGGCAGGTGTGCGCAAGACCGGATGCCCCATGCGGGCTATCTTTAAAATTGTCATGAATTGGTATATAATGGCTTTTTATGGCCATTGCCACACTGAATCCACTTGATCACCCCAGATTCATATGGTATGTCCCAGCCTCCTTTCCCAACCTTTCAGGGAAAAGGAATGGGCGTATGGCCCAGTTTTTATTTTTTAGAAGGAGGCCCTGACCATCGTACAGGTAGTAGTTCGCGACAATAATGTCGACCAGGCACTTAAAGCACTGAAAAAGAAAATGCAGCGTGAAGGCGTATTCCGTGAGATGAAACTCCGCCGTCACTTTGAAAAGCCATCTGAGAAAAAAGCACGTGAAGACGCTGAAGCAGTTCGTCGCGCACGTAAACTTGAGCGTAAGCGCTTGGAGCGTGAAGGCTTCTAAACACCTTGTCCCTGTGTAAGGGATTGTGTTTAACAGACTACATTTTCTACGGATCATTCTCTTGCCTACTGGATGATCTGCTTAAATACTACTTGAAAGGTGGTGATGTGGGCGTTTGCGGTTTGGCTGATACCAAATTGCACCTCATATACCCAAAAAGGCGAAGCGCTTTTAACAGCAGCTTCGCCTTTTTTATTACTTCATTTCCCGCAGGTTTTATCAGCTTAGATGGCCGCAAAAATATCCTGCATGCTCATCACCTGACAATATTCGCCATCCAAAATCCCCAACACCATCGCCTGCACATCCGCCGCCTCTCGCAAGACACCATTTGCATCTGTCACAGGCGTAGCTGTACAGGCGTCACTCATCAAATAGGTCTCAAACCCCAGCGAGGCCGCGTGACGCACTGTTGCGTCAACCGAGTGCTGGGTGACAACACCACAGACCAACAGCTTATCAGCCCCCTCCATACGCAGCATAGAGCCTAGCCCTGTATTAATGAAGGCGCAGTTGGTTTCTTTCTCAATCACGATCTCGCCGGGACGGGGCGCGGCCTGATCTTTAAAGTCATTACCATCCCCACCCGCATGATAAGGCGAGTCGGGGTCTTTGGAATTATGCTTTACGTGAAAGACCGGCCATCCACGTCCGCGCCAGATCGATAAAAGATCCTGCACGCGCGAGATATAGTCGGGATTATTCTTGCCTTCCCAGCGCGCATCATCAATGGCGTTTTGAACATCAATCACAACAAGGGCGGTGGAGGCATCCAGTTTCATGGTTTCATCCCGTTTAAACAAAAGAAAAGGCCGCAGGTTACCCCTGCGGCCCTCACTATAACAGGCAAGGCTGGATTAGCTAATATTTTGTAGCAATGTATCCAGTGACGCTTTCGCATCGCCATAGAACATGCGTGTGTTCTCTTTGTAGAACAGTGGGTTTTCGATACCGGAATATCCAGTGCCCTGCCCCCGTTTAGAGACAAACACCTGTTTCGCTTTCCAGCATTCCAGAACCGGCATCCCGGCAATCGGGGAGTTCGGATCATCTTGTGCCGCCGGGTTCACGATATCGTTGGACCCGATCACGATAGCAACATCCGTGTTCGGGAAGTCGTCATTGATCTCGTCCATTTCCAAGACGATGTCGTAAGGCACCTTGGCTTCCGCCAACAACACGTTCATGTGACCCGGCAAACGACCGGCAACAGGGTGGATCGCAAAGCGAACTTCTTTGCCCTTGGCGCGCAGACGCTTGGTCAGTTCAGACACAGACTGTTGAGCTTGCGCAACCGCCAGACCATAGCCCGGAATGATGATGATGCTGTCAGCTTCTTCAAGCGCAGAAACCACACCATCCGCATCGATCGCAACCATTTCGCCTTCAACTTCCATCGCCGGACCGGTTTGACCACCAAAGCCGCCAAGGATAACCGAGACGAAGTGACGGTTCATCGCCTTACACATGATGTAAGACAGGATCGCGCCACTGGAGCCCACAAGCGCACCGGTCACGATCAACAGATCATTGCCCAGCGTAAAGCCGATGGCAGATGCCGCCCAACCGGAGTAGGAGTTCAGCATGGATACCACAACAGGCATATCCGCGCCACCAATCCCCATGATCAGGTGCCAGCCGATAAAGCCTGCAATGATCGTCACCAGAACCATGGTCCAGATGCCGGCATCGTTACAGAACATGATACCAAGGACCAAACAGGACAGCGCAGAAACAGCGTTCCACATGTGACCGCCCGGCAATTTGATCGGCTTACCGTCGATTTTACCCGCAAGCTTACCAAACGCCACGATTGACCCTGTAAAGGTCACCGCACCGATGAAGATACCCAAGAAGACTTCAACCTTCAGGATGGAGATTTCCACGCTGGTTTTCTGCGCCAGCTTCAAGGCAAAGCCTGTTAGGGCGTCACGGGTTGCCTCGTCCATCGCGAGGACGGATTGCAGCTCCAATTCAGCGTTCAGGCCAATAAAGACCGCAGCCAAACCCACAAAGGAGTGCAGCGCTGCCACCAGTTGCGGCATCTCTGTCATTTGAACACGACCAGCAACATACCAGCCGATGACGGAACCGATCAAAATGGTCGGGATCAACCAACCAAGGCTACCCCCACCGTAAGTAAAGACCGTCATCAGAACGGCAACACCCATCCCGATGATGCCATACCAAACGGCGCGTTTTGCTTTTTCCTGATTAGAAAGCCCACCCAAAGACAGGATGAACAAGACGGATGCTGAAATATATGCAGCAGTTAAAATACCATATGTCATTATATCGTCTTCTCCTTAGGACTTCTCGAACATGGCGAGCATGCGTCGGGTCACAAGGAAACCACCGACAATGTTAATCGTTGCAATAAGGACGGAAATGGCCGCCATAATCACAACCAGACTGCTTGAAGACCCGATCTGCAAGACGGCACCCAGAATAACAATCCCGGAGATCGCATTGGTCACCGCCATCAACGGTGTATGCAGAGAGTGAGACACGTTCCAGATAACCTGGAAGCCCACAAAACAGGACAAGACGAACACAATAAAGTGCTGCATGAAGCTAGCCGGTGCAAACGCCCCGACAACCAACATCAACGCAGCGCCCACACCCAGCAAAGTGATTTGCTGTTTGGTCGCGGCTTTAAAATCGGCAACTTCTTTCGCGCGTTTTTCTTCCGGTGTCAGTTCTTTGACTTCCGGCTTCTTTTGCGCAGCAATCGCTTTGATCTTCGGCGGGGGTGGCGGGAAAGTGATTTCACCTTCAAACGTCACGGTCGCGCCGCGGATCACGTCATCTTCCATGTTATGATTTACCTGACCGTCTTTTTCCGGTGTCAGGTCAGTCATCATGTGACGGATGTTCGTAGAATAAAGCGTCGAAGACTGCGCCGCCATACGAGACGGGAAGTCGGTGTAACCGATAATCGTCACACCGTTTTCGGTCACGACTTTCTCGTCCTTGACAGTACCTTCAACGTTACCGCCGCGCTCTGCCGCCAAATCGACGATCACAGAACCGGTTTTCATCGCCGCAACCATGTCTGCAAGCCACAGTTTCGGGGCTTCACGGTTGGGGATCAGAGCCGTTGTAATAACAATGTCCACATCCGGTGCCAATTCGCGGAACTTCGCCAACTGCGCTTCACGGAATTCTGGGGAAGATACAGACGCATAACCGCCAGTCGCAGCCCCGTCTTGTTGTTCTTCTTCAAAATCAAGGTAGACGAACTCAGCGCCCATAGATTCAACTTGCTCAGCCACTTCCGGGCGAACGTCAAATGCATAGGTGATCGCCCCCAAGGACACAGACGCACCGATCGCGGCCAGACCGGCAACACCGGCACCGACAACCATCACTTTCGCCGGCGGTACTTTACCCGCAGCGGTGATTTGACCGGTAAAGAAACGACCAAAATTGTTACCGGCTTCGATAACAGCGCGGTAGCCTGCAATGTTCGCCATGGAAGACAGCGCGTCCATTTTTTGCGCGCGCGAAATCCGCGGGACCATTTCCATCGCAATCACGTTGGCACCGGACGCTTTTGCAGCCTCCATACCTTCTTCGTTACCCGCCGGGTTGAAGAAAGAGATCAACGTCTTGCCTTTGGCAAGATACTTCAGCTCGCGGCTTTCCGGCTCACGCACTTTCGCGACAATGTCCGCAGTTTCCCACAGGCCTTTTGCGGTTTTGATCACTTCGACGCCAGCTGCTTCATAATCAGCGTCAGAGAAGCCTGCCAGTTGGCCTGCACCGGATTGAATGGCGCAGCGATATCCGAGTTTCTGAAGCTGGGTAGCGGACTCAGGAGTCATCGCAACACGTGCTTCTCCCTTCGTAAGCTCTTTCGGCGTCCCTATCAGTTGTCCGTTATCCATAAATCCTCCAGTGTTTAAATCGTTTCATTTTGAGGTCATCCGTTTCATACGATTTCGATGTTAGGCATCCACCAGTACGTCGGAATAAACGTACGCAAATCTGCCTGCCCCTATCACCATGCACCCCGTACATTTTTCCATCACTGAAAAAAGCCGTCCGGACAACGCCTTTGAACCTGAATTATGCCCAACTGCACTCTGCATTGATCTTAGGTTTCCCCCCGGGTGGATGTTCGACAAACTGCCTGCGCTTTCTCTTTTCAAAGATCACACACACATTCTGCATTTCTTATAGTGCCACCTTTATGCCTTGGTCATACCAGTCCCTGCAACCCCTTCATGCACAAGAAATGAAAAAAATTATGCAGCGCAACATTATTTAATTCTAATAAATTTGAGGTTTGCGAATTATTATGAAGCTCAGTCTATATCTATGAAATGGCAGTATCCTGCGCCTTACAGCATATTTTTAGGAGAAAATATCAAGCAGCTTCGGTTGTTTCTACAGGCGAAGAAGACGGTGTAGGCCGCGTCAAAATAAAGGTTGCAATTGCAACCATCAGCACAGAAAGGGCTATTGGCACATATATATTATCACTTAAAAGCACAGAGAATCCGAGTGACACGCCCATCAAGCTAACTGAAGCGATCTTGGCCTTTTTTGAAATCGCCCCCTCATTGAACCAGCTTTCGATATGGTGCCCAAACCGGGGGTGCGTGTGCAACCAGACTTTCAGGCGCGGGGAGCTTTTACTAAACGCCCAAACAGCCACCAACAAAAAAGGCGTCGTCGGCAAAACCGGTAAAAAGGCACCGATAAAGCCAAGCGTCGTAAAGATCCCGCCAATAGCGAGATAAATATATCTAACGAGCTGTCTGTTCATACCTTATGATGTGGGAGAAATGCCTAAAAACTCAAGTAAAAACTAGAGCATTTTAAACGGAAAATACCTTTTTGTAATCGCCATGTGCGTCCCATCCGCAATCATGCTTTCCAGTGCCACATCAATAACTTTCAATAAATCGGGGCGATCAGGCCGCACGATCATATGGACATCCCCGCCCAGACCTTTCCCAAAAATCGGTTCCCCCAGATAGCCAAAGCCACGGCCCTCATCGGATTGTAAAAAAGATAACGACTGCATTGTCGGCATTAACAGAATACGACACTTGCCGGCCACCATACTTTCAAGATTTTCCTTAGTCGTGGTATTCACCACAAGCTGATGAACTGCTCCCCCCATCTTTTGGCGAAGATAGGCTATTTGCTTGGTTTTTTCGATCGCACAGATTTTTTCACGCAACAAGACCTTATCGACATTTCCGAAACTAAGATCCACAGGCCCCACATAACTGCTGGTGGAACGCCAATAAGCTTTGGTAAAGCCCGCCAGCTTCTCCCGCTCCGGCGTCTTCAACATGTTGGGCAAGGCAAAATCAAGCTCCCCCGCATGCACTTTGGGCAAGAGATGAGAATATTCTTCAAAAACAAAGGTGCAGGTCGCGTTCAAACGAGCGCAAATTTCTCGGGCCATATCGACATTGAAGCCAATATGGTTGCCTTGCTCATCCACATAGGAAAAGGGGCGGGAGTCTACTGTAACGCCCACCTTCACATCCTGCGCCACCCCTTGGCCCGACATCCCGACTACGACCAGCAGCGCCAAGACCATTTTTTTTACCTTAAACATCCCAACCCCAAGACTTTCAGTTCTATATGATTTTCAATTCAAAGCACAAAAAAAGGCCCGAAACAATATGTTCGGGCCTCTAAATCGAATTTTAAATCCTAGAAGGGGATTTCGTCGTCCAGATCACCACCTGGAATACCGCCGCCGGACTGTTGGCCGCCACCAGAATTCCATTCAGGACCTGTGCTGCCACCGCTTGGATCTGCACCACCGCCATAACCGCCGCCGGATTGACCGTAATCATCACCGCCGTATCCGCCGCCGCCGCCTTCGCCGCCGCGACCACCCAACATGGTCAATTCACCGCGATAACGCTGCAACACGATCTCGGTTGTGTATTTTTCAACACCGCTTTGATCTGTCCATTTACGGGTCTGCAACGCACCTTCAAGATAGATTGTCGATCCTTTGCGCAGGAAACGTTCCGCCACATCAGCCAGTCTTTCGTTAAACACGACGACGCGATGCCATTCGGTACGTTCACGGCGTTCCCCTGACTGGCGGTCCTTCCACGACTCGGAAGTCGCGATGGACATATTGACGATTTTTGACCCGTCATTTGTAAAGCGCACTTCAGGGTCGCGTCCCAAATTGCCCACCAAAATCACCTTGTTAACCGAACCGGCCATAAGAACTCCTTGTATTCATAGAATTGATTATTTGAGGCGCGACAATACAATCAATATCGCTCCAAAGCGAGTCCATTATTTCCCCTCTTTTTCACAAAGTCCCTAATTTATGTTTGGATATTTCATCCCCATCCCGTACTCTCTTACAATCATCACGAACCGTGACAGACTGAAAAATGATTTTATTACGAAGACTTATCTGCCTTCTATGCCTGACGCTCTCATTGGCCCCTCTTCAAGCCAAGGCCAAGACCTTTCATCTGGTGACGGCCACCTTTAAACCCTTTACCGACCCGGATCACCCGAAAGGCGGCTTTCTTGTAGATATCGCCCGTCAAGCCTTTGCAAAAGCTGGTCATGACATCACGATCACTTTTCATCCTTGGCCCCGTGCGATCAAAGAGGCTGAAACAGGTCGTGCCGACGGTTTGCTCAGTGCATTCTACTCCCCCGAACGTGCCGAACTTTTTCATTTTTCAGCGCCCCTGAATACAACCCGGATGGTTTTTATCGGCTTACGCAGCAATATCCGCACCCCTTACTATAATGACTTGAAAGATCTGGCCCCCTACCGCATTGCGGCGGGACGTAAATGGGCCTACTCGCCGGAATTCACGACCGCAACCTACCTGAAGAAAGAGTTCGTCGATAACGAAGAACAGGGGATTCACCTGCTTTACAATGGTCGGATTGATCTATTCGCCGTCAATATTGATCAGTACCGCCACACGATCTCGAAAATGAATGAGTATGATATCGAAAAGTCGCTTATTCTTACGCCGCCAATCTCGATTAATGATCATCACATTATCGTTTCTCGTACTTTGCCCGACGGTTTAAAATTGCTCACGGACTTTAATACCGGGCTCGCCGCCCTAAAAGCCAGTGGTGATTATCAACAGACCCGAAAGCGTTTTTTCGGCTTTTAGCTTTACATTTCAGCCTCACCACACTATCTCTTTAGCTCTTAAATGTTCTCCTTTTGATCTTTTTTGAGTTGTCTTATGAGTGTTGATGAAATTCAGGTACGCGGTGCGCGTGAACATAACTTACAGAATGTCGATGTCGATATTCCCAAAAATTCATTAACAGTCATTACCGGTCTATCCGGTTCGGGGAAGTCTTCTCTGGCGTTTGACACAATCTATGCCGAAGGTCAGCGCCGCTATGTAGAATCTCTCTCTGCTTATGCCCGCCAGTTCCTGGAACTGATGCAAAAGCCGGATGTGGATCATATTGAAGGTCTGTCCCCCGCCATTTCCATTGAGCAAAAGACGACCTCTAAAAACCCGCGTTCCACAGTCGGGACGGTCACCGAGATTTATGACTACATGCGTCTTTTGTGGGCGCGCGTTGGTGTCCCCCACTCCCCCGCCACAGGCCTGCCGATTGAAAGCCAGACCGTCTCCCAGATGGTGGACCGGATCATGGACTTGGAAGAAGGTACGCGGCTTTATATCCTCGCCCCGATCGTGCGGGGTCGCAAAGGTGAATATCGCAAAGAGTTTCTGGAGCTGCAAAAAAAGGGCTTTCAACGGGTCAAGGTGGATGGCGACCTTTACGATGTGGATGAAGTCCCCGCCCTCAATAAAAAGATCAAACATGATATCGAGGTGGTTGTTGACCGCCTTGTCCTACGCGAAGGGGTGGAAAGCCGCCTTGCCGACAGTATTGAAACCGCGCTTGAACTTGCCGACGGCTTGCTGTTTGCTGAAGATGCCAAATCCGGGGAGCGTCACACCTTTTCTGCGAAATTTGCCTGTCCGGTGTCTGGCTTCACCATTGATGAAATTGAACCCCGCCTGTTTTCCTTCAACAACCCCTTTGGTGCCTGTCCCAGCTGTGACGGTTTGGGCACAGAAATGTATTTCGACCCGCAACTCGTGGTGCCAGACGAAGCCCTGCCCCTAAAAGATGCGGTTGCGCCTTGGGCCAATTCTTCCAGCGTTTATTATGGTCAAACCCTGAAAGCGATCGCGGCACATTTCAACGTCGACATTGAAAAACCGTTCAACAAACTGCCCAAAGAAATGCAGGACACAGTGCTTTACGGCTCCGGTAAAGACGAGATCACGATTGCCTACAACGACGGCAAACGATCCTATCAGGTGACAAAACCATTTGAAGGCGTGATCCCGAACATGGAACGCCGCTGGCGTGAAACCGACAGCTCGTGGGTGCGTGATGAACTGTCCAAATACCAGACGGTAACGGGATGTTCCGATTGCGGCGGGCATCGTTTGCGCCCCGAAGCCCTCGCGGTTAAAATCGACGGGTTGCATATTAGCGAAGTCACTGCCTTTTCCATCGATGAAGCGGCAAAATGGTATGCGGGACTGGAAAGCAAACTCAGTAAAAAACAACAGGAAATCGCCTACCGTATCCTGCGCGAAATTAATGAGCGCCTTGGATTTCTCGTCAACGTGGGGCTGGAGTATCTGACACTGTCTCGCTCATCCGGTACCTTATCAGGTGGGGAAAGTCAGCGAATTCGTCTTGCCTCCCAAATCGGCTCCGGCCTGACCGGCGTGTTATATGTCTTGGATGAGCCCTCCATCGGCCTGCATCAACGTGACAATGACCGACTGTTGGAAACCTTGGTGCGTCTGCGCGATCTCGACAATACCGTCATTGTTGTTGAACATGATGAAGACGCCATTCGCAGCGCCGATTATCTGATCGACATGGGACCGCGCGCCGGCGTCCATGGCGGCACCGTCGTTGCCCAAGGCACACCGGACGAAGTGATGGCCAACCCCGACAGTTTGACCGGCCAATATCTCACCGGCATGCAACAGATCGACGTCCCGGCCACCCGCCGCAAAGGGCGCAAAGGCCAATCCATCAAGATTAAAGGTGCAACCGTCAACAATCTGCAAAACGTTAATGCAGAAATTCCGCTGGGCACCTTCACCTGCGTCACCGGTGTCTCCGGTGGCGGTAAATCCTCCCTCGTCATCGAGACACTCTATAAAGCGCTTGCGAAAAAGCTCCATGGCGCGCGCCTACATCCGGGAGAACATAAAAAACTGGAAGGCGTCGAATTTATCGACAAAATCGTTGATATCGACCAATCCCCGATCGGGCGTACACCGCGCTCCAACCCGGCGACCTACACAGGCGCCTTCTCCCCCATTCGCGATTGGTTTGCCGCCCTGCCTGAAGCAAAAACCCGTGGCTACAAACCTGGTCGTTTCTCCTTCAACGTCAAAGGCGGACGCTGTGAGGCCTGTCAGGGCGATGGGGTAATCAAAATTGAAATGCACTTCCTGCCCGATGTATACGTGCAATGTGACGTCTGTAAGGGCCATCGCTATAACCGCGAAACACTGGAAGTCAAATTCCGCGGCAAGTCCATTGCAGATGTACTGGATATGACGGTTGAAGAAGCGGTGGACTTCTTTAAGGCCGTGCCGACCATTCGCGACAAGATGGTCACGCTGGAAAAAGTCGGTCTGGGCTATGTGCGTTTAGGCCAACAAGCCACTACCCTATCCGGGGGGGAGGCCCAGCGGGTCAAGCTCGCCAAGGAACTATCCAAACGTGCAACCGGAAAGACCATCTATATTCTGGACGAACCGACAACGGGCCTACATTTTGATGATGTTAAAAAGCTGCTGGAAGTCCTGCATGTCTTGGTCGAACAAGGCAACACCGTTGTGGTGATTGAACATAATCTGGAAGTCATCAAGACCGCCGACCATATTATTGATATTGGCCCGGAAGGGGGATCAAAAGGCGGCCGGATTGTCGCGGCGGGCACACCGGAAAGCATCTGCACTGTTGAAGAAAGTTATACCGGTAAATATCTCAAAACCTATTTGAAATAGTCACACAGCCATGTAGGGCAAGGCCATGAAATGTAAAGAAGATATCTTTGTTAAACTGAAAAACCTCGAACAGGATTTGAAGCCCTTTGGGGTAAAACGCATCGGTATTTTTGGTTCCTTCGCCCGTGATACGGCGCGACCGGAAAGTGACATTGATCTGCTGGTGGAATTTATCGAGACACCGGGACTCCTGCAATTGGCGGAGCTCCATCTCCTGCTGGAAAGTGCTTTAGCCCGTCGTGTGGATCTGGCAACCCATGAAATGCTGTGTCCAGAACTAAAAGATAAGGTTTTGCATGAGGTCGTCTATCATGACTAAGCCGCAAGAGGCCGAACGCTGGACCTTTCACCTTCACCAGATGATCTTCGCCATCGGGAAAATTGAAGGCTATGTACAAGGCATGACCCGACAGGATTTTCTATCGGACAACCGCACCATTGATGCTGTCATTCGCAATCTGGAAATCGTGGGCGAAGCAACCCACCATGTCCCGAACAAAATCAGAAAGCACTACCCCACGATTCCTTGGGAAAACCTGCGCCATATGCGGAACTTTCTTGCCCATGAATATTTCGATGTTGACCCCAGGATCGTCTGGGAAACCGTGGCAAAAGACTTGCAGCGCATCAAGGTGTCCCTGCTAAAAATGTCTAACGAACTCTAATTTTTACCCTCTTGTTTGCTTGGAAAGCGCTTCACAACGCCTGACGGAGTGTATATATATCAAAGCTCGCCCCGTAATTTCAGGTCGGCTGCTGCTATGAATGTTTATCTTCCCATTGCTGAAACATCGGTCAATTTTTTTCTATTGTTGGCAATGGGCGGTGGTGTCGGCTTTCTGTCCGGACTATTCGGGGTCGGCGGTGGCTTTTTGCTTACGCCGTTGCTGATCTTAATCGGGGTGCCTGCGCCCATTGCTGTTGCCACCCAATCCAACCAGATCGTTGCGTCCTCCATCTCCGGTGTGATCGCCCATATGCGGCGTAAAAACGTCGATTTTAAAATGGGGTATATGCTACTGGTCGGCGGTATTATCGGCTCCGTCGTGGGTGTCTGGCTCTTTACCCTGCTGCAACAACTGGGACAGATTGATCTGGTCATTAAACTGTCTTACGTGGTCCTGCTTTCCTCCATTGGCGGATTGATGTTTTTCGAAAGTGTTCGTGCCATCATTCGGCTGCGTAAAGGCCTAACCACCTACGGGACGGCCCACAAGCGGCGCGACCATTCCGGCTGGCAGCATGGCTTGCCGTTTAAAACCAGATTTCGGCGCTCTAAACTCTATATCAGTGCTCTCCTTCCCATCGGGGTTGGATTAATTGTCGGGATTCTGGTGGCGATCATGGGCGTTGGTGGTGGCTTCATCATGGTGCCCGCCATGATCTATCTATTGGGCATGCCGACAAACATTGTCATCGGCACGTCTTTATTTCAGATCATCTTTGTCACCGCAAATGTCACCATCCTGCAGGCGGCAACCAATCAGACCGTAGACATTGTACTTGCACTTATCCTATTGATTGGCGGAGTTGTTGGCGCACAATTCGGTGCCCGTGCCGCCATGAAATTACAAGGTGAACAAATCAGACTCCTGCTGGCGCTCATTGTCCTGCTGGTTTGTTTCAAGATCGGCCTTGGCCTGACAATACAGCCAGAAGACCTTTTTAATGTACATACAACACGCTAAAGTGTATGTATTTTTGCACTTGCACAGTTTATCTTGCACCTTAACTCAATAAGGTTGCTCTTATGTTTGGAATAGCTTAAAAATAGATATATTGCATATGCTTACAGATCAATAGCACCACCCGAATGTCCAGGCCGCAAAACGCATGAACATCTACCTTCCAATCGCCGAGATCTCCGTCAACATCTTTCTCTTGTTGGGAATGGGTGGCGTTGTCGGTTTTTTATCCGGTATGTTTGGTGTCGGCGGTGGCTTTTTGATGACACCGCTTTTAATCTTTATCGGCATTCCACCAACCGTTGCAGTTGCGACGGAAGCGAACCAGATTGTCGCCTCCAGTGTTTCGGGCGTTATTGCCCACACCCGGCGTAAAAACGTTGATTTCAAGATGGGGATCATGTTGCTGGTCGGCGGGGTGATCGGTTCAACCAGTGGTGTCTGGCTATTTTCTGCACTGACGGCCTCCGGTCAGATTGATCTGGTCATCCGCCTGTCCTACGTGGTTTTTCTATCCGTTATTGGCGGATTGATGTTTTTTGAAAGCACGCGCGCCATTATCCGCAAGCACAAAGGCTATGTCGGCAGTGGCGGCGCGCATAAACGTAAAGACCATTCCGGCTGGCAACATAAGCTGCCCTTTAAAATGCGTTTTCGTCGCTCCAAGCTCTATATCAGCGCCCTTCTCCCGATCGGTGTAGGCGTCGTTGTGGGGATTCTGGCAGCGATCATGGGCGTTGGCGGCGGCTTCATCATGGTCCCTGCGATGATCTATCTTTTGGGTATGCCGACATCGGTTGTTGTCGGTACATCTTTATTCCAAATCATTTTCGTAACTGCAAACGTAACCATCCTTCAAGCGGCGACCAACCAGACGGTTGATATTGTGCTCGCCCTGCTGTTGCTTATCGGCGGGGTCATTGGTGCACAATTTGGCGCACGTGTTGGGATGAAGTTACAAGCCGAGCAACTGCGCGTTCTGTTGGCCCTGATGGTCTTGGCGGTCTGCGTCAAGCTAGGGATCGACCTGATCCTGACCCCCAGCGATTTGTTTAGTCTCGGAACGGGCGGAGGGCACTAATTATCATGAAACAGCTTCTCTCACTGCTCCTGATTTTCTACGGCGTAAATCTTGCTACCCAAGCCAATGCCAATATGGATCCCAATGAGATCGTCGCCGCACTTGATGACGATCTTGTCGCCATTGATACCGGCTTTAGCGGTTCAAAAATCCTGCTGTTTGGCTCCATCTCCGGCAAAGGAGATGTGATCATTACCGTCCGTGGCCCCTCCAATCGCGAAGTGGTGCGCAAAAAAGGCCGCATGATGGGCATTTGGGCCAACAAAGAACAGGTTGCCTTTAGCAACACCCCTGCTTTCTTTAAAATTGCCAGTACAGGTGACGTGGACACCATCGTCAATGAGGAAACCAAAGCCCGCCTAGAACTGGGTGCTCAACACCTAAAACCCTATCTTGCGCCGTCCCACATCAATGTGGATGACGAGAAGAAGGAGGCTTTCTGGCAAGCCTTGATCCGATCGAAACAACGCGATGGTCTCTATGACGCGGCAGCATCTAATGTGGTGCTTTTGGGCAAACGGCTGTTCCGCGCAGATATCGAGTTTCCGGCCAACGTCCCTGTCGGCACATACCTTGTTTACATCTATCTGGTACAGGACCAAGAAGTCGTCCATTCCCAGATTACACCGATCATCGTCTCTAAAATCGGGATGGAAGCACGAATCTATGATTTTGCCCAACGCCATAGCCTGGCTTATGGTGTCATCGCGGTCTTAATCGCCTTGATCGCCGGCTGGTTGGCTTCTGTCTTCTTTAGAAAATAGCCCCCCGCTTAAATACGACATCCATTTACAAAACACCTTTTACTGAGCAGCTTTGAACTTCCTCAGATACTTTCGCACACCCTATATTTGAAATTTTGTGAAACTATTTGGCCTCAAAAGTCACTTACCTATCAGAGCCAACATGCTGGCTAGCACATATCATTTCAGTTAAACAGGTGAGTAAATCATGAGCCAATTTGAAGCAATCTTAACCGAATTTGCGAAACACGTTAACCTTGCGGCAATCGACGATTTTTTGAAATATCACGTCCTGATCGTCGACAAAATTTCCATTGAATTTGTCCATGAAGCCGACGCGGAAGGTGACTCTCTTCTGCTGGTGGCTGATTTGGGACAGGTTCCGGTTAACGCACGCGGCACCGTTTATAAATACCTGCTGTCTGCCAACGTTGTCTTTAAAGGGACTGGCGGCAGCACACTTGGGGTTCATGAAGAAACGGACAACGTGATCCTGAGCTTTGCCGTACCAAACCATGCCCTAGAGCCGGAAAAACTAGCCGACATCATCAAGGGCTTTGTGGATGTGGCCGAGTTCTGGCGTGCTTCACTGGAAAACTGGCGCGAAAACGACGTCAACACTGATGGCGATATGGATGAGCAATTCTTCGCTAACCTTGATGCACCTGCTGCCCCATCTTCCTCCGCCTCCCGTCCAGATCAGTTCATTCGCGGTTAATCCCCGCAGAATACGCAAATTAGGAGTAACCCCATGGTAAATCCGATCATAAATAACCCAGGCCTCTATCAACCTTTGATCCCACCCGGGAACGGCGGCGTTCAAAACGTAGGTCAAGGCGCACAAGGGGCACAAAACGCCCAGAACGCCAATAATGGCGGTGTCAACATGCAGCCAGCCCCACCGGGCGGCGCTTTGCAAGGTCACAATATTGGGGCAGGTAACGCACCGGGCATCTTTAGCCAGATCAAAAATTCCATCACCAACTTCTTTGATCGGATCGGCGCCTTCTTCCGCCCGTCCCCACCGGTACCGATGAATGCCAACCCGACCGTTGCGCAGCTCAACACCCCATCCCCGCATGGTCTGTTGCAAACCGCGCCGGGTCTGGACGCCCGCATGGATGCCTATCGCCAAGATATCGGCTCTCCCCTCTCTCAACAAGATGTGCGCGACCTGATCAACACCGGTGAAAAGATCATGTCCGCGATCCAGCACTCACGACCAAATGCCGATGGTTCCTACGATATCCAACAGGGCGGGCAGGACGTCAACGTACGTTCCAACACCCATACAACATTGGCTCTGTCATGGTATATGATGGCAAAAGCCGGCGCTGATGGCGATGATAGCTTGATCGGCAGCGGATCCATGTTGATGAAAGATCCCGGCAACAAGGTCTATAACTTCTTAAGTTCCGCACCAACGGCTTATGACCGTATTTCGACTCACTTCAACGAACGTTCCGCGAGCCCGATCAATCATGGTCATGCGACACAGCGTGGCATTGAAGATTTCGAGAGCCGTATGCCGTCCAAAAAAGGCGCGATTTGCTTTGATAAACTGAATGATCCGAATGGGGGCCAGCCGGACCTGTTTGTTAAAATCGAAGGTTCAGGGATGCCACCGGTCTTTCGTGGGCTTGCTCATCACGGCGATGAAGGCACCAGCACAGGGACACGTGTCCTAAATGCGTTTAAATCCATCGGTCGCCAGTTCCAGCATTGCACCAGCTTTATCTCCACACGTTTTGCTGCGCCGGATGGCGGAAACTTCCAAATGCACCGCGAGCATATCAACAAAGATGCGCAGCGTGACATCGTCTTCCAGCCGTTCAGCAACGCCATGAACCTGTTAACCAACCCGAATGATCCAAATGAAAATGCGGGCGAAGCTTTCATCAAACAAGGTCAAAAATATGGTCTAGGCCATATCGAGGCACAACTTTATGAAATTTCAGGTGCGTTGGATCTTCTGGATGACCTGACGGGCAATCAGATCACCATCAACGGGACAGACTACACAGCAGACCTGAACGCCCTGAGAGCCGCAGTAGATGCCGCACTTGACGGGTGTAATGACTTCCGTCAAGAAGACAATGTAGGTAACGACTATGGCGTTGTGCGTAAAGGTGCAGAAGTCCATATCGGCTTTGCAGACACACCGGACTTCAAAACTCTTGAAATTCAAGATGCATTTGCCGCTGTCCAAAATGCCGATGACCAGACAATTGCAGCCACTTTAAAGGACCAGCTCACAACAGCAAACGGGAATTTGAAATCTCGCGAAGAACGTGACGACGTCTTCCAGATTGCCAAAGTTGCCTGTGGCCTCAGCCATGTTCAAATGAACAATATCGTCCTTGCCTTGTTGGAAGATCAACAAAATACTGTTGATTATAACAGTGGCAACTTATTGAGAACGGATAACCCCGCGTCTTGGGTCGCCTCCGCACATGTCAAAGCGATGGTTCAAGACTGGATCGATGAGGTAAAACAAGCCGTTTTCGACCACCCGGGCGCCCTTGAAATGACGGGACCACAACTTGAGCAAACGATTTTGAATAAAATCCTGCGCAGTACCGATGATCTGCCAGATCAGTTCAAACAGCTGATGACGGGTATTCAGAACCTCCAAGATGGTGAAGGCAGTGCTTTGCGTGCTAAATATGGCGTTGATACGGCAGATACCGTTACCAATGATGCCTTTATCCTGCGCAACGTCATGCCTGCCTTCATTAAAGACCCAGAGTTCCTGAATGAATTTGGGATGGGGGCTGCACGCGTGGTTCAGCACGTTCAACAGATGTTTAACGCCGCTGTATCCGACTCAACCCCAGAAGAGGCAGTTGAGCAACTTGTGCAACGTCACGGGCTTGATCCTGAAGTTGCAACCGAAGGCAACATCAATATGTTAAGAGCCTTCTACGACGAAATCCGCGCATAAGCCGGACCGTCTACAGTAAAGCCGCCTACCAATGGCCTCCCTCACCAGGGAGGCCATTTTTTTATGTTTCCTTTCCTCTTCCCCCCTGCTCCTTCTGCCGCTTGAAGAGAGTACGCAGAGATCTGTCCTGATAAGCGGAGAGCATTGCTTTTTTCTTTTGCCCTTGATCTGAACCTTGACCTTACCTCTCAGGTTCTCAGCAGCCCGACATTGATCAAGGCCCCCTTCCCCTGCCCTGCCCACACAGCTTCATGAAGTTGAACAACCTCTATACGCCATCTCTGCCTATAGGTAATAGGGCCTGCGTCCCCTCATAGAAAAAGGCACGAGAAGATCGCTCCTCTCGTGCCTTTGTTTCAACGCTTTAAAACAGCTTTACGGTTTGCTTACAGTGTTACACGACCCAAAGGCTGAATATTCACGTCCTTGGCCAGCTCTTGATAGGACAGGACCGGCAACTCGTACAGTTCCGCCTCAATCATCTTGCGGACATATCGGCGGATATCCATTGAGGTCAGCAGAACCGGCTGATGAGGCTGGGCAGATAAGTCCCCAACCGTTTCCTTCAAGTTCGTCACCAGCTTGCGCACCGCCGCCGGATCAAGGGCAAGATAGCTCCCCGTTGAGGTCTGGCGGATTTCGTTACGGATAGTATCTTCCACATCCGGCGTAAACATATAAGACGGCAAGATATTCTGTGATGTCTTATACTTATGACAGATATGGCGGCTTAAGGAGCCACGGACATATTCCACCAACAAGACGGTGTCTTTTTCCTTCTGGCCCCATTCGATTAAGGCTTCAAAGATCGTTCGCAGGTTCCGAATAGAAACATCTTCGCTCACCAGACGTTTTAAAATCTCGTTGATCTTCTGGATCGGCAAGACGCGCTGTGCTTCCTTGATCAGTTCCCCATATTCACTTTCAAACGTATCAATCAGGCGCTTGGTTTCCTGAATACCGATAAATTCTTCTGCATGCTGTTTAAGAACATACGACAAGTGATAGGTCAGGATGGTCGCACCTTCCATGTAAGAATAGCCCATGGCATCCATGCGGTCCTTATGTTTTGCATCCACCCAAAGCGTCTCAAGGTTGGGCAGGAACTTCTCGCCCTTCTCCACCTCGATATTCAACATGGCGAGATCGTCCACCTTTTCGCGTGACAGCAATTTACCCGCCAGGATTTTACCCTGACAGGTCGGGACTTCGTTGATCAAAATAGTATAACTACCCGGGGCCAAATTCTGGTTAAAGCGCAGGTAAATTTCAGGGAACGGGACGCCCAAATCAAAATAGAGCGCGCGCCGCAGCCGGATCAGCTCGTTATTCAGCTTTTTATCATTGATCGAACTTCGTCCGTCACTACTGACATCAATAATCAACGGTGTGGTCAGGGTCAGTTCTGCCGCAGATGCTTTAGAATCCAGATTTTCGTTGTAATCCTCTTCCGCGACGATGGCCAATCCGCCCTCTTCGTCGTCCCCACCCTCTTTCTTGCCAAATTTGCCGGACTGAAATTTATTGAGCATCACGCCACCGCCGCCGACAAGGGCTGCAAGGATCAAAAAGATCGTGGTCGGAAAACCCGGAATAAACCCAAAACCCACCAAAATCGCAGAGGCGACCAACAAAGCGCGATGATGACCAAACACTTGTCCGGTAATGTCGGACCCAAGGTTTGCGTTTTCCACATCATCGTCACTAATGCGGGTTACAATGATCCCCGCAGTAATGGAGATCAACAGAGCCGGAATTTGGGAGACAAGACCATCACCAATCGTCAGGATAGAATAGACCTGCAAGGCATCGCTAATTTCCATCCCGCGCTGCATGGCCCCGATGGAGACACCACCCAAGATGTTGACGAAGATGATAATCAGGCCCGCGATCGCATCGCCCTTCACAAACTTCATGGCACCGTCCATGGCGCCGTAAAGCTGGCTTTCTTTCTCCACCATGGAACGGCGGCGCTTGGCCTCTTTCATATCAATGGTGCCGGCGCGCATATCCCCATCAATGGACATCTGCTTACCCGGCATCGCATCAAGGGAAAAACGCGCGCCGACTTCTGCGACACGTTCAGAGCCTTTGGTGATTACGATAAACTGGACGATCGTGATGATCAAAAAGATAACCAGACCAACGATCAGGTTTCCCTGCACCACAAAGTTACCAAACGTTTCAACGATCGCACCCGCATCAGCTTGCAACAGGATCAAACGGGTTGTGGTGATCGACAGCGCCAATCGAAACAGCGTTGTAATCAACAATACCGCCGGAAAAGACGTAAACCCAAGCGGTGACGGCAAATAGACCGCCACCATCAACAGGATAACGGACAAAGTCATATTGGTGGCAATCAACGTATCCACCACCAGCGTCGGCATCGGCAGGATCATCATAAAGATGATCGCCATCAACAACACCGCAAGCGCGATGTCAGTCCGCTTGGACATAAGCACTAAAAGGCCGAGTATTTTATCCATAAATCTTTTCCACCAAAGGGATCAGCCTTTGTTGATCCTTTCCAGAATGTCTTGTGCTTTTTGGAGTTCGCCTTGGGACGCAAGGGCACGCGCGCGCAGAATTTCCAGCCCGTCGATATCTTCTTTCTCGTCACTCAGCTTGTAGACCTGATCAATATGAAACAGAGCTTGCGCACCATCGCCATTTTGAAAATGACCATAGGCCAACAGCTTATGAACCTGCGCGTCCTGATCGTTGATATGATGCATCCCTTTTAAGATCGACAGCGCCTTTTCAGCACGCTGAGCATCGATCAGGAAAAAGGCCAACACCATCAAGGCATCCCAGGAATTATTTGAGAGCGCAGGCTCCGACTTTCGTTTCGTCATCCTTGATCTTATCCTGCAAACAACATTTCACGGAAATACTGCAAGGCTTCCTGAAGGTTCTGATGATCTTCAATCGCGGCCTTCATCTCGCCAAGAGCTTCATGATTTCCCATCTGGTCCAGCGCCTTCATCGCGTTTTTAAGTTCTGCCTCAAACTTATGCGGCGACAGAATTTCACGATCACTGATAAACGGCATCACCGCCATTCGGGTCTGGGAACTCAGGGTCGGTGCATTTTGCAGTCGCGACACCATACCCGATGTGTTGGCTTCGGACGGGGCCAGCTTGGTTTTGCGCTGATCGCCCAGCGTTTCCTGCACCCCCTGATTGCCGATCCGACCAATCCCGCGGTCAAAGTTAATAATCGGAGCGTTATTTTGAATAGCCATAAGACATCCTCCTAATCACGCCGCCAACTGGCGGAACCGTTCTGACAATTCATCCAGCACCTGTTCAAGGATACTGAGATCGGCCTGACTTTGGTCCAGACGGACAAAAAAGATCAGCCGTTCATCTTTCGACAGACCGGATCTCACCGGATGACGAAAGATGGTGTCAAAATGGCTTTGGGCCAGTGCTTTGCGTGCCATATCCGGTTTAAACCGGTCATAAGTCTGAGACAGCGCCACAGTGATGTGATCTTCTGCTTTCTCCAACTGGAGAGTCCCCAGACGTTCAAATTCAAATTCACAGAGGTTATTTTCGTCGAACCGAAGTCCCTCTATGCCCATGCTTTCGCCAAATCGTGTTAACAGATCATCAAAAAACATTATTCATTCTCCAGCATATCTTGCTCGATCTCGTCAGCGATGTCCTGCGCTTCAACGACACTATCCATAATCCGGTCCTTATTACGGATCGCTTCTTGCGTATCCTGCGAATAGGTGCGCAGAGGCAGGTTCGACAGAACCGTCCTGACTTCGCGCAAGACCGCAATTTTCCCTTCGATGGGAGAGGATAAAACCGAGTCAGCCAGTTTTGTGATCTGGTTGGCGGAAACGCTAAACGGACGATCCACAGCCTCAAACGTGCCTTGCATAATCTTGAAGGCCGCATTTTCCGGCACACCACTATAAAACCCTTCAAGGCGTTTCACCGACACGCTTGCCTGATCATAGGTCGTTTTGACCACTTCCAACTGGTAGAGATTATCAATCACGGCTTTTTGCTGATTTTTATCCACATTGGATGACATGGACGACATATCGGCACCAGCGGCACGAATGAGATATTCCACAGCATCCGTAAAGCCTTTTTCGCCATATTTTTCCATGATGGAACAAAACGTGTGACCGATACCCGCATCTGCAGCGACCTCTGCCATATAGAGGTTACGCAGATCAACCATGCTGCCCAGCGCTTCACTGGCATAAAGTGCTGCACTTTCTGAAATGATCATCCCAGAGTGAATTTCACGCCCGTTTTCCGCCAGATAGCTGTTGGTTGCCTCTTCAACAATGCTGCGCAGTTGCTCGCTATCGCTATCATCCAACGTGTGGGAGATATGTTCCAGCACCGCATAGACCTGCACCGGATCAGGGTCTTCATGTTTGGACAGTTCATTTTTCAGATAATCCAGCAACTCGTCCTTACTGGAAAAGCTTTGCTGACGCGACCGCTGGGTAATGTCCGAAATTTCATCTTTACGGTTTTTCAGATCAGGGAGTTTATTGAGATAATCGTCAATCTTTTTAACCTGCTCAACCCGTTTTGCCAGCTCTGCATTATCCGGCTTGAGAGAACGTTTTTTACCCTGTTTTTTCTCCGCACGTTCCGAAAAGGCCGCGCCGATTTCTTCTTGCATGTCAGCCGCCAGTGACTGTGCGGAAATTTGGATTTTCACCCCTTCCCCACCGCGACTACCAGCTTGTGCTTGCGGGGACATAGCGGCGTTACCTGCATTATTGGCAGTGGCAATCGCGCTTTGTCCTGAAACTATGTTAATACTCATTCTGCGTACCTCTAAAAGCTCAAGAGAGACTTATCCCTCGCGCTCCTTCCAAATTGTGCGCAACGTGTCCATCAGTTCGTCTGTAATGTCCTGACCTTCCTGCTCCGTTGTGAAGACACGCGGATTGAGGAACACCACCAGCTCTGTACTGCTGTTCAACCTGTCACTCGACCCAAACAACGGCCCGATTAACGGCAGATCCCCAAGGATCGGCAAACGGTTATTGGTCACAGTATCTTGCTCAGAAATCAAACCACCCAACACAGCGGTCTGACCGGATTTCACATCGATCTGTGTGTCGATAATGCGTTTTGATAACGTCGGCGTCAGAGATGATGTGTTGGACAGGGACGACACCCGAGACACTTCTTGCGTAATATTCAAAGTCACCTTGCCGCTTTTGTTGGCATAAGGTGTCACTTTCAGGATCACCCCGGTCGGCTGATATTCAACACTTGTCACCGTCGGCGCATTTGGATTTGTCGTATCCTGCACTTCCCTGACTGTCACCGGGACTTCGTCGCCCACCTGCAAACTGGCTTCATGATTATTTGCCACGATCAGTTTAGGACGCGACAACACCCGAATATCGGTCACAGCGCGTAACGCATTGATCACCGACTGGACATTGCCTGTATTGTTCAGGATAGCGTTAAAGCCAGGATACGTGGCCCCAACCGCCCCAGTCGTCGCATTGGAAAAACCAAGACTGACTTTGCCCTCCGCGAGGCCCTCAAACAAAGACTGCACCCCAAACTGCAACCGGTCATTCAACGACACTTCGATAATGGTCGCTTCAATCATGATTTGAATGGGTTTTGAATCCAGCTTCTGAACCGCTTCATAAATTTCCTGATAATCTTCCAGCGTGGCGCGGATCAACAGGGAGTTTGCGTGCTTGCTCGGCACCGCGACCACCGTCGAGTCCACCTGCGGGGCTGATTGCCCCCCATCACCCTCTGCCGGTGCTGCGCGGGTGCCGCCCCAGCCCAACTGGTTCAGCTGATCCGCAATAACACCCGCTTCCGCATTCTGCAGCTCGATAACATAGAGCCCCCGCCCTTTATGGGCCGGTCGATCAAGATCACGCACGATCTGGCGCAATTTCTGGATCATCTGCTCAGAGCGACCGGTCAACAAAATCGCATTCAACCGCGGTAATGGCGCGTAATTGATCGCGGATCCGGCCTGACCTTGCGGGTAGATTTGGGCCAATTCGGCCATCATACGCCCCGCTTCGGTGTGATTAAGCGGCACAACCATCAAGCGACGCCCCGTCAGCATGTTGGTATCAAAATATTTTGCGGACTCGATCACCCGCTGGCGACTGTCTTTCGGTCCCCAGACAAAAAGCAACCCACGATCAGCATCAACCGTGACCTTGGTAATACCCGGAAAAGCCTGTTGCAACAAACGGGCAACGTTTTCCGGTTCGGTGTTTACGATGGGGATCACCGAAAAGGCCTTCATCTGCTCCCCCAGAGGGACCAGACTGTCTTTCACATTGACGATAAACACATCATCAGATCGATCCAGCACCACACCAGCAACCGATAATCTTTCTCGCAACAACTTCACGAGTTCGACCTCGCTCATGGTGCCGCCGGCACTCAGATCGATGCGCCCGGTTACATCCGGTGAAATAACAAAGGACTGTTGCAGCACTTCACCGATTACGGCAGCGGCAACATCGGAGATACGGGCGTTCGAGAAACGAAAAGATAGTTTTTTCGGCTCTGTACCCAATCCCGCATACAATTCGGCATTGGCAACCTCGCCCACATAAAAGTCATCACTTTCACGTACAGGGGGTTCGCTTTCTGCGTTCTTTGCTTCCTGTTCGGCTTTTGCCTGCTCTCTTGCCTGATCCTCGTTCGTCTTCTCCTGCATTTCGGTGAAGACACGATCATAGCTTGACCCATCCATCTTCCATGGGTCCCAAGATCCGGAACAGGATGCCAGCAAAACGGACATACCAACCACAGTAAAACTGTTACGTAGTGACGACTTCAACGCCTCTCCCCTTTATTATTATCCCCTTGGCGACAAGAGGCCTGTTAGTTTAACGCATGTTCTGAATGATGGATTTCACCGCATCGCCATAACTCTTCATCATCGTAGATTGAAGGTTGATGGACATGCTCCATTTCTGCATGGCTTGCTGCATTTCCAGCATATGGGCCGTATCATCCAGACCGTTAGGGTTTTTGGACAATGTTTCCAGTTCATTTGCCTTCTGAGTCACAACACTGTTCAGGTTGCTGCTCATGGATTTCATATCAAAGCTCATATCGGCTCTCCTTTAGAATATTGGCTTATGTATTCTTAGTAACCCAATAGGACTGAAAAGTTTCACCTGCAGCCGCAATTGCTGCCCGAAATTTTTCCATTCTTGCAAAATCGTCCGGCTTCAGGCCGCCATCAATCTGCTTTTTTGCGGCTTCGTCCATAGCCCCAAGACGTGCCATCAAGTCATTGACCACGGTTTTATCGGCATCACTGTCCAGTTTTTCCTGCATTTCAGACAAGGCCATCGCGTCTTCGTTCATTTGGCTCATTCCTTTCCAATTTGATAAAATTTATTCTTTGATCCCTGCTGCGTCCCGACCCCCTTGTCGGAAATACGCGTGATCACATACCCGTTTGGCAATGTGTCCCCAACGCTATAGGTCTTTCCATTGCTGCCGATCGCGACCGCGACATCCCCATAAATCATCCCGCTAAAACCAAATCGACGGGGGGACGGCACGGTCTTTGCCACAACGGGTTGGACACGTTTTTCCACCACGACAAGTGGCGGGGGGGCAACCGCTTTCGCAACTTTATCCGTCACCTGAGACTGGATATCCAACTGGCTTTCAATTGTGGCACCCCACGGATCCGCGCTAAACAACGTCTGCTTAAAAGTTTGCATCGCCTCCATCAGGCGTGTTTTTTCCGCAGGCTCCACCTCACCGCTCACAACCATGCGACGCGGTATGTTATTTTCGTGATGCAAGACTGTTTGAAGCGGTAAGCTCAGCTTCAACGCGTTGATCTTTGCCTCCAACTCCGTTTTGATCGCGTCTGCCGTGATCAATTGCAGATCAAGTGGGCGCAACTGCGGTAAGTCCCGTTGTAAGACAGCGACAATCTGATTTTGCAGAACTTCATTGGGGACATAGCCCTGAAGTTCTATTTCCCCGCTGTCCACATTCCCTTGCACATGCCAGTTGACGTCCATGCGGCTCAACAAGGTTTTAACGGAATTGGCCTGCAAGTTCAGGACTGCGATATTCATACGCGGCGCATATCCCTGATCAGAAAAAAGATACCGCAAATCCAGCATGTCCGCCGATGTTTTCACAAAGCCGGTTAACGCCAGGACACCATTGCGATCAAATTCAAACGTGACACTTTTATCCAAGCCGACCTGCTGCAACAGATCAGCCACTTTCTCATCCGGGGTTACCACAACCTCCGGCGTGCGTTCCCGTGTCACAAACAGAAAGACAAGCCCCAACACCACAAGGGCGCCAGCAGAAACACTCCAAAACAAAATCTTTTTGCCCGACCGTCTCTGTTCAGGCGCACTCTCTTCATCTGTTTCCTTCTGTGCCTCACTCACTGGGTCGCTCGCCTCAGAAACAGCGTCTGCTTGGTCATCCTGCGCAAGGGGAGCCGCGTCACCCTCTTGCCCTTCTTCTCGCGCCTCATCCACCATAGGTTCACGTTTGGGGGCGCTAAAAATCTCAAGATCCACAAGGGGCCAGCTTACTTCTTCACCTTGAGCAACAATCAGGATCGTCCCGGCAATTTTGATGGGACTAAAAAGCGCGCAATTGACCGCACCGCTTTCCGGTGTGGCTTCCCGGAGGTCATCTGCAACATAAAGCGCAGCCCCTTCAACGGGGAGCAAACGCACAGACTGACCATCCGATGTCAATCGGATATGCGTTGGTGCCAAACCCTGATCAGAGAAAATAACATCACAGTCCAGACCCCGGCCAACCGTAACCTCTTCATTTGGGTGAAGACGAGCGCGCGCGCCCTCATTCGGGCCTGAGAGAACTTTAAGGATCAAATCTGACATAAAGGGATACCGCTTTTCTTTTCATTATTTCCGTTCACTTCAGTCAAAAGCATTTTTTTTCGCAACGTTTCACAAAAACCAAACAGGACAAAAGCCGTGTCAAATCCAGCTTTTCAGCCAAACTGCAACACGCCACCGTTTATTAGTCACTGCTGATCACAAAAAGTTTCTCAATTAAATGAAAAAAAAGAAACTTATTGTCCCGCCCTGTTACTTACGAAAAAAGGCCAGACAATAAGGGTAGTATTGCAGTCGTGGACACATCACATCACACCATCCATCCAGCGCGTTTAAAACACTACGCCTATTCCCAAATTCAAGACCTGAACAAAACCAGTAAACTGGTCGCGGGTTTGTGCACCATTCTGGGCGCGCGCCATCAACTGGCGTCTTCCACAAGCTTTGAACAGGCGGTCCAAATCAGTTTAAAACTGGGCGATAGCCATCTCATCCTTCTCGCGGATCGCAACTTTGTGCAAGAAATCGGCTGCGCCCATTTTGACCTACCCGCCGATTACGTCATACCTGAAGGCTTGCAATGCGCCAGTGTAGAAAACGTCCTGTCCCCGTTCCTTCATCAGTTGGAAAATGCCCTCAACATCACCATTGCCATTGAGGATGTGCGCTTGGCTGACGTTGATAGCCTGAACGGACAGTTTGACTATTACGCCATTTCCCATCCTGATCACCGCGACTTTAACGTTGCATTGTCCCTTGTCTCCGACCTACCAGACATTCCCCTACCGCTTTATCCGGTGGACGACACCATGACGATCACCTTCCCGATCGTGCTTGATGAAATGTCTTTGTCCTTAAACCAGATTGAAGACTTGGAAATCGGCGATATTTTCCTCAGTCAAATCTCGCGCACTGCGACCACTCTGGACTGTCGCCTTCCCCTTGCCGGACAATGGCTAGGCGCCACCATTGAAGACAACAAACTGCTGTTTAAACAAATGGATATCCAAATGACCAACGAAGAAAATCAAAGCCAGCCTGCCCCGACACCGGATGATCAAGACAGCACGACCGCTGACGGCCAAGATGCCTCGGTTGAAGAGGGAAATCCGGTAGCCGCCCAAAAGATCGTGGATGAACAGACCTTGGGTGATGCGGAAATCAAGGTCCGCTTTGATCTGGGGGAACTTTCAATGGCGCTGAAAGATGTACAAAATCTGGTCGAAGGATCGGTGGTCGAACTGCCACAAAGCTTTGATCAACTGGTGCGCATCTCCATCAACGGCACGCCTGTTGGGCAAGCCGAACTGATCGACATCGATGGCAAGGCCGGGGTTCGTATCCTGCGCCTGAACCGCTAAGGTAAGGGTCTGATTTTCCGATGACAGAATTACCCAACCCCATGACCCTGATCGGGGCCATGTCTGCTTTGGCGCTGTTGCCTTTTATCGCCATCATGGTGACCTCGTTCGTTAAATTTGCCGTTGTCCTGTCGCTGGTTCGAAATGCCCTTGGGGTTCAACAGATTCCGCCCAACTCGGCCCTTTATGGTCTATCGATCATTCTAACGCTCTATGTCATGGCGCCCGTTGGTCACCAAATTTACCAAGTCGTGCAATCCACCTCTTTGGAATTTACCGACCCCGCCATCCTCATGGAACGGTTGACCAATGCGGCTGAACCCTTACGCCAGTTTCTTGCCAAACATGCCAATGACGCGCCACGGGATTTCTTTGTGGAAACCACCCGTAAAATCTGGCCGGAAGAGCTTGCCGCCCAAATTGACCGGAACAGCTATTTTATCCTGATCCCGGCCTTTACGGTTTCTGAACTAACGGCCGCGTTTGAAATTGGCTTTTTGCTCTATCTGCCATTCATCGCCATTGACTTGATTATCTCGAATATCCTGCTGGCAATGGGGATGATGATGGTATCGCCCATGACCATTTCCTTGCCGTTCAAGCTGTTTCTATTCGTCGCTGTAGAGGGCTGGACCCGCCTGATCTACGGTCTTGTCCTGTCCTATCAATAGACGAAAGGAGCACGACGCATGGATAACACCGATACAATGAATTTGGTCTCCCAGACCCTGATGATCGTCCTGACCTTGTCCTTGCCCCCTATTTTGGCGGCAACTGTCATCGGCTTGCTGGTCAGCCTATTTCAGGCACTGACCCAAATTCAGGAACAGACGCTGGGCTTTATTCTCAAGCTCTTGGCGGTGATCGTGACAATTTTTGCCACCGCAGGCTGGGCTGGTCACACGCTCTTCCAGTTCACCCTGATGATCTTTGACTCCTTTAAAGACATTGGCTGATGTTTGACTTGCTGAGCGAAGGAAAGCACATTCTGACCGTCCTTGCGATGGTCATTCCGCGTTTTCTAACCGTGATGGCTTTACTCCCGATCTTTGCGAAAGGCTTTTTGCCCGGTATGCTGCGCAATGGTATGGCGATCAGCCTGACCATTGTCCTGGTCCCGCCAGTTATGCTGAATGTCAAAATGGCAGAACTTGGCATGCCCAACCTGACCGTCATCATCCTAAAAGAAGTCATGGTCGGCTTTTTATTGTCCCTGCCGCTGGTCATCACCTTTTGGGCGGCAGAAGCCATCGGCGCTTATATCGACAACCAACGCGGGGCATCAATGGCAAGCAGCATGGACCCACTGACCAATGAACAGACGACACCGTTGGGGCAATTGTTCATCCGCGCCTACACCACGTTTTTCCTGGCAAGCGGCAGTTTCCTAATTCTGTTGGACCTGATTTACACAAGCTATATCACATGGCCCGTCACCGAGTTTTTCCCCAGCTTTAGCCCCGATGTGGTCGATATTTATCTGGGGCTGCTTGATCGTTTTATGTGGTTGGTGGTTGTCATGACAGCCCCCGTTATTATCTCTATGATGTTGGCAGAACTGGCACTGGCGCTGATCAGCCGCTTTGCACCACAGCTTAATGTGTTCTTTCTCGCCATGCCGGTCAAAAGTGCCATGGGCGTTTTTGTCCTGATTATCTATCTGCCTTTATTGGTGACAAACCTGATGGGCTACCTTGATGGCTATCGCAGCCTCATCGGTAATGTCGGAGGGGCCTTTCAATGAGTGAAAAGACGGAAAACCCCACCCCGAAAAAACTTCGTGATGCCCGCAAAGACGGTCAGGTTGCCAAAAGTAAAGAAATCCCGTCTGCCGTTCTGATGAGTGCAACGCTGCTGTTCCTCATCGCCCAAGGGCCGACGTATTTTGAACGGTTCGAACAATTTTTCAATGCGTTTTCAGCCGTCTATGAATTTGAAGATAGTGCCAGTGCGATCGGCTATGTCTTTACGTTGCTGAAGGATATTGCCTTTGCCATCATCATCCCGTTCTGCCTGTTGGTCTTCGTCTTGGGCTTTGCCTCCAACTATTTTCAAATCGGCTTTTTAATGTCCTTCAAGGCAGCAAAGCCTGCGCTGAATAAAATCAGCCCGGCCACCAACGCGAAGAACATTTTTTCCATTAAAAACCTGATGGAGTTTTTAAAGTCCATCATCAAAATCGTCACTCTGATCGTGATTCTGACCTATGTGATTGTGGAAAACATCCCTTCTTTACTGCAAGCCCCACGGTGTGGTCTGGAATGTGTCTTTTCCGTCACCGGCGCCATGTTAAAACAGATCGTGATTTTTTCCATCCCGGTCTTTGTCGTGATCGCGGGGGCCGATTTCATCTTTGAAAAGACCCAGCACATCAAGAAGCTGAAAATGTCCAAAGATGAGGTCAAACGCGAATATAAAGAGTCAGAAGGCGATCCGATGATCAAGAGCCAACGTAAACAATTGCATCAGGAAATGCTGATGCATGACACCTCAGAACGTGTAAGAAAGTCGAGTGTACTTGTGACAAACCCGGTTCATATTGCCATTGGTCTTTATTATGACGAGGATGAAACACCCCTTCCCGTCATTATGGCAAAAGGAAAAGACCATATCGCGCGCCGCATGGTGGAAATCGCCAAGGAAGAAGGCATCCCTGTGATGCAGAATATCCCGCTGGCCCATGCGCTCAATAACGAATGTCAAATGGATCAGATGATCCCGGCAGAACTGATTGAACCCGTGGCAGAAGTCCTGCGTTGGGTTCAATCCCTCGAAAATGGCGAGGTATAAGGCGGTCTTTTATAAAAAGCCGCCGTCGTCGTCCTCATCAGGATGATACTGCTGTTTGTTGCGCGATTGTCCATCCTGATCGCTTTGGCGCGCTTCGTCGTCAGACATTACCTTGACTTCAACGTTATCACCCAGCCGCTTGCTGAGTTCATTCTGCATATCACCGCTGCGCTGATGCAGCATATTAGCGCTATCCACATTACCTGACACAAATGTGATCTGGGTTTTACCATCGACCACACTGACGCGGACTTCGGTATTTTGCAGCATCCCGTCCTTTAACTGGATACGCACCTCACCGGGGGAGTTTACATCTCCTTTGGCGACCATCACCCGACTGGCAATTTCCTGGGCCAATTCGCCCAACTGTCCGGCCTGACCAGCCCCCGCCGCTTGCTGAGGCGCTTGTACGCCCCGGCTCATGCCACCCAAAATACCCGCACCGGGGCTAAAGGGCGACGCGTGCTGTTGCTGTTCGGGGTTTTGTCCACCTTCTTTTCGACCTTCATCGCCGCGTTTTTTCATGGCGCTGCGGAAGTCCTGCTGGTTTTCTTCCGATGGTCTTGTTTGCTCATTCGCGCGGCTATCGGCGGGGCGGCTGTTTTGGGTGCTATAATTACTATCTACTGATTTCATCGCTTCCACTCTCTCAGAAAGACAGACGATCAATCGGACGGAACTCTTCCAGTGCCAAGTCCTCTTTCTCCTGCGCTTTCAAATATTCCTCTGTCTTTTCAATTTCGACAAGTTCTTCAAACTTTGAAACTTTCATCATGGCGGCATCCAGCTCCAACTGGGCTTCTTTCACCCGTTCGCCGGCAACCTCCTTCTCTTTTTCCGCTTCCCCAATTGCCAAAAACAACTGGCTTTCGCGGGCCCTCAAGTCTGATATTTTTTCTTTTAGTTCGTCAATTTCGTCTAACTGCACCAGCTTCTGTTCGATCTCGTCATAGAGCCGATCCTGTTCGCTCACCACAAAACGGGCAAAGTCCTGATGTTTGCGTTGCGCTGCTTGCACGGCCTCCACCGCCTGATCATACACCAACCGTTTGGCCCGAAGCTGTGATTGCGCCTTGTCCTTTTTGCGCACCTTTAATTCCAAGATGGTTTTAAAAGCGCTCATGATCACACAAGGTTCATCAACTGGGCGATGGTTTCATCATAATCCGCTTGCTCGTCCGTCCTCTGCTTCAGGAAGGTGACAATCGCGTCGTATTTCTCCAAAGCTTCATCAGCGACCCGATCGGCCCCTTTCTGATATTCCCCGATGCGCACCAGCAGCTCGACCTCTTCATATTTTGCCAGCAGCTCACGTACCCGACCGGCCTTGGCCTGATGTTCTTTGGTGGTAATCGCATTCATCACCCGTGAGGCACTTGCCAACACGTCCACTGCCGGATATCGATAGGCTTTTGCCATCTTACGCGACAGGATGATGTGCCCATCAAGGATAGACCGGGTTTCATCCGCAATCGGCTCGTTCATATCATCGCCTTCCACCAAAACGGTGTAAAGCGCAGTGATCGATCCTTTATCATTCATCCCCACCCGTTCCATCAAGCGCGGCAAGGTCGCAAACACAGACGGCGGGTAGCCCCGACGGGTCGGTGGTTCACCCGCTGACAGGCCAATTTCACGCTGCGCGCGTCCAAATCGGGTCACGGAGTCCATCAAAAACAAAACTTTCTTGCCCTGATCACGGAAATATTCAGCAATACTGGTCGCCACATAAGCCGCTTTGGCACGTTCCATCGACGATTTATCGGAGGTCGCGCAGATCAGGATGGATTTTTTCATCCCTTCCGGCCCAAGGTCATGTTCAATAAATTCCCGGACCTCCCGCCCGCGTTCCCCAATCAGGGCCATGACGGTCACATCCACATCGGCACTTTTCACCAGCATGGCCATGAGGGTACTTTTCCCCCCACCGGCCGCGGCAAAAATCCCCATACGTTGCCCTTCCCCACAGGTGAGGATCGAGTCCAGCACCCGTACCCCCAACGCGAGGGGCTTTGAGATAATCTGGCGGCTCAACGGGTCCGGGGCGTCCTGATAGACCGGATAATATTCTTCCACCTTCAACGGACCTTTGGAATGGGTATCCAACGGTTCCCCCATCCCGTTGAGCACGCGACCCAACAAGCCGGGGCCAACCCCGACCAGATGCATTTTACCCGTGGGGATCACTTCCGTGACCGTTGAAATCCCGTTCATTTCCCCAATCGGGGTCAACAGCGCGGCATCTTGGGAAAAGCCGACAACCTCAGCCCGCAACTCAAAATCTTCGCCCGGATTGCGCAGGATACACAATTCCCCCAGCTTGATGGACGGCACGACGGCTTTGATGATGGTGCCTTGCACCTGCAAGACCCGTCCGGTCACGCGTAAGGGCTGAACGTCTTTGACGACCGCCTTTAAAGACTGTTTGATGTAATCCAGCCGTTTCACGTTTCCACCTTATCGCCGATTGCTTTCTGGAAGGCCATTTTCAGCGCATCCAACTGACCATCTAAACTCGCATCCACGATCCCGATCGGGCTTTCAATGATACAGCCTTGATCGTTCAGGCGGCTGTCTGGCTGGACCTGCAACTCAAGGATCGCCGGATACAGCGCCAATATTTCATTGAGCTTATCGTTCAGGACTTCAACATTTTGCGGAGCAACGCGCACGCTGACTTTCTTTTCACTACGCACCACTTGTAAAGCATTGCGCACGACCTTGACGATCAGGTCATGAGCATCAATCCCGGTGACCACTTTTTCAAGCGCTTCCGTGACGATGTTGACGATGTCCTGCTCCACCGAGGCCAGATACTCCACGGTTTGCTCCACCGTCGTGATCATTTGCTCGGTCATTTCCATTTTTGCTTCAAACAGACCATCTTCATAGCCGCGCTGTTTTTCACTTTCATAGAGGCTCTCTGCCTCTTTGCGGATTTGTTCCGCTTCGGCCTTTGCCGCATCAAGGACAGCATTTGCTTCCAAAAGCGTGGCATAGTCCGATGCCTTCAGAATTTTCTGATCTTCGACTGCGGCAAGCTTGTCTGTATTTAATTGAATATAACGCGCCATGATGGGCAAGTCTCCCGAATGATCCGCTGTAAAAGCCGTTTTGCCTCGTCCTCGGACAGATTAAAATCACTCTCCTGAAAATCATCCTGATAGTCTCGAGGTAATTTCAGCATGATCCGCTTTAAAAAGGCGGAGTCCAGTTTCTGCCAGATCGCGCTTAGGCGTTGTACGCCACCACGCACATATTCATCCGCACCAAACGTGGGATCAAAAACCCGCACATTCTCTTCTGGCGACAGCATCAACGGTGCTTGATGGAGACAAAACAGATAATCCTCCTCCCCCAGCACCTGACGAATTTGACGCACCTCATCACCAGAAATCCGGCTGGCGATATCCTTGCTGTAATATATCAAGGACAGCCGTTTTAGGACGCTCAATAACGCTGGCGCATCCATCAGACATAGTTTTTCCTGCCACCCGATATCTGGTGTCAGGATAAAGGCAGGAAGCTCGAAGGCCTGACAGAGATAACTTTCCAATCGTCCCTTGGTGCGCGGGCACTCTTTGAGTTTTTCAAACAAGCCGTGCGCGATCACCTGTTCTCGCCAACTGGCATCACAGTATCCGCTGGGAAAAAAGGTCAAAGCATGTAGACGACGACTAAACTCTGTTTCCTCCATCCTTATGCCTCACTGGCTTCAGGTGCTTCCCCTTCCTGACGGTTTTTCTTGAGGTAGAGATACCCCAGAACGCCTGTCGCAATTGCAAACAGCAACGCCAGCGCAAACAGCCCATAGACCAGCGCCGGGTTGTCGCCCGTCAGTTCCGCCATAAATCCATCGGAAGGTTGCTTTTTACGAACTGGGATCATGCCCTTAGAAGGAAACAGGACCACCGATATTTTTTTGTAATCCAACTCTGCAACACTATTGGCGACCATTTCCTTAATTTGCGGAATGTAGGAACTAAAATCATAATCCTGCTGGTGCTTGATAAAGACAGCAGCGGAAGCGGGCTTAACCGTCTTTTCTTTTTTATCCGGCAAAACCACATGCACCCGAACGGCAATCGCCCCATCCAGTTGAGAGATCGTGCCCGTCAATTCCTGTGAAATCGCATAAACAAGGCGGGCATTTTCCTCAGTGGGCGTTGAAATCAAACCATCTTTTTTAAAGATATCACCAAGATCAGACACCTCATTGCGCGGCAAGCCACGGCCTAACAGCAACTCAATCGCCTGATCCTGCTGCGTCTCTTCAATCAGGATGTCAATGGCGCCATCTTTTGCCGGCCGTTTCTCCGCCTCAAGGCCCGCGCGCAACAAGATGGCCAGCATCTCGTTGCCTTCTTTTTGCGACACACCGGTATAAAGATCAACTTTACACCCACTTAAAACCCCTAGGGCAACCAAAAACAGGGCTACTTTTACAAAATTAAATCGCTTCATTCGCTTTTTCTTTATTGGCCTTTAAGCAGGGTGTCCACGTTCTGACTGGTCTTGGAGGCCACTTTACCCATCAAGTCCTGTTGAAGTTGCACTTGTTGCAGTTTCATTTGCAGGTTCATCATTTCCTTGGCAGACAAATCACCACTGGCACCGCCCAAAGCCTGTTCAGCCTGCGCCATAACCTCTTTATATTTGGCATTGGTGTTTTGCAGGTTATCCAGAATTTTGGTCCCCATGGTCGTCTCTCCGGTCTGATCAACCTGGCCGGGACGTTCTGGCGCCTGGGTTTGCTGCGCCTGGTCAACACCTTGCGCCCCCTGATTCTGCTGCCCGCCGTTCATTGCATTTTTAAAGGAGTCGACATCCTGCTGGTTGGCATCCATGCCACCGGATTGTGTCTGCTGCTCGCTGGCTTTTTCTGTGACTTTTTGCAGCATCTGCTGCACATTCGAGATATCTACCATGTAACGTCTCCTTTAACGAAGGAATGAAAGACGACTATTGAACTTATGCAAACAATGCGTTTGCAAATTCTTTCGCGGCACTGTCACCGCTGCGGTGCAATTGATCAACAACGCGATCACATTCACCACCGCGTCCGGCAAGCTTTAGCGTCATTGCCAAAATCATCTTGGCTTGCAGGCAATCCGGATTAATCCGCAACGCATCATCACGTAAAACCTTGATGGCCTCGTCATGCTTTTCCGAGGTTAAAAGTGTAACAGCTTGCCCGATATAGGCATATTCTGACTCAGGGCGTACCGCTAACACACCCTCAAAAATCGTTTGTGCCTGCTTTGTCATGCCACCATTGGCCGCCAGAAAGCCTGCTTCCATCAACACTTTAAGATCGTCTGTCGAAATATTATCCATTTTATATTGGGCCCGTTTTCTATTTTAGAACTTAAATTTTCGAAATAATTTCAGAAACATATTCAAAGTCATCGACGGTCTGGTCGATCACTTCGTTGATCTGTACCGCCGGCACACCGTCGATATCGATCATCTGAAACAGAAAGTCCTCTCCCGTTTCCAGATCATGCGTAATCGTTGTCGTCACCTGATCCTGAATGGCGCTTGAAACCTTTAACAGGGTTTCGTGGCGTTCCTGTTCCGACACATCTTTGTCGCTACCTAAGAGTTTCATGCTCATCATCAGGCGGTTATCCTGCTGCGGCGTAAATTTTACGACCAGATTTGCATCAAACGGAAAGGTCCAGCCGCCCTCTTTTTGCTCAGGGACCGGTTCTCCCAAATGTGCGCAATAATTCCCGATTACCTCTGCTGCCTTAGACATCTTATCCTTCAACATTCATTGCAAATCAAAACTCAACGCGACGACATTGTGCCGTCCTATATATGAGTAACAATAACTCTCACTAAGTTGCTTAACAAAATACACACCCAGTCCACCGATCATCCGATCTTCCAGATCCGCGTCGATATCAGGCTCTTTGACTTCTTCAAAAGGGTTAAAGGCGGGGCCGTCGTCTTTAATAAAAACTTTCAGCTTTTTGCCCTCTTCGCGCACGTCCAATTCCACGCTGACGCTGCCTTTTTCATTTTCGCCATATTTGATAATATTGGTGAGCAACTCATCCAGACACAGCATGACATTCTGTCCAAGCGCGCCGGAAAGTTCCCCTTTCTGGACGGACACTTCGACTTCATCCATCACCTGTTTCAAGTGATCTGTCCGGGCTTCAAACCTGTGTGTCATGGAAAACGTCATGGATTAACTGCCTAGAGCACCCATCGCAGCAGCCTGATCATCATAAAATGTCAGGATCTTGTTAAAGCCCGACATCTGGAAAACCTCCATCACCTCCGGCTTAACGCCACACAGGCCATAGGCTGCCTTGCGTGCGGTCATTTTCTTCGCCCCGATCAAAATAACGCGAAGCCCCGCACTGGATACAAAAGCCACATCGCTGAGGTCCAGAACCAGTTTTTCTTCACTATCAAACAACCCGATCGCCGCAGCTTCCACGTCTCCAGCGGTTTGCCCATCGATCCGGCCTGATAACATCAGGACTTTGACGCCGTTTTCAGTTTTCTCAGCAATATTCAAAAGACTTCTCCCTCATGGTCGCGCTGTCATTCTATATAAGTAACGCTAAAAACCTTTTGGTTTCACAGAAAGTAATCTTTAATATTTTCATCAGCAAAAATGACAGGATATCGCCATGACCGCGCGACTGCTTATTAACGATCCAATTAAAGTGACACTGGAAGATCTCGGTCTTCAGGTAACCCCCTTTAAGCTTTCCCCCCACAGCGCGCCGCTGGGTTGGTGCTTTGAAGTCAACAATGCAAGCTTTGTCTATCGCTGGGTTAATGACAATGAAGTCACAATCGTGGAATATCGCCAATCTGCCGTGCAACAGGGAATAAGAAATCCCTTTGCCGAATTCGTCTGGTTTTTGAACTTTCTATCTGACCCGAAGTTCAATCTAACCACCATCAGTGGGGCGGTTCATCCGCTGGAGCGCGAAGAAAACCTGCCGCGGGGGTTAGGACAGGACCGGATCCTTAAATATTACAAGTTTTTGGGCGGTGAAACCGGTGGCGTCGAATGGGTGGCCCGCAAAATGCGCCTGAATGTCGAGGTTTATCGTCGTAAAAATCAAAAACGAATTCCGCCAAAGGCCCTCCCGATAAGTGGAAAGCCCTTGGCGAAATCATGACTTTTAGGCACGCATGATCGTGCGCATAGAGTCGGCGTTTGCTTGTTCCAATGCTGCGAGCTTGGAGCGAATATCCGCCATCATATCTTTGACGGAGTTGGCAAACTCGTTCATTTCCTGCATGGAGTGCTGAAGCTTTTCAGCCTCTTTTTCATGCAACTTCGCATCAGTATCACTGCCGGAGGCCGTCAATTCAAACGGTGCATTCGCCATCTGGCTGACGCCTTGTGTTGCCCCTTGCAGCACTTGGCCCGTATTGCCAGCTTGTTTTGCCGATGCTCCAAAGCTTGCGGCATCGGCCTTATAGCCCTTGGCAATAGCAGAGTTCCCCGCGCCAGCATCGTTCAGCTTCTCAAACTTGGCTTGCGCCTTGCCTGCCGCCATATCCGACTTGATGGACTTCGCTGTTGAGGCCATACTCGCCACACTCATGCCAATGGACACAGCCCCACTGACCATCGCCCCGACAAAGCGCATCATAGCAGCCTCTTTCATGTCGGAAACCTGTTTATCGATTTCACCCATACGGCCTTCCAAGGCCGCCAGGCGCATTTCCTTGCCAGCTTCGCGTTGTTCAATGCCCAATTGGTGCATCAAGACAAACAAAGCCGCCATATCCGTCGGTGAGGTCTGGCCCATCTTGGTCATCGCCCCTTGCGCTGCTGTCAGCGCTTCTGGCGTAACCTGCCCCGGTGTCGGCAAAGACACCCCGGCAGCAGCCAAAAGATTTGGCGGCAGTTTATCCAGGCTATTTGATGGGATAATGACAACGCCATTTTCAATACGGATATTTAGATTTTTTTCCTGCGCTTCTGGCGAAGTCGCGTAGTTTTGGAAATCTGAAACCACCCGTGGGGAGAGATTATTAAACGATACATCCGTCATGTTCTGTCCTTCCTTACGCTTTGTTCATCTGGCCAACAAGCTGACCCGTTGAACTGTCCTGACTGGACAAAATATCCATTACGGTCGAAACTGACTCTTCCAGTTCCTCAACCACTTTCTTGATGCGGTCGGTCTCTTCTTCCATTTGGCTTTGCATCTTAGCGATCATTGCCTGAAGCTTGAGATGTTCTGCACGCGAGTCTGTCGCATCTTTCTCATAAGACGCCTTTGCCATACTGGAAACAGATCCCCCGATGGTAGACGCTGCCGAAACCATGCTGGACGCTTTAGCGATTGTGCCCGCAACCTGCGCAGCTTTTGCTGCTGCTTGCGTTGCCTGCGCTGTAGCTTGCGCCGTTGCGTTCGTAACCGCACCGCCGCTACCCGCGCCCCATGTGACCGCGACGATCACGACCGTAATCGCAATACCAGCCACAATATTGGCCGCTGTTTCATCCATGCCCAAGGCTTCCAGACCTTTTGCAATGCCTGTGGTCAAGCCACCAACAACGCCCCCTTTCATCACCTCGCCAACATCGCCGCCGACGGCGTTGCCCAATGCTTCGTAGGCACCGGACATGCGTAATGCACTATCCACCGCCAACGCCAACATAATCCCGCCAGCGGCCGCACCGCCACCTGTCGCAATCAAGGCCGCCCCTGCAATCGCCAAAGCCGCCGTTGCGATCCAGCCAAAGACTTTACCAAAGACACCGGCTTTCTCAGCTTTTTCGGCAGACTTGGCTGCTTCTTCCAGCTTTTTGATGGCTTCAGCGTGCTGGTCTTCTTTTTTAGACTTATCCGCTTCGATTGATTCTTTAGAGGTATTGATGGTTTCTTCGCTCAATTTGCTGCGAATTTCCAACAGAAGCAGCGCGGCCTGATCACCCGTCATACCGGGTTCTGCCAATTTAGGTAAAGAACCGCTGGCCCCTGCCCCGCCCGGCATTGTTGTTGCCACCTGCGCCTGAGTAACAGAGCCTTTTGGTCCCTGCGTCCGCTCGACCGATTGGGTTTCATCAAGAGATTGTGTTGTCAGGTTGGGATTGACGCCCCCACCACTATTAACATTAATACCGGACATATCATGCCCCCTTTTGCTCGCGTACAACGCTCAACAGAGCTTCTGCACGTGCTTTCGTCGCCGCATGAGCAACATTTTCACCGGACCAATGGATCGCAGATTCACAACCACTTTCGGCCTTATCAAGATTGCCCATGGACAAGTAGCACATGGCTGCCTGCAAAGACGGGGTCGGGTCTTCCACATCCAGAACGGCAGTCATGGAATAGGCATCAACCGCTTCAGCGAAATTTTTAAGTTGCTGATGACAGGCTGCCGCACCCAACCAAAAGCGCTTGTCCAGATGAGAATAGAGGCACAAAAAACCAAACACTTTCAACGCATCCTGATATTTGGCATTTTCAAACAGATTGTACGCAACCGTGTAGATTGCCTCAATTTCCTGTGTCGTCAGGCCACGGATATCGCCAAGCGTCTTTTCGCCACTCAGCAACTGATCAATGATTTGGCCCAACTCTTCTTCGTTCAATTCGACTTCTGACATGTTCTTTCCTTAATCACGTATATTTGCACAGGCTTGCGCGGATAAATCGCGCAGCCTAGCGCATGTTGCTGATCACTTTGTCCATTACACCGGACAGTTTATTCATGATATTGCTGCTCATTTCAAACGCTTGATTACGTTTGTTCATCAAACTTTGCAGACGGATCATTTCCAACTGAGATGTGCTATTCAGACCATCTGCATGGGTTTTCATATGCTCAATGGCTGAATCCCAATCCTGTTCGCTAACACCATACTCCCCTTTGGAGATGCCATTACCAACGGGCAGGTTATTTTCTTTCGCCCAATCCGCCATGGAAACCGTTGTGCCATCTGCCATGGTAAATTCCCGCGGCGAGGGCGGCTGAAGATCGTCACCATAAGCTTTAAAGTTTTTGATCAGGATGTCCCATTCCCCGGCCTGATGAATGTCATCGCCATTATCAACCCAGTCCTTGAGAGAGATACCGCGATTATCGGCCCATTCCTGCATGGTGACTTTTTCACCATTTGGCATGGTAAAGGGTTCGGTATCGCCATGTTTGTTCCAGCCGCCCCCCGCGACCTTGCCACGGAACTCCTGCGCTTCCCCCATAAAATGATCGTACATGGCTTTTTCTTGGGAATAGGTGCCGGCTTCATCCTTGATGCCACGCGCTTCCGCCATGAAAAAATTGGTCATTTTGATTTGTTCATTGACCTGCTTCATCTGATTGGCCTGATCTTTCAACTGACCTTCCAGACTGTCCGCACGTTCCAATGACAACATCATCATCAACGTCCCAACATCAAAGTCACCCTGACTTTGAGACGCACCATATACTATTCCTGAGCCACTCAGGCCACCGATTGGATCGCTCATCTCTCTCGACCTCCCATTTTCAATTTCAGCTTAGGCAACACTTAACGCATGTTGCCAATAATCTTATCCATGACACCGGACAGCTTATTCATGACGTTACTTGCCATTTCGAAAGCCTGATTGCGTTTGTTCATCAAACTTTGCAACCGGATCATTTCTAGCTGCGACGTACTGTTCAGGCTATCAGCGTGGGTTTTGATGTGTTCAATATTCACATCCCACTCGCCCTTGTTATGCTTGGTATCGTTACCCGTCGTATCTTTGGACACACCGCGCGACTTGAAGAATTCTGTCATGGTCACGGTTGTCCCATCTGCCATCTTAAACGGTGTCGCACTTGACTCGTTGCTGACCTCGTCACCGGCAGACTCTTTCAAACGGCGCGCTTCTGCCATAAAATGGTTGGCCATTTTAATTTCGTCATTGATGTTTTTCATCTGATTGGCCTGATCTTTCAACTGGCTTTCCAGACTATCCGCACGTTCCAGCGACAACATCATCATCAACGTGCCCACATCAAAGTCACCCTGACTTTGGGAGGCGCCATATACAATACCTGAACTTCCGACTGCATCTACCATCTTAACTTCCTTCCCTTAAACGGACATGCGAGAACCGCGACGCGCGGAACGTTTTGCAGGTTTGTTGAAACGGTTTTGGGCTTCCATGCGATCAGCTTCAGCTTGCACGGCTTCATCAATCTTGCGGTTTTCTTCTTCAACCGCCTTCAATTCATCCGCAGACATTTCGCTGCGGGCGCGCTCAATCGCCTCACCCAACTGCGTGCGTGAGATACCCATTTCCTGAAATAAATGCTCTGTTGATTTTTCAGTGGATTCAGCCTGTTTGATGGCTTCATCTATTTCTGCAACCCACTTTTCGTCAATCATTCCGCTTTCTTGATTCAACACATTCAGTCTCCTCATTAACCTAATTAATAAACATCAACAATTTGCGATCCGGATCATCATCACTTACGCTTTGCTGTTGTTTATATGTAACGAGAAAGGCCGATGGGTTTCTTAAAAGGCGAAATAAATTCCAAGAAAAAAGATGGGCGGTTCATCAACCCTTGTTTTGCAAGAGATCGGCAAGACGTCCTTCAAGGGCGTTCAATTGATCCGCTATATCTTGCTGAAGATCAGCCCCACCTGGTACACCGAACACGGCGCCAACCAGCATTGATGTCATATGGATTTGAGACGACGCCATTGCAATAGCGCCTGCTTCTAGCGGGTCCATCCCCTTGGCTTCCAAAGCCTCTGCCATTTTGTCTGCCAGCTCGTCAAAAGCAGCTTGGAGTTTTGGACCATCCAGCACCTTCATCAACGGAGTTTGCAACACTGATGCATTCAGGGCGGACACATCCCCCGTATTCACATCCAGATCACGCATCCAGTTGACAAGCTGTGGATTACCCTGCCCCCCTTCCACTTGCTCCCGCAACGACAAAAACGGGGCTAGTAACTCGTCCACGTTGACAGGATTTTGTGCAGGTTGGCCTACCGACGACGTCTGGGGTGCCCCATCCAGCTTTGACAAGGCAGCATTCAGGGCTTGTGCGTCAAACGCGCCAAGCGGTTGCGGTACGACATCGCGGACCTGTGTCGGAATACCACCCGAAGGGCGCAGGTTTGCGTTCTCCATAACCGGCGGCGGTGATTTAGACACACTTTTCGCCTGCGCATTCTGGGAAGCAGCAACGTTATTCGAGCCCTCAACGTCCTGAGTATTGGACGGCACTATCTGCGGTCTATGATTGATATTGATCAAAATAGACATCCATTTGTTTTATTTCTCGAAGCATGACAATTCGAGGCCATACATTGTTCTTAGTAACGCTTTATATAGGAAAGTTTCTAAAAAATATGCCGTAAATTTCAATATTTTTACAAATGGTCTTGCATTTGCTGGCGCAGCGCCTGCCTGACGCGAAAAATTCTACTTTTAAGTGCTGAAACAGAGCATCCGTGACGTTGCGCCACTTCTTCATAAGTCTGTCCGTCCACACTAATGGAGAGGATCATATCTTTGGAATCGCTAGGTAAATTGGCAAGCGCATCATTCAGAGAAGTCATAAGTTCTTTCGCCTTATTCTCCTGCTCCGGCGTTTTACGCGTGTCCTGAATTTGATCGAGATATTCACCACCGACAAAATCATACTTCTTGTGGACACTACGGCTCAGGTAGTTTCGAATAATATTGTACGATATCCCAATGAGCCACGTAGAGAATTTAGAATTCCCCTGAAATTTCTGGATACTCAGTTGCGCTTGGATAAACGTCTCCTGAACCAGATCTTCCACCTCGTCCTGTGCACCTGTTTTAGATTGCACAAATCGGATCAGCTTTTCGCGATTTTGAATAAACAAAACCTCCAGCGCGTCAGAATCGCCAAGTGCTGCAGCTTTCACTAAAGCTGAATCATCCTGAGTATGCTTTTGCTCACACAACATATGTTACGAAACTGCCCGATTTCGAGGAACGCCTATTTTTTTATTGTGCGAAAGTATAAAATTTCGCACAACACTTGTAAAGATATACAAACATTACGCTTATATAATCTACAGATTTATTCTTTGATTAATTCCAGGTTACTTATTCACCAAATCCGCAAACCTTAGCAATTGAATTGGGGGAAATTTTTCCAACTTTCTAGCAGTATCCATATTGATTATAAAGGAATATCTGGACAAAGATCGCACTTCTACGTCGATCGGCTTCTTACCTTTGAAGATCACCTGCTCGGCCTGAAGGCCAGCCAGTTGCCCAATATTGTAATACCTGTTCGCAACTGCAAGTAATGCATGTGAATTACGAACAAAAATCTCGCTCCCCGCAGCCACCGGAATACGGGCATCTAGCGCCGCTTGCGTAAAAATATCTCGATTAGAAGTTATAAATGAGCTGGAGCCGACATAAATGATATCGACCTTTTCCTTTTTAAATTCATCAACCATCGTCACTAAAGATTGCTTGTCCGGCTGTCCATTTTCATCAACACTTACCGCCTTTGCAACCAGCTCAAACCCCAGCTCATCCGCCAATTTTTGCAGTTTTTGCGCATTTAACACCGAGTTCAATTCGTCATTATTGTAAGCCAACCCGATCCGGTCGGCTTTTAGGTAAGTTTGGATGGCCCGAATTTGCACATCTTCGGGCACTCGGTTGTGCGTTCCGGTGACAAATTCCCGTCCGGAGCTGCTATATTCGCGAATCAGCTTAGCTCCGACAGGATCGGCAACGATCATAAACAAGGAGGGAATCCCGGAAAGAAACTTTTCTGGTGTCTCGGTATCGTAGGGGCCAATCATCCCCCGCGACGTCGATGTCCCCCATGTCACCACAAGGTCAGGCTTGATCTCCATCGCTTCTGTCACGAAATCAGCCAAAACATCTTTATCTCTATTGGCGTCTCGTACCGTAATTTCCACATCCAGTCCACGTTCGGAAAAATATTCTTTAAAGCCACGGCAAGCATCCTCACAGCCGCGCCAGACGACCATATAAATCTGCTTGGTCTTTGCCATCGCATCCAGACTTGGCAACGTCAGGACCATACCGAGGAAAAGGGAAAAGAAAATTCGTTTCAACATAGTTACTTACCCTTCTGCTGTCTGTTTGACGGCGGAATTATTAAAAATGAAAAACATGGCGAGCGTGATCACAAGGATCAACCCACCCAGCATGCCCATTGCACCTGCATAACTCGTAAAGGACAACAATGCCCCAATCAGCAACGGTCCCATAACCGACCCCACCCGTTCAGAGGTGCGTAAAATACCAAGAACCTGTGTGCGCCCGACGTCTTTTTCGTCCTCACAAGCCTCCATGACGGCGGCAATCAGCGGTGCCTTGATGATGCCGTGCGCGACCCCAAGCAACGCAACAGCAGCCACCAACGCCCACACGGTTTCGTAATAAGAAAAGACCACCAGCAACAGACCGGAGAAGAGCGATCCGAACACCACAAGTTCCTTAACCTTTTGCGTGCGATCGACAAAGCGGGCTGCAATCGGACTGATCGGAATGATGATAAAAGAATAAAGCATCATAATCCGTCCGGTTTCAGCCGTTGAAGTGCCGAGACTGACCAAATAAAGCGGGATGAGGTAATAGAAAAAGCCTGTCAAAACGATCTTTGTCGGGATCGCACAAAACGCGACAAGCGCAACAAATCTGGTATTTTTAATCAGGACACGCATCGCAGAGGGCTTTTTCGACGCTCCGATCTCGGTCGCTACCTGTTGCTTTTCATCGCGTACATCCGATGACAACATGCGCCATGCCAACAGGCCCGCACAGGCCGCAAAGACAGCACTGATGAAAAACACGGGGTGATAACCAATCCGATCCGCAATAATCCCACCAATCGCCGTACCGCACATGGTCGCACTCATCAACACGCCCACAAAAACCGCCATCCCCTTGGCGCGATTTTCCTTGGAAACAACAGCGGCGATATAGCCCTGACAGGAAATGGTGATGATCGCGTAGCCGATGGCTGTTGAACTGCGCCAGACCAGCACGTCATAAATATCATTTGCCAGCGCACACCCGATATACCCCGTAATGGCCGGAAATAACCCGAACAAGAACAAACGCTTGTTGCCAAACTTATCTGCCCAACTGCCGGCGAAGGGTGTAATTGCCGCAATCACAAACATAAAGATCGCAATAGGCAAGCCGATGATCATATCGCGCGACAATCCAAGGACAGGGCGATAAAGCTCATCCACATACAGCGGCATAAAGGACTTTTGCAATTCTTCCGCAAAGGAAAACACAAACAACGGAATACGCGCATCAATAACACTTGCCTGACTGCCCGATGACATCAGCATTCCTTGCAAGTTAAACCGTTTTCCCAGCTTTTCAAACTCCCGCGCAGCCCCGGCATCTTTGGAAAAGACGCGTTCATGCAAACGCTTGTACCTTTCCTGCAAATCAACGGACGTATTGTTCAAGAGAGTAATCAGGTTATTGATCTCGTCCCCCCATCGTTTGGTATGGGAAATCCGGCCAAAATCGCTGTTGGATTGCTTACGTAAAATTTCTTCCACTTTGAAAATCGGCAGGGAGACGTTCATCATCACCATGACCAGAATAAACTCAAATGAAACCAGAACCACCGTGACAAGAATGATCAAGATGTCAAAAAACACATTGGTCAATTCCCCCCGAATGAAGTAACCGTCCAGACCGATGTAAATCTTGCCATAGACCTGCCCATCATACTTCAGTTCGATCGGTGCGGTCAGAACATCGCGTTGATGATCCCCAAAAAACGGCGTCAGGGACAACAACTGCATAAACCCATTGCTGAAATGGCCCAGCACATCTTCTTGCCCTGCCCGTTCCGTCTCCCCAAGCGACGCATTTTTCAACAGGGCCGGATCAAAAACAAAATCTTCATCGCCGCCTCTAAAGACCAGTTCATCCTGCGGGGTTGTGACGTAGATATAGAGAAACTCGTCATATTTGGACACGATGCCATCCAGATAGGATTTCACACCCGCAATCTTTTCAAATGGAATACCTGCATCCAAGGCGCGATTCATGTCTTCATGAATGGAATTTGCCGTCACATGGGCTTTTCGTTCCAACTCAGGGCGCAAAGACTGGTTGATTTCAACCAACGCGTAAAGGGTACTGACCATTGAGGCAAAAATAACGACCAAAATCGTCACAAACACCAAACGACGATTCATATCCGACGTAATAGTGTTGGAGGAACTGAAATCATTCATGAGAACCTCCTTTCCCCAAAGGCAAAATTCTGTTTTGCGCGGCTTCGAGTTCTTTCATAATAATCAACTGGTTTTCCCGAGCTTTTTTGACATCGTCACTCAAATATGTCGCGCCGTGCCCGCCGTTTGCCGGCAGGTCAGGCTCCCTCAATTCGCTGTAAACCGATTTGTAAAAACGATGGAATTTCGAAAAACTGACCTTTATCAAAATACTAAGAAGCACCGCAAAAGACAGAAGCGTGATAAAGGCGCCAAAGGTCAATTTCTGGAAAATATCAGATATCGCAACATTGTATTCCGCCTTGGAATATTTGATCACCACCCCGCCTAATGGCAGATCCACCGCGTTTTTCAGGTTCAATCCAATCAACAGATAGTCGTCTTCTTCGACAGTCCATTGGGATTTGGTTTCCGATGACACATTCTGCACCAGAACCTCCTCCATTTGATGGGATACCCGATCTTTAATCGAGCTATATAGGATACGACCATTTGTGTTGATAACCGCAATTTCCTCAATACCGTCGTCCAGTTTGCTGCTGGTTTCCAACATGCTTTCCAGCTGGTTAATCTCTTGAAATTTCAAGCCAAGGGACGTCGCATGCTCCACCACATTTTCAATGGAACCGGCAACAACCATCAAGCGTGACGACACCACACCGGACAAGATGTTTTGATATTTCATGTAACTCATAAAGACAAACAGGGTGAGCATCAGCGTCAACACCGTGATCGTCATCACCAAAAACTTTAAATAAAGCTGCATTTCACCCTCATTTACGATCCCTGCTGTCCCTGCCCCAGATACCGTAGGCCAACGATTGTGATGTCATCTGCCTGCGGTACTTCACCTGCAAAATCATCCACGCATTTTCTAAGGCCTGTTGGTAAATCAGCAATATTTTTGTCCACGAAACCGTCTAGCGCTTTTTTCAAACGGTCTTCGCCAAACAATTCTTCTTTATTATTAAAGGCCTCTGTCACACCATCCGTATAAAGGACAAGCATGTCATCCGGCCCCAAAGACAGGCTGGCTTCTTCAAAGTCCATCCCTTCCATCACCGCAAGTGCCATCCCATCCGGCATTTCTACAGGCTGGCTCTCTCCTTTGCGCAACAGGTAGGCCGGATTGTGGCCCGCATTGGCATATCTAAATTCACCGGTTTTCACATTGATCTCGCCATACATCATGGTGACGAACAGCATCTGTTCATTTTCCGCACTCAACAGATCATTCAAACGATGCAGGACCTGAGAAGGGGACAAGCCGAACATGGCAGTTGATTTCAAAAGCGTACGTGAAATCAGCATGAAGAAAGCCGCTGGCACACCTTTGCCCGATACATCAGCAACCACAACCCCGATGCGGTCCTCATCGATTTCAAAAAAGTCGTAAAAATCACCGCCGACTTCTTTTGCCGCCTTCATGGTGCCATGTAATTCAACCACGCCGTCGACCACAAGGTCACTGGGCAGCACCGACGTCTGAATTTGCCGGGCGATATCCAATTCCTGTTCTAGCGCAACCAGTTTGGTTTTATGCATCAGGGCTTCACGCAGCTCCGCAACCAGCTTGTTCACTTCGTCATACTGGTTGGCTACACGGGTCGCCATATGTTCAAACCCTTCCGCCAGCATCCCCAGTTCACCCTTTTTCTTATTCTTGCGCGCACCGGTTTCAATCGCTGACAGCTCTTCCATCAAGGTTTCAGAGAACGGACTACCGAGACGGTTTGCCAGCTTTTCCATCTGTTGGCGGATAAAACGTTGCTGGCGACCACCAAACCGTTCCTGCCGTTTTTGTTGATGAACGATCTCGCGGTTTTTCTTTCTAAAATCATCGACGGCCTTACTAAGATCGCCGATTTCATCCTTACGCGCCTGAATATCATAATAGACTTTTTCACCTTTGGTCAGGCGATCCAGGATATTGATCAGATTATAAAGCCGAGCAAAATTCTGACGGATATAACTACGAAGCCCCAACAGCAACACGCCGATAAAAACAATAATTCCCATCAAGGCCGTGTTATGGACCAAAGCCCCTTTCTTCGCTTCGACAGTATCGTCAAACAGAAGAGAAAAATACCCCAAGACGCCCCCACCCAAGTCACGCAAAGTAAACGTAGAGCTATCAAAATGACGATGGCTTCCCGTGACCGGGCTGCGAAAATTGTCTGTCGGCGTTGTCTTGATCGCTTCCGACAAAACCGCCGCAATATCACCGCGTCCCGTGACCCGGTTGCCCTGCTTATCCAGCAGGATCATCTGCGCTTCCATTTCTGTTTCCAAAAACAGTTCCAGATTTGAGATCGGGATAATAACGTTCAATAATTCCTTTTCAGACTCATTGATCGCCTCTAGCGCATAAAGGCCAATGGCAGCCACTGCGCCCTTACGGTCCCGTCCAATGGTGTGAAACGGATTACCGTCCTGCAACACCTGCTTGATCACCCAATCAGGTAGCAAAGGCGACAAATGCGGCCCAACCGCATCGGTGGAACTGAACTGGACTTCAAGTTCGGTATTTAAAATTTCAAACGCCGCTTGATCCTTTTCCAAAGGCACGCCATCGCTTGTTTCCAGTTCGTCGAAAAATTTGACATGTTGATCAAGGCGATCATGCACCGTCTTAGTCAGCACTTTTTTCTGGAGATCAAGGATGATCTGTTCATTCAGCTTATTCACTCTGTCCTGACTGCTATCAAGATAGATAAACAGACCGCCCAGCATCATGAAGCAGGACAAGGCAACAATAATAATAATCCGGTTCTGGAGATTCATTAGATCTTCCCTCCAAAACGGGCCAGCAGTACATGGCCTACCAAACCAACAAGAGCAATTGCGCCAAAGGCATAGACGACCTCAATCACCGCAAACTGGGCCAGCAATAAAGCGATCACCAGACCACTTGCAAAGACACATAAAGACCAAAGCGTCCCTTTAGTCGCGATCATGCGCTGCTTTTTTGCCTCAAACGAGCGCAGATAGGCCAACAACACCACACATGAAAAACCACTGGCTATCATCTGTTGCTCTGCGCCACCGGCAAAAACGAGTACGATCAAGCTGCCGACCAGCCCGCCCAGACACATCAACACGTAACGTTCTGTAGACGGACGGCGATCCTTTGCAGAGGTTTGCCCCATCTTTTCCAAAAAGCCGAAAGTCTCAACAAATTTGGCACGTTCCTGCTCCAAGGTTATGGCGACATCGGGATCGAAAACAGCTTCGCGCACCTCGACAAAGTCCTGTACGATCTCGCGGTAACTCTCCCGCATTTTCTTAAAAAGGGAGTTTTGCAATCGCACCGCATAGCCAAACTCACCGCCGGACGGACCATCCACAATAAAGTTCGGCTTTTGGGCGACCATATCTTCTTTTTGACGGGCCAATAACCATTTTGGCTCGAAATACAATCGTTCCGCAACCATGGCTGCCACATGCCACAACAAAACAACAACCGCCAACACCGCAAACAAAACGCCGCTGCCCGCATCAATCAGCACCTCTTGCGGATAGGACAGTTCCACCCCCAAAAACAGACGGGCAAAATCCACACCGTCGTGTGACAACGTGCGCGACATAATCAAAAAGTCATCCACATTTTTGACCATATCCTCCTTCATCGCCCCAAAATCCACATGAGCGACTTCATCCTGCAGGGTGCTGCCGGCGTGGATGCGAAAAGGCTCTGCAATTCCTTTTAAGATGACAAACTCAACCTCGTCGTGAGACATGAGCAAGTGATTGAAATACTCTTCCAGATCCCGCTGCACCGCTGGTTTATCCAACGGGATGCCCACAGAAGCCGCCAGCTCCAAATCTTCCGAAATGCGGCTTTCCAGGATATGCGCTTTTTCCAAGAACCCTTGTGACAGCGTGTTCTTCATATTTTCAAGGGTCATACTGCCAATGATCGCCAAAGGCACAAACAATGCCAGAACAAGCGCGCAGAATAATTTGAGGTGAAGGAGAGAAAGGGATTTACGTGTCACGCCAGTTTATCCAGTTCGTTTATTTTTTGTTGAGCGTTCTCAAAGTCCGTAAAGACCTTTTGGCTAAACTTAAAGAATGGGTCATGGTGTGATGGTGTCAGCTTGGCTTTATCATCCATCTCCTGCTCCAACAAACTGACCGTCTCTTGGACGATCTTTCGCTCTCGCGCGGTCAACAGATACAAAAGTCCCGTTGCCAGCCCCCCTCCAAACACAACGACCCCGATCCCGGTCAACCAAAACAAAAGCGTGGTATAGTCAGATACTTTGGTCAGATAGCCTTCATCCATTTTGACGACAAGCACCCCGACAATTTCCCCATAGGGTGAATGGATGGCGCGCAAGACATCAAGGTGCTGACCTTGCGTTGGCGTCTCCCCCTTTAGCAACTGCTGTATCCGCGGTTCGCCTTTTTCACCGATCAATGCAAAGTCGCTGCTGTACAACCCGTTTCCATTAACATCATAAATACTGATACTGCGGGTTGCTGCACGATCCCGGTTAACCACATCGACCATACGGCGGGCATCGTGGGACAGGTGCAAGGGGGCGCCAACAGACAGGAGATATTCGATGGTCTCTGCCGTCGTCTCCGCAATCAGGTCCCCGCGTGAAATCAGCTGAGACACCTGAATTTTACGGTGGCTATCGTGCACGGCCACCGCAATGACCAACACCGAAACCACCAACATGACAACTGCGGCCATTATCTTTTTTTCTATAATCTTCAGGCCAAACATGATCGCGTTTCAACACCTATGGGCAGTAAAATCCAAAGAAACTGCGCAATCCGGTGATTGCACAGGCGTACGGACGCAAAAGCGCCTTATCTTGGTAGGTAACATCCTCAACTAAAAAGTTTTCAGACTTTTTCCTAATCACCAAAAAAAACTAAAAAGCCCATGCTGCACTTCATCAAATCATACAAAGTGCAGCACATTTTCTATCTTTTTAGGGTTGGGCTTCAACCGTTTGCATAATGAACGAAGGCTCATCATCCAAGATCACGACCTTCGGCAAATCGGTCACGTCATCGCGTGAAATCCGCAAATTCATTTCCACCTGCAAAAAGGATTTTTCAGGGTCGAGTTCCTGACTGGACGGTTTCCCCGGCACAGTAGACATCAACATGTTCAAGTGCTCCCGCTGTAAGAACTTGACGTCAAAGCCGCCTTCCTCATTGCGCGTCACATCAAAGATTACGCGCTTGCCAACTGCGCTGCTGCCTGTAACCGCCTGAAGATCATCGTAAAGTGCTTCCATGATCGGTGCAAAAGCTGTCTGGTTGGCAACAGAACTTAACAAACGTACATCAAAGACGTCCAACCAGCCATTTTCGTTACGCAAACCATCCAACAGACCAGCTTGTGGGTTATCCAAATTCGAGAGATTTTGACCGTTCAAAATAAAAGTACCGCGCCCGACATCGGCAGTGAACTGTTTATTGATGTCATTATCATTGAAATCACCTTCAGCCATCGGCCAGAAATCAGCCGAATTGTAAGTAGACGTCAGGTCATCCTTTACGTTGATACTAAATGCTTTCTCCTCGCGAATATTCATGCCAACAGCGCGCATATCGCGGATCATTTCAGTCGGGACTTCACCCAAATGCCCATAATATTCCTGATCGATATCATTGCCGAAACGACCTTCATCAATCCCTGCCGCTTTGGATAAAACATGCATCATCATCATAGCCGTGCTTTGCATATCATAAAGGTAGACTTGCTCTTCCTGACGGCCAAAGCGGGCCATAGCCTCATCGCTTTCGACAAAATGAAGATCCCCCATCATGCCGGCGCCCGCGAGTTTGATCAAAGGCTGCAAATTCGGCGTGATCGCTTCATAAGCCGCGGTTGCTTCCTCTTCGTTCAAGCCTTGTGCGACCATAGCAAGGTCAAAGACATTGGCGCGGAATTCAACATTCTGATCAGCACCCCAGTCATCAGCCCCCGGAATACTGCCCAGATTATCAAAATGCGTATTTGTGAAAGCATGCATTAGCGGCAATGAGGTCCCACCCGCCGACATATCCTTAAGCGAATTGATCAACTCACCTGCAGTCGTCGCCGCCGCTACAAGCACATCAAGATGCGCCGTTGTCTTGACAGATGTATTTTCCAGTACGATTTCAGCGAGCTTGGTAGCCATCTCCTGACTGATATCCATTGTGTCGACATGAGCAAGCATAGCGACACGTGATTGAAGCAGCTTTGTAATTTCAGTTTCAGCCGCAGTTTTAACTTCATTTTCCGTCTGGCGGCTTTCGCTTGAAGCCACATCACGGATTGTCGCGCCCGAAACCTTACCCTGAATACGGCTCAGATCATATTTGCTCTGATCTGTCGGCAAGCCCAAATCCGTTGCAATACGACTGAAAATCGCGTTAAATTCGGGATTTCCAGGCTTACTGAATTTTGCAACCAAGTCCTGATTGTCCTGACGAATTTCTTTCACCTGTTCATCCAGCGATGTCAAAACTTGTGAAATTTCGCGAGATTTCAACGGTTGCCCACCTTCATGGCTATTGCGCACGATACTGGCGGCGTAATCGCCCAACTTGCCGGGATAACGGTCTTTAATCGCATTGCAGAAGGACTGCATCACTGTGCCGTTTTCCTGACGGACCGACCCCGGTGCAAAGGTCGCCTGAAACCAGTTGGCAACCTTGCCAAAGAATGATGTTCCACGGGTAGACAGACCGTCATTGCCCTGCATTTTCACATCAGCTTGCGGATTGTTCGCCGCAATATTTTTAAAGTCGTTTAATGAAATTGCCATCTGTCACACTCCCCTATCCACGGATCCCTTGAAAACCCGGCTCCATCTCGCTGACGGCCGCATTGTCGTTGCCTGACTTTTCCACCACATCACGCCAGTAAATCGCCGCATCTACGAAAGAAGACAGCAGCGTTTCAAATTCTGTGCCGTTGATGCGTTCAATATTAAAGGTTTGAGACAGGGCGATGATTTTATCATCAACGCTATACCCCAGCGTCTTGCCGCCTGTATGCTGGCCCAAGAAATTGGCATTCAACAGCATGGTCATGGTTTCAACTGACGGCGCTTGAGAAACTTGCTGTAGCGCTGAATAGAAGGTCATTTCCTTTTCGCCGCTATCGAGTTCCATGTTCACCCCTAGACTGTCAAATGACAGGTAGCAGTAATTGCGATCATCCAGGCGTAGCTCCGCCAAGCCGATTGAACGGCCCAATTCAGAGATGACGGTATCGATATTGCGTTGCGACATAAGGCACTCCATAATTGTAATTGCTTCTATGGAGTAGGTAACGAAGCGCAGAAAAAAGTTTTCCAGCGTCCCTCGTTTTTCAGCCCGCCCCCCGGTAATCTTGAGGCGCGATAAGGCTTATGTACGACAAAAATTATTTTTCTCTTGGGAGCATTTTCCACAAACATCCCGCTTTTAGAGAACGCGTTTTAATCCCGCTGGCCTTGCGCAAATACCTCAAGGTCACGCACGGTATCAATATCATATTGCGCATTGGGAAGATCAATTTCCATCACATCGCCAGCCCTGCTGTTCAACAACTTTTTCGCCCCACTATCCCCCGACAAAGCGATCAACTCGGCAAACTTCTCTTTTGGAAAAAGGGCAGGAACACCGCGCTGCCCCGCATACCGGGCGCACACGACGCATCCCTTGCTGGCGCCGTCCAACACCCGTTCAAGGTCTGCCATCGTCACGGCGACCTGATCTGCCAACCCGATTAAAATGGCATCATACGCCCCCTGATCCACCACTTGCGCAACACCGTGGGAAAGGGAACTCCCCAGCCCTGCTGCCCAGTTTTCATGAACCATGACCGTTACACCCCGCAACAATGGGATTATTTGATCGCGATAAGCCCCGACAACAACATACGTATCTTCGCGAACCCTTTCGGGCAACCGTGTGATCGCCTGCTCAATAATCGTCTGACCAGAAGGCAAGCGCGCCAATTGCTTGGAGGACCCAAAACGCGAGGCTTGACCAGCAGCTAATATCAGATAGGCAATTTTCATAAAGTCTTCGATAAAGAGGTTGCGGTACGGCCATGCAAGGCGGCATGACATTCCGACAGAATAGACAAAGCAATCGCTTCTGGCAAATCCCCACCGATATCCAGCCCCGCCGGACCGGAAATCGGCACAATCGCATCCTGCCAGTTTATCCCCGCTTCGTCCAACACCGTATCATGGCGATGGCGCGGCCCTAAGAGGGCGAGATATTTCAGGCTTTCCACCTTATGCAAATCTTTCAAGGCCTGTGCATCCAGACTGACACTATGGGCCATGAGGACAACCGCATCGATGCTACTCTCATGGGCATATTGGGTCAACTCAGCGCCCATTTCCCGCCCAATCACGTCTGCGCTTGCGAAAAATTCTTTTCGGGCATTTGCGGCGCGCGGATCCACAAGGCTGACATACCACCCCATCCGCTTTGCCATTTCCACAACCGGCATGGCATCGGGGCCACCGCCCACGATCAACAGATGCGGATCAGGTCTGATCTGCGTGACCAGCCACTCCGCCCCCTCTCGGGACTCTAGCGTTGAGCGTTGTGCGATATCAAAATTTTGCAAGGGACCGTTAAAGTCAAACGTCGCTTCGGGTGCTTGTTTGTCCGCGATCAACTGACGATACACCCCGCCGCGACGATTATTCAGCGCCTCGCGCAGGTCGGACAGTCCCAGATCATTTTCAGCGGTGATCGGCTGCAGGATAATATGGACCACACCGCCGCAGCCGATGCCGATTTGAAACGCCAAATCATCCTCGTCCTGTGAATCATAGGTCAGCAGCAGAGATTTACCTGTCTGCATCACCCGTTTGGCATTCAGCTTGATATCGGCTTCCAGACAGCCGCCGCTCAACAGGCCATATTGCTGACCAAACCCATCTATCAACATCATAGCCCCCGCCTTGCGATAGGCGGATTTTTCTGTTTTATAGATGGTGCCCAGCACCCATTGGGTATGATCTTTATTTTCAAACCAATGATTTAAGGCCTGTGAGAGGTGGTTTGCCATAAACGTACCTTACGCCGATCTAACGATTTGTGGCAAGGAGGTTGCTGGCGGTGTATTGCGGCTACGTTCTGTGCGCACAATCCCGTCAATAATCGTCATGCCGATCCCCGGCAAATCACCCAGTTCGATACTTTCAAGGATGGTTTTGCCCGCAGTATGTTGTGCTTTATCCATAATCACAAAATCAGCAGACTTGCCGACCTGAATAAGCCCACATTCCAGATCGCGCATTTTTGCCGTGTTACCTGTTGCAAGACAGATCGCCTGTTCCGCCGGGACATCGCCAAGGGACGACAACATGGACACCATGCGCAAAATCCCCAAGGGCTGCACACCAGACCCTGCCGGACCATCGGTACCCAGGATCACACGTTCCAGCTGGTTTAATTCGCGTGCTGTGCGCAGGGCCAACAAGCCGGATCGTTCGTTGCCGTTATGGACAATCTCGATCCCGCGTCCGCAGCTTTCACACAGGCAGGTAATCTGATCATCCGGCAAGGCTGTGTGCCCGCCATTGATATGCCCGATAATGTCCGCATCCGCTTCCAGCACCACATCTTTATCAATCAGGCCAGAACCGGGAATGGACGGCCCGCCCGTATGGATCGTACTTTGGATACCGTATTTACGCGCCCAGGCGACCATCTCTTTGGCTTCATAGCCCGCCTTGACGCTGCCCAGACCAACTTCGCCCAACAGCTTAACGCCTGCTTCCGCCAGTTCTTTAAAATCGTTTTCTTCCATACCCTGTTCGATGACAGGCGCGCCTGCGATCACCTTTACGCCGCTGGGACGGAAGTTTTCAAAAGCCCGTTGCGACGCAATCGCCATGGCTTTTAGCCCAACAATATCTTTCGGGCGGCCCGGCATGTGTACTTCCCCGGCAGAAATCATGGTCGTGACCCCGCCGTTTAAGGAACTATCAATCCAGCTCATTTGGTTTTGGCGCGGCGTCCAATCACCTGCAACAGGGTGCACGTGACTGTCGATCAGGCCCGGGGTTACGGTCGTGCCCATGGCATCGACAACCACTTTCGCACTGTCCACATCCACGTCTTTTTCATAACCGATCTGCTTAATCAGCCCGTCTTCAACCAAAATTGTATCGGCGCTGAGAACCGGATTTTCCAGATCACCACTTAAAATCAAACCGATATTTTTAATCACCAAAGAATTTTTAACGCCACTCATGTTGAAGACCTCACTGCCTGTTTCTATTCCATGGGTACAAGCCCCCCAAACAGATCGAGAAGCCACCTTTAAAATGAGTGTGCTAAATTATTTGTATACCGTCAATTAATTTTAACCATTTCAATAATTTTTATAAAAAACAACCAGCCTCACATTTACTTAGTAAATCATAATAAATTGATTTAAAACAGTTTTTATATAAATACCCATACCAATCAATTTGTTTGCATACATACACTAAATAAATTAGTATACTTGCAAAAAAACAATAGATGAAAAGACACCATTCAACCGGAGGCTTGCCCCCATGCGTAAATATTTTCACATTGATCTCAACGACAGATCAATCGAAACACAGACCCTCAGCGGCGAAGCGCTAGCGCGTGCTGGACGTCATTTTATTGCAAAGACATTGTTGGAAAACGATGTCGCAACTGTTGATCCCCTCTCCCCCGACAATCCGCTGATTTTCTCAGCGGGGCCTTTTGCCGGGTCCAACTTCTCCAACGGTAACCGCCTCAGTGTCGGCTGTAAAAGTCCGCTGACCGGCGGCATTAAAGAAGCCAACACCGGCGGCACCTTCGGTTTTGCCCTTGGCCAACTGGAACTGTCCGGCCTGACCCTTTATGGAGCGTCTGACGAGTGGGTGGTCATTCGCATCACCAAAGAACACGAAATCACTTTCGAGTCTGCCGAGCCTTACATGGGCCTAGGGAACTTTGAAGCTTCCCGCCTGCTCCATGAAAAATATGGCGATAAAATCAGCCTTGCCCTGTGTGGTCCGGTGGGGGAATACCTCGGTCTCACCTCCGGCATTGCCTTTACCGATCCTGAACAACGCCCGGTGCGCCTTGCGGCCCGCGGCGGTGTGGGGGCAGTTATGGGAGCGAAAAAAGTCAAAGCCATCGTGGTTGACCGTCACAAAATGCCGCCATTCACTGATCGCAAAAAGTTCATGGGCTCCATCAAACAATATGGCAAGCTGCTGCGTGAACAACCGGTTATTGAAAACTTCGGCAAACTCGGTACAGCCATGGTCGGGGATTACACCAACACCATCGGCGGCATGCCGGTGCGCAACTTCAGTTCCGGTCAAATTCAAGACCCGAAAGACGGTCCCCTACAAGTCGGCGGTCAATTTATTGCAGAACTGAACGCGGGACGCGGCGGGGAAACGACACATGCCTGCATGCCGGGCTGTATGATTAAATGCAGCAACGTCTATGTGGATGAGCAAGGCGAAGAAATTTGCTCCCCCCTTGAATATGAGACCATCGGCTTGATGGGCACCAACTGTGGTCTGACCCACCCCGACCAGATCGCGCGCGTCAATCATATCGCCAACGATCTGGGTGTGGACAGTATCGAAGTCGGCGCCATGATCGGTGTGTTGATGGAAGCGGGCGTCGGTGACTTTGGCGATGAAGGCTTTATCAAAGACGTCCTGACGGAAATGCATAAAGGCAGCGAAAAAGGTCGCCTCTACGCCCAAGGAACAGAACGTGTCGGCAAACATTTTGGCGTCAAACGTATACCGGTGATCAAAAAGCAAGCCCTCAGTGCCTATGATCCCCGCGTCATTGAAGTAACAGGCGTGACCATGATGCTAACTGCCCAAGGGGCTGATCATACGGCAGGCAATATGCACTCTATTGTGTGCGATGATAAAACCACTGAAGAAGTGACCGAACTCAGCATGGGCGCACAGAAAAATAGTGCCGCAGCAGATTCACTCGGTCTTTGTGTCTTTGGACGCTCGGTCACCGAAGCCAATTCCGAATTGATTGTGGAAGCCATCAACGCAGCCTACGGCTGTGAGCTAGACCCCTCGTTCGTACTGGAAACAGGGCTTGAGACTCTGAAGATGGAGCATGAATTTAACCTGCAAGCGGGTTTCGTCACCGAAGATGACCAACTGCCGGACTTCTTCTACAACGAAGCTTTGGCCCCGTCCCATAAAACCGCCCGCCACAGTGCCCAAGCGGTGAATGAGGTCAGATCAGCTCACTTCTAAGCCAACCAAAACAAAAAGGACCGTACCCGATAAAGGGACGGTCCTTTTACTTTGCCCTACCGGACATAAGATGATTATTTTAGCTTTTGCAGCAGATCGATCAACTTATTGCGGTTGGCTTGTGTAATCGGTCGCAGTATTTCATCTGTGATCTCTTTCCCCAACGGGATCAATTCTTGCGTCATCTCGCGCCCTTTCTCGCTCAGCGAGACAAGCAAACGACGAGAGTCCGTCTGATCAACAGACGTCTGCACCAGACCTTTTTTACTCAAACGTTCAACAACACCTTTGATGGTGGCGGCATCCATTGCGGTATGCCGCCCCAACTGGTTTTGAGAACATTCACCGATTTCATAAAGTTTGACCAAAGCGGCGTATTGCGTCGTCGTTAACTTGCTTTTGATCCGTTCGGAAAAAATATTGTTATGACGCTGCATAACCCGGCGTAGGAGAAACCCCACCTGGTCTTCCAGTTTATAATTTTCGATGATTTCTCTCTCTTTCAAATTCCCACGCCCCCAAACTTGTTAAAGTACAAACGATATCGTAATCCTTCACTCCCTATAAATCAAGGTATAGGCGTATCTAGCAGTGTTATTACACTGCTAGATACGCGTTTTTAACCTCGTCATTTTGAGCGAGTTCAGTCATCGTCCCCTCGTATCGGATCACCCCTTTTTCAATGATATAGGCGCGATCCGAAATCAATTTTGCAAAATGCAAATTCTGTTCGGAGATAATAACGCTCAATCCATATTTTTTCATCTCTAAAATAGCACTTGCCATTTCTTCAACAATTTTAGGTGAAAGACCTTCCGAGGGTTCATCCAGCAACACAAGGGACGGATTGCCCATCAAGGTGCGGGCAATCGTCAACATCTGCTGCTCCCCGCCCGACATTTGACCGCCGGGCCGGTTGCGCATTTCCGCAAGGTTGGGGAAAAATTCAAACAACATTTCTGTTGTCCATTCCCGCACGCCATCGCGCGCGGGTTGTTTGCCAACCAACAAATTTTCCTCAACCGTCAGGTCGGTGAAAATCCGGCGATCTTCGGGCACGTAGCCCAAACCCAAACGAACAATCTCGTGGGTTGGTTTGCCGCAGATTTCCTCATCATTAAAGATGACGGATCCACTGCATTTTTCGACCAGACCGACCAGACTTGCAAAGGTCGTTGATTTACCAGCACCATTTCGGCCCAATAAAGCGACAACTTCACTTTCATGCGCTTTTAGATGAACATCTGTCAGGATATGCGCACCGCCATAGTAGCTGTTCAGGCTATGGACATCTAATTTTGACTTCATATTATGCGTTCCCTACAAGTTCTTCATCATAGACCGCACCAGTCCCCAAATAGATGGACTGGACTTCTTCATTCTCGCGGATTTCAGACGGCAGACCCAAGGCGATCAACTCCCCCCGGTTCAACACCATCACCCGATCGGCATGACTAAAGACCACATCCATGTCATGTTCGGTGAACAGGACGCTGATGTCTTTTTCCTTCACGATATCCGCTGTCAGTTGCATCAAGGCGATCCGCTCGTTCGGGGCCATGCCCGCTGCGGGTTCATCCATCAGCAAGATTTGCGGATCATTGGCAAGGGCGATGGCAAGCTCAAGGCGCTTTACATCCCCATAAGCCAACATCCCGCACGGACGTTCTGCCTGATCCTGCATGGACACCAGTTCCAGCAGCTCATACGCTTCCTCTTTATAAAGAGAGCCTGCGAACGGCAACATGGACAGCAAACGCTTGTGGTGAGAGATCAAGGCCATCTGGACGTTTTCAATCACCGTCATGGAGGTAAAGGTCGCGGCAATCTGGAAGGTACGGCCGACCCCTTTGCGCCAGACCTGACGCGGTTCCAGACCGATAATTTCCTCACCAAACAGCTTGATGCTGCCGCCATCTGCCTTCAACTGACCGTTCAGCATGTTAAAGCAGGTGCTTTTGCCCGCCCCGTTGGGACCGATCAGGGCAAGAAGTTCGCCTTTACGAACTTCAAAGCCCACATTGGTGACGGCTTTCACACCGCCAAAGGATTTAGAAAGCCCTTTTACGACGAGCGAACTCATGATTTGCCCTCCTCAATGCTGTCTTTTTTCTTGGAGAAATGCTCAAGGAAGAAGCCAACGATCCCCTGCGGGAAGGCCACAACCAGAACAATGATGAAGGATCCAAGGATAATCTTCCAGAACTCTGTATGGCTGATGATAAAGGTGGACAGTGCTTTAAACACACCAGCCCCGACAATCGGCCCTGCAACAGTTTGGATACCGCCCAGCAACACCATCACCAGACCGTCAACTGACAGCGGAATGGAGATATAATCCGGGAAGACACTGCCTTTAAGGTAGGCAAACAGCACCCCACCGACACCAGCAAAACTACCGGCCAAGACAAAACCGAACCACTGGATACGCAGGCGGTCAATCCCGATCGCATCCGCACGCAACAACGAGTCACGACAGCCACGCAGCGTATAGCCAAAGGGCGAGAAGACAATACGACGGATCGCATAAACACTGATCCCGACGATCGCCAACGTCACGTAATAGAAGCTGGTTTGATCAGCCGCCCACGCATCAGGCCAAATTCCCAACAAGCCGTTGTCACCGCCTGTCACATCATCCCACTGGAAGATCACAGACCATGAAATTTGCGCAAAGGCCAGCGTCAACATCGCCAGATACACACCCGACAGTCGTACACAGAACCACCCGAAAATGATCGCGCCAGCGACCGCCAAGAAGGGCGCTAACACCATTGTCGCCCCCATGGATAGCCCAAGGAATTTAACCAGCAAAGCTGTGCCATACGCACCCAAACCAAAATAAGCTGCATGACCAAAGGAGACCATGCCGCCAACGCCCATCATCAAGTGCAGGCTGGCAGCGAACAAGGCAAAGATCAGAATTTCGGTCGACACGTTCAGCAGGAAGTCACCGGCAAACATCGGCAGGAAGACCAAAGCGAGCCCCAGCGCCAAGACCCAGTTCTTACCCAGTTTGCTCAACGGTGCCCACGGACGGATCACGCTGCCCAAAGCGGTACGCGGATGTGCTTCTGCCTTACCCAGCAGACCATATGGACGGATCACCAAAACTACCGCCATCACCAAGAACATCAAGATCATGGAGATTTTCGGGAAGAGCAAGATCCCAAACGCGTTCAGTTCCGCAATAATGAAGGAGGCAAGGAAGGCACCCAAAACGTTGCCGAACCCACCGATAACAACAACCACGAAAGCTTCCACGATGATTTGCAAGTCCATCGCATTGTGAACGGCATCACGCGGGATTTGAACCGCGCCGCCCAGTGCTGCCAAGAACACACCCAGCGTAAAGACGCCGGTAAACAACCACGCCTGATTTACACCCAACGCAGAAACCATCATGCGGTCTTGAGTGGCCGCACGGACCAAGACACCCCAGCGCGTTTTGTTAAACAGCAGCCACAGCGCCCCCAGACAGAGCGGACCTAAAACAATTAACATCAATTCGTATGTCGGGAAAGCCTGACCAAAGATCTCAACTGCCCCTTTCATACCCGGTGCACGACGACCCAGCAGATCATCCACACCCCAAATCTGGATCACAAGATCCTGAATAACCAGCGTCACCCCGAAGGTTGCCAGCAATTGAAACAGTTCGGGAGAATTGTAAATACGGCGCAACAGAACGATCTCGATCAGTGCCCCCAAAATAGCCACCGCAACCGCAGCAGCAATCAATCCACCCCAGAACCCCAGAGCGCCCATCCAGGACTCAGTCAATGTATAGGCGACATATGCGCCCATCATATAAAACGCACCATGTGCAAAGTTGGTAATCCGTGTCACACCAAAGATAATTGATAACCCTGATGCCACCAGAAATAACGACGAAGCACTGGAAAGGCCGTTAAGAAACTGGATAAAAATAAAATCCACTGGCTTATCCTCTTTTTATTATAAAAAACGGCGCACACGAGGTGGACTCCCCTCACGCGCGCCGGATTTCATGTTACATTCCGCGCAATTCTTTAGTTGTCGCTTCGTCAGGCAGGTGGTTGGCACCGTCTTCATATTTCCAGTCAACCATAATGCCCTTGTCGTCTTTCAAGGCTGTACGACCGACATAGGCACCCAATGTTGCCTGATGATCAACCGCACGGAAGGACGCTTTGCCCATCGGCGTGTCAAACTCAACACCTTTACCGCCAGCAATCAAATCTTCAGATTTCAAAGATTTAGAGTTTGCGATAATTGCAGCTGTTGCTTTCATTGTCGCATAGCCAACGATAGAACCCAGACGTGGGTAGTCGTCAAACTTTGCTTCATACGCAGAACGGAATGCGTTGTGTTCCGGTGTATCGATGGAATACCAAGGATAACCCGTCACCAACCAACCTTCAGGTGCTTCATCACGAAGCGCGTCCAGATATTCCGGCTCACCCGTCAGCATGGAAACAACCTCACGACCGTCAAACAATTTACGTGTTGTGCCTTCGCGGACAAATTTTGTCAGGTCAGACCCGAACGTCACGTTAAAGATCGCTTCTGGTTCAGAGCGCAGCAGTGCTTGTACTGTTGAACCTGCATCCATTTTAAACAGTGTCGGCCATTGCTCGTCCACCCACTCGATGTCCGGGCGTTTTTCTGACAGGATCGCTTTAAAGGCTTCGACGGAAGATTTACCGTACTCATAGTTCGGTGCAATCGTCGCCCAGCGTTTTGCCGGAAGTTTGGCTGCTTCGTTCGCAAGGATACTTGCTTGGATTGTGACGTTCGGACGGACACGGAACACGTAATCGTGGCCCTTGGACCATGTCATCGCATCTGTCAAAGGCTCTGCTGCAACGAACACCACTTCTTTTTGCAAGGCAAAGTCAGATACCGCCAAACCGATATGGGAGAAGAAAGTCCCCATCAGCATATGCACGTTATCTTTAGATACCAGTTCGTTAGCGGCAGTTACCGCTTCGCCCGGTTTACCGGCATCATCTTTGGAAATCACTTCAACCAGCTTGCCGTTAATGCCGCCTGCTGCGTTGATTTCTTCCAGTGCCAGTTGCCAACCGTTACGGTACGGAACCGTAAATGCAGGCATTTTAGAATAGCTGTTGATTTCTCCGATTTTGATGGTATCGGCAGCTTGCGCTCCCTGAATTGTCATAGCAGCAACAACGCCGCCAAGCACACCGCCGATTAGTTGTCTTCTAGTGATCATTCATCTTCTCCTTGTGTGAAAACTTTCCCTATCTTCCCAAATATTTTTATAGTTATCTTAAGCCGTCTTCGCCGATGGCCTCTTCATGGGTGAGTCCACCCACACGAGGTAACGGCCGACCGCTATCTGTGACGCATACTGCGACCAGAATTTCGTTTGCCCGTGGTGCGTCATTCACGCGCACTTCCATGGCATCGAAATGGCTTCGAACGTAGGCTGCATCTTTATGACCCAACGGAACATCCATCGGGGTTGCCGGTCCGCCACGTTTTTTGGCAGACGGCACCAAAGCTGCGCCTTTCTCAACTGCTTTACGAAGCGGCGCGCCCAGCTTCGGGTGCAAAATAGCCGCTGCATGTTCCAGCTCGCCATTTTCCCCGACAAGGGCCGCTTTTCCGTAACTTTCAGCTTCCTGTGGTTCGATCCCCAGCGCTTTCACCGCTTTTTCACCCAGCAAACCGCCAAGTTCGGCACCAAAATCCATCAGAAGCGTCAAATCATCTTCATATGTTCCCGCGAACGGGTTTTTAATCACGGCAATCGCCGCTGCACGGCGCGTGGCCGGGGAAATGGCTTTCCCCATTTCCTCATGGGTTTCTTCAACCACCGTGACGATTTTGCGGATGTTCATCTTGCTCATCGCAGACCATCCTTTCCTTCAACATCTTCTGCTGCCAGACCGCCGACACGCGCATGGATGCGTGAGCCTGTGGTCATCACCAGCACAAACGCCAACTCGTCTGCGCGCGGACCGTCAGAGACACCGACTTCCATCGCATCAAAGTGACTGCGTACGTAAGAGGCATTGACGTGGGTGATCGGCACATCAAGGCGTGCGCCCACGCCCCCTACTTTTTTGGTAGACGGGACAATCGCTTTTGAATCATGCAACATTTCGCGCATGGCATAGCCACCCGGAACGTGCCACAGCGCGCCATGTTCCAACTCGCCAGCTTCACCGACGATTGCGCCTTTGCCATAGCCTTGAATTTCAGCAGCACTCACGCCCGTTGCTTTCAGGACATCTTTTGCCAAGGACAGGCCAAGAGCTTCCAGATCCTTCATAAACGGGGTGATGTCTTCAACATATCCGCCCGCATAAGGGTTTTTGATAACCGTGATCCCGGCGACGCGGCGCAATGGTTTCGCAGCGACAGGTCCACCTTCATGGTAAATTTCTTCGCTCAGAAGAACTCGTTTTCTTTCTTCGATAGCAGGCATTACAACTGCGCTCCTTCTAACTGGTTTAGTTGTGTTGATTGTAAAATTGTGGGAAGGCACATGGTCCCGACAACGCGGGTACTTCCCTGTAAAGTAAGGGCACAGGCTTTGATCAGCCCCTGTGCCAGATATTCTTGCGCCTGCGCTTCACCTGCGCTCAGGGCTTCTTCAACTTCGTCCGCACTCAGGCGTTTGACATCGACTGTGACCAGACGCTCGCCCAGATCACTATCCAGATCAAGGCTATGGGCGGGTTGACGCGTAATTTTATCGCACGCAGGCAAATTGACCGCATTGGCGATCAAGGTCGCCGCCACATCGGCCTCTGCGGCACAGTCTGCCAAAACCGTCACGGTATCTGCAATCCCGAAGGAATGACTGCGACCTTTCCAGCCACTGCTTGCGATCCCGCCGATGCCTTGATCAGCGGTGATATCAATCGTGCCGTTTAAGTCTGGCTGTTCCACATCTGCAACCAAACCGACGCGATAGCTTTCTCCGCTTGCCAAAAACAAAGCGATATCGCCGCCGTTATTGACATACAGCTTGGTTAAATCACACGTCTTGCAGATGTGCTGACAGACATGATCCGCCACCGAACCCGCCACCGCTGCCATGGGCGTGACAAACTGGCTTGCAAACGGGGCAACTGCACGCACCATTCTTTGTGCCACATCCCCATGAACCAACAGGTCAGCGGAATAAGGGGAACGAAGCGCCCCCAAATCCAGGACCAGTCGAGCCAAAAGACCGTCAAAGACAAGGTTCGCTTGCTCAAAAGCTTTTTGAACCTCAGTCTCCGTGCCTTCAGCCGCGATGATCAGATCAATCGGGCCTTGTTGAAGGTGCAGCCTTTTGCCGTCAGGGAGTTGTGCCGAATGGTGCTGATACATTTAGTTACCCTTCCGGCCCCCATTCATAGTGTTTGGAGGCCATCGGCCAGCTTGCTTCCTGATTTTGACCGACTTGACGGATTTTTGTTGCTGCCAAGACATCTTCCAGCTTTTGAACGGAGTCCATATGACCGCCCAAAGCCTGATAGTCATCCAGACGCATGGAAAATTCGATCGGGGCCACCAACGCAGGTGTCGGGACATAGCCAAATGAATTTTCCGGCATGGTCGTCACATCCACCATGTAGGTAATGCCGCCGCCCGGCCAGATAAACACATCGGCACCGCCACTTGTCACATGGGTCAGCGTATCTTTAACCGACTTGGTCAGCTTGACCGGGTTTTCTGTCACACCTGCGCGCAAGGAACCACCGGCCCCCCCGATAAACATAACCGAACACATCGCAGGCTCGCAGTTTTCCTGAATACGCATCACAGATGCTTTCAGCTCATCCGGCAATTCTTTTTCAACGGGCTTAAGGGTGTCATCTAGTTCAAAATAACCAAAATGTTCCCCCGTTGTGCTGACCATCAGCAGGGATTGACCGGGTTTTGCTTCTTTTTCTTTAAAGTCGCCAAGGATAGACAGCGGATCATCAATGTCCGTCCCGCCCCACCCTGTGCCAGGGCTTGCCACCTGAAAATAACGACCCGGTGTGGAGCGACGGCCCTTGATCACGATACCGGATGGTTCCACGTCCAACAGCTTACCAGCTTGGTGTTCACTCATGACGCCTGTAATGTGGTCATCAACCACGACCACATCGTCCACATGGTCACGCCATTGTTTGGCAAACATACCGATGGTCGCGGACCCACAGCCCACACGCATACGTTCTTCTTTAACACCATTGATGATCGGCGGCTGACCGGCCTGAACGACGATTTCCACGCCGTCATCCACATTTAAAGTCACCGCCTGACCATTACAAAGGTCTAACAAGCACTGGCACGTAACGCGCCCTTCTTTTTTGGACCCGCCTGTCAAATGTTCCACCCCACCAAGGGACAGCATTTGAGAGCCATATTCCCCTGTGGTCACATGCCCGACCGCTTCGCCTTCGCAGCGCACGGTGGCTTGTTCGTGACCCAAGTGACGGTCTGTGTCGATTTTGATCTTCACGCCGCAATAGCTAAAGATCCCTTCCGTCACCACCGTCACCATATCGATGCCATTGACTTCGCTCGACACGATAAAGGGGGCGGGTTTGTAATCAGGGTACGTCGTACCTGCGCCAACGGCGGTCACAAAGTGTTGGTCAGCAACGACGATATCGCCACTCCATTCATGTTCTTTGCTCAAGAACGGGATCAGTTTCTCGCCGTCTTTCTTCGCACGTTCCACAATCACCAACGGATCAACCCGGGCCAGTTCCCCATCAAGGTTGGCGTAACGGTCGCACGCCCCTGCCCGTCCAAACTTGATCCGGCATCGCACCGGACAGGCATCACATTGCACAACGCTGTTTTTTTCTTGTTCTGTCATCAGTTTGTTCCTTTTGTGCCTTGGATCGCATCCAGCACCCGATCCGGTGTTGCAGGCACCTGATAGATCCGCGCCCCTGTTGCGTGGTGGATCGCATTCAAAATTGCCGGTGCTGTCGGGATCAAGACTTGTTCCCCAATACCTTTCGCCCCGTAAGGCCCATGCGGGTCTTTGGCTTCAACCAAGATCGTTTCAACAGATGGCATGTCGCCAACAGTCGGGATCAAATAATCGTGCAGGTTTTCGTTACGACCCGGAATAAATTCTTCCAACAAGGCCAGACCGATCCCTTGGGCCGACCCGCCTTCAACTTGGCCTTCCACCAGCATCGGGTTAATCGCTTGGCCCACGTCATGGGCGGCAACCAGACGCAGCAACTTGACCGTGCCCAGCTTTATATCCACTTCCAGCTCCATCATATGCGCGCCGTAGCCAAACATGGCGTAAGGGATACCCTGACCGTTTTCATCCAGCGGGGAGGTCGGCGGATCGTAGGTGCCTTCCCCAAACAGCACGAAGCCGTCTTTATCTTGGGGCAAGCTGGACAGGTCGATCACATGTTCCCCACCCGCATCAGTGACGATCAGCGTTTTATCAGTGGCTGATAGTTTGATGGTGGCGTTTTCTGAGGCGTTGACTTGACGCAAAATCACGTTGCGCAGCTCAAGCCCTGCCAGATAAGACGCCTTACCGGAGATAAAGGTCTGACGTGATGCAGATGTTTTACCCGCGTCCGCCGTCAGGTCCGTATCCCCTGTGATAATTTCAAAGTCCGCAAACTCCAGACCGGCCGCATCCGCACAGATTTGCGTCATGACTGTGTTGGACCCCTGACCGATATCCACCGCCCCTTGGAACAGGATACAGCGACCATCTGCCTTGATGCCCACTTTCATGGTTGAAGGGTTAGGCAATGAGGTATTGCCACAGCCATACCACATGCCCGCAACCCCAACGCCACGGCGTTTGCTGCCAGATGCGTTTGCAGCGTTAAAGGCGTCTGCTTCTTTAAGGGCGACATCCCATTTGGGTTTTAGCGATTCCAGACAGTCTTTAAAACCAACACCGGTTTCAAACACTTGTCCGGTAACGGTCGGCATCCCATTTTCCAACGCATTTTTAAGACGGAAGTCCAGACGATCCATACCGAGCTTGTTTGCCAATTCATCAAACAAACCTTCTTGCGCGATGGAGGACTGCGGCACCCCAAATCCACGAAACGCCCCGGATGGTGCACAGTTGGTGTGCACGGAATGGGATTTTGCGCGGTACGCCGGATAGAAGTAAGGACCGGAGGCATGGACAGGGACACGGTTTGCCACCGTCGGCCCCCATGATGCATAAGCGCCCGTGTTAAACACGCCATCAAAATCCATCGCCGTCAGGGTGCCGTCTTTCTTCGCCGCAATCTTGGCTTTGATGTGGGACGGGTGACGTTTGGTCGTGGACATCATCGATTCAGGGCGCGAATAGGTCATGCGCACAGGTTTCTTCAACATCCACGCGGCAAGGGCAATAAAGGGCTGTACGGACAGGTCAAGCTTACTACCAAAGCCACCGCCAACAGAGGTCGGGATGATGCGCACATCTTCCGGTGCCAAATCCATAATAATGGCAAGCGAGTCACGATCCATATAAGGGGCTTGCGTACAGGCGGATACTTCGATGCGATCCCCAACGCGCACGGCAAAACCGGCTTCCGGCTCAATATACCCATGCTCAACGAAACCCGTGCGGAATTCGCCTTCCACAACCACGTCAGCACTTGCAAATTCATCCGCCAGCGGGCCACGCTGCACGATCCCGCGCACCATTGTGTTACCTGCGCGATCTTCATGCAGCAGGGCAGCCCCTTCTGCCAAAGCCTCTTCCGGGATGAGGGACGCTTTCAGTTCCGTCCAGCTGATCGGGAAGTCACTGACTTTAAAGCGATCAAAAAATGCATCCGGTGCCACAACAGCCGCCACGGCTTCGCCTTTAAAGCGGGCTTCGGTTTCTGCAAAGACAGGCTGGTCCGCCATCGGTTCAATCACACCAAACAAGTTGCGGCCTGGAATGTCTTTTGCGCTTAAGATCAATTCAATTTCAGGGTTGGCTTTTTGGTACGCGTCCAGATCACCAAATTCAAAGGACGCACGATGGTATGGTGATCGGATAGCGACCACACGCAACGCCTCTTCCGGTGCGCCATCATCCCCAAACACATCTGTGCCCAGTACCTTAGGGTCACCATCGATACGTTTTAAGCGCGCCCCAACGGCTTTGTCTTCTTTTGGCTCGTTTGGTGTTGCGTTTACGTCAAGGCTGTTTGCATTCACCACCGCATCGACGATTTTTTGATAACCAGTACAGCGACAGAGCACCCCGCCCAACGCGTCTTTCACTTCATCACGCGATGGGTTTGGTGTCTTCATCAACAGCGCGGTTGCAGAGGTCAGCATCCCCGGCGTACAGATCCCGCATTGCGCGGCCCCGTGATGCAGGAAGGACGCTTGCAGTTTGCCCATCGCCTCTTCTTCGCTTAAGCCTTCAACCGTGACAATCTCCGCCCCATTCAGGCGACCCGCAGGCACCATACAGGCGCACACCACTTCCCCGTTCATCAGGACAGAACAAGCACCGCAGTCCCCGGCGTCACAACCGACTTTTGTGCCTTTAAGTTTCAGCACATCGCGCAACACTTTGGTCAGGCGATAGGATGGGTCCGTGTCAACCTGAACAGACTTCCCATTGAGGTTGAACGAAATTTCCATTTTCTGATTTTCCATTAGAGTGTCTCCGCACATTTTGCCAAGGCCCGTGTGACCAGTTCAACCGCTGCATTGCGGCGATATTCCGCCTTTGCACGCACGTCACTGATGGGACTGAGACACGAAAAATAATCTGCTTTTACTAAAGTCGCGACTTCTGAAGCTGCACACCCGATCAGCGCTTGTTCCAACGCATAAATGCGCATCGCAACTTCTGAACAGGCACCCACACTAATGCGAGCCTGTGTAATCTTGCTTTGGTCATCCACCTCGACAATCACCGCAACCATAGTGATGGAGATCACAAGGTATTTGCGTGACCCCAGTTTAATAAAGTGACTGTGTGCAGCGGACAGGTCTTTCGGGACCAGCACCGCGCTGACCAATTCACCAGGCTGTAAGGCTGTGCGACGGTTGCCCAAGACAAACTCTTGGATCGGCAACACACGTACACCGTCTTGAGAGGACAGCTCCACTTGTGCATTTAAAGCCAGAAGCGGCGGCACACCGTCTGCCGCAGGTGAGGCGTTACATAGGTTGCCCGCAATGGTGCCTGCATTTTGAATCTGGATGGACCCGACTTCCAGCGCAGCCTGTTTCAGACAATCAAACTGGGCGGGCAAATCGGCGTTTGCAATATCAGACCATGTAGTCAGGGCGCCAAACCGGTAATGGTCATCAGTATCTGAAATACCGCGCAAATCATTGATCGCGGAAATATCCATAATGTTGTCAGGCATCCCCAGAGAAGTCGCCGCAGGGAACACATCCGTCCCACCTGCCAGCACTGTCATTTCCTGTCCTGCCGAGATCTCCAACGCTTCTGCCAGCGTCTTCGGTAATACATATGTCATCTTTGTCGAACGCACCCTATTTAAGAATTTCATTTCGTTTGTGTGCTAATGTAAAATTAGTATGCGAACAAAAAAATGGACTGTCAAACACAAATCAAATGCACACATATTATTTTTTATGTCGCAGAGCAGCATTTTTGAAGAAATATTATTTCAAAAATGATTTGACTTTATGAATAATCACATAAAAACAGGCATTTAATGTTTTTTAGAAATGGAATAAAAAAATATTGTCAAATCTTAAATCATTTGTATACTAATGATAAATAAGATCAAAACAGGGGGCTATCATGATACCGAACAGCTTAAAGTGTATCGGTAAGACACGTCATAAATCTGCGCGTCTGCCATGGGCCGCCCTCCCGTGTCAGGTTTGCTTTTGTGCTATGCACAACCCATGCCTAGATTTATGTAAAGGAAGTATCAAATGACTTATGTGGTTATGGAAAACTGCATTCAATGCAAATACACCGACTGTGTGGAAGTCTGCCCTGTAGACTGTTTCTACGAGGGGGAGAACTTCCTCGTCATCAATCCTGACGAATGTATTGATTGCGGCGTTTGTGAACCGGAATGTCCCGCCGAAGCAATTAAACCGGATACCGAACCCGATACCGAACAATGGATCGAATTGAACAAAAAATATGCAGAAGTCTGGCCAAACATCACCAGCCAGCGCGATCCACTTCCAAATGCTGACGATCTAAACGGCAAAAGTGGAAAACTTGCCGAACTCAGCGAAAACCCCGGCGAGGGTGACTGACCCCTCCCCCATCAGACCCTTGTGCCAACTTACAGCCTGCATTTTCATGCAGGCTCAGATTGCTGACAAAGGTCTCGCCTTGGCGAGGCCTTTGTGATTCAATGAGGAATGCTTAAAAAACGCGGTCCTCAACAAACGGAACTTGAGATGGTCAGTCTGGATAGTCTGGTTCCGTCCAACCATCTTTTGCGCAAAATTGATGCGCATATTGATTTCAGTTTCATTCACGACAAAGTGGCGCCTTTATATTGCGCCGATAATGGTCGACCTCCGCTTGATCCGACTATGTTGTTTAAGGCTTTACTGGTCGGTTATCTCTTTGGCATTCGCTCCGAGCGTCAGTTGGTGCGCGAGATTGAGGTCAATGTGGCC
>NZ_JHYO01000018.1 GCF_000688235.1 Terasakiella pusilla DSM 6293 | reverse complement strand
AAACTGTGGAACGCAGTTTTGCTGATGCCAAACAACTACATGGGCACCGCTATGCCCGTCTGAGAGGCCTGACTAAAGTGAAAGAGCAATGCTTGATGGCAGCCACCGCCCAAAACATCAAGAAAATCGCCCTCATCTTAGCCCGTCTCAGGTTTTTATGGCGATATTTACCCACTGGAACGCCCACATATGCCTGAAAATGAAGCAGTGGAGCAACCTGCTTAAAGAAATGTCCAACAGAACAAAAAAACACAACCTTATAGAAAATAACAAACCCCGCCAAAATTGACGGGGTTTGTCAGAGATCTGAGGCGCTTTCTGTTAAAGAGAGCGCCTTTTTTCATGGGAAATTGATAACGATCAGGTTTGCCAGCCGCTTTGAAGCGCAATGCGCACCGCTTGAGCACGGTTGGCGGCTTCCATTTTGCGGTAGATGTTACGTAAATGGACTTTAACCGTAATTTCCTGCAGGCCGAGTTTGCGGGCAATCTCTTTGTTGGTGTTGCCTTCAATCAAGTGACCGAGGATTTCTTTTTCGCGATCGCTGAGGCGTGACAGGGGGCCATCTGTCGCGGTTTGTGCTATGGCACTGCGGCCGATTGGGCTGTCGTCATTGGATTCAGGTGAGTCCTGAAACGCAGCGGACGGGATATATTTTTCGCCAGACAGCACAAGACGCAAAGCGTTGACCATGGCGGAACCACTAATGGTTTTGGGGACGTAGCCCGCTGCACCGCGCTCCACAGCTTCCAAGACGTCATGGCGGTTAAAGTGACCAGACAGGATAACAACCGGTGTCTCTTTGTGGGCCTCACACATTTTAACAAGGCCGTCAAAAGCAACCATACCCGGCATTTTCAAATCCATGAGGATCAGATCCCATCGATCACCTTCTGCAGCAACCGCATAGGCTTCATCAAAAGAAGCCGCCTCGCTGATCTCAACATTTGGGTCCAGTTCTTCTAGAAAGGGGCGCAAACCTTCTCGAACAAGGTTGTGGTCATCTGCAATAAGAATTTTCATATGCTTGCTTTCCGCTTTGTACGATTTTGACGATCATATTGGAAACTCGGTTTAATCTCAATGTTAATTATACGAAGGGGTAAGATATCCTCTTATTTTGCAATCATTTTTCCGGCTTTTTCCACCTGTCGGACCAGGTTGGAGAGGCTGACCGGTTTCTTTAAAATCGCGAAGGCGGATTCTTGTAGGTTGTCTTGACCGACTTCTTCCATGCCGGTATGTCCGGTGACGACGATGATGGGCAAATCAGGTCGGCGTTCGTGCAAGTGCTTGATCAGGGTGTAGCCATCCATGCGCGGCATGCGGATATCTGTCACAACGATATCGCAAGGCTCGGCATCATAAAGTTCAAGGGCTTCTTCACCATCGCCTGCCATATTGACATCAAAGCCATTGCTGAACAGATATTCCATCATGGCTTCGGCGGCATAGACTTCATCATCAACCACCAGCACGCTTAACCCGTTGCTTTGGAAGTCGAGTTCGAGATCGTCTTCTTCATCCAGGTCGGCATCATCCGGTACGGGGGGCAGGCTGGCGTAGAAGGCGGCGGTCGTGTCTTCAATGCAAGGAAGGTTGATGTCAAAGCGCGCGCCTTTGTGAATGTTGCGCGCCTGAATGTTGCCGCCCATAGCCGCGATAATGCCGTAGCTGACGGACAAGCCAAGCCCGGTTCCTTTACCGACATCTTTGGTGGTGAAAAAGGGGTCGAACAGTTTCGCCATAGATTCTTCTGAAATGCCGCTGCCATTGTCGGTGACAGCGATATTGACCCGGTTATCAGCCTGATCGTAGGTCATGTTGAGGTCAATGCGGTTGACGGTTTTGGGGTCGTCTTCGTTTTTAGCACGGCGCTGATTGATGGCGTCGTGGGCGTTGGTGATCAGGTTTAAGATGACCTGTTCCAACTGGATCGGGCGCCCCTTGAGCATCTGATAATAGGCAGGGTAGCGCACATCAAGATGGATATCTTCCGCCAGATATTGGGCCTCAATCATATCGACGGCCTGACGGATCACAAGGGCGGGGTCGAAAACCTCCACGCTGCCTGTATCCTTGCGGCTGAAGACCCGCATATGGTCAATGATATCGGCCATGCGCGCACTTTGCATGCTGATCAGATCAAACTGTTTTTGGATTTGATCTTTGGGCATATCGCCACGTGCCATCTTCAACAGGCTGCCTTCTGCAGCAAAGCGCATGATGTTCAGCGGTTGGCTGAGTTCGTGGGTGATCCCAGCGGCCATTTCCCCAAGGGTTGCGAGCTTGGATGTTTGGGCCAGATGATCATTGACGCGATTTTGTTCGGTGACGTCACGGATAATCAGGAGGCGGGTTTCCAGACCGGCATAGGAAACCGGACGGGTGGTGATGTCCGCTTCAAAAATTTCGTCATCCAAGCGACGCAACTGAATGGAGCTGTAAATGTGTGTCGGGTCTTCATCTTGCAGGCGCGGTGATTTATCAAACAATAAATTGTCACCACAAACATAATTCGCAAATCGTTTCCCCAGAATTTCCGTTCGACTTTGGGAGGCGAATAATGTGTGGCCTTCCGGGTTGGCAAACACGATCCGGTCGTTAGCATCCAGAACAAGGATGGCATCCGGTGACATATCGACCAGACTACGGTAGCGACTTTCACTTTCGCGCAAGGCTTCTTCCGCAATAAGTCGGCTTTGTTCGCTGCGAAGACTGGAGACGCCGTAGCCGATATCGTTGGCAAGTTCTTCCAGCAAGGTGATCCGCTTTGGTGTGAGGCTGTCTTTTGCCGTCGCTGTGATACAGAGGAACCCCGCAATCTTTGTGTCGATGCGAATGAGGAAAACCGCGCCTGCTTTGATATTATTTTGGGTAAACTGGTCGGTCATTTCGGGGAAGGCTTGGCGTAAGATATTCTCGCTAAACACCATATGTTTTTGTTTGACGAAAACCTGCTTGAGTGTGCTGGACGGTTTGAACACAAGCGGAGAAATATCAAGCCCTTTGCAAATGGCGACTTCAAGATATTCCGGCAGGTTGCCGGGGATGTTGAAGAGGCTAACCCATGCGGAACTGAACATACTCATGCTGGCGATGATGCGGCAGATTTCCGAGAGAATGAAACTTTCGTTTCTGGCGTGGATCAGCGTGTTGCCTGAAAGCGTCAGGATTTCGGAGATTTTGTTACTCTCGATCAGTTCGTTCTCACGACTGCGAAGGGCCGTGACATCCGTGTAAATGCCGACAATGCCGCCTTCTGATGTCGGATGTTCATGGACTAAGAGATAGGTGCCGTCAGCCAGTTCCAGCTCGCGGATGCCGCCGGCACGATGGTTGCGGGTCAGGTCTTCAAGGGCACTGTCGTCAAAGTCTTCGGGGAAGGCGATAACCTTGTCTTTTTGGGCGAACTGTATGAGCTGTGTGTAGGTCGGATGTTTGTCGGTGTAGCGGCTCAGGGAGGGGAAAAGGTCAAGGGTGGCTTTGTTCCACATCATTAGCTTGTCATTGGAATCCCACATCACAAGCCCATTGGGCAGGGCGTTAAGAATTTCTTCAAAGCGGGTTTTGCTGGCGACATTTTCAGAGATGTCGGATCCGGTGCCGATATAGCCTAAAAAGGTGCCGCTGTTATCAAACAGGGGTTTGCCATTGATGGTGACGATCAGGGTCTTGCCTTTATAGGTGACAGAATATTTGTAGTCACGAAAGGCGCGACGATTGACCAGATCGTCATAATGTTTCGCTTGTTGGGGCGTTAGGCTTTCGGGGGCGTCAAAGTTATGACGGGTTGTGCCGATCATATATCCATTGGGGATCCCTGTCAGCGTGGTAAATCGTTCTGAGATGGACATGAAACGATGATCCGGCCCTGTTTGCCAGTACCAGTCAGAACTTGCATCTACAAGGTCCCGGAAGCGGCTTTCGCTTTCAAAAAGCGCTTCTTGTGTCCCTTGAAGGTTTTTATTTGCCAGATAAAAAGCGATGAGGTCGGCGATGGAGCCTGCAAACTGTCGGTCGCTGTCTGTCCAGTGGATGTTTTTTTGCGTGGTGGCGATATGCAGGGTGCCAAAAGTGTGACGTCCAATACCGACTTGGGCGACTAAAAGGGAAGATGGCTTTTTTTCTTGTGCGTATTCTTTCACCAGCTCCTGACTGCGTACATCATGTTCGGCGTTGGAAAAACCGATGGTTCTCTCCCCACGGAGGGTGCCAAAGAAAGCGGGATGTTTGTGGCGCTTTAAAATGCGGGTTTGTTTTCGACGCGGTTTTTTGGCGTTATATGAAAATTGCTCGACCAGTCGGGATTGTTGATCCTGATAAATCCACAGGCTTGTATAATTAACGTCCAGTGTTTTAGCGGTTTCCTTAAGCAGCCAATCGATGGCTTCCTGTTTGGACTTTTCTTCGGCGCTGTGGAGAAACTGATTAAATTCTTTTGAGATATGTTCAAAGGCGGCGAGATATTGACGCGATTGAGGACGATGTTCCTTCTCGAAATCTCGTAGCTTTTTTAATAATAAGGCCCCTAAACCCAATCCTGCGACAAAGCTGGTTAACAGAAGCCCCGGCCCGAATGAAAGATCGCCCGCTGCTTCGGTTGCACCTAGGGCGACTTTTGACGTCCCCAACAAGAGAGCCGTTGAAAAACTATAGGTCAGGAACCGTCCGGTCTGTTTCATTGCAGGTCATTCGTTTTGATTTCAAGTTGTTGCAGCCTACCTTACATTCTGAATTGTGAATAGTCAGGAAAACGTAATTTTCTACTGTAAAAAGCCCGCTTTCCTGTTTTGTAAATCGCTGGCTCAATAACTGTGTACATTTTATGACGAAAAGGTTACAAGGCCGGAACATTGATCTTTTTTCGGAGGCAATATGTCAGAGGGACAGCTACCTTCAGGCGGTATGAAGAAGCTCGATAAAGAGCTAAAGCATATCGGCAAGTTTGAAGAAGGTATTCAGGAGATCAGCCGAGGAAACCTTAAATTCGGCATCTGTATTCTCTTTCTGATCGTGGTCGGTTTTTTCTCCTACACGCACGTTGCGGAGCCGGGTAGTCAGGTCTTTATCGTTCTTGCGGGTTTGCTTGGCGCCTATATGGCGTTGAACATTGGCGCAAACGATGTCGCGAACAATATCGGTCCGGCTGTGGGGTCCAAAGCCCTGACCATGACGGGTGCGCTGATTATTGCCGCAATCTTTGAAGCTGCAGGCGCGATCATTGCCGGTGGCGATGTTGTTTCCACGGTACGTAAGGGGATTATTGATCCCAGTGGCATGGTCGACGGCCTGATGTTCATCCATGCGATGATGGCGGCCTTGTTTGCCGCTGCCCTTTGGGTGAACCTTGCAACCTTTATCGGTGCGCCGGTTTCGACGACACATTCAGTTGTAGGCGGGGTGATGGGCGCGGGTGTCGCGGCGATGGGACTGAGCGCTGTGAACTGGGCGACCATGGGGAAAATTGCCGCAAGTTGGGTGATCTCACCCGCGTTAGGTGGGGTGATTGCCGCCTTGTTCCTCGCGTTGATCAAGTTTCAGATTATGTTTAAGGAAGACAAGATCACGGCTGCCAAAAAATGGGTGCCGATCCTTGTCGGGATCATGGCAGGTGCCTTTGCCATGTATCTGACCATGAAGGGCTTGAGCAAGCTTTGGAAGCCCGGCGGGGAGGTCATTTTGTTGATCGGTGTTGGCTTCTTTGTCGGTACATGGGCGATTGTGCGTCCGGTTGTGGCAAAAGCGGCGGCACGGATTGAAAACCGTCGTCGTGCGGTGAGTGATCTGTTCACCATTCCGTTGATTTTCTCCGCTGCGTTGCTGTCCTTTGCCCATGGGGCGAATGATGTTGCCAATGCCGTTGGCCCCTTGGCGGCGGTTGTTAGTGTCGCAAGTGGTGGCGAAATGGGGGGCGATGCCGGTTTGCCAATGTGGATCCTGGTTGTTGGTGCCTTGGGTATCGCGGCGGGTCTGATGTTGTTTGGCCCGAAACTGGTGCGCACCGTTGGGGAGAAGATCACCAAGCTGGATCGCGCCCGGGCTTACTGTGTGGCTTTGTCCGCCGCGATTACGGTGATTATTGCTTCTACATTGGGCTTGCCGGTGAGTTCCACGCATATTGCGGTTGGGGGTGTCTTTGGTGTCGGGTTCTTCCGTGAGTTTTTGGCCAACAAAAGAAAACGTGAGCGTCTTGAAGAGATTTTGCCGGAGCCTAGCGCGCCCGGTGAACATAAAGGCCGTGCCGAAGCGCTGGAACGTCTCCATAAAAAGCAGGAAAAAGCGCGCCGTCGTAAACTTGTACGCCGTCAGCACCTGACAACAATCGTTGCGGCTTGGCTGATTACGGTGCCTTTGTCCGCTTTGATGGCAGCGATGCTGTATTATGTAATCTCGACTTTCTTATAAGTCAGTCAGGCTATATCTTTTAAAAAAGGCTTTGCTCCGTAAGGACAAGGCCTTTTTCTTTGGGAAAGGGGCATAGTTTTGTTGTTGTTATATTTGAAAGTTGCTATACCTTTTCCCCAAATGTCAGAACCCGCTTTATCCTTTTTAAAAAATGGCTTAGGCAGGTTTGTAAACGAGTTTAACAAATTGGGTAAGTCACTTGACTAGCGACAATGAACTAACGCCTCAGGGCATTGATATCTCTCCTGTTTCCATCGAAGAGGAAATGCGCAACAGCTATCTTGATTACGCGATGAGTGTAATCGTATCGCGTGCGCTGCCAGATGTGCGGGACGGTTTGAAACCGGTACACCGCCGTATCCTTTATGCTATGAAGGAAAGCGGGTACGATTATAACAAGCCTTATCGTAAATCCGCCCGTATCGTCGGGGATGTGATGGGTAAATACCACCCGCACGGGGATAGCGCGATTTATGATGCGATGGTCCGTATGGCGCAGGACTTCTCTATGCGCCTGCCGTTGATTGACGGTCAGGGGAACTTTGGTTCCATGGACGGTGATCCGCCCGCGGCGATGCGTTATACCGAAGCGCGTATGGATAAGGCTGCGTATAACCTGATCGTGGATATCGACAAGGAAACTGTCGATTTCAAGCCCAACTATGATGATACAACGGTCGAGCCTGCGGTGCTGCCCGCACAATACCCAAACCTGTTGGTGAACGGGGCAGGCGGTATCGCGGTTGGTATGGCGACGAACATTCCGCCCCATAACTTGGGGGAATTGATTGATGCCTGTTGTGCGCTGATTGACGAGCCGAACCTGACAATTGATGATTTGATCAATGATTACGTTTTTGGTCCGGACTTCCCGACAGGCGGGATTATTCTGGGGCAAACCGGTTTACGTTCTGCGTTCCATACGGGGCGTGGATCCGTGATTATGCGCGGGCGTACCTCCATTGAGGAAATTCGCAAAGACCGCATGGCGATCATCGTTACGGAAATTCCGTATCAGGTGAACAAAGCCCGTATGATCGAAAATATCGCGGCGTTGGTGCGTGATAAAAAAATCGAAGGCATTTCCGATCTGCGTGACGAGTCCGACCGTCAGGGTGTACGTGTTGTGGTCGAGATCAAAAAAGGTCACCACGCGGAAATCGTCCTGAACCAACTGTTCAAGTTCACCGCGCTGCAAACCAGCTTTGGTGTCAACATGCTGGCGCTGAACAAAGGCCGTCCGGAACTGTTGAACCTGAAACAGATTTTGCAAGCCTTTATCGAATTCCGTGAAGAAGTGATCACCCGTCGCACGATCTATGAACTGGGCAAAGCACGTGATAAAGCGCACGTCTTGGCTGGTCTGGCTGTTGCGGTTGTCAATATTGACGAAGTGATTGCCTTGATCCGTGCGGCTTCTGACCCCGCGATTGCCCGTGCGCAATTGATGGAGCGTGAGTGGCCCGCCGGTGACATTGAGCCGTTGATCGAGTTGCTGGACGAGCCTGATCGTCAGGTTGAGGATGGCAAATATAAATTGTCTGAAACACAAGCGCGTGCGATTCTTGATCTGCGTCTGCATAAGCTGACAGGTCTTGAGCGCGACAAGATCGCCAATGATCTGCGTGCGTTGGGGGCGGAGATTGAAGAATATCTCTCTATCCTGCGCTCACGCGAAAAACTGATGACTTTGATGCGCAACGAACTGGTGGATATGCGCACGCAATTCGCCACACCGCGTCGTTCTGAAATTCAGGAAGCTGAATTTGAACATGATATCGAAGACCTGATCCAACGCGAAGATATGGTCGTGACGGTGACCAGTTCCGGTTACATCAAACGTGTACCGCTGGATACCTATCGTGCGCAACGTCGCGGCGGTAAAGGTCGTTCGGGCATGAGCACCAAAGACGAAGATATCGTCGAGAACGTGTTTGTTGCCAATACGCATACACCGCTGCTGTTCTTCTCCTCTACGGGTATGGTCTATAAGATGAAAGTCTATCGCCTGCCGTTGGGGAACCCGCAGTCCAAAGGGAAGGCGATGGTGAACCTGTTGCCGCTGGATGAAGGCGAAACAATTTCGACGGTTATGGAATTGCCGGAAGACGAAAGCCAAGCAAAAGACATGCACGTCATGTTCTCCACCGCTTCTGGTGGGGCACGTCGTAACCTGCTGTCTGATTTCACCAACGTTAAAGCCAATGGTAAAATCGCCATGAAGCTGGACGAAGGCGATGCGATGGTGGCGGTTAAGACCTGTACGCCGGAAGATCATGTTTTCCTGACAACACGCAATGGTCAGTGTATCCGCTTTAAAGTCGAAGATGTTCGTGTCTTTGCCGGTCGTAACTCCACAGGGGTACGCGGGATCCGCTTGGCGGATGATGACCGTGTGATTTCCATGTCGATCCTGAACGGGGGCGAATGGACGTCTGAAGAACGTGATGCTTATTTGCGTTATTCCAAAGCAAAACGTGCCGAGACGGAGGAAGCCCCTGAATTGGGCATCCTGACGCAGGAACAGGCAGATGCGATGGAAGCTTGTGAAGAGTTTCTGCTGTCTGTGACAGAGCGCGGCTTCGGTAAGCGATCATCTTCCTTTGAATACCGCACCACAGGGCGCGGTGGTAAAGGGATCGCGAATATCGAGATGTCGGAACGTAATGGTAAAGTCGCAGCGTCCTTCCCGGTTGAACCGGAAGACGAGATCATCATGGTGACGGATAGCGGTCAGTTGATCCGTACCGGTGTTGATCAGGTGCGGATTGCCGGTCGTAAGACCCAAGGTGTGACCTTGTTCCGTGTGGCTGATGGGGAGCATGTGGTTTCTGTCAGTTGCTTTAGAGATATGAGTGACGATGAAGCTGCGAGCGAAGAAGGTGAAGACGGTGAAACGTTGATCACCAATGACGCGGAAATCCCAATGGAAGAAGCGCCTGCCGATTCTCAAACCGACGAGGTATCAGACGAAGAGGAGTAATCCCTTCGTCGCTTACCCTGATCTGCCCAACCTGATAGTTACCCGATAATTGATGGAGTACATGTGTTATGCCAAAGAATCGAATTGGTGTGTATCCCGGAACTTTCGACCCGGTCACAAATGGCCATTTGGATATCATCCGGCGTGCCGCGCGCTTGTGCGACCATCTAGTTTTGGCGGTCGCGGTTAATCAAGGGAAGGGACCTTTGTTTTCTCTTGAAGAACGGGTGGCAATGGTGGAATACGAATTGCCGGCAATTGAAGAGGCAACAGGGACAACCATTGTTGTCCGGCCTTTCAAGAATCTGTTGATGGATTTTGCCAAGGAACAAGGGGCAAAGACCATTTTCCGCGGCCTTCGGGCGGTATCTGATTTTGAATATGAATTCCAGATGGCGGGGATGAACTCCCGCCTGTCCCCTGATATTGAGACGGTCTTTATGATGGCGTCGGATAAATGTCAGTTTATCTCTTCACGCTTTGTGAAAGAGATTGGCAAGTTGGGCGGTGATATTAAGGATTTTGTGACACCGAACGTGCGCGAGAATCTTCTGGAGCGTTTTTCTAAGGAAAGCTAAGGCATAATTTACCCGTTATCTTTTTGATAACGGGTTTCTTTTTTTCAGCGTGCAGTAGGGGTCTATTGTGCGCTGATTATCGTTTTAAGGGAAAATATGGGGCGATAAGAGGTTGTTTTAAAAGGGTTTAAGAAAAATGATATTTTTTTGAATTTTCCTGTTGACCGGAGGGCTTCACCCCACTATGTTCCGCCTCACCAAACGGGACGGACACAGTCTGGACCACCTCGGATGAGGGCACTTAGCTCAGTTGGTAGAGCATTCGACTTTTAATCGAACGGTCAGAGGTTCGAATCCTCTAGTGCCTACCATTTTAAAAACCCTGCAAGTTTCTTGCAGGGTTTTTTATTTTTTAAATTTTCGTCATTTTGATGAATTATTCTTGTTGACGGACGGGTTTCATCCCACTATGTTCCGCCTCACCAAAACGGAACGGACATTGTCTGGACCACCTCAGATGAGGGCACTTAGCTCAGTTGGTAGAGCATTCGACTTTTAATCGAACGGTCAGAGGTTCGAATCCTCTAGTGCCTACCATTACAAAAAACCCTGCAAGGTTCTTGCAGGGTTTTTTCGTTTTCAGGCTTAGTGATCGGACTGTTCAATGAACTTTTCGTTCAGGCCCGTATCGTAGGCCACCCCGTCTGCGGTCAGGGTAACGCCATAGCCGCCATCATCGTCTGCGACCAGACCTTTGCGTCGCAGGGCCACCCAGACTGCCGGATTTGAAAAACCGCTGGCATCGCGGGACGACACGGTGAAGCCACCGATATGTACGTGGTTGCCATGGATGTGGGGCAGCTCAGCGATGGTTACATTGCCGGTTGCGTCGTCCTTTTGGGCCAAAGATGGCTCATTCGCGAGGACTTGGGTCAGGGCAAGCGTGCGCAATTGCAGTTTGTTGAGCTTGAGGGGATTCTTCTTCGGTGGCATCTGTTTTCTTTCGTTATAGATTTAAACCGAGAGTAGCTTACTCCATTTCGATTGGCTTTTTCCATGATGTAATCAATGGAAATCACGACTATCGACCTTGAAGGGGACAGCTTTATCCTGATTCTCTTCAGCCAGTTCGTGAATGGACTTGTTTTGTGGGGTCACTGACCACGAAATATTGCGCGGGTGCTGGCGCGTACGGCTTTGGATAAATGTATCCCGACTGAGTTCCTGCAACAGCCCGGACAGATCTAGCAGTTCTTCTGCAATGACGTGGATGACGCCCTCTTCACTTTGCACCTTGCCTTTGACCGCAACCAGCGTCGCGCTCATGAGTGTGCGGCGGTATTCTTCAAAGACTTTGGGCCAGACGATGATATTGGCGACATCGGTTTCATCTTCCAGGGTTAAAAAGACCACGCCGCTGGCGGTGCCGGGGCGTTGGCGCGCAATGATCAGTCCGGCAACGGTGGCTTTTTTATTATTCGCGACATTGACCAAGTCCTTGCTGGCGCGCCCGCCCGCTTGGCTCAGTCGGTCACGCAGCAGCAATAAGGGGTGTGCCTTTAAAGACAGGCGTAGGCTGGCGTAATCCTCAATGACTTCTTCCCCGATGGACATTTCGGGCAGGACGACGGTGGCTTCCGTACCATATTCGGCGGGTGTGCCGATATTATGCGTGCGATCAATGGCGTCAAACAGGGGCAGGGATGCGGCTTGTTTGCGCCCCTGTCCCAACCGCCGGATCGCCCAAAGTGCATCGCGCCGCGACAGCCCAAGTGAGGCAAAGGCATCGGCGTCGGCAAGTTTTTCCAGCGTGCTGGGGGCAAGGCGGGTTTGGCGGGCCAGTAAGGTGAGGTCGGAAAAGCCAAAATCCGGCCTTGCGTTGATCAGGGTCAGGGCGTCCAGTTCGCTCACGCCCTTGACCTGTCGAAAGCCCAGACGTAAGGCCTGCTTTTCGATTCTATTGTCCCAATGGCTGTAGTTGATATCGACGGGCAGGACTTTGACGTGGTGGGCACGGGCATCGCGGATCAATTGGGCCGGGGCATAAAACCCCATGGGCTGACTGTTCAGCAAAGCGCAGGCGAAAATATCCGGGTGATGACATTTTAGCCAAGCCGAGACATAGACCAGATTGGCAAAGCTCGCGGCGTGACTTTCTGGGAAGCCATAATCGGCAAACCCTTCAATTTGTTGAAAGCAGCGTTCGGCAAAGTCCAGCTCATAACCATTTTTAAGCATGCCGTTGATAAACTTTTCGCGATGTTGTTGCACCTGTCCGATCCGGCGAAAAGACGCCATATCCCGGCGCAGGCGATCGGCATCTTCGGGGGTAAAACCTGCCCCGACAATGGCGACCTGCATGGCCTGTTCCTGAAACAGCGGCACACCGTAGGTGCGTTCTAGGACTTTTTCCAGTTCTGGGGAGGGATAGTTGACCTTTTCTTTACCCATGCGGCGGCGCAGATAGGGATGCACCATATCGCCCTGAATGGGGCCGGGGCGCACGATGGCGACTTCGACGACCAGATCATAAAACTTAGCAGGCTTCAGGCGCGGCAGCATGGATAGCTGGGCGCGCGATTCCACCTGAAAGACCCCGATGGCATCGGCCTTTTGTAACATCTGATAGACCGCGGGGTCTTCTTTAGGCAGGCTATCCAGATCTAGGTCGATGTTTTTATGGTCGCGCAACAGGTCAAAGGATTTACGGATGCATGACAGCATGCCAAGGGCCAGCACATCCACTTTTAGAATGCCCAAGGCCTCGATATCCTCTTTGTTCCATTCAATGGTTGTGCGGCCTTCCATCGCGGCATTGGCGATGGGCGACAGTTCGTACAGCGGGCCTTTGGTGATGACAAAACCCCCAACATGCTGGGACAGGTGACGGGGAAAGCCGATCAGCTCGGCACTCAGCTCCATGACCGCGCGAATGCGTTTATCTTCCGGGTTTAATCCGGCCTCACGGACCTGATCATCATCAATGCCCGACGTGCCCCAGCCCCAGATGGTTTTGCTCAGGCGGGTCAGAATATCATCGTTCAGGCCAAAGACTTTTCCCACTTCGCGAATAGCACTGCGTGATCGATAGGTGATGACGGTGGCGGTCAGTCCCGCACGCTCACGTCCATAGCGTTGATAGATATACTGGATGACTTCTTCGCGGCGTTCATGTTCAAAGTCCACGTCGATGTCGGGTGGTTCATCGCGCGCGGCGCTGACGAAACGTTCAAACAATAAATCAATCCGATCCGGCGCAACCTCGGTGATGAATAGACAATAGCAAACTGATGAGTTTGCCGCCGACCCCCGGCCCTGACACAGAATATTTTGCGAGCGCGCAAAAGACACAATGTCATGCACGGTCAGGAAATATGGCGCGAAGTTTAAGCGCCCGATGAGCTCGAGTTCGTGGTTCAGGTTGTTTGTAATTTTATCGGGCAGGCCGTTAGGGTAACGTTTGTGTGCACCTTCCCATGTCAGGCGGGTGAGGCGTTCTTGGGCGGTTTCATCGTCCGTACTGCCTTCATCGGGATATTCATAGCGCAATTGATCGAAGGTGAAGTGACAGGCGTTGGCAATCTCGACAGTGGCCGCCAACCAATGAGGATGATCGGGAAAAAGGGCCGCCATTTCTGTTGGGCCTTTTAAGGTGCGTTCCGCGTTGGGGAACAGGCGATAGCCCGCGCTTTCCAGTCGGCAATGTTCGCGGATGCAGACCAGCACATCCTGCAAGGCTTTGCGGTTGCGGGTATGCATATGGACGTCATTGGTGACAACGATGGGCAGGCCCATGTCGCGCTCAATCTCTTCTGTGAAAGTCAGGCGGTCTTGGTCAAACCCATCGAAGTGACGGGTGATGGATAGCCATAGTTTGCCGTTAAAACGATCCTGTAGGCGCTGTAAGTCGTTTTTGTAAGTTGGGCTAGGGCACGTGGGTTGCAGGGCGATAAACAACGTTCCTTCGGCAAATTCCGCAAGGTCATCCAGATAAAGTTCGCAGTCGCCTTTGGCAGCACGTCGCTTGCCGATGGTTAAAAGGTGACAGAGCCGCCCATAGGCTGCGCGATCTGTTGGGTAGCACAAAAGCGATGGCGCATCTTTAAGGTCAAGATGCAGGCCGGGAATAAAGCGCACGCCGTGTTCTTTTGCCGCCACATGGGCGCGCACGGTGCCGGCAAAGCTGTTGCGGTCACATAAAGCAAGGGCGTTTAGGCCTTTGGCGTGCGCCGCCCAGACCAGCTCGTCCGGGTGGGAGGCACCGTGTAGAAAGCTAAAGTTACTGACGCATTGAAGTTCCACATAGTCTGTCATGGCGACTATCCAAACCAGCCATGAACAAACCAGCGGGTCTCGCGCGCTTGGGAGGTGACGCGGCAAAGCCAGAGGTGACGGCCCTCCTGATCTTCTGCCCTGAAATAATCGCGCATGCCCAGTTGCGCATCCCACAGGTCATGGGACAGTTTGCGCCACCATTCCCGCGTGATCCGTTCCGGCCCTGTCAGTTGGCGAAAGGACAGGGACATGCGCCGCCATTTCGCGTGCATAGGCATATTGGCTGCGTCGATTGCAAGGATGCTCAGCGGTTCCGGTAGGGAGAGCAGGCGAATGGGGCGTTTCGGCAGGTTATAGTCAGGTTTCTCCGAGCGTGCCGTGGGGCTGGGGCTTTTGTGGAGCGCACGTTCAGGGAGGTGGCTGTGATGGTGGGCCGGATAGCTGACACAGTCTGCCCCAAGACGGTGGCGCAAACGGTCTATCAGCGCATGTTGTGCGGTTTTGTCCGGGCCTTGGTTTGTGGCGTCATTTAAATCCGTTTGTCGGTTGTCCTGCCATTGGGTTTGCAGAGCGCGCAGATGCACCCGTTCAATACCAAAGCCGGGATCAACGCCGGGCAGATAATCTTGCAGCAACCGCATGAGGTGCGCGGTCTCATAAGTCGCGGCGCTGGTGGCGATCTGGAAGAAAGACAGGCGACCATCCACCCGTGTAAACTGCGCGCCGAGACGACGCAGGCCGATATTTTCTTTTTTCAGGCGCAGGCAGAGACGGGCGAGCAAACGTTCGACGGTTTGGGTCACATTTTCCTGACTGCCCAGCGGTTCTGCAAAAAAGGCGATTTCCTCATAAAGCCGTGGGGCGTGCTGATAGGTGAGTTGAAAGGGCAGGGTTCCGGTTAGTTGATCGAGGCGTTTGATGAGGTCATAGCCAAAGCGCACGGTCATATTCGCCCGTGGGATATCGCGTATATCGGCAAGGGTGCGCAATCCTAATCGGTTGAGCCGCTGGATCAGTTCAAGGGGGAGATCAAGGGCTTGTAGCGGGAAGGATTGGGTTTCCTGATAAGTTTGATAGGCATTGAGCCGCCCGGTCCCTTTGTGAAAACGCGCGGCGGCCCAGGCGGCAAGGGCGCTGTCTGCCATGCCTAAGCGCACTGTGCAGTTGCAGGGCGCGTAAACCTCGGCTACCCGCTTCATCATGTTTTCTTCGCCGCCAAACAGGTGGGCGGCCCCGGTAATCTCCAGCCACAAGCCGCCTTCGCCGCTTTCTGAATGGGGGCCGTCCATGGCGACCCATGGTGTGAACAGGTCGGCGGTTTTTGCCATATCTTGTAAAAAGGCATGGTCCTGATCGGGGGCAATGGGTTGGGTTTGCAGCGCAGGACAAATGGCGCGTGCATCGGTCAGGCGCATTTTCGGCTGAAGCTTTTCTTTTAAGGCAGCCGCGTTCAGCCCCGCCAGTAACACACCGCGATGGTCACTGGTGACGGTGGCAAAAGGTACCTCGGTTTGCCCTTCAAGGGCGGCTTCATGTTGGGCATAGCGATCAGTGACGAGATGCGGGAGCCAGAGATAAAGAAAGCGCTGTGTCATGGTATTTTACATTCCAGCATCCGGGGCGCACCCCGTGACCGCCTAAAAGTTCGAGTTTCCAATGGTGATTTGGGGCACCTGCGATACGCCAGCGGGTGCGGGCGGCGGTTTTTTGTTGTAGCCCAAGGGAATTTTGACAAAGCGCAAGGCCAAGGCTGTGACCTTTCTCACACGCCAGTTGCAGCCGCCTTGAGGAGAGCAGATCAAGGTGCGGGACCTCTGCAATGACTGCGCAAGCTTGACCGGAGGCGAGGCATTCTTCAAAGCACCAAAGCGCATCTCGGTCGCGTTTGGGGGTGATGATATGGAGCCTGTCTTGCACCCACGCTGGCAAGCTGAGGGTATAAAGTCGCCCGCTATCAGCCGTATGGGAAGAACTGATCCAGAATATAATCCTATTGTCCGTGCTAAAAAAAAGCCGGGTTAAAAAACTAACGTAAAAATCCCTGCCGCCACAGCCCGTTTGCCCATAAAGTTCATGCAGAGAAGTGCTGAAACCCGCTTTAGCCGACAGGTGGCGTTCAATTTCAGCAATCCCCAAAGAGAAGGGGACGGCGCTTCCTGAAGGGGCAGGAGACCAGCCTTGAACTGTTTTTTGTAGAAGGTTGCGTGCGTGCTCTAAACGATTTGACATAATATTCACCATTTGTTCCATTATAATTCTACAAGAGGGGGGAAGAGTCAAGCTGTAATCTTGGCGCATTTCAGACTTAAAGAAAATGCCGAGGTGTGACGGTCCTCACTGCACATATATGTACAGAAGGTAAAGATGGACGCAGATAGAAAGGAAAAGATTAATGCTTGATCTCGTACTCGCACTTGCCATTGTTCCCGTCGGGGCATTGCTAATCGTATGGCTATCACGCCCCGTTTAAAGCGGAAAAGGACTGGCTTGAACCCGAAAAATATGCCACATAACAAGCAGATGATGTTTGTACGGATATATTTGCGACCATGGGTGATGACAGCCACTTAAAAAGAATCGAGGACCTTGAGGATGAGGTTCAACGTTTAAAGGCGGAACTCAATAAATCACACCTTTCTGAACAGCGTTTTCTGGATGCGCTGAAACTGAGCCCCATGGCCCTATGTCATCACGATCGGGATTTGCGATATACGTGGCTTTATAACGGCCACATGGGTTTTGTACAGGACGAGGTGATCGGCAAGACCGATTGGGATATTCTGGGGCAGGACCTGGCGGACCGCATGGGGGTTATCAAGCGCCGTGTTTTGGAGACCGGCGTCGGGGAACGGGTGGAAATGCCCACGGTTTCCGGTGATGAAACTTCCGAATATTTTGATCTTGTTGTGGAGCCTTTGCGTGCCGAGGGGACGGGGGAAGTTGTTGGCTTGTCTTGTAGTGGCATTGATGTCACCGAAGATCGCCGCCGCCGCGAAGCCTATAAAGCCAGTGAAGAGAATTTAAAGTTTATCTTCAACGCCTCGCTTATGCCGATTGTGGTCACCCATCAGGAAACGGGGCAGCCCTTGTTTTATAACAAAGCGGCTGAGGACTTGTTTGATCTGGGGGCTGTTGCGGATATCAATTTTTTCCAGAAGCTTGCGTTGAATGACCTGCTGACAAAAGGGCTGGATCATGATCACCCGCTGCAAGATCATATGTTTGAATATTGCCGTGGAGAGGGGACGAAACTGTACCTGACCATTTCGGCTACCTGTATTTTTTATGATGGGGAAGCGGCGGTTTTATCCACCTTCCATGATTTGACCCGTGAAGCTGTGTATCAGCAACAATTGGAAAAAGCGAAAGAACAGGCCGAGTTGGCAAATCAGGCCAAAAGCCAGTTTCTGGCCTCAGCCAGCCATGATTTGCGCCAGCCCTTGCATGCCATGGGGTTGTTGCTGAGCGTTCTGTCCGATTATGTGGAGGGGGAGCAAGGTCACAAGGTGCTGGATCATATCACCACCTCCCTAGAATCCATGAACGAGCTATTTGCCGGTATTCTGGATATTTCAAAGCTGGATGCCAATGCGGTGCAGCTGAACATCAGACCTGTTTCCGTCCAGAAAATTTTTAGCAAGCTGAAAACGGATTTTGTCCCGCATGCAAAAGATCAGGGATTGGGGATCACCTTTGTGGATACCACCCTATTTGTCAAAAGTGATCCTTTGCAGATTGAACGGATTTTACGCAACCTGATTTCAAATGCGTTGCGCTATACGTTGGAGGGGCGGATTCTGGTCGGGTGTCGCCGACGAGGGGAAAATGTGGAATTTTGCGTTCTGGATACCGGGGTCGGTATCGCAGAAGAAGATATCCCGTTTATCTTTCAGGAATTCAGGCAACTCGATAACCCCGAACGTGATCGCCGCAAAGGGATGGGGTTGGGCCTTGCAATCTGCGAACGGCTTGCCAACCTGTTACATACCACGGTGCAGGTACAGTCTGAAAAAGGCCGCGGCAGTTATTTCTCCTTTGTGCAGCCTTTGCGTGATGCGGAGATCGCCCCAAAGGTTGTTGAAACGGTGCGGGAGCTAAAAAGCCTGCAAGGGTGCCATATTCTGTTTGTGGAAGATGTACTGGATGTGCAAACGGCGACGGAATATTTATTGGAAAGCTGGGGCTGTACCCCGATAATTGTCCCGACCTTGCAAGCTGCACAAGCAAGTCTGCGCCAAAGCCGGATCATACCGGATGCAATTATTGCGGATTATCGCCTGCGCGATGGCGAAAACGGGGCTGATGTGGTCCAGTCTTTGCGCGAAGAGTTTGGTCGGGATATTCCGGCGGCGATCGTGTCGGGTAATGCTTCGCCGGAGTTGCTGGCCTCCATGCGGGCCAAAGGGCTGGATCTTTTGAGAAAGCCGATCATGAGCATGTCGCTTTATCGCAAGATCCAGTTGTTAATCAGTCCATAATCGACGTGTTGGGATTATCCACGTAGATGGTCCGGCTTGGGAAGGCAAAGGCGCTGCCTTCTTCTTCCACAATCTTTTTAAAGGCGATGATATGGTCGCTTTGGATTTGGCGCCATTCTTCCCAGTTTGTGGTGATGGTGAAGTAATACAGGTTGATGTTGATGCTGCTGGCCCCAAAATCGGACAAATGCACCATTTGCGGCACACGTTCGGGACGTTCCACATTGGGATCGTTGGAGAGAAAGTCACGAAAACGCGCGATGATCCGTTCCAGCTGATCGGCAGTGGTGCGGTATTCCACACCAATGGTCATTTTGATACGGCGGTTGGTCATACGCGACCAGTTGGTGATCGAACTATCTGCCATTTTCGCGTTGGGGACATTGACCAGTGCTTTGGCAAAGGTGCGCACCTTTGTGGCACGTAGACCGATCAGCTCGACCGTGCCTTCCACTTCCGGGGTTTGAATCCAGTCGCCTTTATGGAAGGTTTTATCGGTAAAGATCATCAGGGTGCCAAACAGGTTGGCAACAGTGTCTTTGGCGGCCAAGGCAATGGCCATACCGGCAAGACCGATACCACCCAGGAAGGCGGAAACATTGATGTCCCATTGCTCCAATATCGCAACTCCGCCAATCACGATGATGATTACCTCGACTGTGCGCATGGAAAAATGCTGCAAGTCTTCGTTGACTTTGCGCCCAAAGCGGTTGCCCACGGTAAAGAGCGCGCGTGTTAACGGCGCGATCATGCAGAAAAACAGCCAGAACAGAGTATAGGTATAAAGGGAGGCGATAAGCGGGTCGGTGAAATTGGTCCAATTGTTTGGAAGTTCCAACGCATTGATGGAGAGCGATAGACCTATGACGACAATCAGGAAGTTGACCGGCTTTTCGGAGACCTCGACAATCTCGTCATCAATGGTGTTTTCTGTGCGTTTGGCGACGCGGCGTAGAATGCTCATTACAATTTTGGTGAAAACTGTACGCAGAACAAGAAAAACGAGCAGAATGGTGAAGGCGCCCATCTCATTACCGTATGGCATTTCGGAGATATTGGCTGCGGTATCATCCATATGGGTGTTCAGGCTTGAAAACCATTGGGAAATCTGAGGAAAAAGTTCTTCGTCATTATTCATGTCTGAGCTATCCGCTTCGTGTTTTGTTTCATATACGGTGATGACCTTTCAGTTTACGCCTGTCAAGAATTATGAAAGAGTACAATTTACGGGCAGTGGGGTTGACAACCTATAGTCGGGCGGGTGATATCAACCTAAAGGTAAACCACAATAAGAGTTTAACTCATGGCAAAAGATCTGAAAGTTCTCTTGGTTGAAGATAATGAAGACGATGCGGAACTCCTGTATCTTGAGTTGCGCCGTGGGGGGCTCAATGTCGATATGACGCGGGTTGAAACCGCCGAGGACTTTTTGGCGCGGTTGGATAACGAGAAATGGGATCTTGTGTTGTCCGATTATAATCTGCCGAATTTTAATGCACCGGCGGCGTTGGAAATTGTCAATCACCACGAAACGGATTTGCCTTTTATTATCCTGTCAGGGGCGGTGGCCGCAAAGGATGTTGTCACTCTGTTAAAAGCCGGAGCCCATGATTTTCTGGAAAAAAATGATCTGGCGCGCCTTGTCCCTGCGATTGAACGGGAGTTGCGCGAAGTCAAAATGCGCAGTGAGCGTAAACGCGCGGAAAGTACGCTGAAAAAACTGTTTCGCGCGGTTCAGCAAAGTCCGGTCAGTGTCATGATTACGGACAGCAAGGGCCGTGTGGAATATGTGAACCCGACCTATGAGCGTGTCACCGGCTATACCCGCAATGAAGTGTTGGGGAACTTGCCGGATGTGATGGCGGGCGATTTTGTGTCCTTGGATCAAAACGCGCAAGTGTGGGATGCGGTCAATAACGGCAAGGAATGGCGCGGCGAATTCTGTAACAATCGCAAAAACGGCGAAGTCTTCTGGGAATATGTCACTGTTGCCCCGATCCGGGATGAAGCGGGCGCCTTGACCAACCTTTTGATCTCCAAAGAAGACATTACATACCGTAAGGAAGCGGAAGAACAGCTTTATAGACAGGCAAATTTTGATGACCTGACAGGACTGGCGAACCGTGATTTGACATTGGATCGTCTGGGCCAAGCGCTGGAACGCTCGGAGATGGCTGCGCTGATCGTCGTGGATATCGATAACTTTAAAAAAGTAAATGACTCCCTTGGGCATGCGGTTGGCGATCAAGTGCTGCGCATGGCAGTGGAACGGATCAAGGGGTGCCTGGGACCGGGGCAAACCATCGGGCGGGTGAGTGGTGACGAATTTGCCATCGTTATTCCCGAGATGGGCGCTGTTAGTGAGGCGGAAAGCCTGATCAGTCGTATTCTAGAGGCTTTTTCCAGGTCGCTTTCGATCGCAGATCACGACATTTTCACGACCATCAGTGCGGGTGTGGCGATTTATCCTGAAGATGGTGTTAATCAGTCGCTGCTTTTTAGAAATTCTGAAGCGGCCTTGAGTAAAGCCAAGGAAGAGGGGCGAAACGGGTTTAACTTCTTTACCTCTCATATGAATGACCGTGCCGAAGAACGTTTGCAGATGGAAAGCGGTTTACGAAAAGCGTTGGAGAATAAAGAACTCTGTTTGTACTTCCAGCCTATTGTGGATGGGCAAACCTCGTCGGTGATTGGTGCCGAAGCGTTGTTGCGTTGGGAACATCCCGTACAGGGAATGATTTTCCCAGATCAGTTTATCCCGCTGGCTGAAGAAACCGGATTGATTGTCCCGATCGGGCGCTGGGTTATTGAAGAAGCGTGTCGGTGTTTACGGGACTTCCATGATCTGGAGTTCGAGAACTTTTACGTGACGATCAATGTTTCACCGCAACAAGTTTGGTCGGGAACTTTGGTTGCTGATATTGAAAAAGCATTGAAAGAAAACCTGATTGACCCCAAGTATTTGGTTGTTGAGATGACCGAAAGCGTTTGCCTGCATGATACCGATGACACGTTGGCTTGTTTAAACGGGCTGGATGCATTGGGTGTTAAACTGGCGGTGGATGATTTTGGGACCGGATATTCCTCGTTAAGCTATCTAAAGAGGTATCCGTTCCAGACCTTGAAGATTGATCGGACCTTTGTGCGTGATATCCCGGAAGATAAGGACGACATGGCCTTGGCAAATGCGATGATCGCAATGGCGCATAGTCTTAGTATGCGCGTTGTTGCAGAAGGTGTGGAAACGCTCGATCAGTTGGAATTTTTACGCAATGGAAAATGTGACTTGTTGCAGGGGTATTATTTCAGCCGTCCTGTTTCAAAGGCTGAATTTATCACGTTCAAGATGACGGTTTCCTAGGTGGGTGCTTTATTATGTTGTAGTTGATCTCCAACCTAGGGTATACGGTGCTTGCATGTAGAATGATCAGGTGTAAGAAACAACGATGCCCAAGTACCAAATCGAAAATATCAAGTTGGTGATAGCGGACGCAAACCGTCAGTTGAGATCCAGCTTGAAAGGGGTTTTGGGGCAGCACGGATACCGCGGAATGGTTGACGCGGGTGACATCGAAACACTGGAAGAGGTTATTCGTTACAGCAACCCGGATGTGTTGCTTTGTGATATTAATCTGGATGGCGATGTCTGTGACTTGGTAAAACGCGTGCGTCACAACCAATTGGGGCCGAACCCTTTTTTGGGTGTTATCCTGTTCATTGAAGAACCGAACGAGGAAATTGTCCGTAAAGCGTCAGAGGCGGGCTTGGATGATTTGCAGATAAAGCCTGTTGTTGCCGGTAAGGTGATTAACCGTGTTGAATATCTGATTGAAAAGCGCAAGCCTTTCGTTGTAACAACCGATTATATCGGTCCGGATCGCCGCAAAGCTGCTCGACCGGGCACGCAGCAAATCCCTTCCGTTCAAGTCCCCAATACAATTGCAGAAAAAGCCAAGGGCAACTTCAATCCGCAAAAATTTCAGCGTGAGATCAAGAAGGCGCTGTGGGATATCAACGCGCAGAAGATTGAACGGCATGTCTTTCAGGTCGGCTATCTGGTGGATCGTATTGTACCTGCCTATGAAAACAGCGAGATCAATAAGCAAAGTATGGAGATGGTCGTTCGTTTGTTGAAAGTCAGCCGTGACATTATCGACCGATTGGAAGAAAGCGATTTTAAACATATTTCCGATCTGGCTGGCACCTTAGAGACTGTGACCAAATCATTGTGGAACAGCGGCACGGCACCTAAGCATAAAGACTTGGAATTGTTGCCAGAGTTATCTGCTGCGCTATCAGCAACTTTCAAGACAAATTCAAACACTTCCAATGTGGCGCATAAAATCAGATCGTCGGTTCAGGAAAAATATAAGAATTAAATTAGAAGTTACGTGTGATTGCGTATCTGTAGCGCTCTAGTATATAAAAAATACAAAATAGACGTCGAAAATGTTGGAAGATGCTCTGAAAAAGGGTATGTTGTTAAATAAGATAAAAATAAACACTGTTCAATGTATGAGGAAAAGACATGGAGTACAGTATTCGCGGCGACGAAACCACAAAGGAATTGTACCTTCAGGGGCGCTTGACGTTCTCTGACAACGTTGTGTTTCGTAAGATTGTTGATGATCTGAAAGAATATAGTGGGTCAAAATGTGTCTTTGATCTGAGCGGTCTGGAATTTATCGATTCTGCTGGTCTGGGTATGCTGATGCTTCTGAGAGATGCGACAGTGGGGCGTCCTTTCACAATTTCTATTCGCAAAGCTGACGGTCAAGTCCGTCGCATGTTGGAAATTGCAAAGTTTGATGCTTTGATCCCATTCGAAGATTAATCGGGTCTCAAAGTTGAGTAAGAAAGGGGCGGTGTTCGCCCCTTTTTTTATGCCTGTCTAAAACGTGCCTGTATAAATTCGGCGGCGGCAGTTGCCCCTTCCGCATCAATTGAATGGGGAAGATATGGCCGGCGCATAACTTCTACGGAGACGCCAGCATTGGATAAGCCTTCCTCTGCAAGATCAACGGCATGAACAGGCAGCATTTCATCGCCCTCCCCATGGATCAGCAAGACGGGGCAGGCGGAGGTGAGATCGTCAGGTAATTTGCTTTTGCCGACCAATGCACCAGAAAATCCGACAATACCGGCGAAAGGCTCCGTCTGGCGGAGGCCGACATGCAGCGCCATCATGGTGCCTTGAGAAAAGCCGAGCAGACAGACCTTATCGGCAGGTAGGTTATAGTGCCTGCGTAAGTCTTCAATATAGCTTTGGATCAAGGGGGCAACGTCTTTTGCTGCCTCATACATACCTTCAAAGGCCGTTTCTTGTGTTTCAGCGCGTCGGCGCATCATGTCCGGGTCGGTGTGCTGCAGGCTAAACCACTGCCGCCCAAGTGGCGATAGTTCACAGGGCTGTGGGCCATCGGGTGAATGAAAGGCCGTCTTAGGCAGGTGTTGCTTGAAGAAAGGAGCCAGCCCGATGAGGTCTTGCCCATCCGCCCCAAACCCGTGGAGCATAACAACCAGACTTTCGATGGCTTGATTTTCAGGGAGGGCACTGGGACCGCTGAGCATTTTCATGAGATTTCCTTCATTGCAAATGAGGCAGACTTTGTACGGTAAATAGGGGAAATCTTCAAACACAATAAAAATATGTATAAACAATGAATTTAACATAATTAATTGACAAATTAGTGCGGGCTGCGTACATATGACCTCCAGACCAACAACCCAATGATGAGAAAATCATGTCCAGTTCTTCCAGTGCCGTTTCATTTACAAAACCTGCTGCTGACCCACAGGAAGCTGTTTCGCGTTTGACGCGGCTCCTCGGTCAATATGACGGGCTGGATTCCCATACCTTGTTGGAAAAGGTTCTGCTGGAAGAATTTAACGGCAAGATCGCGGTGAGTTCTTCTTTTGGGGCAGAGGCTGCGGTTCTGTTGAAACTGGTGGCGGATGTAGATAAAACGACACCGATTTTGTTTATTGATACGGGCCATCTGTTTGAAGAAACCGTGCAGTATAAAGCGACCATTGAGGAACATTTGGGCCTGACCAACGTTCAGACGCTACAGCCGGAACCTATCCACCTTCAAAATGCGGACCGTGACGCCACACTTTATGAACGCGACACAGATTACTGCTGTCATATTCGTAAAGTCCTGCCGTTTGAAAAAGCACTTGGTCCCTATGCCGCGTGGATCAGCGGGCGCAAACGCTTTCAAAATAGTGAACGCGCCGCCTTGCAGCCGATTGAACTGGATGCGGACGGTCGTTTTAAAATCAATCCGCTTTATAACTGGGACTATGAAAAAGTCGTGTCGGAGTTCAAGGCCATGGGCTTGCCGAAACATCCGCTGGTCGACAAAGGGTATCCGTCCATTGGCTGTGCGCCATGTACACGGGCGGTAAAAGACGGTGAAGATCAACGCGCCGGAAGATGGTCGGGTCAATCGAAAACCGAATGTGGTATCCATAAATCGCCAAGCTTTGAAGCCATCTATATCTAGGGTTATTGTTAAAATAAATCCCGTGAAAGGTCATCTTTAAAGGTGGCCTTTTTTGCGTATCTTTTGTACTAAATATGCCCTCTTGCCAGTGACTGTCTGGCAGGCAATTTGTGCCACAAAGGATAAGAATTTATGCAGCCTCTCCTTGATCGTTTATCAAAAGAACTTGGGATCACACTTTCACAAGCCAACGCCGCTGTCGAGTTGTTGGACGGGGGCTCAACCGTCCCCTTTATCGCACGCTATCGTAAAGAAGCCACGCAAGGGCTGGACGATACGCAGTTGCGCCAGTTGGAAGAACGCCTGCGCTACATGCGCGAATTGGACGAGCGCCGTGATTCTATTTTGAAATCGATCGAAGAGCAAGGCAAGCTTACCGATGAGCTGACGAAACAAATCGTGCTGGCTGATACAAAAGCCCAGCTTGAAGATTTGTATTTGCCTTACAAGAAAAAACGCCGCACCAAAGGTCAAATTGCCCGCGAAGCCGGGTTGGAGCCTTTGGCTGATTTGCTTTTTGATGATCCGCAAAAAACACCGGAAGATGAGGCACAATCTTTCTTCAATGCCGAACTGGGCTTTGAAGATACCAAAGCCGTACTGGACGGTGCCCGCCAGATTTTGATGGAACGATTTGCCGAAGATGCCCAGCTGTTGAACGAGCTGCGCCAGTATATCTGGTCAGATGGCCGCGTGGTCAGCGAAGTCGTGGACGGAAAGCAGAACGAAGGCGCTAAGTTTAAAGATTACTTTGACTATAGTGAGCCGGTGAACAAAGTACCATCCCACCGGGCGCTGGCCTTGTTTAGAGGGCGCAATGAAGGGGTGTTGAAAGTCTCCCTGCAAACGGGGGAGGGCGATGGCCTCGACTGTATCTCGCGCATTGCGCATCATGTTGGTATCCGGGATCAGGGCCGTCCAGCAGACAAATGGCTGCAGGATTGTGCGCGCTGGGCGTGGAAGGTCAAAATCTCCCTGCACCTTGAAATGGATGTCCTGACAACCCTGCGCGAAACGGCGGAGGAAGAGGCCATTCTGGTTTTCTCGCGTAACTTACGTGATTTGTTGCTGGCAGCCCCTGCGGGGACACGTGCAACACTGGCGCTTGATCCGGGCTTCCGTACCGGCGTAAAGGTCGCCATGATGGACCAAACGGGCAAGGTCTGTGAGACAACAACGATTTATCCGCATGAGCCACAACGCAAATGGGATCAGTCCATCGAAGTTCTGGCCCATATTTGTCGTACCTATAAGGCGGAACTGATTAGCATCGGTAACGGCACCGCCTCACGCGAAACGGACAAATTGGCAGAAGACTTGATCAAGCGTTATCCTGAACTGAAACTGACCAAGCTGGTGGTGAGTGAAGCGGGTGCCTCTGTTTATTCAGCCTCTGAATATGCGGCGCAGGAATTCCCGGATGTGGATGTGTCCTTGCGCGGGGCGATCTCGATTGGTCGGCGTTTGCAAGACCCGTTGGCAGAGTTGGTGAAGATCGATCCGAAATCAATCGGGGTGGGGCAATATCAGCATGATGTGTCACAGGTGAAGCTGGGCCGTATGCTAGATGGCGTGGTCGAAGACTGCGTGAACGGCGTTGGCGTGGATTTGAATACCGCATCGGTTGCCCTTTTAAGTCGTGTTTCCGGCCTCAACGAAGGGCTCGCGCAAAACATTGTGCGCTTTCGTGAAGAGAAAGGTCGTTTTGATAACCGCAAACAACTCAAGGAAGTTTCGCGACTGGGCCCAAAGGCCTTTGAACAGTCTGCCGGATTCTTGCGCATTCGCGATGGCAGTAACCCGTTAGACCAGTCTTCCGTCCATCCGGAAGCATATCCTGTGGTAGAAAAAATTATTGCCAAGGCGGGCAATGACATCGCTCACATCATTGGCAATAAGGCCGTCTTGGAAGGGTTGGATGCCGCGGCCTTTACCGATGATAAGTTTGGTCTTCCAACGGTCAAAGATATCCTGTCTGAGCTGGAAAAACCAGGGCGTGATCCACGTCCGGAATTTAAGACAGCAACCTTTCAGGAAGGGGTGGAAAAACCATCAGACCTCAAGCCGGGCATGCGTTTGGAAGGTGTTGTGACCAACGTGACAAACTTTGGTGCCTTTGTGGATGTCGGGGTGCATCAGGATGGTTTGGTACATATTTCCCAACTGGCAGATCGCTTTGTCAAAGACCCTCATGAGGTGGTTAAACCGGGTGATGTGGTGATGGTGACGGTGCAGGAAGTGGACCTGCCGCGCAAGCGTATTTCGTTGACCATGCGCACCGCAGCAGAAGGCAAATCGGAAAAGTCTGGTACACCTTCTGAAAAATACGGTTCGCATCCTTCTAAAAATAAGCTAGTCTCAACCAAGAGCTTTAAACAGGGGAAGTCACGGACATCTGAAACAGATGACCAAGGCAATAACGCATTGGCAGCAGCCCTTGCAAAAGCAGGCTTCAAATAAGAGAAACTAAAAGTCGTATAAAGAAATAAGATGGCACAACAGGAAAGCGTTTCAGGGCAGGCCTATATCGACCTCTCCCGTGCAGGGTGGGGGATGACGCTTGTCGATACCGCATCAAACCTGTTTGCCATCTGTTTGGACAATAAAATCCAGTACATGAACAAGGCAGGCCTGTGTCTGTTGGGGGCCGATAGCCAACAGGATGTGCTGGGCTACGATTTTGCGGATTTCATTCATGCTGATTATAAAGAGTTTTTAGCCTATGGGCTGGAATTTTTGGCCGAAGAAGAAGACTTCATTCCGCTGAAACTGCTCAAGCGTGATGGTAGCACTCTTGATGTTAAAATGCTCATTAATGATATTCAGGTCGATGGTTTGGACGCTCATATCGTCGAGTTGCAGGATATTACGGAATATAAACGCGCTTCCGAAGCCGTGCGTGATCGCGAGCATCGCTTAAAAAGTATCCTGAACACGGTGACGGAAGGGATTATGACCCTTAGTGTCAAGGGGATCGTTCAGACCTTTAATCCGGCGGCGGAAAAGATTTTCGGGCGGCCGGCACAAACGGTTATCGGACATCATATTGAAGTGCTAATGGATCCTGAATATCGGGATCCTTATAAACGTTTTCTGGAACGTAAAATCCTGAATGGTAATTCTCCCCTAATGGGGAAGCCGTGGGAACTGGTGGGCAGTCATGAAGAGAAGGGCCGTTTCCCGCTGGAAATGACTTTAACCAAGCTTCAGGTCGGCAACGAGCTGATCTATACCGCTGTGTTCCGTGATATTACCGAACGAAAACAGAGTGAAGAACGTATCCGCCACATGGCGCACCATGACACCCTGACCGGGCTGCCGAATCGCCACTTATTTACCGACCGTTTAAATCACGCGATTAAATCTGCCCAGCGTTATAATAAGGCGCTGGTCTTGATGTTTGTGGACTTGGACAAGTTTAAGCCGATTAACGATACCCTTGGGCATGAAGCAGGGGATGTTGTGTTACAAGTGGTCGCCAAGCGTTTTCGCAAGATTATACGCGAATCAGATACGGTTGCCCGTATTGGCGGTGATGAATTTGTTATCCTTTTGGAAGAATTGGATAATTCTGACGCGGGCGTTTTGGTAGCGGACAAACTGCTTGAAAGTATGGAAGAACCTATTCTTGTCAGCGGACGCGAGTGCCGCCTTGGCGCGAGCATTGGTATTGCCCGTTTCCCTGAAGATGCAATGGATTGTGACGAATTATTGCGCTGTGCGGATGAAGCCATGTATGCGGTCAAAACCTCGGGACGCAATGGATATAAGCTGTATGAACCGACGCTTTCGGTACTCGGTTAGGTCTTATAAATCGTTTTTTTTTAAATTCAGGCTTTCTTTCGCCTTATCCTATAAGATAGTCTCCCACCTGAACTGGGAGAAGAACGGGAGATGGTTTTGCAAGGTCCTTTGCATAAAATGAAGATGGGCGCTTTTACAGTTATGCTGTTCTTGGGGCTCGCTTGTTTGCCGAGCATGGCGCAGGCGACGGATGTTCGTCCGTTTTTTGGATTGCAAATTCAAGGAATGTCGCCGCAGATTGTCCGGGCGTTGGGCCTTGAAACAACACAGGGTGTGTTGATCCGTGATATAGCTTTCCCCGGTCCGGCCAGCCAATCTGATGTCCGCCGTGGGGATGTGATCCAGACTTTGAATGGCGAAGAGACTAAATCGGTTGAAGACGTCCTCAAGATGGTGGAGGGGCTGAAACCGGGAAGCGCAGTCACCTTGGGCATTTATCGTCAGGGGACAACCTTGCAGGTGCCCTTTGATATCGGTGAAAAACCACCTGTCTGGGAGGATATGCGCAACAATTTTACGACCATTGCCCCCTTGGGGATTACCTTTGCGGCTTTGACACCAAAGGTGCAGACGCGCTTTGACCTGCCATGGTCAAGCCGTGGCGTTGTTGTCAGTCTTGTGGATGCTGAAAAAGCCGCCGGACTGGATATTCAAGTCGGTGATGTGGTTGTGCAGGTCAATCAGTTTCCGGTCTGGAAGCCTGGACATATCGTCGGATATATGAAGCGTGCGCAAAAGGAAAAGAAGGATATGGTGCTGTTGTTGATTGAGCGCGCCAATGGTTTTCGTTTCGCTTTTTTACCGGTTCCACAGGTTCAATAGGAGCGCTCCGGCCTACTCGGGCATCATCGGGGGATCAAGATCCTCGTCCCAGTGGGAGACGGGCTCTGGATATCGCTTGATCCATTCTTCCAGCAAAGCGACATGTTCGCTTTCTTCTTCGGCAAATTCGGCTGCCATGGCTTTGACATCCGGGTGAGTACTGTCATGAGCGATCTTGGCATAAAAGTCATGGGCGCCTTGTTCAACCTTTAGCGCCAATTTTATGACGTGATGGGGCGTCATTTTATAGTGGGTCTGGTAAATATCGGCAGCTTCCGGACTATCGCCATCTTCCCAGACGAAATCCCAAGGTGCGATATGGGGAAGGGTCATATCCTTTGATCGTTCTTCCATTTCAGCGGCATGTTTGTCGGCATAACCGGCAAGCAGGTGAAACAGTTTCGCGACTTCCGGGTTGTTATGTACATCCATGGTGTCAGCCACTTCGCGGTATCGTTCAGCGGCTTCGGTTTCCATGGTGAGTGAGTGGGCCAGAAGGTCTTCCAGCGTTTCAATGTTGTACGTAACAGACATGATCTTCCCCTTATCTCGTGATGTTACTTTTTCTTGGCGCGTGCTTTTTTTACTGCGTCTTTCAATGTGTCTGCAGGCACAGCACCGGGGAGAATTTGTTCCCCGACGATAAAGGCCGGCGTCCCCGTGATATTCAGGCTTTGTGCAATTTGACGGGTCGAGGTGATTTCCTGTGAGACGTCATCGGCTTGCATATCTTTTTTCAGCTGGTCCACATCCATGCCCAAATCTTCGGCGGTTTTGTAGACTTTCTCTTCACTCAGACGGCCGCGAACGGTCATCAGTTCTTTATGGAATTCTTTGTACTTACCTTGCTTTTGCGAGGCGAGAGCCGCGCGGGCGGCAATTTCGGAAACGGGGCCAAGGATGGCAAATTCTTTCATCACAAAGCGGATGTTTTTATCGCTATTGACGACGTCCATGATGGTCGGGTAGGCGCGCTTGCAATAGCCACATTGATAGTCAAAAAACTCGACAATCGTCACATCCCCATCCGGGTTACCGTCAATCGGTGTGATGCCGGGGGTAACCAGCAGATCAGACAGTTGTGATAAAGCAGCTTTTTGCATTTCTTCGCGGGCAGCTTCTTGCTTGCTTTGCAGAATCTGCATGGCTTCCATAAGGATTTCAGGGTTTTTCAACAAGGTATCGCGAACGAGTTGACGAACTTCCTCCTGTTGGTCTGCAGACAACTGGTCTTTGGCAGCCAGTGGGGTGGTGACAAGAAGGAGGCCGAGGGCGAAAATTAAAAAGCGCATTTTTATGTCTCTGTTTATTAGGAAAAGTTGTGGGCATCATGGTACAGCAAACAAGAGAAGACAAGGCTAGACTTAGCGGATCAGGTCAATTGTCGAAAATGTGATACCGCCATCGTCGGCACTGGGGGTACTTGCCATGCCGATGAAGGTGATTTTGGCTGTCCCGACATGATCGGTGGGCCAAGCTTGTTGATAGAGGAGGGAGAGATCGACGGCTTCGTTATGCCATCGGTTTGTCTGTTCCAGTCCCCCACGTTGGACATAATATTTCACCTGTCCCATGGGATAGAGATTGCCGCGTTTGAGGGCGGTCTGGTCATAGCCAATGGCGAGTACCCGATCAAACGGCGGGAGCCCGTCGCCGTGCCACACCATCCGGTCCCCTTGCAAGGGCGGGCTTTGTGGGTTTCCCCCGTAAAATCCAACGAGCAGCCGAACAGGGTGATGCAGGCCGTTATGTTCTGACACATGCCAGTTCCAGACAAGAAAGGGGGTAACCAGCACCCGCGTATCCTGATAACGCGCAAGGACAAAGTCGGCTTGTCCACTTTGGATATGGACGCCTTTCACTCCATCGCGGCGGTTCATATAGATGTTGGGGAGTTTACCCCGGTTGGAAAAAACAGTCTCTTTATCTCGCCCTTCGATGACCCAGCCTGCGGGAATATGGTTTGGCGCAAAATGATGTCGGCTGTTCAGTACGTCGATCCGACTTCCTTTTCCAATAACCAGCTCTTTCGTCGGGGCTGTTTCATAACAGCCAGCGAGGAGGAGGGGGAAGAGAAGAAGGATCAACGTGCGCATGGGTTATTTTTTCTTCAACAGTCTTTCAGAGGTCAGACGGATATCCTGTGCCTGTAGCCATTCCCGTGATCCGACTTTAAGCCCCTGTTCAGCGCGGTTGGCAAGGAATTGGGAGTCCTTGTAGCGCCGTTGCAGGAAGGCTTCTTCCGCAAGGGCGAGGGAGCTTTCTGCCATACGTTCGGCCTTGCCGTAAGCGATGCCGAGTTGACGCCAGGCAAAAGCGTATTCTTTATCGTTATGGACGGTTCGTTCCAGCATTTCGATAGCTTGGTTGAGTTTTGCGGGATCGTTTTGTTCCAGATAACTGCGGCCCAGACCCAGCAACAGCAGAGGTGTGTTAGGCTTTAGTTCAACCGCTTTTTCATACGAAATGACAGCGTCATCCAACTGGCCGTTTTCAAAATAAATCTGGCCCTTAAGTTCATGAAAATAGGGATCATCCGGCATTTCGGCAATCAGGCTGTCAACTTCCATAATTGCTTGTTCCAGTCGTCCGTCTTTGTGATAGGCCCCGGCGCGGGCATAGCGGGCAGGGATACTATTATCCCCGACAGGGTAAAGGCGCAATGTATGGGCGGGCGATAGTAAAAAGGCATCCAGTTTGGCGCGCATACGATTGTGCATGTCGCGGTATTCTTTGCCTAATTTACGGTCCTTGTAAGGGGAGGCTTCCACATGGGCACGAATAGCGTTCACACGTTCACCAGTTAACGGGTGAGACCGGATGTAGGGGTTTTGCTCCGACGTTTTAGTGACTTCATCGCGTTTGAGAATTTCAAAAAATTCCAGCAACCCGCGCGAAGAAATGCCAATGTCGTCCAGATATTTGATGGCGGCCTGATCGGCGGAACCTTCTTCCATCCGGCTGTAGCTTAAAAGCGATCTTTGCGCTGCTTCTTGACCGCCAAACATGATGGCAGCACCCGCACCGGCTTCCCCCGCCATGGCAGCGGCGCCCCCCAGTATAAAGCCGATGATCGATTCGGCGGGGACCCCCTTCATTTTTTGGCGAATGCGCGATAAGTGTCCCCCGGCGATGTGACCGCTTTCGTGTGCGATGACGCCAATCACCTGTTCTGGGGTGCGCGCACGTTGCAAAAGGCCTGTATGTATGAACAGTTTTTGTCCACCGGCAACAAAAGCATTGAGTCTACTATCGTTTACCAGATAGATTTCAACGTTATCGGCGGCAAGACCTGCGGCTTCAAAAACGGGTTTTGAGTATAAGGCGATAATATTTTCGATTTCCGCATCCCGGATAAAAGAAATCGATCCCGCTTTTGCGGCGCTCGATACGGGAAGGGATAGAGTCCAACAGGCAAGTAAGAAAAGAATTTTTATGGTTTTACGCACTGTTTTCCACCGTTTTAAAAAGTCTACAGGTTTACACGCTAACCTGCATCGTTATACGCGTCAATTGGCAGTCTGCACAATGACAGTCGCGCTCGTTGCGTGTAGCTTCACTACTGATGAAGAAGATAGGGGCAAGGTCGGATTTGTGAAAGGGTTTCTTGGCGGTGTTGTTGCTGATGAACCTCGCGCCGCCCTGATTGGTCGTGATGTTCTGTCGGCGGGCGGTACGGCGGCTGATGCGGTAACGGCGATGTATTTCGCCTCTGCTGTTACGATGCCCGCTTCGGCAAGCCTTGGTGGCGGCGGTGTGTGTGTTGTGCATGACAATAAAACGGCAACAACAGAGGCACTGGACTTTTTGACAAAGGTGCCATCAAACCTGACAGCGGGTGCAGAACGGTATGTTGGTGTACCGATGAATGCACGTGGATTTTTTATCCTGCAATCGCGTTATGGTGACTTGCAGTGGGGGCAATTGATTGCACCGGCAGAGAACCTGGCACGATTTGGCACACAGGTGTCGCGCGCTCTGGCAGCGGAATTGAAACCGGTTGGAACAGCTCTAATACGCGACCCGGAAAGTGCGCGGGTTTTCCAGAAAGCCGATGGTCAGCCGGTTCGTGAAGGCGATGTGATTAAACAGCTTGATCTTGCCGCGACCCTGACGGAAATTCGCACCAAAGGTCCGGGGGCGTTGTATGTCGGGCCGTTTGCACGTCGTTTTGTCGAAGCGGTTGGGCAAGCTGGTGGACAAATGACACTGGAAGATTTGCGCGATGCCTTGCCGCAATGGCGTGAGACGGTGAAAAGCCAGCCCTACGAATATAAAACAGCTCATTTCGCGCCACCGGCCGCCGCCGCTGGTGTGGTTGGGGCACAAATTTGGTCCATGTTGGCTGAAAACGGTGATTTTACGGGGGCTAGTGAAAGCGAACGTGCGCACCTATTGGCAGAAATGTCCATGCGGGCCTTCGGGGACCGCGCACATTGGGTGATGCCTAATGGTGCCAGTCAGGTTGCTGTTGAGGAGCTGACAAGCGAAGGCCACATTGAAAAATTGATGAACGGGTTTAATGAAAACAGTCATCAACCGGCCAATACCTTGTCTGCTGCCCCAAAACTGACACCAGAATCCCCCTCCGCCCTAAGCTTGGTTGCGGTTGACCGGTTTGGGTCTGGTGTGGCGTGTAACGTCACCATGAACAATGGGTTTGGTGTGGGGCGTACAGCGCCCGGGACAGGTGTCTTGCTGTCTGCATTGCCAGGTCTGAATGGACGCGGTCCGATGTCGCTTGGTCCGATGGTGCTGGTGAACGAGAATGTGAACGAGATTTATTTCGTGGGCGCTGCCTCGCGCGGTGTTGTGGCACCGACAGCGCTTGTGTCTGTTGCTGCGCGCAGCATTATGGGCGGGCAGGACCCGCAAGAAGCCATGAGCCAAGCGCGTGTGCATCATGGCGGGGCACCGGATAAGGTTTTCTATGAAGGTCACTTGTCCGGTGACGTGGTGTCTGACTTGCAAGCCAAGGGGCACGCAACAGATCCTGTGGAAGGTCTGGGCATTGTCAATGCGATCATATGTCCGGCAGGGATTCCAGTTAATCCGGGGAGTTGTCGTACACTGAGTGATCCCCGTGCGTATGGTCTTGCAGTAGGAACAGATTAATGACTTTAAAGATTGCAAAACGTGGCACCGTCGCGCCTTTTATCGTGATGGACGTGTTGCGGGCCGCCAATGAACGCGAAGCCAAGGGCGATGATGTGATCCACCTTGAGGTCGGTCAACCGAGTACTGGCGCACCACAAAAGGTCATTGAAGCCACTCAAAAGGCCTTGTTGAGTGATAAGATCGGCTATACGGATGCTTTGGGTATTGCGCCTTTGCGTGAACGGATCTCCCAGCATTATAAAGATTATTATAATGTGGATGTGCCTGCGCATCGTGTTGTGGTGACAACGGGGTCGTCCACCGGCTTTTTGCTGTCCTTTCTATGTGCGTTTGAACCAGGTGACAAGATTGGCCTGACCGCACCGGGATATCCGGCTTATCGCAATATCTTGCGCGCCCTTGGCTATCAACCGATTGAAATTGAAGTAGGGCCGGACACGCACTTTCAGCCGACACCTGAGATTTTGGATAATCTTGGCGTTGATCTGGATGGATTGATCGTGGCTAGTCCGGGCAACCCGACAGGCAGTATGTTGTCTACGGCTGACTTGCAAATCCTGTGTGCCTATTGTGACCAAAAGGGAATCCGTTTTATCTCTGATGAGATTTATCACGGGATTACCTATGATCAGCGGGCGAATACGGCGGTTGAATTTAGCGACAATGTGATTCTGATCAACAGCTTCTCTAAATATTTTTCGATGACGGGCTGGCGACTGGGCTGGATGGTTGTGCCTGAAAATATGGTCCGTCCGGTGGAATGTCTGGCGCAAAACATGTTTATTTCCGCCCCGACACTTTCACAATATGGTGGGGTTGCGGCCTTTGACTGTATGGAAGAAGCTGAAGCGAATGTGGCCCTGTACGCCAAGAACCGTGAGCTGTTGCTGAACGAGCTACCAAAGGCTGGCTTTACCAAACTCGCCCCTAGTGATGGGGCTTTTTATATCTATAGTGATGTGGCGCATTTAACCAATGACTCACAGGCTTTTTGCCGTGATATATTGGAAAAGACAGGTGTTGCCACAACGCCGGGCGTAGACTTTGACAGCGCACGGGGGGACCATTTCATGCGCTTCTCCTACGCTGGCAGTTTCGAGCAGATGCGCGAAGCTGCAAAACGCTTACAAGCGTATTTGAAGTAGGGATAGATCAGGGGTGCGGGCTGGTGGTCTTGTGTAAAGAGTACCAGTCGCATCTGTTCAGCGCGTTTTTTGTAAAGCTGGGGAAATCTGTAAATCCCTTGATCTGTTGAAAGAGGTGACACTTTTCACAGTGTACGCAGTCGCCGCATTTGATCTTTGTAGACATCTCATATTCCGAAAATAAAGTGTTGTCGTCGGACGCGTCTCAATAGCATATTTTTTGTGTACTTTAACCTGAAGTATTACGGGAAATCAAATTAAAAAAGGCCGGATACCATTTTCAGGTATCCGGCCTTATACTTTATATTGGTTGATTTGCCTTAACGGCTCCACCAACCTTTACGTTTTGGTTTATCTTCAGTGACTTCCTCAAGGCTGCCGTCACTTGATTTTACGGTTACTGCTGTTGTGGCAACAACCTTTGTTTCCACTTCTGGCGCTTTAGGTTCGGCTTTCGCTTCTTCCTTCTTCGGCTCAGATGCGACAGAATCGGCTTTAGCGGCTGCGCGTCTGCGCGGGGCTGGCTTCGGCTTATCTTCTGTTGCGTCAGGTGTACCCTCCGCTGCCTTTGTCGTGCGACGACGTGTCGGGCGGCGGGTTGGCTTGGTTTCTTCGCTTGCTTCAGCAGCGTCAACAGAAGTCGCTTCATCCGTTACAGCGGCTTTGGCTTTCGGGGCAGCCCGACGGCGTGTACGCGGTTTTTTCGGTGCTTCTTCTGCAACGTCTGCTGTTGCTTCTTGTGAAGTTTCGGCAGTATCAGCCGCTTCGGCTTTTGCAGCAGGCTTTGCACGTGTCCGACGACGCGGTTTCGGCGCCTCTTCTTGTGCCGGTGCTGCTTCTTCCTCGACGGTTGCTGTTTTAACAGATGCTTCTGGCGCAGGGGCAGGGGCTTCAGCTACTGTGTCGTCAGAAGGAGAACTTACTTCTGCAGCGACTTCAGTACTTACGTCAGCCGTTTCCTCTGTGTCGGGACGACGGCGACGCATGCCACGGCGACGCGGACGACGTCTTGGCTTGTCTTCACCTTCTTCGCGCTCAGGCTGCTCACCCGCTTCTTCCTCTTCTGATGACTCATCGTAAGCTCTGTCCTCATCAGATAGGTCTTCGCCATCCAGATCCGTCTCATCGTCCGGGTTGCGGCGTGTGCGACGGCGACCACCGCGTTTGCCACGGCGGCGACGTTTGCGCGGTTTATCTTCATCATCGTCTTCTTCGGAAAGTTCTTCCTCGTTTTCGATGATCTCTGCATCCATCTCGTCCGTCTGGTTATCGGACTTACGACGACGACCACGGCGGCGGCGGCGGCGCTTGCGACCATCGCCTTCTTGATCTTCGTCGTTGTTTTCCAGAACTTCACTTTTGATATTTTCAAACTGTGTTGAATCTTCCGGACCTAAGGGACGCACGACGACTGCGTCGCCGCCTTGCTTGGTCTTCAGGCGCTCCAGACGGTAGGCCGGTGCGATCAATGTGTCATCGCCAGAAAGTTGAACCTGCATTTGGTAGCGTTGTTCAATGGCTGCCAACTGGGTACGCTTTTGGTTGAGGATGTAAAGTGCTACCTCGTTCGGTACATGCACGATCACTTCTTCGGAACGACGGCGGATGCCTTCTTCTTCAATCACGCGCAGGACATGTAGAACAGTTGATTCAAGCGAACGTGTGACCCCTGTGCCCTGACAGACGTGGCAGGTATGTGTACTTGTTTCCGTAAAGCTTGGACGCAGGCGTTGACGTGACATCTCCAGCAGGCCAAACGGGCTGATACGACCGATTTGGATACGGGCGCGATCATTCTTCATCGCATCCTTGATGCGGCGTTCAACAGCGGCCTGGTTGCGTGAGATCTCCATATCGATGAAGTCGACAACTACAAGACCCGCAAGATCACGAAGACGTAAGGAGCGTGCGATTTCGTCGGCCGCTTCGATGTTTGTCTTGAGGGCTGTTTCCTCAATGTTGCGTTCTTTTGTTGAACGACCGGAGTTTACGTCAATCGCAACCAAGGCTTCGGTTGGGTTGATGACGATATAACCGCCGGAGGGAAGTTGCACGATCGGGCTGTGCATCGCATCCAGCTGCCCTTCTACCTGATAGCGGTGATACAGCGGGATTTGCGTTTCATCACGATAAGGCTGAACCTTTTTTGCATGACTGGGGATCAACATCTTCATGAAGTCCTTAGCTGTGCGGTAGCCTTCTTCACCTTCGACCAGTACTTCGTCGATGTCGCGGCTGTACATATCGCGGATGGAGCGTTTGATCAGGTTGGCTTCTTCATAAATTAATGAAGGGGCCTGACTTTGCAGCGTCACATCACGAATGTTGGACCACAGGCGCATCAGATATTCAAAGTCGCGTTTGATCTCCGCTTTGGAACGTTCCGCCCCAGCCGTTCTTACGATCACGGCTGTTCCTTTTGGGATAGACAGTTCGGAAAGAACAGATTTCAAACGCTTACGGTCTTTAGCGTTGGAGATTTTACGGGAAATCCCGCCACCTTTATCCGTGTTTGGCATCAGGACGCAATAACGACCAGCCAAAGACAGATAGGTCGTCAGGGCCGCGCCTTTATTGCCGCGTTCTTCCTTAACCACCTGTACCAGAATGATCTGGCGCTTCTTGATGACTTCCTGAATTTTGTAACGGCGTTGGTTGCGGTAATGAGGGCGGATATGTTCCACCTGATCGCTATCGTCCGCGCCGCTTTCTTCAACGTCGTCTTCTGGTTTTGCGTCCAGCTCGTCGTTGTCATCTTCCAGATCGGCTTCAAATTCTTCACGGTCGGAAACCGGGATTTGATAGTAGTCCGGGTGAATCTCGTTGAACGCCAAAAAGCCGTGTCGATTGCCGCCATATTCAACAAAGGCGGCCTGCAGGCTGGGTTCTACACGAGTGACTTTAGCGAGATAGATATTGCCTTTGAGTTGTTTGCGTGAAGCAGATTCAAATTCAAGTTCGTTCAGACGATTTCCATCGACGACGACGACCCGGGTCTCTTCCGGATGCGTCGCATCGATTAACATGCGTTTGGTTGCCATTAGGCTTGTAACTCCAGTGTGCAGTGACCAGTCTGTTAGGGGAGCGTAAGAAATAACAAGCTGAACCCGATGACGTGAGACTGCGATATTTTGTAGAAAAATAAATGGTCGAAATACTGGCGGCGCCCATGCCAAAGGGATGCACAGAACATTTTCTGTCAGCCGTTTTGGTGTTATGGTCTGCTCTTGCCAGCATCAAAACCTCGAATATAGTATCAATAGTCGTTTCAAGCGCTGCGTTTGCACAATCAATATTGCGTCAAATCGGCGTGAACTCAGGGCTGATTAACTTTTCCGGTCGTTGAATATAAAGTGGAGAAACAAGGACTGTACCCCACACATCGGAAACTTTTACAGATAAGAGCGCTTTTTCACGCGGTCGTTAACATAACGGTAGGAAATTAATTACACAATGCTCTTATAGGTCCAATAGCGATTTTTCTTTCATTTTATCTTTTATACCCCAGTTATTCTCTACTTGCGAATAGAGGGGAAAATGGAGTAAATCAAAGGAGTCGCTGGCGATATTGCGATTATGTTGTAAATAAAATTGATGCCGTGATGTTCAGACACAATTCCATAATAACACCTGTTTTCAAACTGTTACTGGTGCTTGTTTGCGTTTTTGGATTCTTTAAGGAGAGTCCGGCGCAGGACGGGCTGATGCCAGTGGTCCAAAGTGTGCGTATTGGGGAACACCCCGATTACACCCGTTTTGTAATGGAACTGAGTGATCAGGTTGAATTTAACCTGACGACATTGGCTGACCCGTATCGCGTTGTTGTGGATTTTCCGGAATTGGCCTGGCAACTGCCCAAAGGGTTTAATCCCCGCATGTACGGGGCGCTAAGCGGTTTTCGTTATGGTTTGTTTAAGACCGGCGTTTCCCGCATTGTGCTGGATGCAAAGTCGCCGGTACAGATCAAAAACACCATGATGCTGGCACCGCGTGGACAGGTTAAAAACTGGCGTTTTGTCATGGATCTTGTGCCGACCAGCCGTGCCAATTTTATGGCAATGATGAAACCGGCGGAGTATCCAACGCCTGCCTCTGTCAGTGCCGCTGCCGCACCAAACGTGCAGGGTAATGTGGAACAGGCCCGTGTCCCTGTGATGACCCCGCCGAAAAAACCGAATAAAAGCAGCAAGCATGTTGTGGTTCTGGATGCCGGTCATGGCGGAGTTGATCCGGGCGCAAGCGGTGTAAGCGGATCGTATGAGAAACATATTACGCTAGCCATTGCCCGTGAACTCCGCGACAAACTGGAACGCACGGGGCGCTATAAAGTCGTGATGACCCGTGATCGCGATGTCTTTATTCCGCTACGGGAACGTACAGCGATCGCCAGACGGGCAGGGGCTGACCTGTTTATTTCGCTGCATGCCGATACGTTTAAGGATCGGGGGGTGCGCGGGGCATCGGTTTACACCCTGTCAGAGCGTGCCTCGGACAAGGAGGCCCAAGCCCTTGCGGATCGTGAGAATAAGGCTGATTTGATTGCAGGGTTTGATTTGACTTCCACATCAGACGATCTCAGTTTTATTTTGCTGGATATGGCGCAGCGTGATACCAAAAATCAATCGTCCCGGTTTGCCGAGACGTTGGTGAAGGACCTGTCAACTTCCAGCAAGGTGCTGCGTAATCCGCACCGTTTTGCCGGCTTTGCAGTACTTAAGGCACCAGACGTGCCGGCTGTGTTGATCGAGCTTGGATTCTTGTCCAACAAGTATGATGAACGGGCGTTGCGTTCCAAATCTCATCGCACAAAACTGGCGGAAACGATCAAAACGTCTATTAACCGTTACTTCAACCGGATTGAAGAAGCCAATCGTTCATAAATCTGCCGTTATTTTGTGATACCCAAATGACAAACAGGTTCATTTGGGTATACTGCACTTCTATAACAGGTCTCTGTTGGTAAAAAATTAAGGCAAGCACGTTGAAAATCTTAAAAATTATTGGTGGTCTTTTAGGTCTCTTTCTTTTCTTGGCGATCTTGGCGGCAGGGGGAGTCCTCTATGGGTTCTATCATTATGGCAAAGGCTTGCCGGATTACACCCAACTGAAAGATTATGAACCACCGGTGATGACACGCGTGCATGCCGGTGACGGGCAATTGTTGGCAGAATATGCAATTGAAAACCGTGTGTTCGTGCCAATCAAGGCGATCCCGCAGCGGGTCGTCGGGACGTTTTTAGCAGCGGAAGACAAGAATTTTTATCAACACAGTGGTATTGATCCGATGGGTGTGGCCCGAGCTGTGGTGATTAACCTTAAAAATCTGGGGAAAGGCCGCCGTCTGGTCGGGGCTTCTACGATCACCCAACAGGTTGCCAAGAACTTTTTGCTGACGAACGAAGTGTCTTATGTTCGCAAAATCAAAGAGGCGATTTTGGCGCTCCGCATTGAACAGGCGCTCACCAAAGACCGGATCATCGAGCTTTATCTCAACGAAATCTATCTGGGGTATGGGTCGTATGGTGTGGCGGCTGCTGCGCTCAACTACTTCAATAAATCTTTGGGGGAACTGAGCATCGCGGAAACGGCCTATCTTGCCGCCTTGCCTAAAGCACCAAACAACTATCACCCAACCCGTAAAACGGCAAAAGCTGTTGAACGCCGGAACTGGGTCATTGATCGTATGGCGATTGAAGGGGTGATCACACCTGCAGAAGCAGAGGAAGCAAAAAAAGATCCTTTGACCGTTGAATCGCGTTCCGAGACAGAAGTGGTGGAAGCGCCATATTTTGCAGAAGAAATTCGTCGTCAGTTGGTGGATATGTATGGCGAAGATAAGCTGTATAAAGGTGGCTTGTCCGTCCATTCCACCGTTGATCCCAAATTGCAGGAAGTCGCGCAACGTACGTTGCAGCAAGGGTTAGAGGCTTATGATCGTCGCCATGGCTGGCGCGGGCCGATTAAAAATGTGGAAACCACCTTGGGCTGGCAAGATGCCCTGCAACAGGTTACCCCGCAAAAAGGGGCGCCGGATGCTTGGCAAATGGCAATGGTGCTGGAATTGCACAAAGCTGATGTTACCATCGGTTTGAAAGATGGGAGTCAAGGTGTCATTCCGTTTGCTGAGATGAAATGGGCGCGCCCGTGGATTGAAGGTCAGCGGGTTGGGGCAAGCCTGAAAAATCCGCCGGATGCCTTGAATAAAGGTGATGTGATCTGGGTGATGCCGGTGACGGAAACGGAAAAAGGTAATAAATACCAGCCTAACACCTTTGCACTTCGTCAGTTGCCGGATGTGCAGGGCGCGATTGTGGCGCTTGATCCGCATACCGGGCGTGTGTTGGCCATGGTTGGCGGCTACGACTATGATATGAGCCAGTTTAACCGCGCGACACAGGCTAACCGTCAGCCAGGGTCTGCGTTTAAGCCATTTGTTTATCTGGCGGCACTGGATCATGGCTACACGCCATCCACGTTGATCCTTGATGCACCGTTTGTGTTGGACCAAGGGCCGGGGCAGCCGAAATGGCGACCGGACAACTACACCAACCGTTTTTATGGTCCGTCCACCATGCGTTTGGGGATTGAGAAATCACGAAACCTGATGACCGTTCGTTTGGCACAGACATTGGGACCGGACGTTGTGAGTGAATATGCACGGCGTTTCGGCATCACGAAAGATTTGCCGGAAGTTCTGTCCATGGCGTTAGGGGCCGGGGAAACCAAATTGATTGATCTTTCCACGGCTTACGGGATGATCGTTAATGGCGGTAAAAGCATTACGCCTACCCTGATTGACCGTATCCAGAACCGTGATGGCGTGACCGTGTTTAAGCATGATACGCGCGAATGTAACGGCTGTATGGCCATGCAATGGACTGGTGACGAAGTCGTGCCGACCATCGTTGACAACCGTGAAAGTGTAACCAGTGAGGAAAGCGCCTATCAGATGGTGTCTATCCTTGAAGGGACCGTGGAACGTGGTACGGGACGTCGTGTCGCTGCGGTTGGCAAGCCATTGGGCGGTAAAACAGGGACAACAAACGAAAGCCGTGATGCGTGGTTTATGGGCTTTAGTCCTGATCTGGTCGTGGGGGTGTTTGTGGGCTTTGATAATCCGATTTCGTTGGGTAAGCGCGAGCAAGGGGCGTCTGCTGCCGCACCGATTTTCCGTGATTTTATGCAGGAAGCCTTAGCCGATCAACCCGCAACACCTTTCCGTATCCCTAATGGCATTCGGCTGGTACGTGTGAACGCCCGTACAGGTCAGGATGCTCAACTCCACGATACCAACGTTATCTGGGAAGCATTTAAGCTCGGCACGTCGCCAAGTGAAAGTAATGCCGTGCTGGACGGGCAAAGCAATGAAAAGGTTGTTGCACCAGCTGTTGTTGAAACGGGAAGCGGTCTGTATTGACCCGCACAGCGATTGGGTTTAAATACCCACAATCTCGTTTTGCATTTTTAATCAGGAAGAAGTCATACCATGCGTGCGGAAATCGAAACCCAGGTCGAAGAAATTCGTAAATCCTTAAGCCTATTGCGCAAGCATTTGGACTATGACAATGCGGTTCGCCGTCTGGAAGAACTGAACGCGCTGAGCGAAGACCCGGATCTGTGGAACGACCCCAAAAAGGCACAAGACCTGATGAAAGAGCGTACGCGCCTTGAAAGCGGGATCAAAGGCCTGGAAGCGTCCGAGCAGGAGCTGGAGGATAATATCGCCTTCATCGAAATGGGGGAGTTGGAAGAAGATGCGGATACGGTAAAAGAAGCTGAAGAAGCTTTGGCTGTCCTGAAAGAACGCGCCGCCAAGCAGGAAATTGAAACATTGTTGTCCGGTGAAGCGGATGCGAATAACTGCTTCTTGGAGATCAACTCCGGTGCCGGGGGGACGGAAGCTTGTGACTGGGCCAACATTATGCTGCGTATGTATACCCGTTGGGCCGATCAGCATGGCTACAAAGTCGAATATCTTGAAGAAACCGCGGGCGAGGAAGCGGGCATTAAATCCGTGACGATCAAGGTAGCGGGGCATAACGCTTACGGCTGGCTGAAGAACGAGACAGGGACGCACCGTCTCGTTCGTATTTCCCCGTTTGACAGTTCTGCGCGTCGTCATACCAGCTTTGCAGCGGTTTCGGTTTCTCCGGAGATTGATGACAACATCGAGATTGAGATCGAAGAGAAAGATTTGCGGGTTGATACTTACCGTGCCTCTGGTGCGGGGGGGCAGCACGTTAACAAAACGGACTCCGCGATCCGTATCACCCACATTCCCACAGGGATTGTGGTGCAGTGTCAAAACGATCGTTCCCAGCATAAAAACCGGGCAGCGGCTTATAAGATGTTGCGGGCGCGTCTGTATGAAGCTGAACTGCAAAAGCGTGAGGCTGAATCGCAGGCGGAGCATGACGCCAAGACAGAGATCGGCTGGGGTCGTCAAATCCGTTCTTACGTTTTGCAACCTTATCAGATGATCAAGGATTTGCGTACCAACGTGGAAACATCGAACTCTCAGGCTGTACTTGATGGGGATTTGGATATGTTTATGGCGGCGGCGCTTGCCCATCGTATCGAAAGTGCCAGTGAAGACTATTAAAAATAGTTAGCGCATTGATTGACGTTTTCTTGTAGTATACCTGCTTAAAAGTGTGGGTTCAAGGAGCGCGCAATGCTGTATTTTGAAAGATATGCTAGGGTCCAAGACGTTCTCGATTTAAAAGAGAACGAAGATCCCGCTCGTTCGGGTATTTTGACCTGTCCGCTCAGTGCCTCGCTTACTGATCTGATTGCTTATATGGACGACTATAAAATTGGGGCTGTTTATCTGGACGACACAGACGGGCAGGTCAAAGGGGTTGTCTCGGAGCGAGATATCATTCACCATCTTGCCATGTACGACCTAAAGGCGTTTGAAAAGCCGATCTCTTCGTTTATGTGCGCGGACCTTATTTTCTGCAAGTATGATGACCCTTTAAAGCGGGTGGCGTCTTTTATGGCGGAAAAACGTATTCGCCACATCGCGGTCAAAGATGGTGGGGGACGTATCATAGGGGTTGTCAGCGCCCGTGATATTGAGAGGTTTGCAGGGAATGGATGAGCCAAGCGAAAAATTACCGTGCAAAAATACGTTTGATATGACCGTACATATTGTCATTGCCGCCGTGAGAGAGCGCCTTGAACAAGGGGCGGTGACAGCAAGCGATTTACAAGAAATCGAAGAGGCACTGACGGTTGAGAACAATAAGGTGGAGGCCTTTTGTCATTCCGTTCATGAACGCTGCATGAGCAAATATCAACTGGACCTCGCTGTACCACCGCGCACCAACGCTTTTGGCCGTGTCATGGTTCAGCCGTTGGAAGGCCTGTTACATCGTCAAAAGCGCAAGCTGTCCACCAAGCAAATCCCAAATTACTTTCAGGCACTGTCTGTTATTCTAGGGCGGGAGCGTTATGAGCATCTGCATGATGAAGTATCCGGTTTAATGACAGACATGATCCGCTTGCAGGGAAGCGAGTTTCAATGGACGGATTTTTATCAACACAATACCGTGGTTAAAATCCGGTTGGAAACACTCTATGCTGTTGCGCATGCCTTTGCGCATTTTGAAAAACGGCTGGACTGGTTTGTGAATGTCATGGAAGGGAAAGCCAGTGATGACAGCGGCATCAAAGGGGCGATCCAATTTACCCGTACACAGGCCCGTGATTTCCTGATGGCGCTGTTCGATGAATTTATTGTTCACACATCACGGGATAAAGAGATTCAAAAAGAGGTGCTGAGCGAGCCGCAACGTCAGGAAATTGCTCATCTGGTCGTCAAGTTACAGCAGATGTAAGCTCACGCCTTGGCGGATAAGCCCATCTTCAGGAGCTGGGCAAATTCGTCTGCAGGAACGGGACGGGAATAATAGAATCCCTGCACGGTCTGGCAGCCATTTTCTTTTAAAAAACGGATATGCGCGTCGGTTTCTGCGCCTTCAGCAACGACTTCCAGTTCGAGGCCTTGGGACATGCCAATGATCGCGCGGGATATTTCCGCCATGGTCTTATCGTTCTCCAAATCCTTGATGAAGGCGCGATCGATTTTTAAAGTGGTGATGGGGAAACGGGTTAGATAGCTTAAAGATGAATAGCCCGTCCCAAAATCATCAATGGACAGGTGGCAGCCGATCTCGCGAATTTGATGGAGCTTTTCAACCGTCATGTCCGTGTCCCCCATCAACATACTTTCCACGATCTCCAGTTCCAGCCATTCTGGGCCTAGGGCGTTGCGGGCAAGGGCATCACGCACATGATCAATAAAGTCCGGTGCCTTGAACTGCGGGGCCGCGACATTGACCGCAATGCGGATGGGCCGTAACCCCTGATCCTGCCAAAATTTGTTTTGGCGTGTCGCTTCCTGCAAGACCCAGTTGCCGATCTCGCCAATCAATCCTGTTTCCTCGGCAATTGGAATAAAATCAACGGGGGAGATAAAGCCGCGTTCGGGGGATTGCCAACGGATCAAGGCTTCTGCGCCGACGATTTGTTCTGTATCGGCACAGACTTTGGGTTGGTAGTAGAGGATAAACTCGTTGTGTTTTAGCCCTTGGCGAATGGCATTTTCCATCTCTAAACGTTTTTTGGCTTTGATGTTCATGTCTTCGGCAAAAAACTTAAAATTATTGCCACCTTGTTTTTTGGCATGATGCATGGCGGTGTCCGCCAGTTTCATCAGGTCATTGGCGCAGTCAGCATCTTTTGGGTACAGGCTGATCCCGATACTGACGGTCACATTTAGAGATTTGGCGTTCACATGAAAGGTTTTCTGCACGCTTCGAAGGACTTTTTCCGCGACAATTACGCCATCATCAATTGAGGCGACTTGCAACGCCATGGCAAAAAGGTCCCCACCAAGGCGCGCGACCGTGTCACTGCCGCGCATACAGGCGTGCAGCCGTTCGGAAACCTGTCTTAAAAGCGCATCCCCGATGTCATAGCCAAGGCCGTCGTTGACCGTAGAAAAATGATCGATACCGATTTGCAGCAGGGCTACGGATTTATGAACCCGCCGCACAGCAATCATGGCCTGTTCCAGACGGTCTTTAAACAGGTGGCGATCGGGTAAACCTGTTAATTGATCGTGGTTACGCACGATCGCGTCTGTCTCGATTGCCGCCACTTTCATGCGTGAGACATAGTAAAGCACGGTGCCATCTTCATCAAGCTGGGCCTTGATGCGGCAGTGGGTTGCGATTTCATCACCGGATTTGGCTCGGTTCCAGATATGACCTTCCCAAAAGCCATCCGTTGAAAGGGCCGTCCAGAGGTTTGCAAAAAAGAACTCATCGTGTCTTTGGGAATTTAAAAGGGCGGGAGTCTGCCCGATAACTTCTTCTGCGCGCCAGCCGAAGCAGTCTTCAAAGGCGCGGTTGATACGCACAATAACGCCTTTTCCGTCGGTGACCAGCATAGGGTCATCGACGGTATTCAGGATAATATCAACCAGATTGTCCTGTGTATTTTGCAGTATCACCGTCATAGCTGAAGTTTACGCAGAGCTTTAGCTGTTTGACAAGGGGGTATGGTAATCTGTGGTTAATTCAGTTTGACACTGTACTACTTTATTGACGGCTGGCTTTTAGATTGCTCCTAAACCGTTCGCAAACGAGCTGTTGCCAGTGTTAGACATCGAAAGAGGAACGGCGGACCTTTTCTAAAGCGTCCGCCGTATTTAGAACATCAATGTAAACATCGCAAAGCTGCTGGTTACAGGGCCTTTACGGCGTCCAGCACTTCTTCCACATGGCCTTTGACTTTTACTTTTGGCCAGACTTTCTGGATGACACCTTCTTCGTCGATCAGGAAAGTGGTACGCACGATCCCCATGAAGGTTTTGCCGTACATCTTCTTTTCCTGCCAAATGCCATAGGTTTCACAGAGATCGCTTTCCGCATCAGACACCAGCGGGAAGTTCAGTTCTTGTTTCGTGACAAAGTTATCATGGCGTTTGACGGTATCTTTGGATGCACCGACGATCACGCAGTTTTCAGCGGCAAAAGCGTCTTTCAAATCACGAAAGCCCTGCGCCTGTGTGGTGCAGCCCGGTGTTGAATCTTTGGGGTAGAAGTAAAGAACAACCTTTTTCCCCTTCAAATCCGACAGGCTAAGTTCGCCAGCGTTGTCTGTGGGCAGTTTAAAATCAGGGGCTTTTGTACCGACTTCTAAAGTCATCGTGCTTTCCTTATGTTTTGTCTTGTTCCGGTGTGACCGTTGAGGCGGGCTCGTCGATCAGGGTGGTATAATGTGTCATGACCTGTGTGGCGGCATTTGTCATGCGTTCATATAGCATATCAAATGTAGGCTCGCCGGTGGCTTGCACAAGGTCTTGTTTCAAGGCATGGGGCAATTCGCCGCCATCTGCCTTTTTCAGTTCTGCCGCGACCGTCAGGCGCAAATAGCCTTGGATGATAGTCCAAAGATCAATGGCGGTGATCAGATCGCTGGCGACATCTTCGGTTAAAATGCCGATTTCGCGTGCTTTTGCAAGGACATCTGGTGTGCTGTTTTGCAATATTTCGGGATGGGCGTTGGCATAGTTTAGTTGCAGAAACTGCGCGATAAAGTCGATATCCACGATCCCGCCGCGATATTGCTTAATCTCCCAGACCACCTCGGTATGGTGTTCCTTGTCCATGCGTTTGCGCATATCGCTGACGTCAAAGACCAGCTTCTCCCCATCACGCGGGCGGCACAGGATGTCTTTGACTTCTGCTTGGACTTTTTGGCTCAGTTGTTCACCGCCGCAAATGATCCGGGCACGGGTCAGGGCCATATGTTCCCACGTCCATGCGGCTTCATGGTGGTAGCGCCTAAAGGCATCAAGGCTGGAGGCAATGGGACCCGCGTTGCCAGAGGGACGCAAGCGCATATCCACTTCATACAGCATCCCTTCCCCCGTTGGGGCGGTGAGGGCATTGATGAACCGTTGGGACAGGCGGGCATAATATTGCGCAATCCCCAACGGGCGGTCCCCATTGGATCCTTCGCAGTCTTCGGGCACGTCGTAGATGAAGACAAGGTCAAGGTCGCTGGTTGCCGTCATATCGCGGCTGCCTGCTTTGCCCAGCCCGATGACGCACATATCACCGCCTTCGATGATGCCGTGTTTTTCCGCCAGTTCTGCCTGCACACGCGGCAGGATGGATTTGATCAAGGTGTCTGCGATATTGGTCTGAGCCAGTCCCGACTCCTTAACGGTGATGATCTGGCGCAGGGTCTGTACGCCAACCTGAAACTTGCGATCATTGGCCCAGCGGCGCGAGATATCCAACACATCCTGAAAGTCGCGGGCTTGTTCCAGTATCTTTTCCAGATCGTCACAAAGTTCGTCGACATCGGGGAGAGGGGTGAAGAAGTCTGGCGTTAAGACATATTCCAGCATGCCGGAATGCCGCGCGAGATGATCTGCAAGACGGGGGGCTTCGCCCATCACTTCGGCAACAAGATCAAGGAGATGAGGATTCACCTGAAACATGGAAAAGAGCTGAACGCCCGCCGGAAGCTGGCTTAAAAAGTCATCGAAACGACGAAAGGCGGTATCGGGTTCTGCGGTGTTGGCCATAGCGCGGATGAGCAAGGGCATAAGCGCGGTCAGAATTTCGCGGGAACGGGTGCTGCGGGTTGCACGATATCGCGCATGATGCCAGCCGCGCACGGTGCTATCGACAAATTCCGGGTTGTTAAACCCAAGGCTTGCCAGATAGCTGATGGTGCCGGGGTCCACCTCGGCCCCTGTAAAGACGAGATTGCCCGTTTCCAGATTGTGATTATCAGTGTCGGCAGTATCTTCAAACAACTGGGCGTAATAGGTTTCGACCCGTTCCAGATGAGGGATAAAGTCGTCGGCAAAGGCTTGTTTACTGTCATAGCCCAGGAAGATGGCGAGATGTTCCACCGCTTTATCATCTTCGGGGATGGAGTGGGTTTGCTCGTCATTGGTCATCTGGATGCGGTGTTCGACCATACGCAGATATTCATAGCTGTCGATCAGGTCGTCACAGATGCTTTGTTCCATTTGTTCCGCATCTACAAGGGCTTGCAGGGCTTTGCAGGTTGGGGCAATGCGCACATCGGGGTTGCGTCCGCCCCAGATCAGCTGTTGGGTCTGGGCGTAAAATTCAATTTCCCGAATACCGCCATGGCCCAGTTTGACGTTGTGACCATTCAGCGCGATGGTGTGCCCGCCTTTATGGGCGTTGATCTGGCGCTTGATGGCGTGGATATCCTGAATGGCGGCAAAGTCCATATATTTGCGCCACATATAGGGGCGCAAACGTTCCAGAAATTCGTATCCGGCCTTGATATCACCGGCAACGGGACGGGCCTTGATCATGGCGGCACGTTCCCAATTTTGCCCGATGCTTTCATAGTAAGTCTCTGCCCCCAATACGGAGATCGCAAGGGGGGTGGAACCGGGGTCAGGGCGCAGGCGCAGATCGGTGCGGAAAACATAACCGTCAGCCGTGCGGGCATCCATGATTTGCACCAGTTGTTTGGTCAGGCGCACCATGTTTTTTTGTAAATCCCATGGGTCGTCCGTGTCGATAATTTCTGCATCATAAAGGACGATAATATCCACATCGCTGGAATAATTAAGCTCGCGGCCACCCAGTTTCCCCATGCCAAGGATGATGAACCCTGAGTCTTTCTGCGGGTTGTTTACAGGGTCGGGCAGTCTAAAGTAGCCACGTTCATGGCCTTCACGCAGGACCGTGCCTGCGGCATAGTCCAAAGACTTTTCGGCAAGGGTGGTCAGGGCGTCGGTGACTTGAAAAACGTCCCAGACCTTACAAATATCAGCAAGAGCAATGGTGAGGGCGGCGCGACGTTTCGTGATTCGCAGTGCCTGTGATACTCTATCTCGCGATGGTTGTGTCGCCCAACAGGCCTCGAGGTCGGACATCAGTTCTGAAAAAGTGACGTCAGGGCCGTTTTTTAACAAGTGACAGGCAAAGGAAATCTCACTTGTTATACAATGGCTTAAGAAAGGGCTGTTGCCAAAAATAGCGTTCAGGATCGCTCTGGCCTTTGGATCATCGATAACAGTTGTTGCAAAAGTCCGTAGATCAATGCCATCAATGCATGCAATTGCTTCTTGCCAATGCAGAAAGTTAACATCGCATTTTTCTTGATCAGCGCTTCTTGGAAGCTGGGTGTTAACGTTTTGGTACCAAAGAGTTGTCATAATAATAATCCCCAGCTGTGTGCCCTGTTTCGTGCAGAGTGCGCCAACTCAAAAGTTGGGTCAAGTAGGAAAGAATAATCGGGACATCACGGTGGTTTGGAAGACAGTTAAACATTCCCTACAAATCTTAATCGCAGTTCTTGCAGGTCTTGCGCTTGTTCTGCTTGTCTTGGCTTGGAAACTGTCGCAAGGCCCGATTTCCTTACCACAACTAACCCCTTACATCGTTGATGCCGTGTCGCAAAACACGCGTGGTATTCAGGTTAAAATCAAGGATACGATCCTCAGTTGGGAAGGGTGGGATCGCAATCTGGATATCCGATTGCAAGGCGTAAATGTTTTTACCCGCGATGGTCGCCGGCTTGCCAGTATCCCCGAAGCCTCCGTGTCCATGAGTGGACGCGCGCTGTTCAATGGTATCGTTGCCCCTAATAGTGTTGAGTTGATCCGCCCGACCATCCATCTCATGCGTCATGGGGATGGGACATTGGCCTTTGAAATGGGCGGCGGCATGACTGTGCGCGCAGATAAAGCCTTTGATCTCGATGAATTTGTGGCAAGTGCACCGGACCCGAACCGTCCACTGACTTATCTCACCGAAATTAATGTTGAAAACGGTGAGTTTGAATATGTCGATAAAAAGACTGGCGCGACTTTCAAAGCGCCGGATACCAGTTTTCATCTGGAACGGATCGGTGAAACGATCGTACTGGATACAGGGGTTGATCTGATTTTATCGGGACGTCCGGCAAAGATGGATGTGTCCGCCTCCTACAACCTGACGACGGAAATTCTGGATGCGCAGGTGATGGTTCACAAGCTGCACCTTGCGGGACTCACCTATTTGATGCCGGAACTGTCCCAGTTGAAAGGGGTAGACCTGACGGTTGAGGGCAAGACCAATGTGGCCGTCGATAAGGCCGGCAATATCCGTTCGTTTTTTGCAGAATTGTCGGCGAATGATGGTCAGGTCGCGGTTGCTGAACTTGGGGGGCAGACCTTAAACGTTGATACTGCCTCTGTGCGCCTGGGGTATGAAGACTTTAACGACATCGTTAAAATTGAAGAAATCCTGGTTGCCCTTGAAAAGGGATCTCTGATCCACCTTCCTGAACCGTTTAATCATGACTTGCCCATGGAAACTATTCGCCTGAGTGGGGAGTATGACACTAAGCAGGATTCCTTGAATGTCGATAAATTTAGCCTTGATTTAGGGGAGGGACCAACAGGGACGATCAAGGTAAGCGTCGAAGGTGCTTTGCATGGGACGGAGCGTAAGATTGATTTGGTCGGGGAACTGCTGAATGTGGAGCCTACTAAGCTGCACCGCTATTGGCCCGCAGGCTTAAGCGATGATGCGCGTGACTGGGTGGTTAATCAGATTTATGGCGGTCTAGTGCCGCGCGCCGGGATTAATCTATCGTTGACCTTGCCGCAAGAAGGCGAGCCGGTCGTTCATTATATGAACGGTGATATGGATATTCAGGACGTTAGCGTCAATTACCTGCCGCCGCTTCCACCTGCACATAAAGCCAACGGCTGGGCGGAATATGATCAACATAGTTTCAACATTAATGTGACATCCGGCGAAGTCGGGGAGATCAAGGTTAAGGATGCGAAGATCAACATCACCGGTCTGGATGAATATGATCAACGCTTCAGCCTTGATTTGAATGTGTCAAGCCCGTTACGTGAAGGTTTGGCTTTTATTGATAAGGAACCGTTGGGCTTTGCGGAAGCGCTGGGGATTGACCCTGAAAGAACATCGGGTCAGACGGATACAAACCTGCAACTCACTTTTCTTTTGTTAAAAGATATCGACTGGGACGGTGTCGAAGTAACGGCCAAATCCGTCGGTAAAAATATCGCCGTCAAGGATGTTATTTTTGAACAAAACCTGAGCAAAGGTGAAATTACCCTGAATGTCGATAAAAAAGGCATGGATGTTGAAGGCAGCATCGTTTTGGGCACTATTCCAGCGGATTTGAAGTGGCGGGAAAACTTTAGCAAGGAAACTTTATTTAAACGTCGTTTCCTGTTGGATGGGATCATTGATGACGGGCAGCGGGAGAACGAGCTGAAATTGGACTTCCCCCCCTTTAATGATGACATTATGAAAGGTCCGATCCATGTGGATGCCACCATTACGGAGAATTGGGATGGGCACGGAGAGCTTGAGACCTTTACCAATCTGACAGGCGCGAGTCTGGATGTACCTGTCATCAATTGGCACAAGCCCAAAGAAGCCGCAGGGGAAGCCTATGCGAAAGTGACCTTTAATCGTGAACGGGTGATCAGCGTTCCTTATTTCTCTGTCTCCGCGCCGGACTTAAAAGCGGCAGGAGCCTTGAGCCTGAACGCGGCGGGCAATCAGTTGCATACGATGGAAGTGACACGTTTTCAGGCAGGTCGTACAGACATTGCAGGCGGAACTATCCTTTATTCCGATAAGACGGGATGGGAAGTGGATATCAACGGCGAAAGTCTTGATCTGACGGCTCTGTTAGATGGGGCGAAAACAGATAAAGCCGAAACGGCGGCCCCGCAGAATGCGGATACGGATGTGGTTGGTACGTTCTCCGGGCGGTTTAACAAAATCTGGCTGGATGATAAACACTCCCTCAATACCGTGGCGGGGGCGCTTTCATCTGACGGTAAAATCTGGACGCAGGCGCATTTGACGGGCGTTGTGGGCGGTGGTCAGCCCTTTATGATTGACCTGTCCCCGCAAGATCAAAATCGCCTGTTGAAGATGGAAACCAAAGACGCCGGTGCCTTGTTGCGCGCCCTTGATCTGTTTGATGATATGCAGGATGGTAATTTGGTGATTGAAGGGGTCTTTAACGACGATGTTGCGGATCGCCCCTTGGTCGGAACCATCAAGGTCGATGACTATCGGATTACCAAGGTACCTGCACTGGCGAAGATTATGAGCCTTGCGGGTATTACGGGCTTTTTAGATACGTTACAGGGGGACGGGATTGGCTTTAACAGCCTGACATCTCCGTTTAAATACAACAATGGTGTGCTTGAATTTAAGGACGGGCGCACCAACGGTATTTCCATCGGTTTGACGTGGGAAGGCAAGCTTTATACGTACGCCAAGGTCGCCAACATCCGTGGGACAGTGGTGCCCGCTTATGGCTTGAACTCTATTTTGGGGAATGTGCCACTGTTGGGGCAAATCTTTTCCGGTGGGGAAAAGGGGGGCGGTTTGTTCGCCTGGACTTATAACGTGACGGGTAGTCTGGAAGACCCGGATGTAAGCGTCAATCCGGTCAGTGGATTGGCACCGGGGTTCTTGAGGAAGCTGTTTCAGCTTGGCGACACCGATGAGGCGCCGCCAAGTGCTTTGCCGAAATCAGATTAAACAGGCTTGATCAGCGCGTGGCGCTTTTTACCGAAGGATAGTTTAATCAGGCCGTCTGCATTGGCATCGGCCAATGTTACCAGCTGGTTTTCATCACCGACCGCTTTGTCGTTCAGGCGTGCACCGCCGCCTTTGATGGCACGACGGGCTTCCCCGCCAGATTTAGCCAATTCGACACGTCGCATGGCGTCAAAAGCCGGGATACCGCTTTCCAGTTCGGACTGCGGCACTTCAAAAGTTGGCAGGTCTTTACCTAATGCGCCTTCTTCAAAGGTGATGCGCGCGGTTTCTGCAGCATCGACGGCTGCTTGCTCGCCACGGCATAGTTTGGTGACTTCATGGGCCAGAATTTTCTTGGCTTCATTCAGTTCCTGACCACCGAGGGCTTCCAGTTTCGCGACTTCATCCAAAGGCAGTTCTGTAAACAGACGCAGGAAACGACCAACATCCGCGTCAGACACGTTGCGCCAGTATTGCCAGAAGTCGTAAGCCGACAGCATATCGTCATTCAGCCACACAGCGCCATTGTGGGTCTTGCCCATCTTCTGGCCTGTAGAGGTAGTGAGCAACGGCACGGTCAAGCCGTAGACTTCGTTGCCAGACACACGACGGGTCAGCTCAACACCGTTGATGATGTTGCCCCATTGGTCAGACCCGCCCATTTGCAGGCTCAGGCCCAAGCGCTTGTTGAGTTCGTAGTAATCGTAGGCTTGCAGGATCATGTAGTTGAACTCAAGGAAGGTCAACGGCTGTTCACGATCAAGGCGCAGCTTGACGCTATCAAACGTCATCATACGGTTGATGGTGAAGTGGCGGCCAAAGTCACGCAGGAAGTCGAGGTAGGAAATATCAGACAGCCAGTCATTGTTGTTGACCATAAGGGCGTCTGTGCTGCCGTCGCCAAACTGTAGATATTTGTCGAAAACGGTTTTGATCCCTGCCATGTTGGTTGCGATAAAGTCGTCAGTCATCACGGGGCGTGCTGCATCTTTACCAGAAGGGTCGCCAACTTTTGTTGTCCCGCCACCCATAAGGACGACTGGCTTGTGACCTGTTTTCTGGAGCCAGCGCAACAGCATAATCGGCAACAAACTTCCGATGTGCAGGCTGGTTGCCGTACAATCGAAGCCGATATAGGCTGTAATGACCTCTTTGGATGCTTTTTCGTCCAAGGCTTCAATGTCGGTGCATTGATTGATAAATCCGCGTTCCGCGAGGATACGGATGAAATCTGATTTGTATTGGGTCATGACAGGGCTTTTCCTGAAAAGTCTTTACATATTAAGGTGTGGGGCCTACTTAGCATGAATATAATTATAATCTCTATATAAAAATGGTTAGGTATAATGGTTGATATCGTCTTACAGACGTTTGTCACCCTGTTTGTTATTATCGATCCGATCGGTTTGACGCCGATGTTTATCGGTGTCACGGCAGGGGCGACAATTGCTTATCGCCGGCGCATGGCGATCCGGGCTTTCTTCTTTGGCTCTGGTATTCTTTTGTTTTTCGCCCTTATTGGGCACGAGTTTCTAGGGCTTCTGGGCATTGAAATGTCCTCTTTCCGCATCGCGGGTGGGGTGATGCTGTTTTTGACTGGTCTTGAAATGGTTTTTGGTAAGCGGACGTCCCGCCGCAATGAAAAAGCCGAAGAGATCAAAAAGGAACATGAGGCCCACAAAGATCACGAACTGGAAGATATTTCGGTTTTTCCTCTGGCGATTCCGTTTTTGGCGGGGCCGGGGTCTATCACCTCCATCATGCTGTTGATGGAAGGCCAAGACGGCAGCTTTGAAGGTCAGACCATCATTTTACTGGTCGCGCTGGCTGTGATGTTGATCAGTTTGGTGCTGTTTTTAAATGCGCATCATCTGGAAAAAATCTTGGGCGAAGCGGTTTCCAGTATTTTTTCGCGTATTCTGGGTGTGCTGTTGGCAGCGCTGGCCTCGCAATATATTATGGATGGCATCCGTACCGCCTTATTCACTTAGGGGAGATAAAGTGTGAAGTTGGTCCTTGGCTTGATGAGTGGCACCTCGCTTGACGGGGTTGATTTGGCGCTTGTGCGCACCGATGGGGAGCGGATCGAGGTGTTGGGGGCTTTTTCCTCCTACCCTTATGATGAGGGGTTCCGCGAGTTGATCCGCGATGGCTTCGGCAAAAAGTCGGGTCATGAGGCGCGTGAAGCGGAAGTCACCAATCGGCATATTCAAGCCATTGAGCGATTTTTGCAAACTGAAGGTCTGACCCGATCGGAAATTGACTTGATCGGTTTTCATGGTCAGACGGTCTTTCATGAACCTGATAACGGTTTGACCATCCAGCTTGGCGATGGGGCGGCTTTGGCGAAGGCTGTCGGGATTGATGTGGTGAACGATCTGCGCACCGCTGATGTTTTGGCGGGCGGGCAGGGCGCGCCTTTGGTGCCGGTCTTTCATGCCGCGGTGGCTAAGGATATGGCAAAACCGCTTGCGGTCTTAAACCTTGGCGGGGTGGGGAATGTCACATGGATCGGGGCTGATGGCGAGCTGTTGGCGTTTGATACCGGCCCCGGCAATGCCTTGGTTGATGATTGGGTGAAAAAACACACGGGCCAGCCGTTTGACGAAGATGGTAAAATTGCGGCTTCCGGCGACATCCATGATGATTGCGTCAATACATTTATGACCCATCCCTATTTTCAGCAGCCAGCCCCCAAAAGCCTTGATCGTGACGAGTTTAAAAAGATCGCGTTTGATCTGGTGGATGATCTGTCCGTTGAAGATGGCGCGGCGACCCTGACGGCCTTTACAGTTGCCTCGGTGTTGCGCGCGCAAGACGCTTTCCCAGAACTGGCGGAATGTTGGGTGATCTGTGGCGGGGGAAGATTGAATAAATCAATCCTGAGTGCCTGTAAGGCCTATCTGTCTGGCATAGTGTTGACGGCGGAGCATGTGGGCTGGAATGGCGATGCGGTTGAGGCACAGGCCTTTGCCTATCTGGCGGCACGATCGGCCGCAGGATTGCCGATTACGTTTCCCGGTACTACGGGGGTGACGCAGCCCTTATCTGGTGGGCAATATCACCCTGCGAAATAAAAAATGGCCCCAACACAAAGTTCGGGGCCATTTTTTTTGTTCTGTTTGGTTTGTCAGAGGGCTTATTCAGCAGCCAGCTCGACAATGCGGCGATCCAGATACTCACCTGTGAATTCTTTAATCAATTCAGCTTCCGCTTCGTTGTTAAAGTAGTGGGTGGCATCCGCGATACGCTTGTAGTCGATGGAAATGTTTTTCTGACTATCGAGCTTATCAACCAGCTTCTGCACCGATTCTTCCGGCACAACGTCATCGCTGTCCCCATGGATCACCAGACCGGATGCCGGACAAGGTGCGAGGAAGGAGAAGTCATACAGGTTTGCAGGCGGCGCAACGGAGATAAAGCCGTTGATCTCCGGGCGGCGCATCATCAGTTGCATACCGATCCATGCGCCAAAAGAGAAGCCGCCAACCCAGCAGATGCGGGCGTTGGGGTTGTGTGTCTGCATCCAGTCAAGGGCAGAGGCAGCGTCAGACAATTCGCCGATACCGCTGTCAAAGATACCTTGCGAGCGACCAACGCCACGGAAGTTGAAGCGCAAAACGGAAAAACCACGTTCTTTAAACGTTTTGAACATTGTGTAGGTGACGCGGTTGTTCATCGTCCCGCCCTGTTCGGGGTGCGGGTGCAAAAGCAAGGCGATCGGTGCGTTGGCTTCGTTACTATGATGGTAGCGCCCTTCGAGGCGACCTTCGGGTCCATTGAAAATGACTTCAGGCATTTTTCCGAGACGAATCCTATTGAAAAAATTACAAAAAACTTAAATCCGACAAGTGCGAGTGGTTATTAGCAGAAAAAAGCTTATTTTGTGCCTTCGTATACTTGACTGTTTTAGTCGGGCATTCTATATTCTGACTCAAATAACGTGCTAAACGCAATGATTTGCGCCGGATCGCTGGTGCTTCTCATAGCGTAAAATCAACCAAGATACTAGTAAAACGTGGCTTAAAGTGTTTAAAAGATTCAAAGAAGATATCGATTCATTCATTCAGCGTGATCCCGCAGCGAAATCCCGTCTCGAGGTGATTTTGTGTTATCCGGGGCTTCATGCCTTGATGTTTTATCGTGTCGCCCATGCGTTGTGGGTTCGCGACTGGCGTTTGCTGGGGCGTTTTCTCTCCCACGTGGGTAAAGTTTTATCCGGTATCGAAATTCACCCCGGTGCAAAAATCGGGCGTCGGTTCTTCATTGATCACGGTACAGGGGTTGTGATCGGGGAAACGGCAGAAGTCGGTGATGATGTAACCGTCTATCAAGGTGTGACCTTGGGCGGAACGGCGTTGCATGAAGGTAAACGTCACCCAACGTTGGAAGATGGCGTGATTGTAGGCTCCGGTGCGCAAGTGTTGGGTCCACATGTGATCGGCGCAGGTGCGCGGATCGGTGCTAACGCGGTTGTTCTTGAAGATGTGCCGCCGGGTGTCACGATGGTTGGTATTCCAGCGAAAATGGTTGTGGGACGCGATAAAAAACGCAGCAAGGAATTTTGCGCTTATGGGGCAGTTGATGGGGCGGATGATCCAATCGTTCGCACACTCGAAGCCATGCGTGCTGAAATTACTCTGTTGCAGAATCGAGTTCAGGAACTGGAAAGCGATGTGGGTGAGACACAGAAAGAGCCTGAGAAGAAGCTCGACGTGATCTCTTCAGCAAGTTAATTGGGAGAATAGAAAAGTGAAACTCAGCACAAAAGGACGGTACGCCGTCATGGCAATGGTCGATCTGGCCTGTAACAGCAAGGGAACCCCTGTTTCGCTTGCGGATATTGCCGACAGGCAGGAGATTTCCCTGTCATATCTGGAACAACTGTTTGGCAAGTTACGCAAAGGCGATCTGGTGAAGTCTGTTCGTGGTCCGGGTGGTGGGTATCTGCTGTCTCGCGATTGTAGCGAAGTGCGGGTTTCCGACATTATTCTGTCTGTGGACGAGCCGATTACGGCAACACGCTGTACGCCGGGTAACCCAAATGGCTGTCGTGAAAACAAAAGTCGATGTCTGACCCATGATTTGTGGACCGAGTTAGGCAACCAGATTTACCTCTATCTGAATTCTATTTCGTTGGAAGATATCGTGGAGAAGCGCTTGCTGGGGACAAGTTCCCTGTTTGATGCGCGCACCCGCGAGAAAATCGAAGCTGCTGAATAGAAAATAATAAACCTCAGGACCGACTAGATGATGAAGACCGTTTACATGGATTATAACGCTACGGCACCGATGCTCCCATCGGTACGCCGCGCTATGGTCGATGCGTTTGATCTCATCGGTAATCCTTCCTCCGTCCATAAGGTGGGGCGAGAAGCCCGCGCCAAGATGGAAGAGGCCCGTGATCGCGTCGCAGCCCTTGTAAACGCCACGCGAGACGGGGTGATCTTTACAAGTGGTGGGACCGAGGCGGATTATCTCGCCTTGAACGGGGTCGATGTTCAGCGTGTTCTCGTCTCCCCAACAGAACATGCTGCTGTTCTGAATGCCCGTGCGGATGTGGAGCCGTTGAAGGTAGATGCCAACGGGCTTGTGGATATTGAATATTTAAAAGCCACACTGGATGAGCGCCCCACACTTGTGAGTGTTATGGCAGCGAACAACGAAACCGGCGTTCTGCAGCCTGTAAAAGAGATTTGCGAGATTGCCCATGCGGCAGGGGCACTGGTCCATTGTGATGCGGTGCAGGCGGTCACGAAAGAACCGTTTGACATGCAGGAAAATGGCGTTGATCTGGTGAGCCTGTCTGCTCATAAAATCGGCGGCCCCAAAGGTGTGGGCGCGTTGGTGAAGCGTGACGGCTTGGTGCTTAACGGTGTCCAAAAAGGCGGGGGGCAAGAAAAGTCTCTCCGTGGTGGCACCGAGAATCTGATCGGCATTATCGGTTTTGGTGTCGCAGCCGCAGAAAAATTTGATTTTTCTGGTGTTTTGGCCTTGCGAAATGAGCTAGAAGAGCAAATATCTGAGTCAGGAGCTCGGGTATTCGGTGCGGATGTAGATCGACTGCCGAATACAAGCTGTTTTGCCGTTGCCGGACTGACCAGCGAACGTCAGGTTATGGCGCTTGATCTGGCAGGTGTGATGGTGAGTGCCGGGTCCGCCTGTTCCAGCGGGACTGTCAAAGCCTCCCACGTGTTGAAGGCGATGGCCGTTGAGGATGAATATGCAAATTGTGCCATTCGGGTGTCGCTTGGATGGGAAACAACAAAAGAAGATATTGAAACCTTTGTACAGGCGTGGTCAAAACTGGTCGCACGTGTGCAAGACAGAAAAAACGGCAGTAGTCATGCTGCTTGACCCTTTTAAGGAAGAAGAGAGAAGGAGTGCCCCCCAATGGGCGTGAATACACAGGAAAACCCGGTTTATTTGGACTATCAGGCAACAACGCCGACAGACCCGCGTGTTGTAGAGGCAATGATGCCTTACTTTACGCAAAAATTCGGTAATCCACACTCGCGCAATCATGCTTACGGCTGGGATGCCGAAGAAGCGGTTGAGGATGCACGCAAGCAAGTTGCTGACCTGATCGGGGCAAACCCGAAAGAGATCATCTTTACTTCCGGTGCGACTGAGTCCAATAACCTTGCGATTAAAGGTGTTGCCCAGTTCTATAAAGGCAAGCGCAATCACATCATCACCTGTGTGACAGAACATAAGTGCGTGCTGGATACCTGCCGCCATCTGGAACAGGACGGCTTTGAGGTGACTTATCTGCCGGTTAAGGAAAACGGCCTGATCGACCTGGAAGAGCTGAAAGCGGCGATGACCGACAACACTGTTCTGGTTTCCATCATGGGTGTGAACAACGAAATCGGTGTGATCCAGCCATTGAAAGAAATTGGTGCGCTGTGTCGGGAGAATAAGACGTTCTTCCACACAGATTGTGCGCAAGCCGTCGGTAAAATTCCGTTGGATGTGGAAGAGATGAATATCGATCTGATGTCAATCTCCGGTCACAAAATTTACGGTCCGATGGGCATTGGTGCGCTGTTTGTACGCCGTCGCCCACGTGTACGTCTGGTCGCGCAAATCAATGGTGGTGGTCAGGAACGTGGTATGCGTTCCGGTACATTGGCACCAGCTTTGTGTGTCGGTCTGGGTACCGCTTGTGAAATCGCTAAAAACGAAATGGCGGAAGAAAACGAGCGTATGCGCGAATTGCAGATGCACATGTGGAACCGCTTTAAAGAAGAGTTGCCGGAAGTTTATCTGAACGGTGATCTGGAACAGCGCGTTTCTACAAACCTGAACGTCTCTTTCGCCTTCGTGGAAGGTGAAGGCTTGATGATGGGGATTAAAGACCTTGCGGTTTCTTCCGGTTCTGCTTGTACCTCTGCGTCATTGGAGCCGTCCTACGTGCTGCGTGCGTTGGGTGTGGAAGAAGAGTTGGCCCATACGTCCTTGCGCTTGGGCATTGGTCGCTTCACGACCAAAGAAGAAGTAGACTATGCAACAGACCGTATCATTAAAGAAGTGCAGCGCCTACGCGAGATGAGCCCGCTGTTCGAAATGGCTCAACAAGGGATCGATCTTAAGTCCATTCAATGGGCAGAACATTAAGACTACCGTCCTTGAAACGGTGAAGTACAGGAGAAGAAAATGTCTTATAGTGATAAAGTCGTAGACCATTATGAAAACCCGCGTAACGTTGGTTCAATGGATAATGACTCTGGTGAAGTCGGCACAGGTCTGGTCGGTGCACCAGCGTGTGGCGATGTGATGCGCCTGCAAATTAAAGTGGGTGAGAACGGTATTATTGAAGATGCGAAGTTTAAAACATTTGGTTGCGGGTCAGCGATCGCGTCCAGCTCGTTAGTGACCGAATGGGTCAAGGGCAAGACCCTTGATGAAGCATCAAATATCAAAAACACCGACATCGCTGAAGAATTGGCGTTGCCGCCGGTGAAGATTCATTGCTCTGTTTTGGCAGAAGATGCTATCAAAGCGGCAATTAGTGACTATAAAACGAAACACGGTGCGGCTGGCGACAGCGAAGCATCCTAAGCGTTTGATGAATTTGGAGTATTAAGGCATGTCAGAACGTCCGGCACCTATCACAGTGACTGAAAATGCGTTGGATCGTATCCGCGCGTTGCTTGAAAGTCGTGGCAAACCCAGCGTGGGCATCCGTATCGGTGTGCGCACCAAGGGCTGTTCCGGCTTGTCTTATACTCTGGAATTCGCAGATGAAGTGAACGAATTCGATGAAGCCTTTGATCCGGCTGATGATGTCAAAATCATGATCGACCCAAAAGCGACCATGTTTATTTTCGGCACGGAAATGGATTACGTCGAAGAAAAGATGGCTTCCGGTTTCGTTTTCAGTAACCCCAACGAAAAGGGGCGTTGCGGGTGTGGTGAATCTTTCCACGTCTAAGCAATCAGACCTATAAAAGACTATGGACGCATTATCTTCCAATATGACATTGCGAAACGATCAAAGCGGCCTTCACCCCTGCTGGTCCTGTAAAGGCCCAGTGGCGGAGGCTGACTTATTTTGTGAAACCTGTCACGCGGTGCAACCCCCCGGGCATATCGACCATTTTGCCCGCTTTGGCCTGCACAACAGCTATGACGTGGATGTCGATGGGTTGGAGCGTAAGTATTTTGAGCTGCAACGCCATTTGCACCCTGACCGTTTTGCAAAAAAGACGCCGAAAGAGAAGTCACTTTCCCAGCAACAGGCGGTCACCTTGAATGAAGCATTTGAAGCGTTGAAAGATCCGCTTCTGCGTGCAGATTATCTGCTCAAGGTTTTGGGCGCAGACGGGATCAGTCATGACCATACCGTCAATGACCCCGCCTTGCTGATGGAAGCCATGGAAACCCGCGAAGCCTTGATGGAAGCCGAAAGCGTAGAGGTGGTCAACGACCTGACCATGAAGGCGCGCCGCGATGTGCGCGACTGCGTTAAACAGATCGCAAAGGCTTTTGCGGATCAAAATCTGGAGGCAGCCCGTAAGCTGGCGTTGCGTCTTAAATATCTCACCAAACTCTTGGAAGAAACGCGCCAACATAAAGCGCGATTGGTAATGAAATAATGATTGAAAACGTTCTGCTACAAATTCACGAACCGGGCGAAACGCCGGTTCCTCATGCGGGCGATGATGCGCTTGCCATCGGCATTGATCTGGGGACCACAAACTCGGTCGTCGCGGTTTCTAAAGGAGAAACACCGGAAGTCTTGCGCGATGAAAACGGCAAAGGCTTGGTGCCTTCTGTTGTGGCCTACGCACCGGACGGGTCCGCGATTGTGGGCAATCTGGCAAAACAACTGCTGTTGATGCGCCCTGAAACCGTGGTTTCTTCGGTAAAGCGCTTGATGGGCCGTGGACTCTCTGACGTCAAATCCATCTCCGGCACACTGCCGTTTGAGGTGGTCGAAGGCGAAGGCATGGTCCGCCTTAAGCTCGCGGGTAGAGAGTTAACGCCGGTAGAAATTTCGGCCGATATCCTGCGTGCCTTGAAAGAACGTGCGGAAGATCAGTTAAAGTATAAGGTCGAACAAGCCGTGATTACGGTGCCGGCTTATTTTGATGATGCGGCCCGTACGGCCACCAAAGATGCGGCCCGTCTTGCAGGCCTTGAAGTTTTGCGTCTGGTGAACGAACCGACAGCGGCGGCACTTGCTTATGGCTTGGATCAGCAGGCGGAAGGCGTGTATGCGGTTTATGACCTTGGCGGCGGGACGTTTGATTTGTCCTTGCTGCGCATGGAAAAAGGCGTCTTTCAGGTGAAATCGACTGGCGGTGACGCGGCCTTGGGCGGCGATGACTTCGACCACGCGATCCTGGAATACTTCCTCGAGCAGCGCCGCGAAACCTTTGGTGAAGAAAAGCTCACGACGGACGATGTGAAAATCGCTTTGGTCACAGGTCGGATGGCAAAAGAATGCCTGACAGAAAATGACCAAGGTGACTTTGTGCTGGAATTTAACGGCAAAACATCCAAACACACGATCACCCGTGCAAAGTTTGAAGAACTGGCAACACCGCTTGTGGAACGCAGCATCGAAATTTGCCGCAATGTTCTGGAAGATGGCGATACATTCCCTGATGAAGTTAAGGGCGTTGTCTTGGTCGGTGGTTCAACCCGTGTGCCTTTGGTGCGTAAACGCGTCGGTGAACTGTTTGGTCAAGAACCTTTGGCAGACATCAACCCGGACGAGGTGGTTGCAGTTGGTGCGGCCTTGCAAGCTGAAGCGTTGACGGTCGGGTCAGATAACCTGTTGCTGGATGTCACCCCCCTGAGCCTTGGGATTGAAACCATGGGCGGGATTGTGGAAAAAGTGATTCAGCGCAATACACCGATCCCTGTTGCCAAAGCACAAGAATTTACCACCTATCAGGATGGACAGAGCGCCATGGCGATCCATGTGCTGCAAGGTGAGCGTGAAATGGTGGATCAAAACCGATCGCTTGCCCGCTTTATCCTGAAAGGGATCCCGCCAATGACGGCAGGGGCGGCGCGCATTAAGGTGACCTTCAGTGTGGATGCCGATGGCCTGTTGACCGTTGGGGCGGAAGAAGTCACTACCGGTGTGTCCCAAGAAGTCGCGGTGAAGCCGTCTTATGGTCTGTCCGATGAAGAGATGGCGGATATGTTGCGTGACAGTATGGTCCATGCCCGCGAAGATATGGAAATCCGCTTGCTGACAGAAGCACGCGTCGAAGCCAAACGTGTTATGGAAGCGGTTTATTCTGCGTTGCATATTGACGGCAAACTGCTGAATGAAGATGAACGTTCCCATATCAATGTTGTTCTCAACAAATTGGATGAGGCAATTGCAGGTGATGATCGCCATGCAATCAACTCCATGGTTGAGGTATTGGACCGTGAAACCCAGACTTTTGCACAGAGACGAATGGACAAAGGCATCGAAGAGGCCCTGACCGGAATTGATGTGAAGAAACTAGAAAACGCGATTGGGTCTTGATTTATCGGATAAAGACGATAAAAGGCTCCTCAACACAGTGTAACTCAGGAAGATTATTATGCCTAAAATGACTTTCATTAATCCGGATGGTTCTGAAAAAGAAGTTGAAGCACCAAACGGTTTGTCCGTTCTTGAAATCGCGCACAAAAATGACGTTGATCTTGAAGGCGCCTGCGAAGGCTCACTTGCTTGCTCTACGTGTCACGTGATTGTTGCGGAAGAATGGTTCGATAAACTGGCGGAGCCGGAAGAAGAAGAAGAAGATATGTTGGATCTGGCCTTTGGCCTGCAACAGACATCCCGCTTGGGCTGTCAGATCATCATGTCTGACGATTTGGATGGCTTGAAAGTTCATGTTCCGTCCGAAACACGTAACATCGGCTAAGTATTGACTATAATAGAGAGAAGGAGAGCATCTGATGGGACTGCGCTGGACGGATATACACGACATCGCCATTGAACTGGAAGATGCTCATCCTGACGTGGACATCTTGCACGTTCGCTTCACCGACCTGTGGAAATGGGTTCAGGAGTTGGAAGGCTTTGAGGATGATCCACAAAAATCAAACGAAAAAGTTCTCGAAGCCATCCAGATGGCGTGGCTGGAAGAACGGGACTAGATAAGCCATGAATGCGGAACTCATACATGGTGTAACTTTGTTGGATGTGACCGCACTTTTTTGGTTTCTAATCGCATGGTCCGGTTACACCTACTATGCGGATACCTATTCGAAAGACCGCACGACCTTGATGACGGTGATGTATCAATACCGTCTGGAGTGGATGCGTGCCTCTTTATACCGTGAGGTCAGGGTGGGGGATGCGGCTTTGCTGGCGACGCTGGTGCGTTCCATCTCCTTGTTTGCCTCCACCGCGATTTTTATCATCGGGGGTATTGTCGCAATCTTTGGCGGGTTGGAACAGGTCCAGCACCTAACCAAAGATCTGACGTATGTGGTGAAAACAACCAAGGTCATGTGGGAAATCAAGCTGTTGGTGCTTGGCCTTGTTTTTGTTTACGCCTTTTTTAAATTTGCCTGGGCCCTGCGCCAGTTTAATTACATGATCATTGTTATGGGCGCTTTTCCAACGCCCGAACATGCAGAAAGCCCACAGGCGCAAAAAATTGCTGAACGCGCGGCCAAGGTAAATGCCCTTGCGGTGCAGACCTTTAACCGGGGGATGCGGGCCTATTACTTTGGTCTGGCGGCCTTGTCGTGGTTTTTGCACCCTTGGATTTTTGTTCTGTCGACCCTATTTGTGGTGATGGTGATCTATCGCCGTGAATTTAAGTCCAAGACGTTAAAGACACTTGACCCTAACTCCAATTACACAATCGATTTTAAGTCATGAACTCACTCCATATTGATAAAGCCCCCGAAGATACGCGCGTTATTGTTGCCATGTCCGGTGGCGTTGACAGCTCCGTGACAGCAGCGATGCTGAAGGAAGAAGGGTATGACGTTGTCGGCGTAACGCTGCAGCTTTACGACCACGGGGAAGCTGTTTGTCGCCCCAATACATGTTGTGCAGGTCGTGACATCTATGATGCGCGCCGTGTGGCAGACCAGATCGGTATTCCGCATTATGTGTTGGATTATGAAGAAATTTTTAAACGCGAAGTGATGGATTATTTTGCCGAGACTTATGTGCAGGGCGAAACTCCGATCCCGTGCGTTAAATGTAACGAGACCGTGAAATTTCGCGATTTGCTGGAAACGGCAAAAGACCTTGGTGGGGACGCGTTGGTAACCGGTCACTATGTCCAGTGGCAGATGACCGATCAGGGCGCTGTCTTGTTGCGCGGCGAGGACCATCGACGAGATCAGAGTTATTTCATGTTTACCATGACACAGGAGCAGGCCAACTTTGTCCGCTTCCCGCTTGGTGGCATGTCTAAGGATGAAACCCGCGCCTTGGCGAAAAAATATGGTCTGGCGGTTGCCTCTAAAAGCGATAGTCAGGATATTTGTTTCGTGCCGGAAGGAAAGTATGTGGATGTGGTTTCAAAATTACGTCCGGGTGCGCTTGACGCTGGTGAGATCGTGCATGTGGACGGGACTGTCGTAGGGAAGCATGACGGCATCATCAAATATACGGTCGGTCAACGCCGTGGTTTAGGAATCGCCTGGCCGGAGCCTTTGTATGTGATTCGTCTTGATGCCGATAAAAAACAGGTCATCGTTGGACCGAAAGAAGCGCTTCTGGAGTATGAGCTGGAAATCTCCGGTTTAAACTGGATTGGTTTTACACCTTTAGGGGAAGAAGGGCGCGAGATTACTGTGAAGGTACGCTCTGCACAGGCACCGCAGCTGGCAACCATTTATCCCGATGGGACGGGGCGTGCTGTAGTTAAGCTGCATGAGGGATATGCAGGGATTGCGCCGGGTCAGGCCTGTGTTTTCTACGAAGGAGAACGCATGCTGGGCGGCGGTTGGATACAGCGTCAAAAGGCCGAAAAAACAGCGGCTTAAAAAAAATGTAAAATTATGTTTTTTGTTGCTTGACACTTGGGCTCGGGTGACCTAAAAAACGCTCACTTCGAAGCGCACAGCGTTTCCAAGGCTGGGTAGCTCAGCTGGTTAGAGCGCGGCACTCATAATGCCGAGGTCGGCAGTTCAAGTCTGCCTCCAGCTACCAATTTTAAAAGGCCTCAAGGTTTTCCTTGAGGCCTTTTTCGTGCGAGTCACAGGGTTTTCTGTTTGGAATATCTCCGTACTCCTTGGCCAATTTTGAAGGCGCGTTAGGTCAATCATAAATCCATTATCAAACATCATCAGTGAGCCCTCTTGTCAGCGAACTTAGTACCTTTAGACATATTAAGTGCAGCAGAAGCCATAGAGATATTTCAAGGGACATGAAGGCCGCAAACTTTCCTTTGCGCTCTGTCGTTACTAAGGGGGCACGATATGTTCGACATGATGTTGTGTGTCTGTGAGCTCACTTATTTGTCTGCGCATACGTCCAACCTTCAACATGTCTTTTGAATGCAACGAGTGCAGTTAATCACTTTATCCAACTGGATCACTTATTTGAGTATTGTGTCTAGGTAAAACTACTATAGAATAAGGTTGTATAATTAGGGGAATCTAGATGAAAAACAAATTGTTATCAGTCGTTGGTGCTTTAGTTTTATTAACGGCCTGTCAGACAACACCTGCTTCTGTCCATGAAAAGGAAGTTACATCCTCAGAGCAAACTCTAACTTTAGGTACCGTTCAACGTCACATTTCAATTGGTATGCCTTCTAGCAAGGTTATTGAGGCTCTTGGCAGCCCGAATATAGTTACCCTAGATGAAGAACGTAGAGAAGTTTGGGTGTATGATAAGATGAGTTCAACTCAAGTTCACTCAAATAGTTCTTCTGGAGGAAATGCTTGGGTAATTATTGGAACTGTTGGTGAAAGTCAAAGTGCCTCAGCAACTAAGAGAACCCAGAGTACTTTAACAATTGTGATTAAACTTGATAAGAACAGTAAAGTTCGAGATTTCACATACCACTCAAGCCGCTTTTAATTAATGTAGAGAAAACAATGATCATTCGAAAGATATTACTTTCCTTAACTCTTGTAACTACTTTGCTGACGTTGGCAGCTTGTAAAACAATGACAAAAGCACCTGTAGCAAATCTAACCCAATTAGAAATTCGTCAACTACAAACCCGACTGTATGATACCACAGACCTTATTGCAGGTTTGAAAGCAACAGCTGCAGCTCTTCAAGATGAAGGTTTCATCATTTCCAATGTGAATGAAACCATCGGAATCATAACTGGACAAAAGGTTTACATGCTGACTCAAAGCAACAAAGTCACTGAGAACGCTTCTGCATCAGTTGCTCTGAAAGATAATCAAATTAGTATTCGGCTAAACCTAGCTTCGGAAGAATTTTACGATGGTGATGGGGGATGGGGGATCCCACGAACAGAAGCACACCCCATATATGATCCAGCCATATACGAAAAACTGTTTAGCAAAGTGGATAAATCATTGTTCTTGAGAAAAGAGAACATATCAGTTCAATAAGTTGACTTTGTATTTTGTCACTAAACGATAGACATAAGTGTGAAGCTCAGCTGGTTAGAGCGCGGCACTCATAATGCCGAGGTCGGCAGTTCAAGTCTGCCTCCAGCTACCAATTTTAAAAGGCCTCAAGGTTTTCCTTGAGGCCTTTTTCGTGTTCAGATGTCTTATAGGAAATCTCTATTTCTGCGATTGGTTTAATTGTCTTTTCTTCTGGGGGAGGCTTGCTATTGTCTTGTCTAAGTTGATTTTAAGTGAGGCAAGGATATGGGGATGGATAAGAACGTACTGTACATTGATATTGCAGATATGCAGACCTTGCAGGACGTCTATGGCGGAGAGGCGGTGACGCAGAACTTAAGTGATGTGTCTGTGGTGATTGAAGAGAAGGTCAAGCGCTTACTTTCCCAGCACAGCCTGCTTGATTTTAAGATGGATTTGGGTGCGCCCCATTGGATGGCGTCTTTTGAGATGACGGCAGGGTCACTTCTGCGGGATTTTGAGGAAAGTCGTCAGGCAATCGAGAAAGCGACCAGTCGGGTGGTGCATGAAAGCCTGCGCGATGTTTTTGGGGTTGGGGCATCCATGAAGATGTCACCGCGCGTGTGTCTTGCGCCGCTGGGGCAAGATCATTCCGGTCGGTTGGTCGATGTCCACCAAGGGTGGCTTGAACCTTATCTGACAAACCCTTCGACCTGTGTGGACGGCACTCTTCAGGGCGTGTCGGCAGAGCTGGATGATATACTGGCAGGGGACAAGCTGCGCACATTTCTGCAACCGATTGTCAGCCTGAAGGATAAAACCCTTTTGGGGTATGAGGCACTGGTACGCGGCCCCGTGGGGTCCGCCCTTGAAAGGCCTGATCAGTTATTTGATTTTGCCGATCGCGTGGGGCGCACGCTTGAGGTGGAATTGGCCTGTGCGCGCCTTGCACTGGAGCGTACCCCGAAGCGCCTTCCCGATGGGCAGTTTCTGACGATCAATCTGGGACCAGAGGCTTTGGCCTTGGCAGAAGAACACCTGCCGTTAGAAGGCCGCGAGAATATTTTGTTTGAAATTACTGAACATATGCCCCTGGATGATGCGCAGGTGCTGGTGCCTGTGGTCGATAAACTGCGCCAGAAGGGGGTAGGTGTCGCGTTGGATGATACGGGATGCGGCTTTGCCGATTTGGACGTTGCGCGTATCCTGAGGCCGGAAATCGTGAAGTTATGCATCACCGTGATCCGCAATGCGGATAAAGATTGTGCTTTTTTGAAGGCGATTGATCAGACCTCGCAAGAATTGGTCAATCTGGGATGCCGTGTTTTGGCCGAAGGGGTGGAAACCCAATCGCAACATGATGTTTTGCAGTCCTGTCCGATTGAGTATGCGCAAGGGTGGTTATATGCCAGACCTATAGATGTTGCTGATATGACCTTTTAAGGGAAGTGGATGAAGCGGGCATTGGAAAAGTTAGTCTCTGTCGTGGTCGGCTTATCTATTTTGGCTGTGCTGGTGGGCGGCTTGATATTGGTCTTTGGCGGATCGATTTTAACCGGACTGACGATGGTCTTGGGGCTGCCGATGGCAATGCCAATGACCAGTGCACTGATTCTTGGTGTTTTGGGGGTGATCATCCTGTTAAAAAGGCGAAAATAGATAGTGTAAAGAAAAAGCCCTGAAGCGGATATGCTTCAGGGCTTTTGTCTGGCATTTGCAGAAGATAGCAAAGGCTTATTTGGCTGCCTCACGTGCAGCGTTCAGCCAGCCGTCAAACTTGTCACGGTTAGCTGCAATCCATGCATCCGCATGACGCTCCGCAGCTTCCCAGCCGCCTTCGCCCTTATCCTTCATTTTAAGGTTTTGAGCAGAAACATCGTTCACAGATACTTTGATAACTTCAAACAGTTTCGCAGCAGCAGGGTTGTTTTTAACGAACTCTTTGTTTGCAACGACCATTTGTGTGTTGACTTCAAAGCCATAGTTTTTGCCGTTCGGCAGTTTTGTATCTATGCCGTTCGGGTGGGCAGAATGCGGTACTTCCAGCCACACAACGTCTTTACCCGGTACCAATACGCCGGAAACCCAGTAAGGTGTCCATGTGTAATACAGGACCGGCTTACCTTCTTTATAACGGGTGATGGTTTCGGCGATAATTGCAGAATATTCACCTTGGTTATGTGTCACAGTGTCTTTGAGTTTGTACGCACCCATGTGGTGCTCGATCACGCGCTCACAACCCCAGCCCGGTACACAACCGGCAAGGTCAGCTTTACCGTCGTCGTTGGCATCAAACAGTTTGGCGATTTCGGGGTCTTGCAACTGGCCAACGTTTGTAATGTTGTATTTTTCAGCAGTCTTTTTGTCGATCAGGTAGCCTTGAGCACAGCCTTCAATGTACGCACCTGTGCGTGACAGTTTTTCGTCACCACCGGCTTTTTCAAAGAATGCTTGGTGCAGCGGGTTCCAGTGATCCGCCATAAATGTCACGCCACCGTCTGCGATGGAAATGTGCAGAGCAGGGTATTTTGCGTTTTGAACGTCTTTTACGTCATAACCCAGTTCTTTCAGGGCTTTCATGACGATGATGGTTTGGAAGTTCTCACCATCAACGTTGTCTTGGCCCGGCTGGACCGTTACGCCTTTGCCCGGTAGGTTTGCGTCTGCCATTGCTGGCGCGCCCAGAGCGAGGGCACTTGCAACAAATGTTGTTGCGGCCACCCATTTTTTAAAAGTTTGGCTTAATTTCATAAACTTAACCTCCTTAAGGTTTTCGTTGGTTTGAAAATTTATTGTTTGATGAAAAAGGAACGGACAAATCCGATTGGACCGGCTTCATACCAGTGACGGATGCCCTTACTGCGTTTCTCTGTCCCCATGGCTTGTGTGATGCGATCAAGCACGATCGCCAGCAAAACAATGCCGACACCGCCTACAGTCGCGAGGCCCATATCCAGACGGCCGATGCCTCGTAGAACCATTTGGCCCAAGCCGCCAACGGCAATCATGGAAGCGATAACCACCATGGACAGACACAGCATCAGGGTTTGGTTGACACCTGCCATAATCGTCGGCATGGCAAGCGGGAGCTGAACTTTAAACAGCAGTTGTGACGGGCTGGCCCCAAAAGACCGCGATGCCTCGACGAGATCTGCCGGCACCTGACGAATACCAAGGTTGGTCAGGCGGATAAGTGGCGGCAGGGCAAAAATGATGGTCACGACCACGCCCGGCACGTTGCCGATCCCGAACAGCATAACGATGGGCACCAGATAAACGAAGGCTGGTGTTGTCTGCATCGCATCCAAAATCGGGCGAACTGAGCTTGCGGCCCGGTCAGAACGTGATAACCAGATCCCAATGGGAAGCCCAATAACCATGCTAAAGAACACGGAGGTCAGGACAAGGGACAGGGTGACCATGGTTTCTGACCATGCCCCGATCAGACCGATCAGGACAAGAGAAACGATAGAGATGACAGCAAGACGTTTGTTCGCCATTTGCCAAGCAAGTAAGCCGAACAGAATAATGATGAGCGCTGACGGCGTGGCTTGCAAACCAGCCTCAATACCGGACAAAGTGGCGTCAATGGGCACACGGATTGCCTGAAAGACCGGGCGGAAGTTGGAAACCAACCATTCCAGACCGGTTTCAACCCAACTATCCAACGGGATGACGCTATGGTCAAACGGGTTGAGGATATCAAACGTTTTTTCCTGTGCCGTACTATTGACGAGCCAATCGTTCTGGCCTGCAGTTGCTTCGGTTTGTTCAGAAACACCCCAAGCTGTGCCCTCGTTCCCTGTAAGAGGGGTGGCAGGGGCACTTTCAGTTTGTGCAGGGGCTGTTTCGGCAGGTGCACCCCAAGGGTTGCTGGCAGTTTGATCAGTCATTTGCCGTCTCCTCATTTTCGTAGTCAAGGGTTTCAAGCAAAACCGTTTTAGAGATTACGCCGAGATATTTGTTATCATCATCCACAACGGGAAGGGCGTAAGGGGCGCTGGCGACACTGCCGATAATTTCGGATAACGCTTGATCAGCCTTAAGTACTTGAAGGTTTTTAAGGTAAGCAGCGGAAAGGTCCTGTGCCGGGTCTTTAGCAATGGCTGCTTTGACGGATTTTACAGATACAATGCCAGCAAGTTGCTGGTTTTTGCCCAGAACGTAACCATAGTTGCGATCTTCCTGACGCATTTCTTCAAGGGCCGTACGTAAGCCGACACCCGATCGGTTATGCATCACCGTTGTCCGGGTTTTGCGCGCGATATCTTTTGCGCTGTAAACCGTGGAGACATTGACCCCTTTAAAGAAGGATTCAACATAGGCGTCAGCGGGATTATTGAGAATTTCTTCCGGTGTGCCGACCTGAACGACGCGGCCGCCTTCCATGATAGCAATTCGATCACCGATCCGCATGGCTTCATCCAGATCGTGGGAAATAAAGATGATGGTACGCTGGTGTTTTTCCTGCAAGGCGACCAGTTCGTCCTGCATTTCGGTGCGGATCAACGGGTCGAGGGCGGAAAAGGCTTCGTCCATCAACATAACCGCCGGGTCATTGGCAAGGGCGCGGGCAAGGCCGACACGCTGCTGCATCCCACCGGAGAGTTCATCCGGATAGCTGTAGGCGAAGGCCTCAAGACCGACCTGTTCAAGGGCTTCGAGGGCGCGTTTGTGGCGCTCTTCCACGGAAACACCGGAAAGTTCAAGGCCGAAAGACGCGTTGTCGATGACATTGAGGTGCGGCATCAAGGCAAAGGACTGGAAAACCATGCTCATGTCTTTGCGGCGCAGTTCCATCAGTTCTTTGTCAGACATTTGGGCAATGTCCTTGCCGTCAAAGAGCACTTGACCGGATGTGGGTTCGATCAGACGGTTGAGAAGGCGTACCAAAGTGGATTTGCCTGAGCCGGACAATCCCATGACAACGAAAATTTCACCTTCGTTGACGGAAAAGCTGGCATCACAAACGCCGACGACCTGTTCTGTGCGGTCGAAGATTTCAGATTTTGGCACACCCTCGTTCAACAGCTTCATGGCTTTAGAGGGGTTTTTGCCGAAAACCTTATACAGATTTTTGACTACAATTTTTTCATTCGAGGTAGACATGCATACTCTCTGTCCGTTAGCTATTCACTAACAGATTATCTAAAAACAAGATTGGTTAAGAAAAAAAACACTTTTGAGATAAGTAGTTTGGAAAGTCATTGTGTAGTGCACTGGGTTGTTATTTTGCATTTTACTTTAACGATGTCGGCAAATTCTACTGAAGGTGCTTAGTCTATATGTTAACGGTGTAACGGTAATTAAATGCATACGAATTCCTTGTGGCAACTTTCTTAAGGATCGCACCTGAATATTTGGGTGTCATTAACATATGTTAATGGGAAGGTTTTTAAGTTGAACGATTAGTCAAATTTTTAGTCCTTGATTGTTGAGTGGGCTAAAATATTGATGTTTACGGATCTTTTTGGTGCAAGGAGAGAAGGGGCTTATCTGATTGTAGCGGCAGTGCTTTTATCGCTTTGGGGAGTATAATCCGCTGGAAAGGCCAGAATGAGTATGCTAGCGTCGATATATGGGGAAGATATTTAAAAAATACATCGCGCTAACACTGACTTTGTCGTTTTTTCTTGTGCTACCTTGTGTAGCGAAGGCAGAGCAATATCGTTTTGTTACCGGTTTTTTACCGCCCTGGAGCATGTCGACTGATCCGGAATATCCGGGCTCGTTTGTTGAAATCGCCCGCGAGATTGATCGGCGCTTGGGAAACCAGACTAAAATCGAAGTATATCCATGGGCACGGGCGTTGGAGCTGGCCCAAGAGGGGCGCAATATCATTATCTTTCCGCTTGGGCGGACCGTCGAACGAGAAAACCATTTTACGTGGATTGATGTGATAAAGCCGATGGAAATGGTTTTTGTTTCTTTGAAAAGCAAGGTTCATAGCTTTGAAGAGGCGCGGGAGTTTAAACGGGTCCTTGTTCACAAAGGGGCACCCCCTGACCACCAGCTTGAAGAGAGTAACTTTAAAAATCTGGCGAAAATCCCCTCATTGACCCCAGCAATTCCACGTATGTTGGCCCACGACCGCGCAGATGCATGGTATACGCCTAAAGATATGGCGCATTGGATGTGGAAGCTAAATCCCGAAATGGACGTGCCTTATTTTTCTGAACCCTATTCCAATGTCGATCTGACCTTTGCCGGGTCGCCAACTCTCTCTCCCGTCATTGTGGAACGGGTGCGTCGCATCTTAGCTGACTTGAAAAGAGAGAAGTATCTGGAAAAAGTAATCGAAAGATATAAGCGTTAAAGGGGTAATTGCACCAGCGGTTTTACTCCTTTTGGGCAATATTCAGAGAATATTCATTTGTGTATAGTGGCCTGATGAAAGTACATGATCTCAGTCGTTTCGCCATTATTTTAGCATCTTTACAAATTGTGTTGTTTGCCAAGTCGCATGCGGACGATATTGTCTTGCCGATGACGGCTGAAAATTTTGGGCGCTCCTGGGAACGTTTGGATGGGCCGGCGGGGCGCATTATTAGTGCCGTCGTGCAGGTTACCAACAACCAGCTCACCTATCAAATCCACAGTCCTTCTCATTCGTTTAAGGCATTTTTGGAAGGGCGCTATACCTGCGTGAGTCCAGATGCCAAAACTTATTATGATGCCAGCTACGATTTTATAGAGTCGGAACCTTTCCGCGAAACCGAATGGGTTGTGGTTCATCATCAGAACAAACCGCCTATCGATGCCGCCGAGGACTTAAAGGGAAAAAGGGTCGGGTTGCTGTATGACCCAGAAATCCTTCGCACTGTCGTGCCACAAGAAGGGGTTGTGTATGATGTTTATGGTAACCTGGCGACCAACTTGCGAAAGTTAGAGAAAGGCCGTCTGGACGCAGTGATTGTTCCCAAGTTGGGCATGCAGCTTTATGTGCAAAAAACAAGAGATTTAGGGCCACTGACTTTTGATCCCGACCGACCCCTTGCGATCATTCAGGACCGTGTCTTGTGCCATAACACGCCGCGCGGTCAGGAAGTCATTTCCATCGTGAATGCGGCCCTCAGCGAGTTGAAGGTGAATGCGTTACAAAATTAACGTTTTGAGTGGTCAAACTTATCTTTAAAAACAAGTGGATCGGCCACAGCTTTACCGAAGTACCAGCCCTGAGCAAAATCGATCCCGCTTTTTTTCATGTGATCAGCCATGGCTTTATCTTCCACCATCTCTGCGATGGTGTGGATGTTCAGGTCATGACACATGCGTGACATCGCCCGCAGCAGGTCGTGGCCTCGCTCGCTTGCATAAGCGCGTTTCACCACGGGACCGTCGAATTTTACACCATCGACATCAAGGGCGTTGAGGTAGTCAAAGCTTGCCGCGCCAGAGCCAAAATCATCAAGACAGACTTCAAAACCCATCTTGCGGATATCTTGAAGGAGATTATTGACGGTTGTCAGGTCGCTGATTTTTGCAGATTCCGTAATTTCAAACATCAATTGACCTGCGATGTCCGGTGAGTTCCGCAGGATGGTGTGAAGCTGATCCATAAAGAGTTCGTTGCTGAGGGACAGGCCGGACAGGTTGACGGCAATCGGCGGGATGAACCCTTTGCGCTGAAAGGCATAAATGTGATCCATGGTTTTTTTAATCACACTCATATCCAGATCACAGATGATATTGACTTCTTCGGCCAGACGAACATAGTTAAACGGTGACTCGGATGATTTGTCCCCACGCAATCGCAGCAAGCCTTCAAAGTGATGGACATAGCCGTCTTTCAGATGGACAATCGGCATAAAGTGAATGTCCAGATCCCGTTTCTTGATGATCTCTTTAATGAACGATACGTTTTCGACCGTGTTGGACATCAAGGTGTCCAGAATTTCCGAAATTGAGGTCTGCTTGATCTTGCTTTCGTTCTCGCAGAAACTCTGTAGGGTGTAGAGCAAGGCTTTGGTCACTTGTTCTTCGCTCATGCCGGCACCATCCACATCCAGTGTGGTGGACATGGCTTGCACTTCTTTTCCATCAGGATGGATTTTCTCTGCGAGTTTTTCTAGGTGGTTACTAATCTCACTGGCATCCACGTCCTGAGAATGTATGAAGCTGAAACTGTCGTCGTCCACTCGGCTGGCTGTATTCCCGCCAATGGAGTGGGTGTTCAGGATCGTGCCGATGGCGGTGAGGAGCTTTTTTTTGTCGCTCGCCCCGACTTTTGTCAGCAAGTCGTCCAGATGATTGAGCTTCACCATGGATACCTGCGCGGTCCCGCCTGCGTTAATGAAGGAGGTCACGCGTTGTGCTGCTGATTGGGCAAAGGATTTGACTTCAAGTAGACCGCTATCTTGATCTTTTGACAGTTTATCCAATTTGCCAAAGGTCGCACGTTTGCTATCGACTTTAAGGGCGAGGAAAAAGTGATTGTCAAAATCGGGAACACGATAACCGGATAGAATGACCGGAATTTTGGTGTTTTTGATCCCGTTGAGAGAAACTACAACATCGTCCAGACGACCTTTGGTCGAGGCACTATCCAGTAATTGGGTTGTCAGCTGTTGGTCATCCGGGTGAATAACGTCAAGGAAGTTGGTTCCAAGCATGGCATTTGCGGATTTGCCCAGCATGACGTCGGTCGCGCCGAGAAGATATTCAATCCTCCGGTCGATGTTCAGTTCAAAAAGCAAATCTGCGCGGCAAAAAGAAAGTGCGACAAGTCTTTCGCGTTCTCGCCTGCGTCTTGGTTGTTCAGTCATATTTAGTACAGTCCTTCCCCCGACCTAACCTATTTCACACACTAGGGTTATCACGTTTTCGTTAAGAAAGCGCAAAGAAATAAAAGGAGGTTTTATGCAATCGGTCGTTTAAACGCGGCGGAATGTGGTTCAAAATCCCAGCTAATTCAAGGGATTTTTATCGTTGAGTGGGGCCGTGCGGCAAATTCGTTATTTTGTTCCCATACGGACCTTGTTTACGGGTGCAAAATTGCGCGAATATTGTAAAGGATCGGGATGCGGTTTACCAAAATGCCATCCCTGACCAAAATCAATACCGCACGCTTGCATATGGTCAGCCATAGCTTTGTCTTCAACCATTTCTGCGACGGTATGGATGTTGAGGTCGTGACACATGCGCGACATGGCCCGCAGCAGGTCGCCGCCTTTTTCCGTTTGGTAGGCGCGTTTGACCACTGGCCCGTCAAATTTGACCACATCTACATCTAGCCCGTTGAGGTAGTCAAAGCTGGCTGCCCCGGCACCAAAGTCATCCAGGCAGACTTCAAATTTCATTTTTCGGATGGATTGCAGGATCTTGTTTACTTTAGGCAAGTCTTCGATGCGGGCGGACTCGGTGATTTCAAACATCAAATGGCCTGACATTTCCGGCGCGTCTTTGAGCATCTTGTGTAAACTATGCATAAAGACATCGTTGCTGAGAGAGGCGCCGGACAGGTTAATCGCAACCGGCGGCAGGAAGCTTTGTTGACGGAAATGATGGACGCGTTCAATACTCTTTTTAACGATCGCCATATCCAGATCGCAAATAATGCCGACTTCTTCGGCAAGGCAGATCATATGGAAGGGAGATTCGTCTTTGTGTTCCCCCTTAAAGCGGACGAGCCCTTCAAAGTGGTGCACGTAGCCGCGTTTTAGATCGTTGATCGGCATAAAGAAGATGTCCAGATCCATGGATTTGGAAACATCTTTAATAAAACCAACATTCTTGACCGTGTTGGTCATCATACCGGAAAGAACATCGGACAGAGCACTTTCACGCACAGAGCCTTTATTTTCACAGAACTTCTGCATGGTGTGGATCAGCGCGCGTGCGACCTGATCTTCGCTCATGCCTGCGCCATCCACATCAAGAGTGCTGGAGATCGCCTGCACCATATCCCCGTCCGGATGGATTTGTGCGGCCAAGGCTTCGATTTGTGCGTTGATGGCAAGCGTATCTACCTTGTCGGAGTGGGCAAAGCTAAAGCTATCTTTGTCAATACGGCTTGCCGTATCGCCGCCGATGGAATTATCATTTAGAACCTTGCCGATTTCGCCCAACAGTTTTTTCTTGTCGGTGGCGCCAACGGTGTCGAGCAACTTATCCAGATGGTTTACCTTCACCATGGAGACTTGGGCATCTCCCCCTGCATGGATGAAGGAGGTGACACGTTCGGAGGCCACCTGCGAAAACGACTCTGTTTCCATCAGGTTGGTTTCATCATCGCGTTCGGGTGTGTCAATCTTACCAAATGTAGGTTTGCTCAGGTCGACCTTGATGGCGAGAAAAAAATGGTTGTGGAAGTCTGGCACCCGGTATCCTGACAGAATGGTGCGGATTTTTTTACCACTGGGGCTTTTCATGTAAAGGGTGACATCATCAAGTCGCCCCTTATTGCTGGCTGTGACAAACAGTTCTTTCAGCAGCTTGTGATCTTGTTCGTGGATATAATCGGTAAAACGGGTCTGTGCCATGTCTTGCGGCTTTTTACCCAACAGACCCGGTGTGGCCCCCGCGGCAAATTCTATATGGTGCGTGTCGTTGAGTTCAAACAGCATATCCGCCCTGCAAAAAGACAGGGCGACGAATCGTTCTTTTTCTCGTTTGTTTTTATCGGCAGTCGACATTAGTTTCTCTCTTATTATCCTTTAGCGTTAGGATAAATCTTTTCGGGGCCTGTTTCTATGGTGTTTTTTGTTTCTTTGCGGCCGCGAATGTTTGGGGTTTGCTGGTGGAGGGGGCGCGGGTAGTTGACCTTCTTGCAGGGTGGTTTCTATATAGTCACCGGTTGGCAAGTTTTGTAGGGACCAAGGCCCGATGGCATAACGGATCAGGCGCAGGGTCGGGTGGCCGATTGCGGCCGTCATCCGTCTGACCTGTCGGTTTTTACCTTCCCGGATCGTCAGTTCAATCCAGCTTGTCGGGATGTTGGCACGAAAGCGCACGGGCGGTGTTCTGGGCCAAAGGTCTTCGGGCTCTGGGATTATACGTGCCTCGGCAGGTTTGGTCAGGCCATCTTTTAAGGTGACACCTTTTCTCAGTTTCTCAAGCGCGGCATTGTCGGGGATGCCGTCCACCTGCACCCAATATGTTTTTGGAAGTTTGAATTTGGGGTGGGCAATACGGGCCTGTACGCTACCATCATCGGTGAGCAACAAAAGCCCTTCGCTGTCTTTGTCCAGTCTACCTGCGGCGTAGACACCGGGAATTTTGATATAGTCGGCAAGAGTCTCGCGTTGGATGCCTTCGTCGGTAAACTGACAGAGGACATTAAACGGTTTGTTGAACAAGATTATTTTCGACATGGCGCTGGATATCTTTTAGAAGAGGGCAAACTGAAGGAATAAGAATTATGGCGCATAATGCAGACAATGCCAGCTTTGGCAATGTAACCGACGAAGAATTACGAAAAATTATTCGCGATAGCCTGTCAGCAATGACGACACTTCTGGAAGATACGCCCTGTCTGGGGGCAACCTCCTTGGCGGATCAACTCAATGAGATTAAAAAGTCGGCGTTTGAGCAAATGTACGCCATCGGTCGCGAGACGTTGGAGCGCGAACGATCCGAAGAAGTGCTTAAAGCTATTCGCGCGCTGCAAGATGCCTTTGGTCAAATTATTGTCGCGATCTCCCCGATGGATAGCGTGAGCCACTGCCTTAAAGACGTGTGGCTCAAGGAGTTGGCGTAACTACGCGGTTTGTTGGACAGGGGCAGGGAAGATTTGTTCCTGCGTGGTGCGAATATTAAGGTCGCGCTGGGGGAAGGGGATTTCGATGTTATGTTCTTTAAACGAATCCCAGATTTTAAACATGACATCGCTTTGCGCGCACCATCTGCCTTGGGTGACATCATCAATCCAAAAGGTCAGTAAAAAGTTGACGGAACTGTCACCGTATTCACGTAGGTAGCAGCCGGGTTGGTAGTCTTCTTCCTCTTTGATTGCGGGGTCATAACTATTGACCGCGGCGAGGATCAGGTCACGTACCTTGTGTAGATCACTGTCATAGGACACTCCGATCGGGATGGAGATACGGCCCTTTGGGTTGCTGTGGGTCAGGTTGGCAACCCTTGAGGTGATAAAATCTTCATTGGGGACCATGACTTCTTTGCCGCAAAAAGTTTCAACAATGCTCGCGCGCGCACCCAGTTTGCGCACATAGCCATGGACGCCGTCATTCATTTCCACCAGGTTGTTGATGTTGACGGATTTTTCGGTCAGTAGAATGATCCCGCTGATAAAGTTGGACGCAATCTTCTGTAACCCAAATCCGAGCCCGACCCCAAGCGCCCCACTAAAGACAGCAAGGGCCGTTAGGTCGATTCCGACCAGATTAAGCGTGATGAGAAACAGAATAGAATAGAGCAGGATATCAAAAACCTTGATCAGCAGCTCTTGCGTGGTTCTGGTCAGGGACTGTTTATCGCGAATATAGCGCTCCGCCGTATTGCGGATTATTTTCCCAATCCAGAAAATGATGCAGATAAAGAAGATTGCTTTCAGGAATGTGTAGGCGGTGATCTCAACATCCCCCAGCTTAAAGCCATAACTTTCCAGATATTTGACGGCATCGTCAAATAAGCCGAACATTTGCAGCAGGCTTGCGGGGACCAGTAACCAGACGCCCACTGTGCGTACGATTGAATTTGTGATGTAGGCTTTCAGGATGACCCAAAGCATCCAGACGTATGCCACGCGCTGGGCGGCGTGAATGACAGCTTGATTGTCGAGATGTTTATAGGCGATGGGTTCCATCAGGTTTAAAAACAGAATCGTCAAAAACGGGCAGATCAGGCGACCGGACCGCTTGAGAAACCAAGGCCGTGAAAACGGCGTGATGGACTTTTTGGGATCGGCAATCTCAGAATAGACTGTATGAATGATCCAGGTGATTCCCCACGCAAGCGAGATGGAAAGCAGGATGTATCCGGCCTGAGAATAGGTTGATCCGGCGGACAGCCAAGAGAGGGCTTTTTCGCTGATTGGGGCGACGGCCTGTGCGGTGGTTTCAACCAGTTCACCAATTTTCTTTTCAGTAGGTTCCATTTTTTCGACCACGTTAGTTGTATCTCAAGGCTCCTATTTATCGTAATCGATGGAGGATTCCCGTTTTGAAAGCGGGGTATTTTCGTCAAGAAAGCATCAATTTATGTTTTCTTTATACTTTTGAGGGGGAGAGCTATTTAAGACTGATGTGGGCTCAGGCAGGCTTATTCACATGCCGTTTTTCACGGCTTCACCTTAATAATTAGGAGAAACTGATGACTGCTACACAAAAAGAAATCAAGGCACTGAAAGACGATATCGATCAGATTAAAAACCTTTTGGTCGATCAGTCGGAGGAAGCGTTGGCGAATGGCCGCAGCAAAACAATGCTGACCCGCGAAGAGATTGCAGGGCTTGCAAATAAAGCAGGCCAAAGCGTACGCAGTTTCGTCGGTGAAAAATCTCAACAGATTGGGCAGGCCCGTGATGCGTGCGAAAGCCAGATTAAACAACGCCCGTTCCTGACAACCGCAGCCGCCTTTGCCGGGGGTGCCCTATTGGTTGGCTTGCTGAAACGCAAATAGCGGGGGCACCATGTTGACAACCGAAATGATGAAGCGCTTGGGCTTGGCTGTCTTGGGATACAGCCTGCCCGAAACATCAACCTTGCGTGATCTCTTGCAAGATGCGCGCAAGGGGCTGCTTGCGACTGTCGTGATGGGGGTGTTGATCGCGGCAATGTTATTGCTTTTTTGTTTCGGGTTTTATTCCTTCTTGATGGGCGAAGGCGTTAGCGTTGGGCTCTCTTTAACAATTAGTCTCTTTATATTGTCACTGTTGACCTTTATTGCAGGTTTGATGGCAAACAAGCATTTGGCGCGGTTGGAGCAAACCAAAGAAAAACTCTCTCCCTTCGAGGGGGAGCAGAGCATTACCCGCCTCATCGACGCTGATCTTCTATTAAGAGAATTCCTCACGGGCTTTAATCAGACGGACAAACATCCGGCCCCTCCACGGGAAGCACGATCAAAAGAGCGCGACTGGCTATAGCACGCGCATAAAGTTAAACAGAAAAAGCGGCCTCCGGTAGGGAGAGCCGCTTTTTCTGTTCTTGAGACACGCTGTGGATTAATGCGCTTGTACTTTTTGGTACAAGTTGCGATCAATCAAGGCGACTTCTGACAGCGTTTGCATTTCAAGGTCGTCACGTTCATTCATTAAATGAACATGCATGGGAAGGTTGGGAAGCTCAATCAAACGCGTGGCAATCCAGACAGTGTCCGGCATGCCAACTTTGACAAAGCGATCACCGGGTTGGATAGTTGCTTTAGCCATAATTACCCTCAGTTATGAATAATACAAATGTTGTATACTGAAAGTTACTTTGCCCCCTAAAAGTTAACATTTACTTGCGGAATTCGCGTTTTTGATAAATTTCGTTTTTGATGTATAATTGTTGTCGGGCGTTGATCCTTTTTGTATTCATTAAAGAAAAATTAGGATTCACATCGGATTATGGGAGAACCTAGAGTAGGAGTCGTCTAGGTGCGTGTTCGCATGAGGTGGATGTGTTTTCGCTGGACGACATAGGCAAAAGGAAGAAACGCGTGTTTGGGAAGACAAAACGCTACGCTGCATTCTTCGCTGTGGGTTTGACGGTGTCAGCCTGTGGCGCTGTTCAGGAAGGAAGTTTGCTTGACCCGGTTTTTTGGGAGAAAAGCGCATTTTCTAATCCCTCAAAGGCATCCGTAGCCACAGACCGAGGTTTGGCAGAATTGATGAAGGGGAACTTCCTCCCTGCCGAAGCTCTATTCGATGTCGCGCTTCAGGCCGATCCTCATAATGTATATGCTCTGTTGGGTAAGGCGATTATTTATCAAAATACCGGGCAAGTGACTCGTGCGCGTACCTTATACGAAGCCGTTCTGGCGCAGCGCCCGGATGAGTCCATGAATGTGATCGTTCTGCAAGACAGTACGCCGCGTAATGTGGCGGAGGTCGCAAGCGTGAATCTTTCTATGATCGATTCTGGTGGGGTGATTGGCAATCTGGCAACGGGCGCAGCTGGTGTTGATAAGCCTGCTCAATATGGCGGACAGCCGGGGCAGGGGCTTGCCGGTGGTGCGGGTAACTATGGTTACCTTGCGCCCAACAATGGCACAACAGCTATGCGTCAGACCAATACAGATATGACCGGCGATACCATCCCTGAGATGGGATTGGATGAAGGCGACCGTAATATCGTGTCGCGTTTTGAGACATTACGCGATTTACTGGATCAGGGTTTGATCACACCGGAAGAATATAAAGTTCGCCGCGCACGGAACGTCGGCGCTCTAATTCCGTTGTCGTCCAACCCGCCCGCAGCCGGTTTGGATCGTCCCGTTCCAAGTTCGGCGCAAATTTCAGGACGTTTGCGCGCGATCGGTCGTGCGCTGGAGATGCGCGCGATCACAATTGAGCAGCATGCCGCGGAACGTAAAATGATTCTGGATGCACTTATGCCGGAAACACCGCTGGTTCTCGAAAATCCGGCTGTACCACCAAAAGGCCTGATGGCATCAGCAGATAAGGTGCGTCGTTTGGAAGGTTTGAAAAATCAGGGTCTGATTAGTTCTGACGAATATAGCCAAGAACGTCTGGCAATTGAATCGGGCTTGCAGCCAACACCGCCGCAGGGTGGGGCGTCCATGTCTTCTGCTGCATCCGGTGCGCCAAACTCTTTGATGAATAATGCGCGCAAGTCTGGTCCGCAGCCGGCTGTTCATTTAGCCTCCTATAAATCCCAACGGGATGCGACCCGTGGCTGGACACAGTTAAAGCGCGCGCATCGTGATTTGCTGGGGAACCTTCAGTCAGAAGTGACGCAAGTGAACCTTGGTCCGGGCAAGGGTGTTTTCTATCGTTTGCTGGCAGGGCCACTGGATAGTAAGCAAGCGGCTTCTAGTTTATGCGGTAAGTTGAAATCAAAACGTCAATTCTGTGAACCCGGATTCATGGGGACAAATGGCTAAAGCCTGAATACTCTTCCCAAATGCTAAAGGAGGTTGCGTCAAATCGATGCGACCTCCTTTTTCTTTTTAAAAAGTTTGGCCTTGAAATCCTATATTCTATGCCCATCTCAGACGTTCCTTTGAAGTTTTTTGAAAAAAAGTGAAAAAAGGTGTTTACAGGGTGGGGCGAGATCCTTATAACCCGTCTTCACCAACGGGGCGCTGCCCCAGCGGGGCTCTCGAAAAACACTTTGAGAACAACGAGTTAGACCGGATTGGTTTAGTAAGTTTTGCTAAGGTGTTACAGTTTTTTTAAAGAAACTAATTTTGAGGGTTGACGGCCTCGGGTAAGGCCTTTATAAACCGCCCTCCGCACCGAGCCTTGCTCTGGTTGCCGGATTGCTCTTTTACAAGTACATATGACCGAAAGGGATACGCAGGCGGCGGATTGAAGTCGGACAGCATTCTAGTTGGACGAACTCATGAAGTTTATATCCT
>NZ_JHYO01000017.1 GCF_000688235.1 Terasakiella pusilla DSM 6293 | reverse complement strand
AAGGCATGAATTTTCGTCGTCAAACCGCCACGGGAACGTCCCATGCAGCCATCGTGGTCATCCCCTTTTTTGACGTTGCACCATGCTGGTGGACGCGAACGCAGGAACCATCAATCATAATCAGATCACCATCATAAGCTTTTGAAATTTCTTCAAGAAGATGATCCCAAACACCAGCCTTTCGCCAACGAACAAACCTATTGTAACAGGTCGTATATGAACCGTAGCGTTCAGGCACATCTGCCCAAGGAGACCCTGTGCGAAACCGCCAGAGAATGCCGTTCAAAACACGGCGGTCATCTACACGTGGAACGCCTCGGCTTTTTTGAGGCAAAAGCGGTTCAATGATCGACCATTCATAGTCTGTAAGCTCAAAACGGCGGCGGCTCATAATTCCCTCCAAATCTTTTGGAAGGTTGAATCATATTCAAGCTGATACGGGAAGGAATTTTATGAGTTTACGGCCTAATTTAATCTTTGTTCTCATTGGGTCTCTACGATGAAATTAAAATCCTCCTTTACGTAACACTCTTAATGTGGCCTGAGGGGCTGAACTTAGATATACCTGCTCTGTAAAACCTTCACGATTAGTCAGAGTGAATATTACGACGTGGCACTCAACTTGTTAGGTGGCAAGTGTTCAACAACAGGGCCAACCCAAAAATGAGCTGACGAGAACGGATATATTAAGACTGCAGAATATTTAGCTGTCATTATCAATCTTTATTTTCGCCGTGTATTTGGCTGGGAACAAGCAAAAGATTGAACCCCCATTTTTTTCGTACAGGTCCAAAGCTTTTTGTATAGGTTTTCAAAGCACCTTCCTCTTTCGCTTCTTTTTGCAGGATATGGCACTTTATGGTTGTTTGGCTTTTGAAAAAGTGAAGACCTGAGTGACAAGGAAAGTTCAATCCAACCATTTGATAGTAAAAGTTTTTTGTAATATAGTTGCGCATGTAACTATGATTTTTTACAAAAATGTTGCATAACAGCATATGTTTGTTTACAACAACTGTTAATTAATAAGATAAATGTCCCGGAGTTAGCGTCTTTAGGAGTGTGTCATGGATCCCCAAATGGTTTGGGATATGATGGATGAATGTGAAGGTGAAGAGGATACGCGCATCACGATGTGTCAGTCTTTGGAACCTGCAGTAGATAAATCCACCTTTGAGGAAGAGCCTAAAAAGCCGGCTGGTTTAGGTTGGATGGGGTTTCCTGTTTATGGTCTAAGTCGCTAGAAAAAGACGCTCTATCTGTTTGATGCCCCGTTGAATGAGTTCACGGGGTTTTTGTGTTTTTAGGGAGTTCTCACATGAATGCTTCACCATGGGTCCGTCGATTTGCCATCAATGTTCCGGCTGGTGCCGAGGTGTTGGACTTGGCTTGTGGTGGGGGACGCCATGGGCGGTTGTTTTTGGAAAAGGGCTGTCGGATGACGTTTGCAGATAAAAATCTGTCTGATGTCGCAGATTTGGCGGATACCGAAAACGTCCAATTGCTGGAATGTGATTTGGAAGACGGGCAGGCGTGGTCTTTCCCTGCTGCGCGTTATGAGGCGATTGTGGTGACCAATTATCTTTATCGTCCTCATCTAAAGACAATGGTCACCAGTCTGAAAGCTGGTGGCTTGTTGATCTATGAGACCTTTGCTGTGGGGAACGAGCAGTTTGGTCGCCCGAAGAATCCAGACTTTCTCCTGCGCGAAGGGGAGCTGCTGGAGGCCGTTGCACCAGATATGACGGTGCTGGCGTACGAGCATGGGCTGGACGATCAAAAAGTCGTCCAGCGAATCTGTGCGGTTAAAAAAGACGGGGCGGCGCTTTTTTATCCTTTAAGAGGATAAGGGCGGTCATGTTTTAGGGAAGGGACTTTGCCGCGGGCTTTGTCCACTTCTGACAAGTCCAGATCCGCCATAAAGATGCCCGGTTCCTCGCCCGCTTCTGACAGGATTTCGCCCCACGGTGCGATGATGAGGGAATGCCCATAGGTTTCCCGGTCGCCTTTGTGGGTGCCGCATTGACCCGGTGCAATCACAAAACAGCCGTTTTCAATGGCGCGGGCCCGCAACAGCACTTCCCAATGGGCACGTCCTGTGGGTTTGGTAAAGGCCGCAGGCACGGTGATGATGTTGGCCCCTGCTTGCCCGTAGGCGCGATACAAATGCGGGAAGCGCACATCATAACAGATGCTCATGCCCAATTTGCCCCACGGTGTGTCGGCAAGGACAGCTTCTTCCCCACCGTCAAAGGTGTTCGACTCGCGGTAGCTTTCGCCGCCTTCAAGGTCCACATCGAACAGGTGGATTTTGTCATATTGGCCCGCAATCGCACCTTCGTTGCTGAGAAGGAAGGAACGGTTGGCGACTTTACCGCTGTCTTGCTTGACGGCGAGGGAGCCAACCAGCAGCCAGATATCAAGTTCTTTTGTAAGGGCTTGAAAGGCCTTGAGGGCCGGATGGCTGTCTTGCGGGAAGGAGGCCGCGATCACATTATCGCCGCCAAATTCCATCATGGTGACATTTTCGGGGGTGCAGACGAGTTGTGCGCCTTGATCCTTGGCTGTGCGGATCATGGTTGATGCCGTTTGGATGTTTTCATCCATATCGGCACTGGCGTTTACCTGAATAACAGCGGTTTTAACAACAGTCATATCTGCCCCCTTATTGTGTCTTTTCGCCTTTAAGCGGCTGCTAGTTTATCGTCGAGTTTACCTGCCCGTTCTAAGGCATAAAGCTCGTCACATCCACCGATATGTTCCCCGTTAATAAAAATTTGCGGGACGGTGTAGCCGCCATTTGCGCGCTCCATCATCTGGGCGCGGGCGTCGGGGTGCTGGTGAATATCAATCTCTTTGAAGCCTGCGCCTTTTTCCTGCAGGAGCTTTTTGGCGCGCACGCAGTAGCCACAAAAGCGGGTGGTGTAAATTTCAATCATTGCCATGGGGGTGGCCTTTCGTCGTCGTCATATGTGTGGGCGCTTGAGAGTGATATAGCATGCAGAATGGATTTTTACAGGTCAATTTATTGTGAATGGGGATGAAAAACACGGGCAATGGTCAGGATATTGACCGCTTTGGCGCCTGCACGATGAAGTTCGCGGGTGCAGTTGAGCACTGTGGTGCCGGTGGTTAGCACATCATCAATAAGTAAGACTGTTTTGTCGGTTAAATCCAGTGAACAGGTGAAAGCCCCTTTCAGGTTTTGTTGGCGGGCCAGTCGACTGAGGTGGCCTTGGGGACGGGTGGGGCGGACGCGTTTGAGCGCCTGTGCCTGTACGGGCCGGCCGGACTGTTTTGAGATCTCATGGGCAAGAAGGGCGGCTTGATTATAGCGCCGCCTAAACAGTCGCAGCCAATGAAGCGGCACGGGAATGATCAGATCACTGTCGGCAATCAGGTCCGGGCCTGCGCGGATCATCCAGCGCGCAAGGATGGGGGCAAGGTCGCATCGGTCGCCATGTTTGAAGGACAGGACCATCTTGCGGGCAAATTCATCATAGGCAAAAACGGTGCGGGCCTGATGGAACGGGGGGCGGCGTTGGGCGCAATCCAGACAAATGGCAGTTGTGGGGACATCTTCTGTAAAGGGGCGTCCGCAACACTGGCACATCGGGGCGTGGATAAAGGGGGCGACCTGCCAACACAGCGAACAGAGTGTGTTGTGTTCTGTCACGATTTTACCACAGGACACGCAGCGTGGTGGCAGGAAAAGGTCCAAAACTTGGGCGAAAGAGTTCATTTGGGTTTGACGTCCTTGGCGAAGCTGCTTATGTGTTGCCTTTCGCTTATGAACGGTTCAGGGAAGTTTTCATGTCCGATATCGAAATCATGAATGTGTTTGATCGCAAGCTGGTGCGCGCCCATCGGGACCGTGCTGCCAAGACATGGGAAGATTTCGATTTTCTTCATAAAGAAGTGGCGGAACGTATTTGTGACCGTCTGGATGACGTGCTGCGTGACTTCCCCTTGGCACTGGATATCGGCTGCCATGGCGGTGATATTGCAGAAGTCATCGGGCAACGCGGCAAGGTCCAGCACCTGATCCAATGCGACTTTTCTCAAGGGATGGCCCAGCGTGCACGTGAACAAGGGGCCGCTACCCTCGTTGCTGATGAAGAGTTTTTGCCCTTTGGTCATGAAACGTTTGACCTGATCGTGAGCAATCTCAGTCTGCATTGGGTCAATGATCTGCCGGGCGCACTGTTGCAGATCAACCGGTCTTTAAAGCCGGACGGGTTGTTTATCGGCACCATGTTCGGCACGGAAACCCTGCGCGAGCTGCGCCAGTGCCTCAATGAAGCGGAAATGGAAGTCGATGGCGGCATCAGCCCGCGCGTCTCGCCTTTTGCGGATGTGCGCGATGCGGGCATGTTGTTGCAACGTGCGGGCTTTAATTTGCCCGTTGTTGATACGGACGGCGTGGAAGTGCGCTACGAAAACCCCATGAAGTTGATGAAAGACCTTAAGGGCATGGGGGAAAACAACAAGGTGCTGGAACGGCGTAAAAACTTTACCAAGCGTGAGCTGATCATGCGCGCCATGCAGCGCTATGTAGAAGAATTTAGCGGCGATGACGGGCGCGTGCCGGCAACGTTTCAGGTGATGTTCCTGACCGCCTGGAAGCCGGACCCCTCGCAACAGAAACCGATGACACCGGGCAGCGCGCAACATAAGCTGGCAGACGCATTAGGTGTGCCGGAACATATTTTGGAAGGCAAGGACAAGCCATGAAATTTGAAACCGAGCTGATCAAAGGGACGTTGATCAAACGCTACAAACGCTTTTTGGCGGATGTCACGTTGGAAAATGGCGAGGTCGTGACCGCCCATTGCGCCAATTCAGGCTCCATGCTGTCGGTGAAGGATGAAGGTGCGACCGTCTGGCTGTCGCCCAGTAACAACCCCAAACGTAAGCTGAAATATACGTGGGAGATCATTGAAGTTGGGGGCTGCAATGTCGGCATTAACACAGGTCATCCCAACAAGATCGTGGAAGAAGCGATCTTGGCCGGACAGATCAAGGAACTGACGGGCTATGCCAAGCTGCGCCGTGAGGTCAAGTACGGTCAAAATTCCCGCATTGATGTGTTGTTGGAAGATGACGACAAGCCCAAATGTTATGTTGAAGTTAAAAACGTCACCCTAAAGCGTGGGCAGAACGCAGACTTTCCCGATGCGGTGACGGCGCGTGGGGCAAAACACTTGCGCGAATTGGGCGATATGGTTGAAGAAGGCCACCGCGCGGTGATGTTTTATCTGGTGCAGCGTAGTGACTGCGCCATCATGGATATTGCCCGCGATATCGACCCGACCTATGATGAAGAATTGAAGGCCGCGATCAAGCGCGGGGTGGAAGTCATCTGTTATCAGTGTGACGTCGGCCTTGATGAGATTAAGGTGACAAGCGCGCTCGACGTTGCTTTTTTATAAAATTTAGACTAAGTACAATACGCAACTACGCGATTTTTTAGATAAGGAAAGACCATTGGCTCGAGGACCGATTAAAATTCACACGGCAGAAGATTTCGAAGGCATGCGCAAAGCTGGGAAGCTGGCTGCACAAACGCTGGACTTCATCACGCCTTACGTTAAACCGGGTGTGACGACTGGGGAATTGGATAAGCTGTGTCACGATTTTATCACGGACCACGGGGCGATCTGCGCACCGCTGAACTATCGCGGCTTTCCAAAATCTATTTGTACCTCCATCAACCATGTGGTCTGCCACGGTATCCCCGGTGACAAAAAGCTGGTCGAAGGTGATATCGTTAATATTGACGTGACCACGATTCTGGATGGCTGGTACGGCGATACCTCCCGGATGTTCCCTGTGGGGAAAACCAAGGTCAAAGCCAACAAACTGATCGACGTGACGTACGAAGCGCTGATGCTGGCGATCAAAGAAGTCAAGCCGGGCGTCCCGTTGAACCGCATCGGTTATGTGATCCAGAACTTTGCGGAAAGCTTCCGGTATTCGGTTGTGCGTGATTTTTGTGGTCACGGTCTGGGCCGTGTCTTCCATGATGCGCCAAACGTGCTGCATTATTGCGATGGTGACCAAAAAGGCGGGCCGGTTCTGCAAGAAGGTATGTTCTTCACCATCGAGCCGATGATCAATGCGGGTAAATATGACGTGAAAATCCTGTCGGATGGCTGGACGGCCGTGACGCGTGATCGTTCTTTGTCTGCGCAGTTTGAACATTCTATTGGCGTGACCAAAGATGGCTGCGAAATCTTTACCCTGTCCGAAAAAGGCTGGGATAAGCCCCCGTATCAATAACCTGTCATCGGGTTTTAGATTGCATGCCTTGGTGTCTGTCGTTATTTTGAGGGCAGATACACAAAGGTAGAGCACTGTTTGATGACCCTGACCCACCACCACAAGCCGGGTTTTAAAAAATCGCTTGTGCTTATTGCCGTTTTAGCCGGTCTCTATTTTGTGACCGGCAAAATCGGGCTGACCCTGTCGATGGCTCATGCCAACGTTACCTTGATCTGGCCACCCACGGGTATTTCTCTCGCTTTTATGCTGATGTATGGCTATCGCATGGGGATTGGGGCTGCGATCGGGGCTTTTTTAGTCAATATCACGACAGATATTGGATTGGCGGCAGTTTTTGGGATCACCTTCGGAAACACGATGATGGCGGTGAGCGCGTGCTATTTGCTGCGCCAGAACCAGTTTCAGCCTAACTTCAGTCGTCTTCAGGATGTGTCTACCCTGTTGTTCCTCGGTGCGTTTTGCGGCGCGTTGGTCAGTGCGGGGATCGGTGCGAGTACGTTGGTTCTGACCCATACGATCCCCACGCCTTTATTTAGCAGCGTCTTGCTGGATTGGTGGCTGGGCGATGCCATTGGAGTGATGATTGCCGGGCCTTTCACTTTGCTGGTTCTCTATAATATTTCTCAGCCGCATGAAAACTTCCTGAAAGAATTTTTGAGATCGCTTAACAGTGGGTTGCTTGCGCTTGCCTGTGGTTTGTTGATCTTTGGCGGCTGGACCCAGATGACTGGCCCCTTCAGTGTGCTGCTGGTTGCGCCTTTGCCGGTGATTATCTGGTCAGCTTATCGTTTTGGCGCGATGGGGGTTGCAACCGGGGTCTTGGGGTTGTCGAGTATCGCGCTGATCGGAACCTCGCAAGGGGTTGGCCCGTTTGATATGGAGAATACCCATTTCTCCTTCATTCTGTTTTTTGCCTATATAACGGTTCATTCGGTCATTGGATTGTTGATTGCCGCGTCTTTGTACGAACGCAAAGACTTAAGGGGTAAGATTGCAGGTCTGGAAGAACGGCTGGCCTATCTCTCCCACAGTATGCCGGATATTATTATTTTGCTGGATGAAAACGATTATTGCCTCAATGCTTACTCAGACAATGCGCATGTTTTGGACGGTATCAAGCAAGAACCGTTGACCCAATTCCTTGATCCTGAACGCAATAGGGAAGCCCTGCGGGCAATCCGGTATGCCAAAACATCTGGCGCCGTACAAAATGTGGAGGCCACGTTTACATGGAGAGGTCAGGATTTAAAATCAAACCTGCGTGTTTCAAGAATTCACGATGTGGGCGGACAGACCCGCACGGTTTTATTGTTTAGGCAGTAAAACCGCCCACAGCCTTCCATAAAAGCACTGTCTTTTCACAGGGAGGTTTTAAGGTGAGCGACAAGCCCCACTACACAGGTCATCGCCAACGGCTGCGCAGTCGATTTTTAAAGTCCGGTGCACAGGCGTTGCATGATTATGAACTGATCGAGCTTCTGCTATTTTCTGCCAAACCCCGCAGTGACGTGAAGCCCCTTGCCAAGCGCTTGATCGAAACCTATGGCAGTTTTGCCGATGTGGTAAGCGCTGATCCGCGCACCCTTGCGTTGGAAGAGGGGCTGGGTGAGGTGGCGGTCTGCGCCTTAAAAGCGGCAGAGGCCGCAGCCCATAAACTGTTGCAGGAACAGGTCATCAACAAGCCTGTGCTATCAAGCTGGCAGATGCTGCTGGATTATTGCCGGGCGTCTATGGCCTATCACGGGGTAGAGCAGTTCCGGCTGTTGTATCTCAATCGCAAAAATGTGTTGATCGCGGATGAGCTGCAACAGCGCGGCACCATTGATCACACGCCTGTTTATCCGCGAGAAGTGGTCAAGCGCGCGCTGGAGCTGGACGCCAGTGCCTTAATCATGGTGCATAATCACCCCAGCGGCGATACCACCCCGTCAAAAAGCGATATCGATATGACCAAGCGGGTGCGCGATGTCGCCCGCCCCCTGAGCATTGAACTCCATGATCACGTAATCGTCGGGCGCAGGGGGTATTACAGCTTTAAATCAAATGGGTTGCTGTAGATCAGCCCTGCAAAAACGGGTTGCTTTTACGTTCTTCGCCAATGGTGGACAGCGGGCCGTGACCGGGGATAAAGACCACATCATCCCCCAGCGGAAACAGTTTTGTTTTGATCGCATTGATCAAATCAGCGTGGTTGCCTTTGGGGAAGTCGGTGCGCCCGATGGAACCTTGGAACAACACATCCCCGACAATCGCAACCCGTGTGTCTTTGTTGAAAAACACCACATGGCCCGGTGTGTGGCCCGGACAGTGCAAGACCTCTAGCGTGACATTGCCGAAGGTCACTTGGTCGCCATCGTTTAACCAGCGGGTCGGGGTAAAGCTTTCTGATTGCGGGAAGCCGAACTGCTGGGCCTGTTTGGCAAGGTCATCAATCCAGAACTTGTCGCCGGTATGCGGCCCTTCAATGGGTAGGTTGGCTTTTTTTGACAGTTCGGCAACAGCGCCGACATGATCCAGATGTCCATGGGTGCAGAGGATTTTTTCCAGCGTGATGCCTTCTTTTTCCACGGCGTTTAACAGCACGTCCATATCCCCGCCCGGATCGACCAGACAGCCTTTCATGGTGTCTTCACACCAGATGAGAGAACAGTTTTGCGCAAAGGCAGTGACGGGAATGATCGTGGCTTTCATGGCAGGGATATCCGCATAAGTAATTATCGTTTCGCGCGCAGTATGGAAAGAGCCTTGATTGAAGTCAATGTCCGGCTTTTAGACTTTCTCTAATTTTGGTGGATATCCCCCCTTTTTGAAGAAGAGAATGATCATGACGCAAGTCTTCCTGAACATGGGCGAACCGACCCACCCCTACAAAGGCCCAACCCTTTTATCTGCCGGACACCGCCCGTTTTTTTTGATGTCGGCGTTGTCGGCTGTTGTGTTGCTGGCTTTGTGGCTGATTGCGTTGCTGGGTGGTTTGCCGCTGTCGCCCTATTGGCATGGTCATGAGATGTTGTACGGCTTTGCAGGGGCGGCCATTGGCGGATTTATGATGGCAGCGGTGCCCAAATGGACCAATACGGAAAGCCCGATCGGCTGGCCGTTAGCGGGGCTTGTGGTCCTTTGGTTGGCTGGTCGTATCGGCATGTTTATCGCTGAATTCGGCGCGGGATGGGAGCTGTTTGCCTTGTTGGATCTCTTTTTCCTGCCCGTCCTTGGAATGGTTGTTGCCCAGATGATCATGGGCGCCAAAAATGCCCGCAACTATGTGGTGGTGGCAATCGTTGCTGGCTTGTTTATTTGTAACCTTGTTTATCATCTTCATGAACCTGCCAATGCCTTACATGCCGGGATTTTTATGGTGGCTGCCCTGGCTGCGCTGATCGGGGGGCGGGTGGTTCCGGCCTTTACCCAAAATGCGTTGTGCATGCATTTGGGCCGAGAGATCAGTTGCACCACGCCGATGTGGACCCATAAGGCGGTCTTGCTGTTGTTGTTTGTTCTTTCTGGTGCGCAATTGGTCGGTGCACCGGATATGGTGTTGGGGGGGCTGTCGGGTGCGTGTGCGGTAATTTTGTTGATCCGCATGCGGGGCTGGCAGTCTTTTAAGACGGGGTTTGATCCCATCGTATGGATTTTGCACGCTGCCTATGTCTGGTTGCCCATTGGCTTTGGCTTAAAGGCTGTGTCCGATCTGACGGGATGGCTGGCCCCAAATGCGGCGCTACATGCGTTGACAACAGGTGGCATTGGTTTGTTGATCCTTGCCGTTGCATCGCGCGCGGCCCTTGGACATTCCGGTCGGCCGCTTAAAGTGTCGCGCTGGACAGTTCTATCTTATGTGCTGGTGATAGGGGCGGCTGTTTTGCGTGTCCTGGCCCAGACACCGGAATTAATCTTGCTATCGGGTGGTCTGTGGGTCGCAGGATACGGAATTTTTGCCCTTGTGTACGCCCCGATTCTGTTAAAGCCCCGCATTGATGGTTTGCCCGGTTAAGTTCGGTAATTGCAAATTAGGATCGAACCCGTCATAGTCACACCGGTTTGTAAAGATTGGAGTTTTGGCGATGACGGCCTACAGCCCCCTTTCCATGGTTGTGCGGATATTTGTTCCGTTCGCGTTTGGGTATTTTTTGTCCTATCTGTTTCGGGTGATTAATGCGGTGATTGCACCGGACCTGATTGCGGATCTGGAGATGGGGCCGGATGTGCTGGGGGTGCTGACGGCTTCCTACTTCCTGACCTTCGCGGCCTTTCAGTTGCCGTTGGGCGTGTTGCTGGATAAATATGGTCCACGTATTGTGGAAGCCAGCTTATTGGTCTTTGCCGCAGCCGGTGCCGCCCTGTTTGCGGTGGCAGAAGACAGCACAGCCCTGATTGCCGCGCGTGCCCTCATCGGGTTTGGCGTATCGGCTTGTTTGATGGCGTCCTTTAAAGCCTTTACGGTTTTTTACGAGCCGGGGAAACTGCCGCTGGTCAATGGTTTTATCATGGCGGCAGGCGGGATGGGTGCGTTGGCAGGGACCGCGCCGACACAGCTTGTTGTGGCTGAAATTGGCTGGCGCGGGGGTTTTTGGGCATTGGCAGGCTTAACGCTTGTCTGTGCCTTGTTGGTGTACCTGTTGGTGCCACCGACCAAACGACCCGAACATAAAACCACCCTGTCTGAACAGTTATCCGGTGTGCGCGAAGTGTTTACCAGCCGCTTTTTCTGGCAAGTGGCCCCTGTGACGATGATGAGCCAAGCCAGCTTTGTTGGGATACAAAGCCTGTGGGCGGGGCCGTGGCATCAAGATGTGGCGGGATTTAACCGCGCAGAAGTCGGCAGCCATTTGTTCTGGATTGCCGCCGCGATGGTGGCGGGCTTTTTGGGGCTGGGCGCGTTGAGCGAACGGTTGGGGCGCTATGGTATCAAGACCATCAACATTGCCACTGTTGGCCTGTTTTGTTTTATGCTGGTGCAGTTGGGGATCATTACCGAATGGGCGATTGACTATCCGGTAATCTGGATTGCGTTTGGCTTTTTTGGCACCACGGGTATTTTGCAATATGCGGTGCTGTCCCAACATTTCCCGACCCATTTGGCCGGACGGGTGAATACGGCGATCAATCTGATGGTCTTTATTTCGACCTTCACTCTGCAATCGGTCAGCGGGCAGGTGATCAATCAGTGGGCGCCGACGGCTTCAGGTGGCTATGCCCCCGAAGCCTATCAAGCGGCCTTTGGCCTGTTTTTGGGGTTACAGGCCGTGGCGTACGTGTGGTTTATCTTGTCGCGTTATAGATAGGCGGAGATATTGACCACAACATAAACGGTACCTGCCGAAATCAGAAGGCACACCAACGCGAGAAGGGGCGAGCGTGCTTGCAGGCGCTGGCCTTCCGGGACGGTGTGCTTTGCTTTTTTACCGTCGATCATGGCGCGGATCAGATTGTCTTTTTTGACAAAGACATAAAACAGCGCGGCAAGGACGTGGAGCCCTGCAAATCCTAGGATGACCCAATAGCCGATACGGTGGATGCTACCTGCAAGTGACACAAAATCACCAGAAGCCAGAAAGACCAACGGACCTTCGACGATGATGTCATCTGTTGTGAACAACCCCATGCTGCCTTGTGTGATAATCAGCGCAAGCAAGGCAAGGACCATCAGTGCGCCTGCCGGGTTGTGCCCGAGAAATTTTTGCTGCTGCGCGGACTTTGCGGATTTCAGATAGCTGAAAATCGCTTTCGGTCCTTTGATGAACTGGCAAAAGCGGGCGGTGTTGGACCCAACGAGGCCCCAAAGCAGGCGATAGAGGCACAGGGTCAGGATCGCATAGCCATTCCACATATGGTAGGTCATGGTCACATCGCCAAATTTGTACGTCAAATAGGCCGAGGCAATCAGGGCAACCAAGAGCCAGTGAAACAGGCGGGTGGGGAGGTCCCAAGCAGGGATTTTCTGTTGTTCAGTCATGAGGATATCTGTCTTTTGGAAACAAGGAAGGGGCAAAGCCGCTGAGTGCTTTGCCCCTGTGTCATGTCGTCAGCGCATTCTTATTTAGCGCGGAAGTTTTCGTGACAGGCTTTACAGGCACCGCCCAAAGCTTTGAATGCTTCAATCTGTGCTGCTTTGTCGCCGCCGTCAGCAGCTTCAACCAGTTTTAGAGTCGCAGCGTAGGCGTTTTTGCCTTTTTCCTTAAAGGTCGCGTTGTCCGTCCAAATTTCAGCTTTGGCACGTGTTTCGCCTTTGTCAGACCCTTCTGGGAAAGCGTCGCCCATGTTTTCCCATGCCGCTTTGATCGCGTTTGCATGGTAAGAAACGTTACCCGTGCCACCCAGGAACAAAATAGATTTCAGGGAACCCATGTGACCTGCGACAACAGAATAGGTTGACTGACGATGAACGATTGCCGGGTTGTTTTCAGCCGCCACGGCTTCATAGCTCGCGGAAATGCCAATACCGGCAGAAATTGCAACACAGGCTGCAAGCATCAATTTTTTCATTTTTGTCCTCATTTGGTCGATGAATCTTAATTAAGATTTTAGTGATATGCCGGAGTATAATTCCATTTTTAGCTGTTCAACACAACCGCATTATTGTGACAGTTTGTAACAACTTATGTCCTGACTGTAACATAAAACACTGAGGTTGAATATCAGGCAAATTGTTCCGTTTTACCGTTTTGTCCGGCTCTGATCTCGTTTAAGGTCTTCTCTTCCATTTCTTCCTGAATTTCCTGCTCTATTTTCTGGCGTTCTTCGACGGGCAGAGCTTCAAACTCTTCCGGGGTTAAGCCTTTGTCGCGTAAAATGGCTTCAAACAGGCGTTCTTCCGGTGTTTTTTCCATATAATCCATAAACCATTTTTCGGCTTCGCTACGTTCTGTTCGTTTATCATAGCTCTGGCTTGCCTGTTGGCTTTCGCTCGCGCTGGGTTGTTCAAAGTTCTTGCCATTGGTTTTGACAGAGAGGTTGCCGTTCTGGTCGAAGTTCAAGGTGATTTTAGGAGTGTTGCTTGTGCTGGCTTGGCCGACCATACCGGCATAATGGCTGGTTAGGGCTGCAATGGTTTGCAGTTCGCGCTGGATGACGGGGTTTTCGTCCAAAGCCTGCTTTAATTCATCTTTATAGGCATAGTCGGCGGGGAACACCGGCTTACCTTCCCCATCATAGCTGATCTCGCGCGGGGCTTCGGGGATGTTGTACTGGGACAGCAGGTCGCCAAAGGCTTTTTGTGCATGGTCTGTCAGAGCCTTGATATTGTCCGCTGTCGGCAGGATGATCGGCATGTTGTCGATGCTGATGGGACCGCTTGCAGGTTTGGGATTAAACAGACTTTCAAGGTCCATCGCTTGTGTGCCGCGCGTGGTGTTGAGCACCACATTGCTGTAGCCGCCTGGAGAGGTGGACGTGTGTGTTGTGCCTGTCTCCTGTCCGTTTTGCTGGGCTAAAAACAGAGTGCGCGCGCGTTTGATCTCCTGCAGTTGTTGATAGGCATCATCCTCGCGCATGGCGTCATAGTTGACGGACAGGCTGTTTGCCGTGCTGGACTGGTAGGCAGATTGGGTCAGGGCCGTGGAAGCTTTTTCCACGCTGCCTCCCAGCAACTGGGCAATTTTTGCCGCCCTGTCTTCAGCAAGGCCGGGGCCGGGACGGGGGCCGCCTTCTTCGGCTAAAAGTGTATGTAATCTACTGCCGATTGCGCCGGAGCTTTCGACGTAGCCATTGTTATCAATGGTGGCGACGGTTTGTCCGTTTACTTTAATGGTGGCGTAAGGTTGGTTGCGCGCACTATTGGGGTCGGCGTTGATTTTGGTGTAGCGCGCTTCAAGGAAGTTTTCTTGAGCGCGGATATAATTGTTGTAAAGCTCGTCTGGCGCCTCAGCAATATTAAATCTTTTTGCAGAGGTTAAATCCATTTTCTGCATCTGGTCGACATACAGGCCTGTTCTATCTGAGATAGTGCTCATTACTCCGCTCCGTCATTTTGTATGTACTTAAGAGTGAGCAAATCTGAGGCCAGATTTTCGTGATTTTGCGGTAAGGCTTTGCTTGGGCCGTCTTTCCATTGCTTTCTTGCCCGCTTTTCGCTATGAACAGGGCAAATTTATTCCCTGCCCTAAATTTTGCGAAAGAGAGTGCCATGATCCCGCGCTATTCCCGTCCTGAAATGGCTTCTATTTGGGAGCCCGCTAACAAATTCCGCATCTGGTTTGAAATTGAAGCTCATGCCCTGACCAAAATGGAAGAGCTGAACGTTGTTCCTAAAGGCACATCCGATGTTGTCTGGTCCAAAGGTCAGAAGGACTATACGCCGGAGCGTATCGCACGCATCGACGAGATCGAGCTGGAAGTCAAACATGACGTGATCGCGTTTTTGACAGAACTGGCGGAGAATGTGGGCGACGAAGCGCGCTTTGTTCACCAAGGCATGACCTCTTCTGACGTGTTGGACACTTGCTTGTCTGTACAGATGACCCAAGCGGCAGACATTCTGTTGGCGGATCTGGATCGTCTTTTGGCGGCGTTGAAGACACGTGCGAAAGAAACCAAAGACATGGTGTGTATCGGTCGCTCCCACGGGATCCACGCTGAACCTGTGACCATGGGGCTGAAGTTTGCGCGTTTCTATGCAGAGATGGATCGTAACCGCACCCGTTTGTTGCAAGCGCGTGAAGAAATCGCGACCTGTGCGATCTCCGGTGCGGTGGGGACATTTGCCAACGTTGACCCGCGCGTTGAAGAATATGTCGCAGAAAAAATGGGCCTGACGCCGGAGCCGATCTCCACACAAGTTATCCCGCGTGACCGTCATGCAAACTACTTCTGTGTGTTGGGTACCATCGCGTCATCCATCGAAAATGTCGCGATTGAAATTCGCCACATGCAGCGTACTGAAGTGCGTGAAGCGCAGGAATATTTTGCACCGGGTCAAAAAGGCTCAAGTGCTATGCCGCACAAACGTAACCCGATTCTGACAGAAAACCTGACAGGCCTGGCCCGTACCGTGCGTATGGCGGTTGTGCCGGCACTGGAAAACGTTGCCCTGTGGCATGAACGCGATATCTCTCACTCCTCCGTTGAGCGGATGATTGCACCGGATGCGACCGTCACACTTGATTTTGCACTGGGCCGTCTGGCGGGCACGATTGAGAAACTGGTTGTGTATCCGCAAAACATGCTGGATCACATGAACAACTTTGGCGGCATCCACGATGCACAGCGTGTTCTGTTGTTCTTGACGCAAAACAATGTGTCACGTGAAGACAGCTACCGCATCGTACAGCGCAACGCCATGCGCGTTTGGAAATCCTACGGCATTGACCCGGATAACCCGGATGGCAAGGTAGAGCTGGATGACGTCGAAAAAGAAGCAGCGAACTATGACAACCGCTTGTTCTTCTTCCTGTCCAAAGACGAAGGTTTGACGGAACATTTGAGTGTCGAGCAGCTGAAAGCCCTGCTGGATGAAGACTCCGTTTCTTATCACACCAAACGTGTGGATGTGATTTTCGAACGAGTGTTCGGCAAAGACTAAGACCTCATGGTCATAAGTTTTTAAAAAGGGTTGGATGCTTGATTGCTCCAACCCTTTTTATTTGATATGACGCACGGACATTATTTTTCTTTTCTGTCCCGCCATAGGTTGCGGGTCTGGAGTATTTGAAGACATGACAAACATCGTCAAACCGACTGCCAAGCCAAATAATCCCAACTTTTCTTCCGGTCCATGTTCCAAGCGTCCGGGCTTTACGCTGGAGGCGTTGAAAGATGCACCGCTGGGCCGTTCGCACCGTGCCAAGATCGGTAAGGATAAATTGTCGGAAACCATCACCCGCACGAAAGACGTGTTGGGCCTGCCTGCGGATTATCGCTTGGGCATCGTGCCGGCGTCTGACACCGGCGCGGTTGAGATGGCGCTTTGGTCCCTGTTGGGCGCACGTGGCATCGACATGGTGCAGTGGGAAAGCTTTGGTAAAGGCTGGGTAAACGATGTCAAAACCCAGCTTAAGCTGGACGATGTTCGCGAGATCAAGGCCGATTACGGTCAAATCCCCGATCTGTCTCAGGTGGATTTTAGCCGCGACGTGGTCTTTACCTGGAACGGGACAACATCCGGTGTTTGCGTGCCAAACGGGGACTGGATTGCCGCGGACCGTGAAGGTTTGACCATTTGTGATGCCACATCCGCTGTCTTTGCCATGGATATCGCATGGGATAAAATCGATGTGTTGACGTATTCTTGGCAAAAGGTGATGGGCGGCGAAGGCGCGCATGGCGTGCTGGTTCTGTCCCCGCGTGCTGTTGAACGTCTGGAAAGCTACACACCGTCTTGGCCGTTGCCGAAAATTTTCCGCATGACCAAGTCCGGCAAATTGATCGAAGGTATCTTCACGGGGGAAACCATCAACACCCCGTCCATGCTGTGTGTGGAAGATGCGCTGGATGGTCTACGCTGGGCAGAAGAGATCGGCGGACTGTCTGCCTTGAAAGCACGTTCTCAAGCCAACTTGGCGGTCTTGGAAAACTGGATTGCAAAAACCGATGGCTTTGAGTTTTTGGCGGCTGATAAAGCGATCCGATCCAACACGTCGGTCTGCCTGTTGATCAGTGCTGATTGGTTTAAGGCGCTGGATGAGGATGAAAAAACACGTGCATCCAAAAAGCTGGTTGCCTTGATGGAAGCTGAAGGCGCGGCCTTTGATATCGGCTCTTACCGTGATGCGCCTGCGGGATTGCGCATCTGGTGTGGGGCGACGGTGGAAGCGGACGATTTAAAGCTTTTGACCCCGTGGCTGGATTGGGGATTATCCCAGATCGCAGCAGAATATGCTTAACTAGGCAAAACCCACCGTTTCATAAGCGGTGGGTTTTTTTCTTGAATTGTTGCACCGATAGAGACGGATTTTCTTGTTTGTTTTTGGGGAAACGCATACCATTTCCAAAACAAATAAAACTCAAGTGCTAGTTCAGGGAGAATATGCGATGAAGTATGTGATTTTAGGTGCCGGACCATGTGGTGTAAATGCGGCGCAGACGTTACGTAAAAACGACCCGTCTTGTGAGATTGTCTTGGTCGGTGATGAACCTGAACTGCCCTATTCACGCATGGCGATCCCGTATCTTTTGGTCGGGAATATCGAAGAAGAAGGCACGCACTTAAAACGATCTAACGACTTTTACGCTGAAAATAAAATCACCTTGCGCCAAAACCGCGCCGATAACGTCGATACGGTCCACAAAACCGTGACGCTGTGTAATGGTGATGTGGAAAGCTATGACAAGCTGTTGATCGCCACCGGATCACGGCCCGTAAAGCCCCCCATTGAAGGGCTGAACCAAAAGGGCGTCCACCACTGCTGGACCTTGGAAGATGCGCGCAAGATCATTGAGTTGGCCCATGAAGGGGCCCATGTGGTCTTGTTGGGCGCGGGCTTTATCGGCTGTATTATCCTTGAATCCTTAGCGTTACGTAACGTGAACCTGACGGTTGTGGAAATGGGCGATCGCATGGTGCCGCGGATGTTGGATGAAAATGCCGGTAATATGTTAAAGGACTGGTGCGAGAAAAAGGGCGTGAGCGTTCACACCAACACCAAAATCACCAAGCTGGAACCCAACGCAGCGGATGGGGAAGATACGTTGTTGGTTGATCTGGACAATGGTCATCAGGTCCCGGCCCATTTGGTTGTGGTGGCGGCAGGTGTGGCCCCCAACGTGGATTTTGTCGATGCCGCACAGGTGAAGCGGGAAAGCGGCATTTTGATTAACCAGAATATGATGACGACAGCACCGGACGTGTTTGCCGCGGGTGACGTGGCGCAAGGGCTTGATTTTTCAACAGGCGGTATGTCTGTGCACGCGATCCAGCCAACCGCAACAGACCACGGACGGATTGCGGCGCTGAATATGCTAGGTAGGGAGACAGCCTACAAAGGCTCGTTGGTGATGAACGTACTGGATACGTTGGGGCTGATCTCGGCCTCCTTCGGGCTGTGGGATGGTGTGGAAGGTGGTGATCAGGCGATGTTTTTGGATAAAGAGAACAATCGCTATACCCGTCTGGAATTTGATGGCGATTATCTGGTCGGCGCGCAGATGGTCGGACGCACCGATCATGTTGGTGTGTTGCGAGGTTTGATCCAGAGCCGGATCAATCTGTCGAGTTGGAAAGAGAAGCTTAAGAAAGATCCAAACCGGATCATGGAAGCCTATCTCGCCTGTACTCAATTGAATGCATCCTAACGCCGGAGCCTCTCCCCCTATGAAGATGACTTTAAAACTCTATGCGCAATTGGGTGAATATCTGCCTGAAAATGCAAAGTCCAATCAGGCGGATATTGATATCCAACCAGACACGACGGTGCTGGATGTGCTCAATCGATATAAAGTGCCGTTGGAGATGTGCCACCTTGTGCTGGTCAATGGCAATTACCTTGCCCCGGAAGTGCGCGGCAACCATGTGTTGGATAGCGAAGACCATCTGGCAGTCTGGCCACCGGTTGCCGGGGGCTGAGCTTGGCTGACTACGTTGAAATCACCCGCGAGATGGGCACCAACCATCGTGACTTCCTGCGGCTTTTACCCCGTTCTGTCTCAGAGGCGACGGTAGAAGCCCGTGGGGATGAACAGAACGGCGCAAAGGTGATTATCGCCGATGCGCCCTTGGGACGGGTGGAAATTGACTTATCTGCCGTTGGGGAGCGCAAGATCGCCTTGATCCGTTTGCCAGTGACACATGTGACTTTTCGGTTTTATGGGCTGGACGAAGACGCCGCAAAGCGCGAATATGAGCGTATGTCAAAATATTTTCAACGCGGCGGGGGCTGATACAGGTGGATGAATTTGCCTCTGCCTTCCAAGCGGCCTTTCAGTTGATTGTGTCGCTGGATAGCAATTTGTTTGAAATCGTCAGCTTGTCTTTGCAGGTGAGCCTCAGTGCGGTGCTGATTGCCTCCCTCATCGGCTTGCCTTTGGGGGCTGCGTTGGTGCTGTTTACCTTCCCCGGTAAACGGGGCCTTGTGGTCATGCTCAATGCCTTGATGGGGCTGCCGCCGGTGGTGGTGGGGTTGATCCTGTATCTGTTGCTGTCAAGGTCCGGCCCCCTTGGGGTGCTGGGCTTATTGTTTACCCCAACTGCGATGATCATTGCACAGGTCATTCTGATTACACCGATCATTGCGGCCCTTACCCGCCAAGTGGTGCAGGAACTTTGGTCGGAATACCGCGAACAATTGATGTCCTTGGGCTGTTCACCGTCCTGCGCCATTCGCACGTTGTTGTGGGATGGGCGCTTTAGCTTGATTACCACGGTCCTTGCCGGATTTGGCCGCGCCAGTGCGGAAGTTGGCGCGGTGATGATCGTGGGCGGTAATATTGATCATGTGACCCGCGTGATGACCACCGCCATTGCCCTTGAAGTCAGTAAAGGGGATTTGGCCTTGGCGTTGGGCTTGGGGATTATTTTGCTGAGCCTGTCTTTAGGGATCAATGCCACCGCCTTTTTGCTCGGGGAATTTGCCAAGAAAAGGATCGGCGCATGACAGAGATACGCTCCATCCTGCCGTTGTCGGTAAACGGGCTATGCTTTGAAGCCCGCGGCAAACGTCTGGTGAAAGAGGCAACGTTTAAAATTGAGGCCGGCAGTCGTACCATGGTTTTGGGCGCAAACGGGGCGGGCAAAAGTCTGCTGTTGCGCCTGTGTCATGGCTTGCTTGATCCGGCGCAAGGGACGGTGAGCTGGAACGGGGATGTGAGTTTTTCCAAAGCCGTGCGCGCCCGTCAGGCTATGGTCTTTCAACGCCCCGTGATGTTGCGTCGTACCGCCTTGGCGAATATTGAATATGCGCTGAAGTTACAGGGTGTTGAAAAAGCCGAACGTGCGGATCGCGCTTATAGCGTCTTGAAGCGGGTCGGGTTGGGGCGTCTGGCAGATCAGCCCGCCCGTGTCTTGTCGTTTGGGGAACAACAACGGCTCGCGATGGCGAGGGCGTGGGCCATCCGACCGGAAGTCCTGTTTTTGGATGAACCAAGCGCGAGCCTTGATCCCAGTGCCACCCATTCCATTGAGGAAAGTATCACGGCGATTGCGGAAGAAGGGGCAACCATCATTATGACGACCCATGATCTGGGGCAGGCCAAACGTCTGGGGACGGACGTGATGTTTTTACATCGCGGGCGTATCTTGGAGCAGGCGAACGCGTCAGACTTTTTTGCCGGACCAAAAAATGATCTGGCACAGGCATTTTTACGGGGTGATTTATTGTGGTGGAAGCGCAAAGCCCCCTATCCCGGCGGCGGGATTGAGGCGCAGAAAATCTAAAAATTAAACGCGTGTGACTTTGGCGGTGAAGATGTAGCCGCGATTGCGCACGGTTTTGATGAATTTGGGTGTTTTGGGATCATTTTCGATCTTTTTGCGCAGGCGGGTGATCTGGACATCAATGCTGCGATCAAAGGCAGGTGTATTATCCCCATGAACCAGATCAAGCAGTTGATCGCGTGATAAAATCCGGTTGGGATGATCCATGAAAGCCTGCAACAGGGTAAACTCAGTACTGGAAAGTTTGGGTTGCGCCCCGTCTGGTCCCATAATTTCAAGGGAGGAAAGATCGACCTTCCAGCCATCAAAATCATACGCGCCGCCTTCTTTAAGGTGGTCAAGATTTTGGGCAGCTTGTTGGGTCGTGGTTTCCTGAGCTGGAACCGTTGCTTGTGTGCGTCTGATCACGCTGCGCACACGGGCTAAAAGTTCGCGTGGTTCAAACGGTTTTCCCAGATAGTCATCTGCACCGACCTCAAGGCCGATGATCCGTTCCGTGGTTTCCCCGCGACCGCTGAGGATCACAATCCCGATGTTGCTGCGGCTTTTGATTTCGCGGGTAAGCGACAAGCCATCCATGTCCGGCAAGCCCAAATCCACGATACAGAGATCAATTTCCGTATCTTTAACGATATTTAGGGCGGATTGGCCGGAATTTGTAACGGTTGTTTTAAATTCGGCATCCTCTAAGCAAGCTGTGACGACATCCGCGACAAGGGGGTCGTCTTCAACGATCAGGATATGCTTGGTTTCCACCATGAATTACAACTCATTATCTGAAATATTTTGAAATAATAAGTATCAAACCTCGTAGGTGCAATAGCTAAGAGGGATATCCGCAAATTTTATCAGGATTATGATATCTCAGGTTAATTAGCTCTTTAAAATATTCCTCTATTAGTAACAGCTACCATGGCGGCCGGTTTTTTCAAAATATTGCTGATGATATTCTTCGGCGCGATAAAAGGTTGTGGCGGGCAGAACTTCGGTGACAATAGGGGCGCCAAAAACATGACGCTCTGTCAGAGATTTGATGGCTTCTTCTGCGAGTTTTTGTTGCGCGTCCGTGTGGTAATAAATGCCGGAACGATACTGGCTGCCCACGTCCGGCCCCTGACGGTTAAGCGTGGTCGGGTCGTGTAGATTAAAAAACACTTCCAATAAGTCTTCATAAGAAATTCGTTCGGGATCATAGACCAATTGCACGGCTTCGGCGTGGCCTGTGGTGTCAGTACAGACTTCGCGGTAGGTCGGGTCTTTTTTATGCCCCGCCGTATAACCAACCTCGGCATCCACAACGCCGGTTTGATCGCGAAAACGTGCTTCCACACCCCAGAAGCATCCGGCGGCAAAGGTGGCTTTGTGATATTCTTTAACCATGCGTGTAACCCTGTTTGATGTATAAATCTCTTTCCTAGAGATAAGCTGTGTTTTCGGAATGTCAAACAGGCTATATAGGCTCAGTTTTGCAAAGGTCCGATGAAGGGGAGGTAAATATGGATAATCCAAAAGACATCATCAGAACCCTCGCCCTTGAGATGGGCTTTGATGCAGTTGGTTTTTGTGCGGCAGAAACGTCGGATCAGGCAAAAGCCGATCTGGCGGAGTTCAATCGCCAAGGTCTCTACGGCACCATGGACTGGATGCACACCACCGAAGACCGCCGCGCCGACCCGAAGGTTTTGTGGGACGGGGCAAAGTCGATCATCGTATTGGGCATGAATTATGGCCCAGACTACGACCCGATGAATCGTTTGACCCAAACGGATACGGGCGTGATCAGTTGTTATGCGCAAAATAAAGATTATCACGATACGGTGAAAAAACGTCTCAAGCGTCTGGCGCGCGAAATGATGGCCCGCTGGCCTGAGGATGAACTTAAGGTCTTTGTGGATACGGCCCCGGTTCTGGAAAAACCGATTGCGGCCCAGACGAGTGTCGGCTGGCAGGGGAAACACACCTGCATTGTGTCGCGCGCGTTTGGGTCTTGGCTGTTTTTGGGGGAGGTCTATACCACACTGGACCTTGAACCCGATGCGCCGGAAAAGAACCATTGCGGCAGCTGTTCCTCCTGCCTTGAGATCTGTCCGACCGATGCGTTTTTAAAAGACGGGCAGATTGATGCGCGCAAATGTATTTCTTATTTAACCATCGAACATGACGGCCTGATTGATCCCGATTTGGCTGTAAAGATGGGTAACCGCATCTATGGCTGTGATGATTGCCTTGCCATCTGTCCATGGACCAAGTTCAGCAAAGTAACGACAGAGGAAACCTTTAAGCCTCGCCCGGAATTTAGAGAACCGGATCTGGGCATGCTGGTGGCATTTGACGATGAAACCTTTCGGGAGTTTTTTCGCGCGTCGCCTGTCAAGCGGATCAAGAGGCATCGTTTTATTCGAAATGTTTTGATCGCAATTGCGAACGCCAAGCGGGTCGATCTCAAGGATAAAGTCGAAGCTTTGACCAAAGATGAGCATGAGGTGATCGCGAAAACGGCAAGCTGGAGTTTGACTCATCTTGAATCTTGATGAAGTTTAGTTAGACCTCTATAGTACGCCGCCCTCCTTAATTTGACTAAAGGCTGATCCTTATCATGCAGCAGTATCTGGATTTCATGCGCCATGTGCGCGACAACGGTGTCTATAAAAGTGACCGTACTGGCACGGGCACCTATAGTGTTTTCGGCTACCAGATGCGTTTTGATCTGTCCAAGGGCTTCCCTTGTTTGACGACAAAAAAGTTGCACTTGCGTTCCATCATTCATGAACTGTTGTGGTTTTTGAAGGGGGAGACAAACATCAAGTATCTCAAAGACAATAAAGTGTCGATCTGGGATGAATGGGCAGATGAAAACGGCGACCTTGGGCCGGTTTACGGGTATCAGTGGCGCTCTTGGCCGACGGCAAGCGGGGAGCAGGTGGACCAGATTTCTAATTTGATCAACCAGATTAAAACAAACCCCGACTCCCGCCGTTTGATCGTGTCGGCATGGAATGTCGCAAATATTGAAGAGATGGCCTTGCCGCCGTGCCATTGTCTGTTCCAGTTTTATGTGGCAGATGGCAAGCTGTCCTGCCAGCTTTATCAGCGCAGTGCGGACATCTTTTTGGGGGTGCCGTTCAATATCGCCTCTTACGCGCTGTTGACGATGATGATCGCGCAAGTCTGTGATCTCGAAGTGGGCGAGTTTGTCCATAGCTTTGGCGATGCGCACTTGTACTCCAACCATATGGAGCAGGTGGATTTACAACTCAGCCGCACGCCAAAGACGCTGCCGACTATGAAGATCAATCCTGATGTGAAAGACCTGTTCGACTTTACCTTTGAGGACTTTGAGTTGGTGGGCTATGAGCCGGATGCGCACATCTCGGCACCGGTGGCAGTGTGATGAAAGTTTCCATGATTGTTGCCGTCGGCGAAAATGGCGCCATCGGGAAAGAGAATAAAATGCTCTGGCACATCCCGGAGGATTTTAAATATTTTAAAGAAACCACCATGGGCAAACCCATGATCATGGGTCGCAAGACCTTTGATAGTATCGGCAGACCTTTGCCGGGGCGTCTGACTATTGTGATCACCCGCGATGAAAATTGGTCTTATGACGGCGTGAAAGTGGTTCACGACCTCGACAGTGCATTGGCGGCAGCTTTTGCCGAGGCGGAGGCGAAAAATGCCGAGGAAGTGATGGTCGTGGGGGGCGCGCAAATCTATCAGCAAGCGATGGAGCACACGGATCGGATTTATTATACGGAAGTCCATCAATCTTACGAATGTGATGCCCGTTTTCCCGCGTTGGATAAGGCGATCTGGCAGGAAGTGTCGCGCGAAGACCATCAGGCAAAAATCGACGGAAAACCCGATTACAGCTTCGTGGTCTTTGACAAAAAATAGCCCCTGAATCATATGGCCTGACATTTGCTTAATAGTCCCTTAATTTAACATATGAAGAGGGACGAATTATGGATGTTATGGTGAACGGCATTACCGTTTCTGTTGATTTGAAAGCAAGTGACTTGCGCAAAACACAACAGCAATCAAAGGCACAGGGCACCGATTTTGCCGCCCTTTTGCAGCAGCAAAAAGAGGTGAAATCGGAGATCCTTGAAAAAGGGTTCAAAAAGTATGTCGGGGATATGCAGCAAGAAAAGCTGGAAGAAGAAATTCGCAATAAGATTTTGCAGGCTCTGGGACTAAGCGAAGAACAATATATGCAATTGCCCGCCGAACAACGCGCCAGTATTGAGCAGGCTGTGCAGGAGGCCATGCAAAAAGAAATGCAGGCGCGCGCAGAGCAAGAGCAGAAAAAGAATGGCAATAAACTGGCGGTATCCGTGCCGTTGGTGGCTGCGACATCGGGATAAAAAAGGGAGGCGAAACAGCCTCCCGATTTTTTTAAGCGTTTAAGTCTTCGCCAGCAAGGACTTTGCCGATGAGTTCAGCACTTTTATCCAGACCGTAAAGCGCGAAGAAGGAACCCATACGCGGGCCGGTTTCCTGACCGAGTAGTGTTTCATAAAGGGCGCCGAACCAGTCACGCAGGTTTTCGTAGTTATGTTCTTTCCCGACTGTGTAGACTTCGGTTTGAACATCTTCCCCGGACGTATCAGCAGCAAGTGTTTCCAGCTTGGCTTTCAGGTCTTGCAGGGCGGCACGTTCGGCCTCTGTCGGGGCGCGGAACTTCTTGTTCGGCTTCACAAAGTCTTGGTAATAGTTGATCGCGTAGCCGACCAACTGGTCCAGCATCGGAGAATTTTCAACGTTGGCATCCGGGTTGTAACGCTGGATAAAGTGCCAGATCACACCTTTGTCTTCTGTATGCAGTACGGAGACAAGGTTCAGCAGGATGTTGAAGCTGAGGGAATGCGCATCTACCGGCGGGTGTCCGTTATGAATGTGCCATGCCGGGTTATCCAGTTTCTTGGCATCGTCCAGACTATCGAACTTTTGCACGTGGCTGATATATTCGTCCACGGCTTTGGGGATGACATCAAAGTGCAGACGTTTGGCTGTCTTTGGTTTTTGGAACATAAAGTAAGACAGCGTTTCCGGCGGCGCGTAACGCAGCCATTCTTCCATAGACAGGCCGTTGCCTTTGGATTTGGAGATTTTCTCGCCTTTATCATCCAAGAACAGCTCATAGGTGAAATCAACCGGTGGCTTGCCGCCGATCGCGCGGCAGATTTTCGCAGACAGTTTTTGCGACTCGATCAGGTCTTTGCCCGCCATTTCATAGTTGACGCCCAAGGCCGCCCAACGCATCGCCCAGTCCGCTTTCCACTGACATTTGACGGCCCCGCCGGTGACTTTCGTTTCCACTTCCTTGCCGTCTTCGTTCAGGTACACCATTGTACCTGCCGCAGGGTCTGTGGCGACGACTTTTGCCAGCAAGACTTTGCCTGTTTCTTCATCCACCGGCAGCAGCGGGCTGTAGGTCGCGCGACGTTCCTCACCCAATGTCGGGCGGATGATGTTGCAGACTTCTTCGTGATTACGCAGGATGGAGAGAAGCGTTTCGTCGAAGATGCCTTCTTTATAGCATTTGGTCGCGCTGCGGAATTCATAGTCAAAGCCAAACTGATCGAGGAATTCGCACAGGCGGTTATTGTTATGTTCCCCAAAGCTCGGGTGCGTGCCAAACGGGTCCGGCACGGCTGTCAGCGGCTTGCCCAGGTGCGGCACCAGCAGTTCTTTGTTGGGGATGTTGTCCGGCACTTTGCGCAAACCATCCATATCATCGGAAAACGCGATCAGTTTTGTCGGCATGCCATCGGATAAAATCTGGAAGGCGCGCATAACCATTGTGGTGCGCGCAACTTCGCCAAAGGTGCCGATGTGTGGCAGGCCGGACGGGCCGTAGCCTGTTTCAAAAAGGACATACCCCTTTTCAGGAAGCTTGCCGTTCAACCGTTTAAGGACATTGCGGGCCTCAACAAAGGGCCAAGCTTTAGAGTGATGTGCGGCTTCTTTTGCATGAAGGGCAGGTGCATCGGACGGCATGATTGCAGTATCCTTACAGTTTTTAGATGACAAGTTGAAAAATAAGACCTACTAAAAGGGCTGGCAAACCTACGCAGAACGTATGGGTTCGTCAATAGTCTGACGCTTTTATGGCTCTATTTTTAACCAACGTAAAACGCGTGGGTTTTGATGAGGCTTGAAACTTTCTCGTTTTAGGGTCATAATCGTGAGAACAGAATGTATCTTAATCTAGGAGAGAACTCCGATGGGAAACAATATGACAATCACGTCCAATGATGGGCGTGTTGATATCGTGCCTGCACCGGAAGGTATGCAGGCGCAAAGTGGGGATAATCAAGGCTACCAACGCGGTAGTGGGCATCCCGATGAAATCGAGGATATCGTTAGTATCGGTATCGCGATGACGACAGCAGAAAAACTTAAAGAAGCTGAAACCGAAGTCGAGTTGATGCAAATTCTGGGCATCGATGAGGAAAAGGCGCGCGAGATGGTTGGTCTTGAATATCAAGAACTTCCGGGTGAGCGGCTGGGTAAAAAAGACTATCTGTTTGATGCGGTGCGTGAAGTTGTCATTGATATGTTGTCTGCCAACACAGGCAATGAAGATGAAGTCGCAATCTTTAGAGCTTTCGAAGCTCGACTAGCTGATAAGATCAGAGAGAAAGAAAGCGATCCGATTAATCGTGACAATAAAAAGCATGCAATCGAAACAGACGAAAACGCGGGTTAACACGCTTTTATAAAAATTTATTCGAGAAATTGGAGAGCGTTAGTGCAAGACATTAACGCTCTGTCGTCGTATCCGATTCGTAAAAATCATGAAAAATGCAATGCACAGGCTGGTATTTGTTTCGCGCTAGGATTATTGTGCTGGCATGTTGAACGAAACTGATCTGCATATCCCCAATGCCGTACCGATTCGGATGCCTGCGACACCGATACTGGTGGCGCATGTGCGTTCCGTTGGCTGGATGAGCGCGGATGGGGAGCTGGAAAGTCTCAGCCTGAAAGAAGGCGCCCGCCGTCTATCGACCAGTGAAGTGCCGGTATTGGTGCTGCATGCCTTGGCGACTGCCCGGCGTCTGAGGTGTGGTCCGTTTCCCCGACTGGATTTATTGGAACTGTTTGCTTTTGTCAGGCCTGCGCAGTTTTCCCTGCCCACCGCAAAAGGACTGGCACAGGCCATGGGGCTGCCGATCCCGGCGTCGCTGGAAGATGAGGTCGAGACACTCTTGTCAGCTTGTCGTCAGCTTTTACAGGAATTACGGCAAAGACCGTCCAAAGAATTGATCACAATCGCTTGGGCGATGAAGACCGGCGGCTGGTCATGGGGCAATATTGTGCTGGATGCGTTAGGCGTCGGCACGGATGATGCCCCTCATAGCGGTGCGTTGCTCAGGTCTTTGCAGGTCTGGCACCGATTGAATGAGTGGGTGGAAAGTGCGCCCCCACCACAGCCCGGTCATCTGCCCGTTGAACCCGTGGAAGCGCGTGCGCGACTGGATCAGTTGCTGGCAGGTGGATCGGAGGAGCGTGCCGAACAGAAAGATTATGCGGGCTGTATCACGGAAGCCTTTCAAGCGCCCAACTCCAAGGGGGAACCTTGCCTCGCCCTTGTTGAAGCGGGGACAGGTGTGGGCAAGACCCTGGGCTATATTGCGCCGGCGAGCGTCTGGGCGAAAAAGAATGATGGAGCGGTCTGGATCAGCACCTACACCCGCAACCTGCAACGCCAGTTGGATGGTGAACTGGATCGGCTCTATCCCGATATGCGCGAGAAAAAGAGCAAGATCGTTATCCGCAAAGGCCGAGAAAACTATTTTTGTCTGCTGAATTTTGAAGAAGCGGTGTCGCGTCTGCGCGCGCGTGCCGAAGATGCACCGGCCCTTGGTCTGATGGCGCGCTGGGCCATGCATACCCGTGACGGTGATATGATCGGCGGGGATTTCCCCTCGTGGCTCAAGGAACTGTTGGGCGCGCGTTTGACGGTGGACATGACCGATACGCGCGGGGAATGTGTCTATTCCAGCTGTTCCCATTACAGCAAGTGTTTTATTGAAAAGACGGTGCGTCGGGCGCGTCGGGCGGAACTGGTGGTCGCTAATCATGCGTTGGTGATGATACAGGCGGCCCTCGGCGGCACGGAAGAAGCGATGCTGCCGACCCGTTATATTTTTGACGAGGGGCATCACGTTTTTGATGCGGCTGATAAAGCGTTTTCCGCGCATCTGTCCGGGCAGGAAGGGGCAGATCTGCGGCGCTGGTTGATCGGGGCGGAAGATGCCAGCCGATCGCGTGCGCGCGGACTAAAGGCGCGGATTGAGGATTTGGTCGTTGGTCGGGAAATGGAAGAAGCGTTGGAAGATGTCTTGAATGCCGCGCGCATTCTACCCGGTCCAAGCTGGCACCAGCGGATTTCTGGTGGGGAACCTTATGGCCCGTTTGAGAGCTTTTTAGGGCGTGTGCGCCAACAGGTTTATGCCCGTGATATCAATACGGGGTCGCCTTTTTCTTTGGAAGCAACGATCCATCCGCCTGTGGAACATCTGCTGGAAGCTGCAGAACGTTTAAAGACTGCGCTTGATAAAATCCGCATCCCGTTGCAGCGCCTGATAAAAGGCTTACTGGCCTTGATGGATGAAGAAGCGGACGAGATGGATAGCGCAAACCGTCAACGCATTGAGGCTGTCTGTTCCAGCCTTGAAAGACGGGGCGTGCAGCAGGTTTTAGCATGGCATAGCATGTTGGATAGTCTGTTTTCAGAAACACCGCCGGAATTTGTCGACTGGTTTAGCGTCGATCGTCTGGACGGACGCGACATCGATGTCGGGATGCACCGCCATTGGGTCGACCCCACCGTCCCCTTTGTGGAAGAAGTGGTTGAGAAATCTCATGGCGTTGCCATTACATCCGCAACATTGCGCGATGGCAGCGGCGATGACGAGGCTGATTGGAAGGTGGCTTCTGCACGTACGGGCGTGTCTCATCTTGCCCGTCCCGCGGCACTTCATAGCGTCAAGTCACCGTTTGATTATCCCAAGCAAACGAAAGTGTTTATCGTCGATGATGTGCGCAAAGACAATATCGACCAGATTGCCACCGCCTATCGGGAACTGTTTTTAGCAAGTGGTGGCGGCGGTCTTGGCCTGTTTACGGCCGTCAGCCGCCTGCGCGCGGTTTATCAAAAAATAGCCGAACCGTTGGATCGCACCGGTATCCAGCTTCATGCCCAGCATGTTGATGCGATGGATGTGGGGACGCTGATTGATATCTTTAAGGCAGATCAAAGCAGCTGTTTGCTGGGGACCGACGCGGTGCGTGACGGGGTCGATGTGCCCGGTGACTCGTTGCATATGATCGTTTTTGACCGTGTGCCGTGGCCGCGTCCCACGATTTTGCATAAAGCGCGTAAACGGTCTTTTCCTGGTCGCTCTTACGATGAAATGATTGCGCGGTTGCGGCTGAAACAGGCGTTCGGTCGATTGGTCCGTCGCAAAGATGATCGTGGTGTTTTTGTGATGCTGGACCGTCAGACGCCAACGCGTATGCTCGGTGCTTTCCCCGAAGGGGTGGAAGTGGTGCGCACAGGATTGGCGGAAACGATAAAAGGTGTCCACGAATTCCTGTGCGATGACAGAGGCTAAGGCTTACTTTTCGGACTCTTCAAGCACGCGGGTGATTTCCGCCAATGTTGAGGCCACATCGATCGGTTTAGTCAGATAGGCTTTAAAGCCCAGTTCTTTGCCGCGATCAACTTCACGGGGCATGGCGTTTGCCGTCAGGGCAATGACGGGGATGTCACACATTTCGCTGTCATCGCGCATCACTTCAAAGGCATCAAAGCCATCCATACCGGGCAGGTTGATATCCATGAGGACAAGGTCCGGCTTATTGCCACGGATCAGTTCCAAGCCTTCTTCGGCTGTACCGGCTTCGACAAAGTTGGTGCGGGGCAGCTGGGTCAGGAGTTCGCGCATGAGACGCATGTTGGCGGGGTTGTCTTCCACATACAAAATGGTTTTTACCCCATCTAGGCGTTTGGGAAGTTCGCTAATGATATCAACGCTTACCGGCGTGTCATGATGGATGATTTCGTCGGAGAGCGGGATATCAACCCAGAACGTGCTCCCTTCCCCAAGTTTGCTGTCCACACCGATTTCACCCCCCATAATTTCGATAAGGTGTTTGGTGATGGTCAGGCCAATGCCGGTGCCTTCGATATCTGTATTTTCCGCATTCAGGCGATTAAACGGCTGAAAGAGTTGATCCTGAAATTCTTCCTCGATCCCGTAGCCGGTATCCGTCACGGTATAGCGCCAGAAGCCGAGTGGTCCGGGTGAGCTATCAAGGAGGACTTTACCGTTTTGGATATTGTACTTGATGGCGTTCGACAGCAGGTTGGACAGAACTTGCTTCAGGCGTGTGAAGTCGGCAATGACATAATAGTCTGCGGCTTGATGCCCTGTACGAGTGATGGTGATGTTCTGTTCGGAGGCATAGGCCTCGATCATATCCACACATTCGTTGACCACATTGTTCGGGTCGATGTTTTCGATGGACAGGCTGATGCGACCGGATTCAATTTTGGCGAGATCAAGGACTTCGTTAATCAGTTCCAAAAGCAGGTTACCCGCCTTTAGAACATGTTCGATATATTCGGATTGCTTATCGGACAGAGGATGGCGCTGATCCATCAATAACAGTTGCGCAAAACCAAGGATCCCGTTGAGTGGTGTGCGCAGTTCATGGCTCATGCGCGACAGAAATTCTGATTTGGCGCGGTTGGCTTTTTTAGCGTCTGTGGTTGCCGCTTGCAGTTCGTGGGTGCGTTCTTCGACACGGTGCTCCAGCTCGTCACGGGCACGACGCAGTTCACGCTCCGCACGTTTAAGCTCGGTAATATCTGTCTGGATCCCGACACGGCCGCCGGCATGGGTCGGACGTTCGCGGATCAGGAGATGACGTCCGTCTGTTAAGGCGACTTCGATGGAGCCGCTGGTTTCCCAGTTATAGGCACTGCGCAGATCGTGGTACGAGCGACCAAAATGGTCAACGGCCGGGACGACGCCGCGTTCAATATCCAATTCGATCAGGCGGTTATACTCAATGCCCGGTTCGATATCGTCATCATTATATTCGTAAAAATCTTTGAAGCGGGTGTTGCACAGGACAAGTTGCTGTTTGTTGTCAAACAGGACAAAGGCTTCCGAGATGTTTTCAATCGCATCTTTAACTCGCGCTTCTGCTTCGACAGCGGTGTTGCGTGCTGAGCGCAGGGCGGCATCGGTTTCGACCTGATGGAGCATCATATCGTTGAAGGCGGTGATAACCTGACCGATTTCGTCAGAAGATTCCCACTTTACGGCTTCAAAGTTGTCAGCTGCTTTTGCCCGGCGAATACCTTTTAACAGCAGGTCCAGTGGCTTGCCAATGATGCGTTGCGATGCAATAAAAGTTCCGCCAATCAAGGAGGCAGCCAAGAGAACGAGGATGAAACTGTCAAAAATCAGGCGTTCTAAAGCCTGTTCAATAACCTGTGTATCATCGAAAATCAGGACCAGTTTACCGACAATCTCATCACGTTCGGAGCCGGAGAAAACGATATCGCGGGAAATCTTAAGTTTCTCGGAGCCGGGTTTTACCCCTTTCGGACCGACATGTTCAAGCACATGTCCATAATCATCCAGTAAGGTCCCACTGATAAAATAAGGGTTGTTGGCCAAGGTGCTCATGGCCAGACGGATGGACTGCTCATCAAAGTTCCAGACCGGAACGGAAAGTGTAGAGCTTTGAAATTCCGCGATTTCTTGGATTTGTTCGTGCAGGCGCTTGTTGGCGTTATAGTAATTGCGATATTCAAATGCCGTAAATAGAACGACCATACTGACGCCAACAATAATCAGGTATGTGGCGAGCAGTTTCGTTCTTAGCGTCCATGTCCGTTTATTTTCGGGCATTGATTTTCTTCTCCGCTTGATACGACATTTCTACGATTGAGTTTAAGTGCTTTGTGCAAAACTACAACTTGATTTTCGAACTTTCATAAAATTTATAGCAGATAAGTGTTGTTTGCCAGATTTTAGTGATACTGCACTTGCGAAAAACCCGTTTTCATTGTGTTGAACTGATATTGTACTGCAATCCATGTGTGGTATTTATATTATAAAAACATTATAAAAAAGTATACTTAATTAGCAAAAAGTTATGTTATGGATAGTAATGGAACTATAAAAAATATGTAACAGGGGGCACATATGAGCCACAAAATATTCAAGCCGATGGTGTTTGCAGTGGGGCTGCTGGCAGTGTTGACTTATAGCCAGACGGCATCAGCCGAAATGGCGAGTGCAGAAACGCTATCCGCCACATGCGCGGGGTGTCACGGGCCTGCGGGGTCAAGTCTTGGACCGGCAACGCCGACGATTGCAGGCATTACTCAAGATTATTTTATGTCATCCATGAATGACTATATCAGTGGTGATCGAAAATCGACAGTGATGAGCCGAATCGCAAAAGGTTATTCTCAAGATGAATTGAAGATCATGGCGGACTATTTCGCCAGCCAAAAGATTGTGCGCTATGCACAGGATGTGGATGCGGCAAAGGTCGAAAAAGGTCGTAAGCTGTTTCAGGACTACTGCGAAAAATGTCATGAAAATGATGGCTATCTCGCCGATGGGATCGGTGTGATGGCAGGGCAAACCAAGCAGTACCTGCATTTTATGGTGAATGACTTCTTCTCCGGTGATCGGGAATGGAGCAAAAAGCAGAAAAACAAAATGCAGGCCCTTATGGATGATCATGGTCAGGACGGATATGACGCCGTCATCGACTATATGGCTTCTAAACAGTAGGAAAGGAAACAGTATTATGACGAAATTTAATCGCCGGAGTTTCCTCCAACTGACAGGGGCGGCTGCTGTCACAGGCGCGGCTGTGATGGGGGCCCCCTCAATTGCGCGTGCGGCAACAAAAAAGGTTGTGATTGTCGGGGGCGGCCCAGCTGGGGCAACGGTTGCCAATTATTTGCGCATGATGGATCTGTCCATCGATGTAACCTTGATTGAAGCCAACAAAAGTTATCACACCTGCTTTATGAGCAATGAAGTGTTGGGGGGGCAACGCCCCATGGACGGGATCCGTCAGGACTATACGGGTCTTGAGAAAGCAGGCATCAAGGTCGTCTATGATATGGTGACGGGTATTGACGGCGCGAAAAAGCAAGTCACGACCAAAGGCGGGCAAACCTTTGACTATGAACGTTGCGTCGTCGCGCCGGGTGTGGACTTCAAATTCGAAAATTATGAGGGTCTGGATGCAGACGTGGCGGAAACAAAAATCCCCCACGCGTGGAAAGCTGGTCCGCAAACCGCCCTGCTGCGAAAACAGTTGGAAGACATGCCAGATGGGGGCCTGTTTGCCATGGTTGCCCCGCCAAATCCATTTCGTTGTCCCCCTGGGCCATATGAACGTGTGAGTCTGGTCGCAAACTATTTCAAGAAAGAGAAGCCCAAGTCCAAGATTTTGATCATTGATCACAAGGATAAGTTTTCCAAACAAGGGTTGTTTGAACAGGCGTGGAAGAAGTTCTATGGTTATGGCACGGACAGTTCCATGATCACGTGGTTGAAAGGGACGGACGCGGGCCAGATCACCGGTGTGAATGTGGATGATATGACGGTGACAACGGATTTTGAGGAATATAAGGCCGATGTTATCAACTTTATCCCTGCACAAAAAGCCGGACCGATCGCCTTTGCCGCAGGCCTGACCGATGATACGGGCTGGTGTCCGGTGGACAAGGTGACCTTTGAATCCAAAATGGTGCCGGGTATTCACGTACTTGGGGATGCCGCTATTGCGACGTCGATGCCCAAGTCAGGCTATTCCGCCAACTCCCAAGGTAAGGTCACGGCGGCTGCGATTGTGGCAAGCCTGAATGGGAAGCCGGTGGGGGTCCCGTCATATGTAAACACGTGTTATTCCATTGCGGGCGATGACTGGGCCTTTTCGGTTGCGGCTGTCTATAAATATGACAAAGACAGCGACACGATTGCGGGCGTTAAAGGCGCAGGTGGTTTGTCACCGATGGATGCCACTGCGGAAGATCGCAAGCGTGAAGTGGCTTATGCGCACAGCTGGTACGATAATATCTGTAAAGATATCTGGGGCTAGTCTCACCAGATATCTCTGGACAGTCTTTCTTTCGGGGGGAGGAAAGGCTGTCCCTTTTCTTTAAAATAATAAAGACAGGATGCGCCCCAAAAAACACCGGGTCAGGCGCATGCAGGGAGAAGTGCGACCGTGCTTAAATGGTTAAAGAAAAGCGGCGTCAAGATGGCGCTGGTCATTGGGTCTTTAGGGACATTGGTGCTGTTGGTGACGGCAGGCGTTGCGATTGAAAAGACCAATTCGCTGGAGTTTTGTGTGTCCTGTCATTCGATGGAACAGACGGTCTATCAGGAATATAAAAAGAGCCTGCATTATAAAAATGAGTATGGCGTGCGGGTGGAATGTCCGGACTGTCATGTGCCGGAAGTGTATCCGGATAAATTGTTTGCCAAGATCATTGCCGTAAAAGATGTCTGGCACGAAATTTTGGGCACGATTGATACAAAAGAAAAGTTTGAGAAACACCGCCTGCGCATGGCGGAGCGTGTCTGGGCCAAGATGGAAGCAACAGAATCGCGCGAATGTCGCACCTGTCATGCGTTCGATGCGATGAATTTGGAAGATATGGGACGACGCGCGCAACGCAAACACCCCCAAGCCCAACAAGAAGGCAAACATTGTATCCAGTGTCACAAAGGTGTGGTGCATGAACTGCCGGCAAATTATGAAGGATAAGCCATGTCACAGGAATGGAAAATGATCCGCAAAAGCCTTCAGCTCCTGTTTTGTATCGGCTCTGTCTGGTGTGCGGCGTCACAGGAGGCGGGGGCGGCGGATAAAATCACCGATCTGGATGCCTCAATTGCGCGTGGCGGTCGACTTTATAGTGACTGGATGATCGAACTGGATGCGCGCCCGCCGGAAAAGCTCCATCAGGGGTTTGTGGGTGAGGGATCATCGCAGAAAGTGATCAGCGAGAGTTGGCGATGTGTGTCTTGTCATGGCTGGGATTATAAAGGGGCGAACAGCCTGCCCGGTATCAGGGGAAAGGTGGGGGCCGTCCCGTCGGAAATTGTGACGATTTTAAAAGATCAAACCCACGGCTATCAGGATTATCTGGAGCCGGATGATCTGTTGGACCTTGCCCGTTTTATCTCCTTGGGCATGGTCGATATGGATCAGATGGTCGAACGGGGGACGGGAAAAGCCAAAGCCTATGGGCTGGCGCAACGTCCATTTTTTGAAACCGTGTGTGCCATGTGCCATGGGGCAGAAGGGCAAAGTCTGCCCGGTGTTTCCCTTGGGCACTTTGCGATCCAGCAGCCGTATTTGACCCTTCATTCCATTTTTAACGGGCATCCGGGGGCGGTGATGCCGTCCTTGCGTGCTTTTGAGGAAGCAAAACTAATTGAGCTTCTTGCCTATATGCAGACCTTGCCGGAAAGTGCCTCGCTTGTCTCCATTGTGCGCGGTGGTCGGTTGTATGATAACTGGTTTATGGAAACCGGACGCGACGTGCCGGAAGGTCTGCATCCCGCCTATCCCACACAGATGGAGGTGGAAGTTAAGCCCAAGCAAACATGGTTGTGTCGAGAATGTCATGGATGGGATTATCGTGGCAAAGACGGGGCGTATGCCAAGGGAAAACATTTTACCGGTATCAAGGGGATTGCAGATAAAAAAGGCGCGGATGTGCGTGAGGTCATGGCCATCCTGAAGGATGATACGCATGGTTATGGCGCATTATTAGGGCGCGATGACTTGCTGGATTTGGCAAATTTCGTTCGGGAAGGTCAGTTGGATATGGATGTATACATCGATTCGACGACAAAAAAGGCGAAAGGGAATTATCAGGAACATGCAAAGTTTTACCCCACGATCTGCGGTAATTGCCATGGGCCGAAAGGGCGCGCAATCCGTACGATGGGGGCTTTGGGTCATGTGGCAAACGAAGACCCGTGGAAGGCCTTGCATAAGATTTTAAACGGGCACCCGGCCGAAGAAATGCCGGCCTGGCGTTCACTGGATGAAGAAACCATCAAGGATTTAATGGGGTATATTCAGGCCTTACCGAAGAAGAAACGGTCCTAGATGTGTAGAAGTTCTTGTGTGGTCATACCAGTTATGCAAAGATTTATCCCAACTCCAAAAGAAACAGACCTAACAGGGTATGGCTATTGCAACAAAATAAGGCAAACCAAAACAATGACTGACCCACTGAGAGGCCAGCCTGTCGCCCTTGTGCGCGGTGTTGGGGATGTGGGGTCTGCGATCGCGTGGACGCTCTTTCAGGCGGGCTATGTTGTCATTGCTCATGAAACCCGTCAGCCACGGACCATCCGTCGCAAAATGGCTTTCTGTGATGCTCTTTGGACGGGGGAAGCGCTTTTGGAAGAGGTGAGCGCGGTTCGGATTGATCGACTTGAAGAGGTGAGGAGAAGGGCAACCGACGATCGGGTCATTGCCCTTTATACCGGTTCTTTTGATGCGTTGGTTGAAGCCGTGCGGCCGGATGTGATTGTGGATGGTCGTATCCAGAAGTTTTCGACTATTCAGCCCTTGAAAGAGAGGGCATCTGTCACGATTGGCGTCGGGCCAAGTTTTGTAGCCGGAGAAGATGTGGACGCGGTTATTGAAAGTTGCTGGGGCGACGAGTTGGGAAGGGTCATTCTGGACGGGCAGGCCATTGAGCCGGTACCCGTGCCGCCACGTCTCAACGGGGTCGGCTGGGAACGCTTTGTTCGATCCGATCGGGCGGGACAGTTTGAGAGTGATTTATCCATCGGTGCCTATGTGGAAAAAGGTGACCAGATCGGCAGGTTGGACGACCATCCTGTTTGCGCAGCTATATCGGGATATGTGCGGGGATTGCTTTATCCGGGCTTGAGCGTCTTAAAAGGCGAAAAGCTGTGCGAAATCGATCCGCGGGAAAATGAGGCGCATTTTGTCGGTTTGGCGGAGCGTCCAAAGGGAATTGCACAAGGCGTGCTCAACGCACTCGATGGTTTTTTATCGAATGATGCACTGCAAAAAGATGTAAAAGTTCTTAAAGATCAAGATGATCATGTGATATTAACAAATATTGTAAAAATCAGTTGAATTTTAGATTATTATAATATTAGAATGTTTGAGTATTCGTTCCGTTTGGGGAAGCTAGGGGCGGAGCGAATAAAATAAAAGAGTCAAAATTGGCTCAAAATAAACTGGGAGGAAATATGAATTTTCGTATATTTAAACGAAAGCTGGCGAGTGCATTCACGCTATGTGCATTTGGTGGTTTGACGTTTGGTGCCTCTTCTGCCCTGGCCGAAGGTAGCCTTATGAGAGTGAGCGAACCGAATCTCAAGCCCTACACAATTGTGGATGGGACCTCGATCCCCGACTCTTTGAGTGGAAAAGCTGGTAACGCGGTCAATGGCAAAAAGCTGTTGGTTCACCGCAAAAAAGGGAACTGTCTGACCTGTCATTCAGCTCCGATCCTTGAAGAAGAATTCCATGGTGATGTTGCGCCACCGCTTGAAGGCGTGGGCGATCGCATGAGCGCTGGCGAAATTCGTCTGCGTCTGGTGAACCCTAAGGTCATCAATCCGGATACGCCGATGATGGCGTATTACAGAACCCACGGACTTAATCAGGTGAGTAAAAGTTTTGTCGGTAAACCGATGTTGAACGAGCAAGAGATCGAAGACATCGTCGCTTACCTGATAACGTTGAAATAACCCTTAATTCGAACACGACTGCACATGAAAATGTGTAGATACCAAGAGAGGCCTTTAATGACTCAAACAACAGAAAAGTCCCAGGTAAGCCGTCGCGATATTCTGAAAATCGCTGGCGTCGGTGCTGTGACAGTTGGCGCGGTTGCGCTGACAGGCAAAGCCCAGGCGAAACCTGAAGACGTAACAGCGTATTTCAAAAAAGTTGGTGGGGATGCTGCAAATGCGTCCAAAGTAACTGTTGATGGTCCTGAAATCGCGGAAAACGGCAATACCGTGCCAATCGAAATCACGGTTGATTCTCCGCAGACTGAAAACGACTATGTGAAAACGATTTTTGTTGCGGCTGAAGGCAACCCGACTCCTGAAGTTGTGACCTTTAATCTGACGCCGAATTCTGGCGTGGCCCGTGTGAAGTTCCGCATGCGTCTGGCAGCAACGCAAAAAGTGCGTGCGGTTGCGATGATGAACGACGGCAGCACTTTCACAGGTGATAAAGAAATTAAAGTAACCATCGGCGGCTGCGGCGGTTGATCCGGTTTTACGATTAAAGATTATAAGGATACAAGATTATGTCTAAAGCACCGAAGCCCCGCGTAAAATCGCCGAAAACGGCTGCAAAAGGTGATGTTGTCACGATCAAGACAACCATTTCCCATCAAATGGAATCTGGCCTGCGTAAAGGTAAAGACGGCAAGCTGATCCCGCGTCAGATTATCAACAAGTTTGAAGCTTTGTTTAACGGCAAGCAGATCATGAGCGCGACACTCTATCCGTCAATTTCGGCGAACCCGTACATTGATTTTGACATGAAAGTCGAAGAAGCCGGTGAATTTGAATTCAAATGGTTTGACGACAACGGTGAAGTCTATACTAAAAAGGCGAAAATGCAGCTGGAAGGCTAACTGTCTTCGGGGGGAGATGGGGGTGCCCTTTGATTGGGTTCAAAGGGCCAAGCCTTAAAAAATAACTGGGAGGTTCATCGCATGATGATGACAAAGACCAAAAAACCTATCGCCCTTGCGGTTGGCATGTTGTTGGGACTGAGCGTAGCAACGGCTCAGGCAACGGATGATATGTCGCTTCATATTTCACCGCAATCCCAACCAGCACCGGAAGGGCTGGAAGACTATGCGCATGGTGATGCACGAAGCGGCTATATTTATGCAACAGAAGAAACCCGCACTTTGCAGGATGACGACTTCGAAAACCCGGCCTTTTTGTGGGTAGAAAAAGCGCAGGAACAGTGGTCTACGCCGGAAGGTGACGCGAACAAATCCTGTCAATCCTGTCATGGTGATGTGGAAAGCATGAAAGGCGTAGGTGCGGTTTATCCGAAGTTTGATCCCGAAATCGGCGATCTGTTGAACTTGGAAAAACGTATCAACCGGTGCCGTAGCGAAGGCATGCAGGCGACCCCGTGGAAATGGGAATCAGACGAACTGCTGGGCATGACGTCATTGGTGAAAATGCAGTCACGCGGTATGCCGGTAAATGTGTCAATCGATGGTCCTGCGAAGGAATATTTCGAAAAGGGCATGAAGTTTTATAACACACGGGTCGGTCAGATGGATCTGGCGTGTAAACACTGTCACATCGATCAAAACGGCAACTATATGCGTGCTGAATTGCTCAGTCAGGGGCAAGCGAATGGCTTCCCGACGTATCGTTTGAAGTGGCAAAAGCTTGGGTCACTGCATCGTCGTTTCCGGGGATGTAACAACAACATCCGTGCGGAAAAACTGGCGAACGGTTCACCGGAATACATGGCGCTGGAACTCTACGTCACATGGCGTGGAAACGGTCTGCCGATCGAAGCGCCCTCCGTACGTAAGTAAGGGCAACTCATAATCCTCGTTCTTTAAGGGGCGGTTTTTGATGAAACTGTCAAAAACCGCCAGTTGGAACGGGGGTCATAACCCGGATATCAATTCAGGGTTGATTTTTTACAACTATTTTAGAAGGCTATAATTGATGCTTTCGAGACGTGATTTCTTACAGGTTGCAGCGGCGAGTGCAGCGATGCTGCCGGCAACGGCCTCTTTGGGCCATGCAGCAAGTGGTCAAAAGCTAACGCAGGAAGAACTGCTGAAGTTTGAGACTAAAGGTCAGGTGACTCTCCTGAACTTCACCGATATCCATGCGCAAATTGCGCCTGTGTATTTCCGCGAACCCTCGGTCAACCTTGGGGTTGGGCCGGTTCATGGGTTGGTTCCGCACATTACAGGTAAAGACCTGTTGAAACATTATGGCTTGATGGCAGGTTCATCACAGGCCTACGCCTTTACCTCGGTCGATTTTGCTGAACTGTCCAAGCAATATGGACGTGTCGGCGGGGTCGCCCATATGGCAACATTGGTGAAAGCCATCCGTGCGGAACGTCCCGACAACACCTTGTTGGTGGATTGTGGCGATACGTGGCAGGGGTCCTATACCTCGTTGCAGACGCAGGGCGAAGATATGGTCGATGTCTGTAATAAGCTGGGCGTTGACGCAATGACGGCGCACTGGGAATTCACCTACGGTCAGGACCGCGTTAAGGAATTGGTGGAAAAATGTAACTTCCCCTTCCTGTGCGGTAACGTGCAAGATACGGAATGGGAAGAAGATGTTTTTGAACATACCGCCTTCTTTGAACGTGGCGGCGTAAAAGTCGCGTTGATCGGGCAGGCTTTCCCTTACACACCGGTTGCCAACCCGCGCTATATGATCCCGGAATGGTCTTTTGGGATCCGACCAAACAAATTGCAGGAACGCATTGAGGCGGCGAAAGCGGAAGGGGCGGAACTGATCGTTGTTGCTTCCCACGATGGTTTCGATGTGGATCGCAAGCTCGCTTCAGAAGTGTCTGGCATTGACGTTTTGTTGACCGGTCATACGCACGATGCGGTGCCGGATGTGATCAAAGTCGGTGATACATTGATGGTCGCTTCTGGCTCTCACGGTAAGTTTTTGGCCCGTCTGGATGTGAAGGTCGAAAACAAAAAGGTCGTGGATTACAGCTTCAAACTGATGCCGATTTTCTCCGATGTGATTGCACCGGACGCGGAAATGCAGGAACTGGTCGAGAGTATTCGCGGCCCGCACAAAGGCGTGATTGAAAAAGTCGTCGGTCACACCGAAGGCTTGCTCTATCGTCGCGGTAACTTTAACGGCACGTTTGATGATCTGATCTGTCAGGCGTTGCTGGAAGGGCGCGATGCGGAAATTTCCATGTCGCCGGGCTTCCGTTGGGGCTCCAGCCTGCCACCGGGTGGGGCGATCACCATGGATGACATTTATAACCAAACGGCCATTACCTATCCAAATGCCTATCGTTCCAAGATGACAGGGCAAATGATCAAGGACATTTTGGAAGATGTGGCGGACAACCTGTTTAATGTGGACCCGTTCTATCAGCAGGGCGGTGACATGGTTCGCGTCGGCGGTATGGGCTACACCATTGATATTCACAAACCAATGGGCAGCCGCATCACCAACATGGTTCATCTGAAAACAGGCCAGCCGATTGACGCTGCGAAAGAATATGTGGTCGCGGGCTGGGCATCGGTCAACGAAGGCACAGAAGGGCCGCCAATCTGGGATGTGGTCGCAGGCTATGTGTCACACCATAAGACCGTCAATGTTCCAGAAAACCAAAATGTAAAAGTAATAGGGGCTTAATGGGGAAGAATATTATGGATAAATTGAAGACAAAGAGCAGAGCCGTGATGGCTCAGGCCGAAAGGGAGAGTGCGCTGCTGGAACCCACACGTCGTTCTTTCCTGCGCGGCAGCGTGGCGACCATGGGGGCTGCGGCCACCTTGGGGGCGACAGGCGGGGCAGCTTTTGCTGCAGGGAACCCTGAAAACCTGCCGCCAAACGTGCCGGAATGGTCTAAAATGCTGGGCGACCGCGTCACGGCGGAACCTTATGGTATTCCGTCCCAATATGAAAAGAACGTCCATCGCCGCACGGTGCCTTGGCTGACACCAACGGCGGAAAGTTCCATTTCCTTTACACCGATTCAGGATTTGCACGGGATCATCACGCCAAATGGTCTGCATTTTGAACGTCACCACGGCGGCTTCCCGCATATCCCGAAAGAGGACTTTCGTCTGATCGTCCACGGGATGGTGAAAAACGAACGGATGTTCACTCTGCAAGACCTGATGCGTTTCCCGCAGGTGTCGCGTATTCACTTTGTGGAATGTCCGGCAAACTCTGGTGCGGAATGGCGTGGCGCGCAGATGGATAAGCTGCAATTTACCCATGGGATGGTGAGCTGTTGCGAATGGACAGGCGTTAAAGTCTCGACATTGATGGAAGAGTTGGGCGTGAAACCGGGTGCCAAATGGGTCTTGGCAGAAGGTGCGGACGCAGCGGGCATGAGCCGATCCATTCCGATCGAAAAAATTGGTGATGACTGTATCTTGGCCTATGCCCAGAACGGCGAAATGCTGCGCCCGGAACAGGGCTACCCGCTGCGTTTGATCGTGCCGGGCTTTGAAGGCAACATGAATGTCAAATGGATCCGCCGTCTGGAATTTGGGGATATGCCGTGGCATCACCGCGAAGAAACTTCCAAATATACAGACACCTTATCAAACGGGAAGTCACGCCGTTTCACATGGTCGATGGATACTAAATCCGTGATCACGTCGCCTTGTCCGGAATATCCGATGCTGGGTAAAGGCTATCATCAGATCCGTGGTCTGGCCTGGTCGGGCGCGGGCAAAATCAAAGGGGTCGATATCTCTGTTGATGGCGGCAAAAACTGGATGCCGGCGCGCTTGGAAGGCATGGTCCTTGATAAAGCCCTGACACGCTTTGTCTTTGATTGGGACTGGAACGGGCAGGAAGTTCTGCTGCAAAGCCGGGCCTATGACGAAACCGGATATGTGCAGCCGACCATTGATCAGTTGCGCGCGGTGCGTGGCACATGGTCGATCTATCACAACAACTCCATCCATACATGGTTGGTCAAGAAAAGCGGGGAGGTTCAGAATGTTCAAGTTTCCGGTAAATAAGTCCGTTTTGGGCCTTGTGCTCGGTGGGGTCTTGATGACATCTGCAGCTTACGCGGGTGACGAGATGAAATATGGCTTCGGCGTTAAACCGTCGGATAAAGAAATTGCCGGTTGGGACATCGATATCCGTCCCGATGGGCAAGGTCTTCCAGCAGGTAGCGGCAGCTATGAAGATGGCGAAGCCTTGTATGCGGAACATTGCGCGGCCTGTCATGGGGATTTTGCTGATGGCGGCGGCGGGCGTTATCCGCCGCTGGTTGGCGGCACACCAAATGAGCTGGCACAGTCGGTTCGTCCCGGACAGCCGCACAAGACCATCGGGTCATACTGGCCTTATGCGTCGACGGTGTTTGATTACATCAAACGTGCCATGCCATTTGGCAACGCGCAGTCCCTGACGGATGACGAAGTTTATGCGATTACGGGCTTCTTGCTGGCGGAAAATGATCTGCACGACTCGGACGAACCGATGGATGCAGAGGCATTGAAAGCGGTTGTCATGCCGAACGTTGACGGCTTTGTGGATGATCCGCGACCGGATGTGAAGAACCCTCATTGTATGAAGGATTGCTTTAAATCCGTCGAAATAACCTCCAAGGCGACATTGGGCGTAACGCCGACGGGCGAAGAAGCTTTGCGCTGATTTCGACAGGTGAAAAGGGCAAAGATTGTTGTACGGTCTTTGCCCTTTTTCTTTATAATGGTTCTATGATGAAAAGATTGATTTTTGCCATTTCTGTTCTGGTCGTGTTTGCCACCCTGTCTTTACAGGCGCGTGCAGACCAGATGGTCTTTGTCCATTCGCCGGGCTGCATCTATTGCGAGATGTGGCGGGAGGATATTTTGCCGATCTATGACAAAACAGATGAAGGCAAGCGCTTGCCCTTGCGTGAAGTCAATCTGGATAAAGGGATGCCGGATGATTTGAAACATCTGGTCTATCCGTCTTTTACACCGACTTTTATTATCTTGGATGATAAAGACAAAGAAGTCGGGCGTATTCTGGGCTACAACAGCGAATTCTTTTGGGGGTTCGTCCAGAATTTCATAAAAAAGCTCGATGCGGCGCCGAACTCATAATAAAGGTAACAGGATGACGTTTCTTTTTCGTACCGTTTTGATGGCGGCTTTGTTGATGGTGGGGGCCGTACAGCTTCCCGCAGAGGCGCAAACATCACGTTTACCTAATGATACCAAGATTGCGGAGCCGCAGCCGGATTGGGACAATCCGCGCAGGATCGTCATGCAGGTGACGTCCAAAGACGAAGCGCATGTCAATAATGTGTATTACAATGCGATCAATCTGCAAAAATTTTATGGCACCGATAATGTTAAAATCGCGATTGTTTTTTATGGGCCGGGCATTCGCCCCATCTTGAAGGAAAGCGCGGTCGCTGCAGATCGGGTCAAGAGCCTGCAAGATTATGATATCGAATTTATCGCCTGCCACAACACCATGACAACCATTGGCAAGAAACCGGAAGACCTGTTGCCGGGTGTACGGGTTGTGACGGCAGGTATCGCTGAAATAATTGAAAAAAAGGTCGAGGGCTGGTACTACATCATCCCTTGAAGAAGGAGGAAAGATGAAACGTTTGTTCTATGTGCTGGGCATGTTAATGCTCGGTTTGTCCACGTCACAGGCGGCGGACGAGGTTCCGGTTAACGATTTTGGTCTCTACCATCAGGACTGGTTTTTGGAAAGCTTCCTTGATTTGTCGGAAGATTTTCAGGGCGCAACCGATGCAGGCAAACGCTTTGTCATCATCTGGGAGCAAAAGGGCTGTCCCTATTGCAAAGATCTGCATGCCAAAACCCTGTCTGAAGAGAATATCAAATCTTATATGAAAGAGAACTTCGTGGTCCTGCAGATGAATATCTGGGGTGATCGTGAGGTCACGGATTTTGATGGTACAGAAATGACGGAGAAAGAGTTCGCGGCGAAAAGTGGGGTTGCCTTTACGCCAACCGTACAGTTTTTCCATGAAGATGTGGCGGGTAAAGAAGGATTGGCCCGTGAAGCGGCACGTCTTCCCGGCTACTTCCGCCCGTTTCATTTCAAGGCGATGCTGAATTATGTGAACGAAAAAATGTATGAAAGCGGCAAGCCCTTCCAACGCTATATTGTGGAGCTTGCACAAAGTGGGGAGAAGCCTTAAGGCCGCAAAGGGCGGGCTGTTAGTTCAGCCCGTTGAGGATCGGGAAGGTTTCTAAAAGCCAACCGGTCAGGTCTGTCAGGCTACCGCTTAAGATCAGGATGCCGGTGGCGACCAATAACAGGCCCATGGCGATTTCGACTTTATGGAGATGACGGCGGAACTTGCCCAAGAAGCGCATGAAATGGGCACTCAGGGCGGCGGCGAGCATGAAGGGAATGCTTAAGCCGGCCGCATACACCGCCAGCAAGGTAATCCCGTCGCTGAGTTCCCCCATGCCCCCGGCAACCATGAGAATGGTGGAGAGAACAGGGCCAACACAAGGTGTCCAGCCAAAGCCGAAAGCAAGGCCAAGAATAAAGGCGCCGATTAGCCCGGCAGGCTTTTGGTCAGGGTGAAAGCGTTTTTCAAAGTTAAGGAAGGCAATTTTAAACAGGCCCATGTAATGAAGGCCAAAGATCAGAATGATTCCGCCACCGACCATGGAGAGTGTTTGTTTATATTGTGCAATTGCCTGTCCAAGGGATGTTGCCGCGGCCCCCATGGCAATAAAGATACTGGATAGGCCAAGGACAAAGGCGAAACCGGACCAGAGAACTTTAGAGCGATCAAAATCGTTTTGATTTTCTTTCGCTGTTAATTGTTCCAGGGAGCTGCCGCTGATAAAACACAGATAGGCAGGCACCAATGGCAAGATGCAGGGCGATAGAAAGGTTAAAAGGCCGGCAGAAAAAGCGGCCAACAATGAAACGTCCAAACCCAAGGGATTGCTCCTAAGTAAAACTGGATTAAGATATTAGAATAATATAAATTAGAAACAATTAAAACTTTAATCAGTCTAAACTGATACTAACAGGTGAGGAAATATATGTATAAATCATTCTGCGCCCTTGTCGCCGGGGTTACGCTCCTGACGGCGCCGGCCTTGGCGGAAAAGGTTGAACTCAAACTGGACAATGGACTGAATGTGATCGGCAACCTGTCTTTGGCAGAGGGTAAAACGCTGACAGAGGACGGGGCGGTCCTTTTGGTGCATGGCACTTTGGCCCATCAGGATATGTCGATTATCGCTGCGCAACGGAATTTGTTGAACGAACGCGAGTTGAACGTGCTGTCCATTAACCTGAGCCTTGGGCTGGATAAGCGCGAAGGTATGTATGACTGTGCTGTCCCCCACGCCCATAAACACCGCGACGCGATTGCTGAAATTGCCCAATGGATGGACTGGTTGCAGGGGAAAGGTGCAAGTTCTGTGGTGCTTGCCGGACATTCGCGCGGGGGCAATCAGGTGACGATGTATCAGGCAGAAAAACAGGATGCACGTATTGGGAAACTGGTCTTGATCGCCCCGCAGACCTGGTCTGAGGAAAAGGAAACAACCTCTTATCAAAGTCGTTATAAAAAAGACCTTGCCCCCATTCTTGCAGACATGACGCAGAAAGTCGAAGATGGTAAAGGTGATGAACAGGTTGCCCCGACAGATTTTATCTATTGCGCGGAAACGTCGGTCACACCGGCGAGCTTTGTTGACTATTACGCGCCGGATCAGGCGTTTAATACGCCGTCGTTGCTGGACAGAATTAATGTTCCGACACTAGTCGTTGCGGGAAGTAACGATACGGTTGTAAGTGATCTTCCGGCGCAGATGGACACAATTTCACAAGACAATGTGACGTTCACCGTGATCGACGATGCAGATCATATGTTTATCGATTTTGCGGGGGAAGACCTTGCGGATCAAGTCGCCGAATTTGTGGTCGGCGAGTAAGGAGTAGAAAATGAAAAAGATAATGTTTACTGCCCTGTTGGGGGGCTTGTTCCTGTTTACAGCGGCGCAGGCGCAGGCACAGGATGTTAATATCACCAAGGATGTGGCCAGTATTCTGGTGGAAACCGAAGATGGGCCGATCAAGATTGAACGTAATCAAAATAAAGACAACATGATTGCAGAAGATTTTGCCAAAACCTCACGCGCTTGCCCGCCGTTTTGTGTGCAGCCGATGCAGGTAGAAGACGGCGTGGAAACCTACGGGGAAGTGGAGCTGATCGACTTCCTGAAAGAAAAGCGCGGCCTGTTGGTTGATGCCCGTACGGAAAATTGGCACTTGAAAGGCACGATCCCCGGTTCTGTAAATATTCCGTATATCGAGATTGTTTCGCGTATGGACGAGCTGGGCTGTGAGAAAACGGATGGCAAATGGTCGTGTGATAACGCCAAGGAAATTGCGCTTTATTGCAATGGTCCGTGGTGTGGTCAATCCCCGACGGCAATCCGTGCGTTGCTGCGTGAAGGCTATCCGGCAAGCAAGATGAAATATTATCGCGGTGGTATGCAGGCGTGGCATGCCCTTGGTTTGACTGTGGTCGAAGGCAGTCTGTAAGGCTGAGATCAAAGAGATGAAAAAGCGGGGGAGCACACGTGGCTTCCCCGCTTTTTTATGTCAGGGTCTTTTCTTCGCGGCCTTCTGTTTCCAAAAGCTGGTTCATGACCTGTGTCAGTTCTTCGATGGATACGGGCTTTTGGATAAAGTAGTCGACGCCAAATTCGTGGGCATTGTCCATATTGATTTTGGTGTCATAGCCAGACATCATAATGATCGGGATGTCGGGGCTGATTTCCCGCACAGCCTTGACCAATTGGTCGCCCGTCATGCGCGGCATGGTCTGGTCGGTCAGGATCATCTGGTATTTGTCAGGATAGCTGACAAAATCATCCAGCGCCTCAATGCTGTCGGTGAAGCTTTGGTGCTGGTAGCCGGTTTCATCCAGCAGTTCTTCCAGAAACTCGGTGTTTATGCGTTCATCATCGACAATGAGAATACGTTCATGATGGCCTTGGGGACGGTTTAGGTCCGGTGTCTCCGGCTCTGGCTGGATATCCGTCACGGGCAGAAAGACGGTAAAGACAGTGCCTTGGCCGACACGGCTGCGGACTTGAATGTCTCCTTGGTGTTTTTGCACGATCCCATGGACCATAGACAGCCCAAGCCCAGTCCCTTCGCCGCCTTTTTTCGTGGTGAAAAAGGGATCGTAAACGCGCGTCAGCGTGTCTTCATCCATACCGGCGCCAGTATCGCGGACGGTAAGCTTAAGATAGCGGCCCACATGCAGAGGCGGGGAAAGTTCAGCCATCTTTGGTGTCACCATGGTTTCTTCAAGGCGGACATCCAAAACGCCGCCTTCCTCGTCCATGGCATGTTGGGCGTTGGTGCATAGGTTGAGGATCATTTGCTGGATTTGGGTGCTATCGGCAATCACAGGGGCGCAGTGATCCGGTATGTCGGCATTGATTTCGATATGCGAAGGAATGGTGGAGTGGACCAGTTCCATCGCTTCTTTAACGACCTCGGCAATATCGGTGCTCGCCATTTCGCCTTCTGCGCGACGTGAGAAGGTGAGGATCTGTTTGACCATATTGGCTGCCCGGTTTGCAGATTTTGCGATTTGTTGAATCCGCGCATGATTGGGGTCGTCTTCGGGGATGCGTGAGGTCAACAGGGAAGAATAGCCTAAAATCGGTGTCAGAATATTGTTGAAGTCATGGGCAATGCCGCCCGCCAGCGTGCCGATGGTTTCCATTTTCTGGGCTTGGCGAAGTTGTGTTTCCAGTTCTTTTTGATGGGCTTCTTGTTGTTTACGTTCGGTAATATCGGTGACGAAGGCCACGCTGTGCTGGTTTTCGTTGGGGGCTTTCGGCAGTGCAGACGCATTGACTTCGACGGAGATTGCTTCCCCACTTTTTGTCAGCAGGCGCATTTCGTAAGACTGGTGGGGGATGTGGCGCGCGCGTTCGCGACGGGTTTCCCATTTGTGGTGATCATCAGGATGAATGAAGCGGGTCAGCGGGTATTTAAACAGGTCTTCGCGTTTATAGCCCAACATGGTGTAAAGGGCGGTGTTGACGTCTATAATCTGGCTGCGATCCAGATCAGCGATGACAAAGCCTTCTGATGTGGCTTCGATGATGGCTCGCAAGCTGCCTTCAGAGGCCCGCAAGGCTTCTTCGGCATTTTTACGGGCGGTAATATCCTGACCGGAACTGAGAATACCTTCGATTTGTCCAAACTGGTCACGTTCCACCGCATTGTGCCAAAAGATCAGACGGCGATCGCCATTTTTGGTGATGATCTCATTTTCAAAATAGGCTGAGTTGTTGCCCTTTTCTTGTCCAGCGGTATTGAGAAGGCGGGTATACGCACGTCGGACCCGGCGATGGTCCTCCGGCGGGATGGCGATATCAAACCAGTCTCGCCCGATGATGTCGACAGGGTCATAGCCGAGAAGGTTTAAACCGCGCTGGTTCATCATTTCAATGCAGCCATGCTTGTCCAGTTTCAAAATGATGGCTTCGGCAATACTGAGATAGCGCTCTGTTTCTTCTTTTTGGGTGATGAGCTGGGCTTCAGCGATATCTTTGGAACGCAGGTACGAACCAATGACCCGCAGCAGTTTGTTGCCAGCTTCTGTTACTTCAGCAAATTCGGTGTTGGCAAGGCTGCTGGGCAGGGTCAGAGAGGAAATGGACGGTTGGGCAGGGTCGATTTGCTTAAAATCATGCGCCAGTCGGTGCAGCGGCTTGGTGACGGTCTGATAGAAGACAAACAGCAAAAGGATCGAAAGAAGGAAACTCTGTAGGAGTGCGCCGCCAAGAATCGTCAGGGAACGATTAAGGAAGGTTGCCACCGTTTCATGGGGCGAAAATTCAATAATCAGGGTACCGATAATGTTGTTGGTGGTGCCCTGAAACCATAAAGGGCGTTCAAAGAAATATCTTTCCTTAAAGAAATACCCAGAGAGTTTGCGGTACGGCAGGGGGCCTTTGTAACGGACCAGCGTGGTCATAATTTTTTGATTTTCATCTTTGATGATCACGCTGTTGATGGGCTGGAATTCAAATAGACCGGCGGCAATTTCGGCGGCGAGTTCATCATCAAACGTATAAACCGCCTTGGTCGCGGCTTTTTCGATGGAGTTTACGACCTCCCCCACACGTTTATACAGCGTATCGAGACGCTGATAATAATCCCAGACAACCTGAACCATCCCCAGCACAAGGCCCATGACAAGGGTCAGCAGCACAACCATTTTTGTCATGTTGTATGCGATTGATCTACGAGTTGCCATAGAGAAAGGCGCCTTAACCTATAATTATGATTTTATCTTTATAGATATACTATATGTTTATTCGTATTTCGTCTTTTAAAAGATATCGTTCACCCGTTTGAGGGTTATCACAGGATGAAATATCTATATTTATAAACTTTCTGCGAATGAACGTATTGAAGCATAGACCTTTCTATAAAAGCAGGATAGGTTTTGATGCAACTGTTTGCTACGATAGATATAAAATTACAGGACACAGGGGCCTATGCCAGAAATTAGAAAAGTAAAAGTCTCCACAGGCATAGAATGGGTCGAGGTGCCTGCTGCGGGTGTCTATATTCTGTGCGGCTGTCCCCCTGATAGTGTTAAGCACTTGATGAAGCTGGGGCTGATTATCCCGACAGAACGTGATGGCTGGTCCTTTGAAACCGGCCCCAATGCGATTCTGCTTTCCGATGTTATTCTGCAAAACGGTAGTTTTACCAATATGGCGGAATTTCCGGTGCTGCAAATGCTCTATCGCCAAGGCACCCTGATCCCAAATCATCCGAACAATACAGGCGTAAAGCCTATCCTGATTGGGGCGGAAGATCAGATCAATGCACAGATGGATTACATTCACCGCGGCAATTACGGCTTGATCAGTGAAGAAGAAATGATCAAAGCGGGGGTCACTCCCGAAGACGCCAAAACCATGATGCGTATGAAACTGCGCTTTGCCTTTGGGGCGATCCATCATCCCAGTGCGTTGCTGGATAGCCGTGTGGTGAAAGAAGAGGCGGTCGAGATTCAAAACGGTGTATATGTGCGCCGTGTCGCGCTCAACAGGTTCGAAATTTCTTATGGGACAGAAAGTGTCGAGGTGAACTTGAACCTCAACCATCTGGAACATTATGGTCCGTCTTATCCGCTGGGATATCATCAGGTGGAACGCGACAGCTTTTCCATCATTCATTCCGGGGACGGGGATGGCTGGGATGTGAACCGCCCGACCATGTCCAGCGTGATTTTTTATCAAGGTAAAATCTATCTGGTCGATGCCGGGCCTAATGTGCGCGTCACGCTGCAATCGCTGGGAATCGGGATCAGCGAGGTGGATGGTATCTTCCACACCCATTCCCACGATGACCATTTTGCCGGATTGCCTGCGTTTATTCGATCCGATCGTAAGATAAATTATTATGCCGCCCCTTATGTGCGCGCGTCTGTTGCCAAAAAGCTGGCGGCCCTTTTGTCGGTGGAAGAAGAACGCTTTGCTGATTTCTTTAATATTCATGACCTGAAAGTGGATGAATGGAACGATGTGGAAGGGCTTGAAGTCCGTCCGCGCCTGTCCCCGCATCCGGTTGAAACGGCGATCCTGCAATTCCGCGCGTTAGGGCCGGAAGGGTACAAGACCTACGGGCATTATGCCGATATTGTTTCTCTTGATGTCTTAAAGGGGATGATTACGGATGATGACGATGCTCCGGGCGTGTCAGAAGAATTTTACCAGACAATCCATGATCATTATCTGGAACCGATGGATGTCAAAAAGATCGATATTGGTGGCGGCTTGATCCATGGGGAAGCCAGCGACTTTAAAAAGGATCAATCGAAAAAGATGATCCTGTCCCATACGGCTTTGTCTTTGCGACCGGATCAGCGCGAGATTGGTTCAGGTGCGCCATTTGGGACGGCGGATGTGTTGCTGCCGTCTTATCAGGACAATACGCGACGCTATGCGTTTGAATATTTGCAGCACTATTTGCCAACGGTGCCAACCCATGCCTTGCGCACGTTGTTGAACACATCTGTTGAAACCTTTAACCCGGAAACCATCCTGTTGAAGGAAGGGGACGAGGTTGAAAGTATTTACCTGTTGCTGACGGGGTCGGTAGAGCTGTTGAAAACCTCCAACAACCTGCACGCCATGGTATCGGCAGGGTCATTGGTCGGGGAAATGACGGCCTTGCATCAGTTATCCGCGATGGAAACCTATCGCGCACTGACGTTCGTGAAAGCCATGCGCATCCCCAGTAAGCTCTATCGCGCGGTTGTTGAAAAATACCAGTTGTTTGCCGATATCATCCGCTTGATGGAAGGGCGGGAGTTTTTGCAAGCGACGTGGCTGTTTGGCGATTCGTTATCCTACACTATTCAAAACAGAGTCGCCGATGAAATGTGCAGCCATTACCTGGAGAAAGGACAGACCTTTAGTATGGGCACAGAGCGCGGTGTGTGTATCATCCGTCAAGGCGAAGCCACCCTTTATTATAAGGGGATAGAGGTGGAAACCTTGGGGCGCGGCGACTTCTTTGGAGAAGACAGTGTGGTTTTCAATCAGGATTGCAGCTTCACCATAAAAGCCCATGAGGGATGTGAGTGTTGCACGATTTCCGCAGACAGCCTGAACGAAATCCCGATTGTACAATGGAAATTGATCGAGAATATGGAATGTCGCCGCCACCTGATGGCGAGCCGCTAACCTTTACTTATTCAGGATCATTTGCCAGAGAAGCTGACGTTCGCGCGGGCCTGCATTGCGATGATGGGTGAAGCCTGCGTGATCTTCGCTTTGCGCCTCCGGCTTGAGGCTGATGGACCAAAGCGCATTGATCTCGTTGGGGATCAGCGAATATCGTAAATCAATGATGCGGTCTTCATAGTTCGGGTCTTTGGCGATATAGCCTTTGGAAAACCAGCGAAACCTCTCAATATCTCGCGCTTGTTGGCTATTGGCATCCAACCACGGGAAATCACGTTGGAGATCGAGGGCGACAATCCGGTCACCTTCTACAACGGTTGGGGTGATGCCGGTCCGCACAGCGTCCACATAATATGTGTTTTCATGGCGGTAAATCACTTTCCAGACCAACAAGTTACCAAAGCTGGGCTTGGCAGAGACCTCTACATTTTGGTGACCACGTAAATCGGCCAGTTCTTGCCCGGCCCGTTCCGCGCGGTAATTCTGCACAGCACCAAATCCCAGATAAAGCCCCATCCATAAGAGGCCCAGCAGCGCATATCTGCGCTTGCGTCGAAAGGCAGCCAGCAGCACGAGGGTTAGCAGCGGCAAGGTGAAAAGCGGATCGATGATGGAGATCATATTGCCTGCCACACGGACATCACTAAAGGGCCAAAACAACATGGTCCCGTAGGAGGTGGCAGCATCCAGCAATCCGTGCGTGCCATAGCCCAGCGTACAGGCAAGATAGGTCATCTTAAAGGACAGATCAAACCGTCGGGCAAGCAGCAGGTAAAACAGGCTTGCACAAATCAGCCCGCCTATGGGGATAAAGATCAGTGAATGGGTGAACTGGCGGTGATATTCCAGATACAGTAACGGATCACGGGTGCTGCGGATAAGGACATCCAGATCAGGTGCCATGCCGGAGAGCCAGCCGAATAATCCTAAAAGCAGGAGCTGTTTTTTACGCAGACTGGCTTGGGGCACGACAGCACCGACAACGCCTTGAGTGAGGGGATCCATCTTTTCAATCGCCTTTTTTTGAGCTGATCTAAGACAAGGTAATTGTAAGTGCGCCCTTTGATAAGAAAAATCAGACCTGTCGCGGTTTCTTTTTAAAGAAATCAAGTGACGCAAGGATGGCACCAAAGGTAATGAGCAGGCAGGCGACAGCCAGGGACCAGTCCGCGCTGGCTTGTCCACTGACCACCAGAAGGAGGGTACTTAAAACGGGGGCGGCATAGGACATGACGCCAAGTAAGCGAATGTCGCCAAATTTTGTCCCATAATCCCACGTGTAAAAGGACGCGCCAACGGGACCAATCCCTAACCCGATGATGGCTGCCCACTGCAGCAAGTTTGGGGATACCCATTCTTCAAAGGCTAAATGGCACACCGCGCCGAGACAGGCGGTTGCCAGACAGAAAAAGGCAACGACTTCTGTGGGGACTTGACCCTGTGTCCGGTTAAGGACGGAATAAAGCGACCATGTCAGGGCGCATCCGACAGCAGCCAGATAGCCCATGCCATATTGGGCATCAAACGTGAACGGGCCTTTGGATGCGACGATTAACAGGGCGCCTGCCAGTCCGGTGACACCCCCAAGGATATGAAACCAACGTAGCCGTTCGTTGGGCAGAAAAGCGGAAAAGAGGACGATCAGCAACGGCCAGAGGTAGGCGATTAGACTTGCATCAGCCACGGGTGCTTTCGACAAAGCTGTAAAATAGAAAAAGTGATAGCCGAATAAGCCAAGGACACCAATTGCCCAAGCTTGCCACGGCTGCCGGATCAAAGACCAGCCGGATGGACTGTAGAAATGGATATAGATCAGCCCAACCAGCCCCCCAACAGAGAAGGTCAGCGCCAGCAGTTGAAACTGCGGGATGCCCTTGGTTGCGGAGGTAAAAAGCGCGAGGAGAGACCACATTAAAATGGCACAGCCGCCGATGAGTGTTGCTTTCATTTAATAGTCCTTCTTTCGATCAAGAAGGAAAAATGCCAGATCGGCGCAGGGCTTTCTTGTGCAGGCCTATGTTTTTTTTGTCAGTAACTCTTGTTTACGCCATTTGGCGGGCGACTGGTTAAACGCTTTGCTGAAAGCTTTGGTAAAGGCGCTTTGATCAGAAAAACCGACGGTTTGGGCGACATCAGACAGGCTGCGCCCCTGCATCATCAACCGTTTGGCTTCTTTTAAACGCAGATTGGTGAAAAAGGTTTGGGGGGAGACGCCGAATGTGGCGCGAAAAACTTCGTAAAAACGCGCGGGTGATAAGCACGACACCCGCGCCAGTTCCGGGGTTGTGATTTTACGCGCTAGATTCTGTTCCATATAGTGCAGGACCGCTTGCAAACGTTGGGGGAGCTGAGGGCAGTCGTGCGAGAATTCAGCTTTCAGGGTTTGTAAAAACAGTTGTTGCCAAAGAGGGAACCAATCGTTTTGTTGGCTTTTTGCGGCACAAAAGATCGCATAGTCACTTAGCGTTATTAAGGCCTGAGACATGGTGTGAAACGGGGTGTGCACCGATTGCGCCCAGATATGATTGCCTTCGTCTGAGGGATCGGTCGGGATATCCAGCACCATAAAATGATTATGGTTCGGGGCTTTAAACGTATGTTTCTCACCGGATACGACAATCCCGAGGGTAGAGCCCAAGACAAGCCCGTGTTTGCCATCTACCGATAGATCAAGTGTCCCAGTCATGGGGATGATGATCTGGTGGTGGTCTGGATGCGTGTGTGTAACTTCCGCACTTTGATATTGTCGAAGGTGGTTGTTCATCTTTTTATCAGGACCGTTTGAAAGGTTCGATACTATAGACTGAGATAAAAAAATCCCAAAGAAAACGCTGAGAGACAGAAGCATTTTCCTTGGGAGAGGTGGATCAGGGCTGACGGCGTTGCAGGAGATCAAAAGCCCGTGATCAAAACAAAAGAGGTAGATTAAGCGTCTTGATCCATAGCCGCGTAGGCGACCATTTCGACTTTCATTTCGTCACGCGCCAGACCCGCAATGATCATGGCGGCGCGGTTTGGATAAGGCGCTTCAAAATATTCCGCATAGACCTTATTGACGATCGGCAGGGCTTCTTTTTCGGTGACATAGATCAAGACCTGCGTGATGTTTTTCAGGCTACCACCGGCTTTTTCAAGGGTGTGGGACAGGTTATCGAGTGTCTGGCGTGCTTGGGCTTCGATGCCGCCGTCGACGACCTGACCGTTTTCATCAATGGGAATTTGGGCCGTAAACAGAATGCCGTTGCCAATGGTTGCCCACTCCAGCGGGGAAGGCGATGCATAGAGGTCGGTTTTAACTGTGGTAATCACGAGGGGTTCTCCTAGAAAATAGGGGGGTTAAATTTCGTCTTTGCTTTGCCATTCGGCAAATTTCAGTCGGGTGGTGACCCCGATCCCGCGGATGGGTTCCGGTGGGATAAGCGAGGGCAGACCGGAAATGGTCTGGATATCTTCCAGTTCTGAGGTGGCATGATCGCAGGCCATCTCCGCCAACAATTTACCGGAGATGGTGCCTTTCGCCACACCGACCCCGTTATAGCAGGAGGCGGAATAGACCCCCTTTGCCACTTCTCCGAAATGGGACACATGGTTGGCAGACAGGCCGCAGACCCCGCCCCATGTGGTTTCAAACGGGACGTGGGATAAATCCGGGTAGCGTTTTTCAAAGCCTTCGCGTTGTTTTTCTTCCACATCTGCCAGCATATGTTTGTCCGCCCTGTATTTTGGGGCGTTGGCATATTGGTTGCGCAACAGGATGCGACCGTCTTGGGTCATGCGCAGGGTCGTTCCGCCTGCATCAGCCGGGGTCAGGCCCCAATCCAAGGTGCCTTTAAACCGGGCTTTTTCGCTGTCCGTTAGGGGGCGCGTGATGCTGGCAAAGGTTAGCAGCGGCAGGATGCGGTTTTTCAGATAGCCAAATTCTGGCGTGAAGGGATCGACAGCCAAAATGACCTTGCTCGCGGTTGTGCTGTAGGTCTGTTTGTCCGTCGTTTCCAATGTCAGCTCATAGCCTTTATCAACGCTCGTCATCCCCAAGACAGCGGTGTCATCGCGCAACAAGACGTTGGCGGGCAGGTTGGCCGCCAAACCACGCGCAAGGGACAGCGGGTTTACAAGGGCAGAGCCGGGGGTGAAGATGGCGCCGCTATAGTAGTTGGTGCCGGTGATATCCAGACAGCCCTGCTGATCCAGCATCTGATGGGGTTCGTCCACCAGTTCAAGGGCGTGGGCGAATTTGCGCATCAGTCCGGTGCCGCGTTCCTTTACCGCGCCTTGCAATTTGCCGACGCGGGACCATTCGCAGTCGATTTTATGGTCGGTAATCAGGCTTTCCAGATCGTGGATTGCGGTGCGGTTGAGGTGGATGATCTTGCGCAGGCGATCCGGCTCCGGCGTATCAAGATCGAACTTGTGCGGCAGGTCAATCACAAAGCCGGAGTTACGACCGCTGGCCCCCCATCCGACGGGGCGGGCATCCAAGAGGGCAACCGGTTGATCGGGGTTGAGTTCCGCTAGACGACGTGAGGCCGCCAAGCCGGTAAATCCGGCACCGATCACGACCCAAGGCAGAGACGTTTCTAGAGGCTCACTGGTTCCCATAGGGGTGATTTTTGATACGCTGGTCCAGCCGGAAGGGGTATCTAAAGGCGGTGTAATGATGGTCTTTTTCATCGTTAAAACCTGAAAAAAATGTGAGTGCGGGTGTTCCGATCTAATAATATGATCGGTGTTTTGGTCTTTATGAGGGGGGGGGGAACGTTGGGGATGCTGGCCTTACTGTAGACCCCAGATCAGTTTGTTTTCCAGCCACGGAATTTGTTTAAACAATTCCGGCATCAACTGGTCACGCAAAATCTGCTGGGATTTCAGGGCGACTTTCTCCGCCGTCTTCTCCATTTCGGAAGAACGCGAAATCATGGTCAGTTTGCGCGAGAAACTGCCTTTTTGGATCGGGCAGACCTGTAGGTCACGCAACTGTTCAATTTCCTGCAACAGACAGATCGGCGTGGTGATAGACCAGCCCCCGCCCAAGGCCACCATTTTAAGCTGGGCCGTTGCGGTATCCAGTTCGGAATGGCTGGGCAGATGCAGGCGCAAACGCTTGATCTGACGTTCAATTTGCCGCCCCAAGGAAGACCGTAAGGACGACCGGATAAAGGGCAACCCTTCAATGCTGGCGATACTATCCACCGGCCCGTCATAGGTTTTGGGGAACACCAGCACGTAGGGTTCTTCCATGATCGTGTACAGGTTCAGCCCTTCTTGCGCCATGATCTGATCGCTGGTGGAGACAACAAGGTCCACTTCGTAGTTGAGCAAGGCTTCATGTTGCGCGGGTGATGTCCCTGCCAAAATGCGCCATTTACGTGCCAGATGGGGCAGTTGACGCACCAGTTCCGGCCCGACCGTGTTGGCGAAACTTTCTGCCAAGCCCAAGGTCAGGGTTTCAAAGGTCAGGTTTTGACTTTCTTGGGTTTCGCGCAGCAGACGGCTGGCACTTTCCAGCAAACCTTTGCTTTTTTCATAAAGGGTATTGCCCGCAACCGTCAGGCTCATGGGGCGCACGCTGCGGTCAAACAGTTGCGTGCCCAAAGCGCTTTCCAGATTGCTGATGGACTGGGAAATGGAAGATTGGGTCATGTTTAAGACCTTCGCGGCCTGTGTCATACCGCTTGTTTCCACCACACAGGTGAAAACAAAAAGGGTCCTTAAATCATAACCGTTTGGAAACATGATATACTCACGATTGTCATTGAACGCTATGCTAGCCATGACATGTTCCTAACGTCAAGCAAACCTGATGTGCGACGGTTAAATCGCACGGGTCAGCCAGTGGTGAAAAGACGGGGCAAAACTTCTAAAGACATAACAGATAAAGGTATTTTCATCGAGGCGATGAAGCGTCACACCGATATCGGAGATGCTGGTCTGTTTGCAGGAATGGATCGGAAAAACAGGTTCCGCAAAATCAATAGCGACTCCTTTTTGAAGGATGGTCTGTGCCTGATGGCCGGACAGGTGAAAAGCGGTGCGCGCCTGGCTGAGTTGGGTCAACATCCCGACGTCTTGCGTGATCAGTGCTGAGAGTTCCTCAAACAGGTCATGATTGGTTGAGACAACGACCAAGCGATCGGGCGCGGTGTGCAAAACTAAAAAGCGTTTATCCTGATGCTGAGTGAGCAGGGCAATCACTTGATCTTCACAACCGGACCAGCAGTCGATTTGGATGAAACTGGCAAGTTCCCATTCTTTGACGCACAGTTGATCTGTTTGGATGAATGAGGCAGACGTCAGCGGGGAAAGGGCATATTCGTTATACATGCATGCGGCTCCCGTCTGGGTCGAAGAAGTGGGGGTGAACAATTTCCACATCCTGTTGTTCGTTTTTCAAAGGGTAGGTGGCAATGACGGTGTCACCGATCTTGTCCCGTCCGTTTTGGATCAGGGCAAGGGCGATATAGTTCTGCAATGCCGGACTATAGGTGGTCGAGGTCACATGGCCGATACTGCGGGTCTGGTTATCTTGCGTGACAATCTGCGAACCGGGTCGGATGGCCTGTCCGGGTTTGGACATCAGCCCGACCAGTTTCGCTCGATCAGAGGCCATCAACCCCTCACGCTGGGACAAAGGCTTGCCGACAAAATCTTTTTTGCCAAAAGCCCAGCTTAGACCCAGATCATCAAGGCTGGTACGCCCATCCAGTTCCGGCCCGGACACATGGCCTTTCTCAATACGCAAGGTGCCAAGGGCTTCCGTGCCGTAAGGGGTCAGGTTAAACTCCTTGCCCGCATCAAACAGTTTTTCCCACATGGCAAGGCCGTAATGGGACGGACACCAGACTTCATAGGCCAACTCGCCGGAGAAGCTCAGGCGGGCGATTTTGACCGGAATGGTATCCATAAAGCCGTCCATCACTGCCATGAAGGGGAAGGCTTCATGGGACATATCGACGCCGCTGACGGTCTTGGCGATGGTTGCGCGGCTGTTGGGGCCAGCGACAGCAACGCCTGCCCATTGATCGGTGACGGAGATCACTTTGACCTTTAGCCCCGGCCAGACCACGTCCAACAGATATTCCAGATGGGTCAGCACGTTGGCGGCATTGGCGGTTGTGGTGGTCATCAGGAAGCGGTTTTCTTCCAGACGCCACGTGGTGCCATCATCAAAGACCAGTCCGTCATCGCGCAGCATCACGCCATAGCGCGCTTTCCCAACAGGCAGTTTAAGCCATGCGTTTGTATAAACCCGGTTGAGGAATTCTGGCGCATCGGGGCCGACTACTTCGATTTTACCAAGGGTGGTGACATCGACCATACCAACACTGTTGCGCACACTGGCGGCTTCGCGGATATAAGCGTCCGTCACGGTCTCGCCGGGTTGCTTATAAACACGCGGGCGCACCCATGCCCCGGTATTGATCATTTCGGCCCCGTGGTTGATGTGCCACTCATGCATGGAGGTGTAGCGGGTCGGACGGAAGTGATCGCCATATTTGCCACCACTCAGTGTGCCGATGGCAACGGGTGTGTAAGGCGGGCGAAAACGCGTGGTGCCGACTTCAGTAATCGGTTTTTGACGCTCTTTCGCCATGAGGGCCAAAGCGTTCAGGTTGGAGGTTTTGCCCTGATCGTTTGCCATGCCGAGTGTGGTATAGCGTTTGAGATGTTCAACAGAGATGAAGCCTTCGCGTTTTGCCAAGCTGATATCGCTGGCTTTCACATCATGTTGAAAATCGACAAAGCTGATGCCTTTTGTGACAGGTACTTCCCAGACCGGCAGGATGTCCCACGGGGCGTCCCTTTCCACCGTATAGGTGCGGTCTTGTCCAAGGGCGCGCGCGCCGGATTTTAAGCAATCGGCAAGACCAAACTGCCCGTTACACGCCCCAACGCTGAGATAGTCCTGATGCGGCAAGCCGGGCAGGAAGGCACAGAGGGAATCGTCATAAATCGGTTTGTCGCCTTGCTGGCTTTGCAGGTTGATGGTCGGTGTCCAACCGCCGCTGACGATCAACAGATCACAAGATAACTTCGTGCCGTCATCCAGTTGCACAGCGCGGATTTTTTTGCTGCCCAGAACGTGGGAAACCGCTTTGCCAAGCTGGACGTTGATCCCGGTCTTGGTCACGATTTCTTGGGCGTAGTCGCTTAAGCTTTCGCGCATATCAACGACCGTATGGACGGTTGCACCTGCTTCATACGCATCGTCGATTTGTTGGTAGATGCTGTCGTTATTCGTGAACGCAATGACGTTGGTGCCGGGGCGTACATGATGGCGTTTGACATAGGTGCCAAAGCCGGAGGCCAGCATGACACCGGGGCGGTCATTGTTGCCAAAGACGATGGGGCGCTCAATTGCGCCGGTTGCCAAAATCACTTTGTCGGCATGAAAGATGATGTGGCGTTCGCGCAAGGCTTTTGTGTTGACTCGCTCAACCGCGCCCAAGGTATTGTCATCGTAATAGCCGTAGATGGTGGTCCGAGGCAGCAAGGTGACGTTGGGATAGGTTTTCAACGTTGCCAGTTGCTGAGCAAGCCAAGCGCCTGCCAGCAAGCCGTCAATGGTTTGATTGGTCCCGATGAGGGAGGCCCCCAAGGCATCTTGTTCATCTGCAAGGACAACGCGCTTGCCTGTTTGGGCGGCCTCAAGGGCGGCTGAGATCCCCGCCGGGCCAGCCCCGACGATCAGGTAATCGCAAAAGGTGTTGGTTTTTTCGTAAACACTTTTGTCGGCTTCTACAGAGGCTTCGCCCATACCGGCGGCTTTGCGGATGTATTTTTCAAAGAACATCCAGTGTTTGTTGGACTTCCCCATAAAGGTTTTATAGTAGAATCCGGCAACAAACAGGGGGCTGAGCAGGGAGTTCACTGCGCCGAAATCTGTCTCGACACTGGGCCAGCAGTTTTGGGACACGGCTTCCAGACCCTCATAAATTTCAAGGGTGGTGGCCAGTGTATTGGGTTCGCGCCCATCCGGGTGCAGGACGGTGACAAGCGCGTTGGGTTCTGCACTGCCCGCACTGTAGATGCCGCGCGGGCGATGGAATTTAAAGCTCCGCCCGATCAGGTGCACGCCATTTGCCAGCAAAGCAGCGGCGAGGGGCTCCCCTTCAAACCCTTGATAGGATTTTCCGTTGAACGTGAAGTGGATTTGTTTGGCCCCCTTTGGGGACTGGATACGAAAACGGGTCATTTGCCGCCGCCTTGGACAAGGGTCACGCTGTTGATTTTATGGCTGATGGTATCACGTTCCACGATCAGGAATTTGCGACAGCCGTTGGTATGGTGCCAATATTCTTTGTGCGCGCCTTTGGGGTTGGTACGTTGAAAGACATAGTCGTTCCAGCGATCAAGGTCTTGTTCGCTGTGATCGGGGCGCGCGACTGTGGCGTCACCCTTGTACGTGAATTCCGAATGATCGCGTTTGCCGCAGAAGGGACATTCTATCTTCATGTCTTTTGTCCTTAATGAAGGCGCGGTTGGGCGCCGACACCTTTTTCGTCAATCGTGTAGCCGCGCTCAAACCGATTGAGGGTGAAGTCTTTGATCAAGTCGTGCGGGGTGCCTGTGGCCAGCAAGTGGGCAAAGCACCAGCCCGATGCCGGCGTCGCTTTAAACCCGCCGTAACACCAGCCGCCATTGAGGTACAGATTCTGGATCGGTGTTTCCGAGATGATGGGCGTGCCATCCATGGACATATCCATAATCCCGCCCCAATGGCGCAGCAGTCGGATTTTGCCAAGATTGGGGAACATGGTCATGGCACAAGCCGCCACATCTTCAATCACGGGCATATTGCCGCGTTGTGCAAAGGAATTATAGCCATCAATATCCCCGCCAAAGACCAGCCCGCCCTTGTTGGATTGGGAGATATAAAGGTGCCCCGCGCCAAAGGTGACGACGGTGTCGATCAGCGGTTTGACAGGTTCGGAGACAAAGGCTTGCAACAGGTGACTTTCAATCGGCAGGCGTTCCAGTCCGGCTTTTTGCATGACCTGACTTGTATGTCCGGCAACCGCAACGCCGACTTTGCCAGCAGTGATGGCGCCGCGGGTGGTTTCAACGCCACAGACCTGAGCGTCTTTCATCTGGAAGCCGGTGACTTCACAATTTTCGATGATGTCAACCCCGAGTCGGTCTGCCCCATGAGCATACCCCCAGGCAACCGCATCATGACGCGCGGTGCCGCCCCGCGGTTGGCACATGCCCCCAACGATGGGGAATCGGGCGTCAGGCGACATATCAAGCCCCGGACAACGTCGTGCAATTTCATCACGGTCCAACAGTTCCGCATCGGCGCCGTTGAGCAGCATGGCGTTGCCGCGACGGGCGAATCCGTCCAACTGGGCAGGGGTGTGGGCAAGGTTGATGACGCCGCGTTGCGAGAACATGACGTTATAGTTCAGTTCTTGCGACAGCGATTCCCACAGCTTAAGACTATGCTCGTAAAAGCGGGTATTGGCTTCCAGCATGTAGTTGGAGCGCACAATCGTTGTGTTACGCCCCATATTGCCGCCACCGATCCAGCCCTTTTCAAGGACAGCGATGTTGGTGAGATTGTGTTCTTTTGCAAGATAGTAGGCCGTTGCCAGACCATGCCCGCCGCCACCGACAATGATAATGTCATAGTGGGATTTGGGGGCAGGTGAGCGCCACGTTTCCTTCCAGTTTTTGTGACCGGATAGGGTATGCTTGAGTAGGCTGAAAACAGAATATTCTGACATGTTCGGACCATGCGTTGACATATTTATGACTGAATCTTCTGTCAGAAAAAAATCCTCTTGTGGTAAGAATCGGTTTTTCTAATAGTAAGGATCGGAAAACTTAATAGAACTGTTTTCTGCTTTCATGTTTTTAACCACCCGCTTAATTTAGCGCACAGTATTCAACGCGCATAGGCCGTGTTTTAAGGATAAAATTTATGTCATTCGCCCGCACATTTGTTTTGAACATTTCCTGTATCGATCGCAAAGGAATTGTTGCGGCAGTCGCCAATAATATTACGGCACAGGACTGCAATATTCTGGAAAGTGGTCAGCATTTTGACGCCGAAACCGGCATGTTTTTTATGCGTGTAGAAATGGCACCGGCTCAAGGGTTGACGGTCGAGGCATTTAAAGAGAATTTCAAGCCCGTGGCCTCTGCCTATAATTTTGACTGGGATGTTTTTGACAGTCAGGTTAAGCCCCGTGTGATGATCATGGTGTCCAAATTGGGCCATTGTCTGAACGATCTGTTGTATCGCGCAGCCATTGGTAACCTGCCGATGGATCTGGTCTGTGTGGTTTCTAACCATGAGACATGGAAAAAACGGGTCGAGGATGAAGGAATTGATTTCCACCACCTGCCCGTAAATAAGGACAATAAGGAAGAACAGGAAACCGCGTTGTTGGACCTTGTGGACCGTTATCAGGTCGATCTGGTGGTTCTGGCGCGCTATATGCAGATCCTGTCTGACGAATTATCAAAAAAACTAATGGGACGTGTGATCAACATTCACCATTCGTTTTTGCCCAGCTTTAAAGGCGCAAAACCTTACCATCAGGCCCACAAGCGTGGGGTGAAACTGATCGGCGCGACAGCACACTACGTGACGGCTGACCTTGACGAAGGTCCGATCATTGAACAGGACGTGCGCCGCGTAAACCATAAATATAGTGCACCGGAATTGGTGTCCATGGGGCAGGATGTGGAAAGTCGCGTACTTGCCCGTGCTGTGAAATCTCATTTGGAACATCGTATTCTGTTGAACGACGATCGTACCGTAATTTTTGAATAAGATATGATGAACCATAAAAATTTTGATATTTGGCAAGGCCGAAACGACCCTGAAGAAGGCCAGAACGCAGACCGCTGGCATCACCGTGCCGTGTTGGCTGGGGATGAGGCGCTGGACGTGCAGGCAGAAGATGCTGCCCTGATCGGCTTTTGCTGTGATGAAGGGGTAGAGCGCAATCAGGGCCGCGTTGGTGCCGAGGAAGGGCCAAGAGCCTTTCGCCAGCAATTGCGCAATATCGCATGGCATAATGGCGCGGGCCGTCTGTTCGATCTGGGGGATCTGGATTGCGTGGATGGTGATCTGGAAGCCGCACAAGAGGCCCTTGGTGGGGCTGTGGCAAAAGCATTAGGTGAGTTTTGTCGCGTTCTGGTTGTGGGGGGCGGTCACGAAACAGCGGTCGGCAGCTTTAGTGGACTATACCGCCATTTGGGTGAAGATGCGAGAATCGGGATTATCAACCTTGATGCCCATCTGGATTTGCGGACGCCACCTGCGGCGGGCCCGTCGTCCGGCACGCCTTTTTATCAAATTCGCAATATGGTGAAACCCGGAAATTTTAAATACATTTGCCTGGGGGTCGCTAAAGAAAGCAACACTAAGTCCTTGTTTGATCGTGCAGATGAATGGGGCGCTGAGTATGTTTTCGATACAGAATTAAAGAATTTCGAGGGGGCATGGTTAACCAAAAAACTGGAAAACTTTGTCTCAACTGTAGATGCAATCTATTTGACGATTGACCTGGATCTCCTTCCCCATTATCAGGCACCTGGTGTAAGCGCACCTGCCATTCGTGGGGTTGAAATGCAGGACGTGGAACGCATAGTTCAAATCGTGACCAAGGTTGCTTCTCAGTGCCGCTTCGGTATGCCCTTAGCTGATATTGTGGAACTGAATCCCCAGTTTGACCCAACAGGGGTAACGGCAAGATCAGCGGCGTTTTTGGCGACAGAATTGCTGAAAGGCTCGAATGAAACGAGTGAATAATTATTTTTATGTCTTACAGAGAGGAAATCGATCAAATGAAAAAGACATTTAAAACATTGGTTGCGACAGCGGCAGTAGCTGCTGGTCTGGCAACTGGTGCAGCACAGGCTCAAGAGCGTGTGTTCTTTGGTATCGCAACAGGCGGTACAGGCGGTACTTACTATCCGTTGGGTGGTATGTTGGCGCAGGTTCTGTCCAACAACACTGAACTGGACGGCAAAAAACTGTCTGCAACGGCTGAAACGGGTAACGCTTCTGTTGCAAACGCGGGCCTGTTGGGCCGTGGTGCGATCGAGTCTGCTTTTGTTGCGGCTGACGTTCTGGATGCTGCTTACAAAGGCAAAAACCAGTTTGAAGGCAAACCGCTGAAAAATCTGCGTGCCCTTGGCGCTCTGTACCCTGAAACAGTTCAGTTGGTCACACAGCCGGGTATCGCTAAGTTCGAAGACCTCAAAGGCAAATCTGTAAGCTCCGGTTCTCCGGGGTCTGGTCAGTGGCAGCTGCTGGGCGATCTGTTGGCGTCCCACGGCATGAAACGCGAAGACATCACTGAAGATTACTCTTCTTTCTCTCAGTCTGTTGAGAAAATCAAAGACGGTCACTTGGACGCCTCTCTGATCACAGCGGGTAGCCCGACTGCTTCTGTTGTTGAACTGTCCAACGGTCACGATATCAACATCGTTCCGCTGTCTGGTCCGGCGATTGCTAAACTGCAAGAAACTCAGCCGTACTATGCAAACACAGTTCTGAAAGCTGGCACATACAAAGGTGTTGATAAAGACGTTGAAACACTTGCTGTTCGCGCGATCTGGACAACACATGCTGACCTGCCGGAAGACATTGCTTACGCTGTGACTAAAGCCCTTTACGAAAACACTGAAACACTTGGTAAAGTGCACGTAAAAGGTAAAGAAATCAGCGTTGACACTGCCCTGGAATCTGTTTCTATTCCGCTTCACAAAGGCGCAGAGCGCTATTTCCGTGAAAAAGGCATTATCAAGTAAGCTTAAGCTGCTGTTTGGTGCTGTTGCCTTTATGGCGGCAGCACCAAATGTCTATGGGGCAGCTTTAGACATAACAGACAGCCGATCGAACGAGAAACTGGCCTGCGTCGAGCTGGCCGCGGATGAATTTGCGCTCACCTTCATCCACTCTGTATCGCTCACGCCTGTCGAAGATATATACAAAATTTATAAAGTATCACCTGACGCCTTTGCGATCAGACAGCTCGAAGAACGTTTTATAACGCACGGGCAGGGCTTGCCGTCCATGGACGGTGAACCGGACGCAAAACGATTTGTACGTCAGGATGGCACATTCATTCTTTATCTGGATAGACCCATTCATGACCTGATCGTCCGATTGGACAGTCGATTTAAAAATCGTCTGGATGTTGGATCGTCGGTTATCAATTTGAACCAATGGCCTGATTTTTCGGGTGTGCGACTGGCACCTCGGAAAGACTGTCATTAAGGAAAGAAGATTATGACTGTAAACAACCAATCTGCCACAGGTGACGCCCGTGCAGGGGAAATGCATCAAGAGGATCTGGACAACCTCATCAAGGAATTCGACAACGAAAGTAATTTTCGTGACACATCGGGTTTGTTGAAGCTTTTCATCACTGTTACCTGCGTTTCGCTGAGCTTGTTCCACGTTTATACGGCTGGTTTTGGCCTGTTGAACGAAATTTCGCACCGTACCGTCCATATGACCTTTATCATGGGCCTGCTGTTTCTGGTTTTCCCGAAACGTGCTCCTAAACGCTTAGGCGTCGGGGTAGTGCTCGGCTTGGCTTACGGTGCGTTTTATCTGATTGTTGCCCACCAACTCGTTGGGGCTTTCGCAAGCCAGATGCCGGCTTACGCAAGCTTTGGGATTTACGGTTTCGCAGTCTTGATGGCTTTGTCCGCTTTACCGCTTAAGTTTTTGGGCGGGCGCGGAAACAAGCCGGGCTGGTTGGATTGGCCTTTGGCTATTCTGGGGGCCGGTTTTTCAGGGTATTTGGTGTTCTTCTTCGAAGATATCTTCATCACAAACATTGGTTTCCCGCAGACATTGGATTATCTGATGGGCGGGATCGCGGTGATGCTGGTCATCGAAGGCGCGCGTCGGACCATGGGTGAATCTTTATCCATTATCGGTGTCGTTTCTTTGCTTTATGCCATGTTGGGCCCGGACCTGCCGGGTGTGCTTGCACACCGTGGGTACGATATCGTTCGACTGGTTGAACATTTATATCTGGGGACAGAAGGGATTTACGGGATCGCCATCGGCGTTGTCGCAACTTACGTTTTCCACTTCGTTCTGTTTGGTGTGTTGGCGCAAGCCTCTGGCCTTGGTCAGTTGTTTATTGAACTGGCAACCCTGCTGGCGGGTCGCTATTCCGGTGGTCCGGCGAAAGTGTCTGTGGTGTCCTCCGGCTTCTTCGGTATGATTTCCGGCTCGCCCGTTGCCAATACGGTGACGACAGGTGCCTTTACCATCCCGATGATGAAACGCTATGGCTTTAGCGGTCGTTTTGCCGCAGCAACCGAAGCGGCAGCCTCTTGCGGAGGGCAAATCACACCACCGATCATGGGGGCGTCTGCCTTCGTGATGTCGGAAATGCTGGGCGTGCCGTACAATGAATTGATCCTGATTGCGATCATTCCGGCGGCTTTCCACTATCTTGCCACCCTGTGCATGGTCCACTTTGAAGCCAAGCGTTTGGGCTTGAAAGGCATGCCGGCACAAGATATCCCGCGTTTCTGGGATATTATGTCACGCCATTGGCACCAGACGGTGCCGCTGATCGTGATGGTCACCTTGCTGTTGATGCAATATACGCCGTTTATGTCCGCCTTCTGGGGGATCGTCCTGACGGTTGTGTGTTCTTACATCCCGCTGGTGTTTAACAAACTGGGCATCGGCAAGCTGGATGCGGAAAGTGTCCTGACACCAAAACGCCTGATCTTCAGCCTTGAAGAAGGGGCGAAACAGTCCATCGCCATCACGGCGGCCTGTGCGTGTGTTGGCTTCCTGTTGGGTGTGACCACACTGACAGGTCTTGGCTTTAAATTCTCCGGTGCGATCGTTGGTCTGGCCCATGACTTTGGGGCCTTCCTGACACCGTTCGTTCCGTTTGATCTGCTGGGGGAAAGCAGCATTACCCTGTTTGTGGCGCTGTTGCTGGTGGCGGTTGCCTGTATCCTGATGGGGGCGGGGATCCCGACCACACCGACCTATATCATCTTGGCCTCTATCGTTGCGCCTGCGTTGGATGATTTTGGTATTGCGTTGCTGGCGTCTCACTTCTTCATCTTCTATTACGGGGTTTTGGCGGATGTGACGCCACCTGTGGCCTTGGCAGCTTATGCCGGTGCCGGGATCGGTGGGTCCGATCCGATGAAGACCGGTGTTACGGCCTTCCGTCTGTCGATGGGCAAAGCGTTGGTGCCGTTTATGATCATCTACGCGCCGAGCCTGCTGTTCTTGAACTTTAATGCGATGGAATTCGCCCTCGCACTGAGCAGTGGTATCCTGTGTATCGTTGCCTTGTCTGCGGCTTACATTGGCTATTTCAGCGTTGAACTTCAAAAGTACGAGAAAGTTCTACTGACCATCGCAGGTCTGGTTCTCGTCGGTAACCATCCGCTGTTTATTGCAGGTTCGGGGCTGGTTGTTCTGTTGATCCTGTTGAAAAACTATCGGGCAGGTCAATTACAGACGGCATAACTGTCGCGACCATATAAAATGAGAGGGAGGGCTTCGGCTCTCCCTTTTTTTATGCCTGTTTGTTTGTTGCATTTATCTAGTTTTTTCTCAATTATTCAGTTTATGAACAATGAGGGTGAGGGAACAGAAAATGCTATTACGAAAAAGCTTAATTGTAGATAAGCCGAGTAAGGAGAGGCTAGCCTGTATTCGAGAGTTAACTGATGCTCTTATTGTAGCAGCAGAAGCCCAGAATGACTGTACTGAATTACTTTTTGTTCTTTTTGATTTGACGGGGGTATCCGGTCTGGATAGCGAGTATTTTCGCACCCTGTATACTCATTCAAGTCCCGATGAATTTACAAATTATGCCTGCCTTCCCCGAGCCGTGCATGTCCCTGATCTAAGTCGTGAAGAGCTTGTTGATATCACGCAAAGAGCCATGAATGTTGGGAGTTGGGATTGTGAATATTATATGGAGTTGTTGGACGTGAACGTTCCTTTGGAAGGTGCGTCAAATTTAATTTTCTATCCTCCAGAAGATTATAAAGGGGAAATCTCTGAATATGACCCAACCGCTGAAGAAATAGTGGATATAGCGACTGCTGCAGATAACGTCATTTTGCTCTAAAGCTGGGTAAGTTATTGGGAAACGTTCAGTTCGATCTGTTTGCGCAAAGACTGGATGAACAGTTGGGTGGCGCTGGACAGCGGGTGGTCCTTTAGGCGATAGCAGGACAGTTTGCGCTGTTTCAGGATATCGTTTTTGATGGGGCGCAGGGTGGTGCGCGCCCAGTTGACATATAAAAGTTTAGACCCAAAGCTCAGATAGTCGGTTTCGGAAATGATCTGGCGCTGCGACAGGATGGAGTTGGATTTGACGTTGGATTGCAGGGTGAGTTTTTCTGCACTGAAGGCGAGATGGACCATCTGGTAAATGGAGGTATCTTTGCTGGGCAGCAGGATCGGATATTGGGCCACATCGCGCATGGTGAGATTTTTTTTGCCGCTTAAGGGGTGACCTTCGCGCATCTCCACCGAGATCGGGGCGGGATATTCGAAGACAAGGGACAGGTTGGCATCTTGCGGCTGATTGAGAAACAGGCCAAAATCCACATCGCGGTTGAGCAGGTGTTTCAGGTTGATATCTGGGTTGCCGATTTCCAGTTCAAAGTCGATCTGAGGGTATTCTTTACAAATTTCGGCGATTGCGGCGGGCACGATGGTTTCACCCGCCCCTTCGACGGAGGCGATTTTGACGGTCCCCCATTCCCCGCGTGCCAGCTGCTGCAGGCGATCGCGGATGGTTTTATCGCTATCAAGCATTAGATTGGCATGTTCAAGATAGGCCTGTCCGGCCTCTGTCAGCTCTAAACCACGTCCCATGCGTCGAAAGAGGGCCGCACCCAGATCGGCTTCCACATTATTGACCCAGCGGCTCAGTGCAGAAACAGCAATGTTCAATTCCCCCGCCGCCGCACTAAAGGAGCCGACGCGGGCGATGACTTTGATATAGTGATAGACACGCAAATGACCGGGCAATGCCATTTAAAAATCCCTAATGTTTCTAATTTTTAGAAATAAACTGAATAATATTAGCAATTTTATTAAAGGCTTGAAATCGGTATTGTCTTTTTATTGTAATTTAATCAAAAAATAACGATGAATGATCAGGAGAGAAATATGAAAAAATCAATGGCGTTGTTCGCCATGCTGACATCGGCATTTGTTTTTTCCACGGAAGTCGTGGCGAAAGAATACAAAGAAATTCGTATTGCAACAGAAGGTGCTTTCAAGCCTTATAACTTTAAAGACACGAATGGCGAGCTGAAGGGCTTTGACATTGATGTGGCAAACGATCTCTGTAAGCGTATGGAAGTCAAATGTACGATCAGCGAGCAAGCCTGGAAAGGCATCATCCCGGCGTTGAAAGTGCGTAAATATGACGCCATCATCGCAGGCATGAACGCGACAGAAAAGCGTAAAAAAGCTATTGGTTTCTCCCGTCCATACGCAATCGCAGAACGTAAATTCTACGTCCGTGAAGATAGCAAATATGCTGGCGTAACGTCTCCCATGAGCTTTGTTGACCTTGACGAGATCACCGCGCAAGAACAAGCGGTTCTTGATGGTCTAAAAAAAGAACTGAAGGGTGCTGTTGTCGGTGTCCAAGCTGAAACAATCCTTGAAGCCTTCGTGAAGAAATACATGGCTGAAGCGGTCGAAATCCGCACCTATGATTCACAAGAAAGCCTTGATCTGGACGTTGAGTCCGGTCGCCTTGACCTGGGCTTTGCTTCTGCCAGCTATCTGTTGCCGCTGATCAAAGACGGCAAAAAGTTTAAGATGGTTGGTGCTGGTTTTGCGGGTGACATCTTCGGCAACGGTATCAGCGTTGGTGTGCGTCACGAAGATAAAGCTTTGGCTGACAAATTCTCTGCAGCGATTAACGAAGCGATGGCAGACGGCACAATTGAAGCGCTGTCCCAAAAGTGGTTTGGTTTCAGCCTGAAGCCTGCCCAATAATTATTTGACCATGGGCGGGAAAACAGCCTAGTTTTTCCGCCCAATGGAGTATTTCACAATGGATTTGACGTTCCTGTCCTTTGGGTCACTTGGATGGGGAGACGAGATGTTAAAAGGCGGGTTGATGACCTTCGCCGTGGCCTTTTGCGCCTATATTCTGGCAATTATTGTCGGTCTTGTTTTCGCCTTCCTCAAATTATCCAAATTTATGCCGCTTCGCTTTATCGGCAATTTCTATACCGTTGTTTTTCGCGGTGTGCCCGAACTTCTCATTATTTATCTAGTCTTTTTTGGCGGTGAGTTGCTGCTGAGTAAAATTGCAAACGGTGTTTTCGGCTACGACGGTTATGTCAGTCTGCCCCTGTTTGTGACCGGTGTCTTCTGTATTGCCCTTGGCGCCGGTGCCTTTTGTACCGAAGTTATTCGCGGTGCCATTTTGGCCGTCCCCAAAGGCCAGCATGAAGCGGCCGATGCGCTGTCGCTGTCCAAATGGTCAAAAGCGTTTGATGTGGTCTTGCCGCAAGCCTTGCGCATTGCATTACCCGGTCTTGCCAACGTCTGGCAGATCACGTTGAAAGAGACAGCCCTGATCTCGGTTATTGGTCTGGTTGAAGTGATGCGCTCTGCCAAGATTGCGTCTGGCGCAACCCATCAGCCATTCACCTTCTATCTGTTTGCCGCCGTGATCTTTTTGTTGATCACCAGCATCAGTAACCGCGGCTTTAAAAAGGTCGAAACGTGGAGTCAGAAAGGGGTGAGGTCGTAAAATGGATTTAACTACCATGCAAGACAGCATCCTGCCGTTGCTGTCGGCTCTCCCCAACACCTTGATGTTGACCTTTGTGTCGGTCTTTATCGGTTTCTGTCTTGCCATCCCGTTTGCGTTGGGACGGCTGAGCAAAAACAAGCTGATCGCACAAGCCTGTTATGCCTATGTCTATTTTTTCCGCTCCACCCCTTTGTTGGTACAAATCTTCTTGATCTATTACGGCTCAGGCCAGTTTGTAAAAGCATTGGAAGCGGTGGGGTTGTGGCACTTCTTCCGTGAACCATGGTTCTGCGCGATCTTGGCACTGAGCTTGAACACGGCAGCCTATGTCTGTGAGATCATTCGCGGCGGTATCCTATCCATCCCGAAAGGGCAGTGGGAAGCCGGACAAGTCTTGGGCCTCAGTCGTTTTGATCTGTTTGTGCAAGTGATCTTCCCGCAGGCCTTCCGTCAGGCGCTGCCAGCCTATGGCAACGAGGTGATCATTATGGTGAAGGCGAGTTCCCTTGCCAGTACGATCACCATCTTGGAAGTCACAGGTGTGGCTGAAAAACTGATCGCAGAGACTTTCCAGCCGCTGGAAATCTTTATTGTCGCCGGCAGTATTTATCTGTCTCTCAACTTTGTTCTCTCCCAGTTGTTTCATCTGTTGGAGAAACGGTTGAACAGATATTTACCCCACGGCGCAACGCGTACAAACTAATTTGCCGACAGGAGATTTTTTATGTCGAGCCAGCAAGAAAATAAGGGCATTGTCCTCAAAGACGTGAACCTGCATTACGGTGATTACCACGCCCTGCGTGACATCAATTTAAATGTCGCGGTTGGGGAACGCGTGGTCGTGTGCGGCAGTTCCGGTTCCGGTAAATCGACCATGATCCGCAGCATTATCGGTCTGGAAAACCACGATAGCGGTCATATTTTGATCGATGGGCAGGAATTGACGGCTGATGCCAAATCACAAGAAACCATCCGGCGCAATGTGGGCATGGTGTTCCAACAGTTTAATCTGTTCCCGCACCTGACCATTGCGGAAAACTGTTCCCTTGCGCTTAAACGCGTCAAAAAGATGGCGAAGGGTGAAGCGAAGGATGTGGTGATGAAGTATCTGGAACGGGTCCATATCCCCGAACAGGCGGAGAAATATCCTTCACAGCTCTCAGGTGGTCAACAACAGCGCGCCGCCATTGCCCGTGCGCTTTGTATGCAGCCCAAGTTTTTGCTGTTTGATGAGCCGACGTCCGCCCTTGACCCGGAAATGGTGAATGAAGTTTTGGACGTGATGGTGGAAATGGCCCAAGACGGCATGACCATGATCTGTGTCACCCACGAGATGGGCTTTGCCCGTCAGGTTGCCGACAAAATGGTCTTTATGAACCAAGGGCGCATCATTGAAAGTGGCGATACGGTGGAATTCTTCGAAAATCCGAAAGAAGAACGCACGCGCACCTTCCTCAACACGATCCTGTCTCATTAAATCTGTAAAGGGGTGGCCTGACTTTTGGGTCGGCCTTTCCTGTGAAGTATGTGTTTATAAATGTCATCAAAAGCTGTTGAAATTGCACAGGCCCTGATCCGTTGCCCCAGTGTCACGCCACTGGAAGCGGGGGCCTTGGATTATCTGCAATCCGTATTGGATGGGCTGGGGTTTACCTGTCAGCGTCTGCCTTTCACTCAAGAAGGCACGGACCCGGTGGATAACCTGTACGCCCGTTATGGCACATCCGGCAAAAATCTGTGCTTTGCCGGACATACTGATGTGGTGCCGGTCGGGCAGGTGGATCGCTGGAAGTTTGATCCCTTCGGCGCGGTCATCGAAGATGGCGTCCTATACGGGCGCGGTGTATCTGATATGAAGGGCGGCATTGCCTGTTGGGTGGCGGCTTTGGTTGACCTGTTTGAAAGCGGCTGGCGCCCCAGTGGATCACTAAGTCTGTTGATCACGGGGGATGAAGAAGGCCCGTCGATTAATGGCACGGTCAAGATGCTGTCTCACCTGTCTGATAAAGGCGAGACATGGGATGCCTGCATCACGGGGGAGCCCACCTGTGATCAGACCATCGGGGATGTGATCAAGATCGGGCGACGCGGCTGCCTGGATGGGCATATCGTGGCTTATGGTAAGCAAGGTCATACGGGCTATCCCCATATGGCAGACAATGCCGCCCATCGTTTACTTGCCATGTTGCAAGGGCTGGTGGCGTGGCAGATTGATGCGGGGACAGATTATTTCGACCCGTCCAATCTGGCCGTGTCTACCATGGATATCGGTAATCCGGCGGTGAACATTATACCCGGTCAAGCCAAGGCGAGCTTTAATTTGCGCTATACCAATTTGCATACGGGGGAAAGTCTGGAAAAAAACATCCGCGAGGTTTTAACCAAAGGCGCAGGTGGGGCGGAACATTACACTCTGGAAATTCATAATCAGGGCAATGCGTTTTTGACCGAACCCGGGACGTTGACCCAAGTGGTTGCTAAAGCCTGTGAAGAGGTCTGTGCGTTGACACCCAAATTTTCCACCAGTGGCGGTACGTCTGATTCGCGGTTTATTTCCAACTATTGTCAGGTGGTGGATTTTGGATTGCGCAATCATACCATCCATCAGGTCAACGAAAGCGCGCCTGTTGCAGATATTAACCGTTTAACGCAAGTCTATAAGCGGATTATCGAAACTTATTTTGCGGGCTAATGGCTGAAAATAAGGCTTTTTCGCCTTCCCAAAAAAAATAATGATTTTGGATGAATTTATGTGTTGCGCATCTGAAAACTTCGCGCTAAATTCCGCCCGCTTTCCAAGGAAGGCAACACATAAGCCTCTATAGCTCAGTTGGTAGAGCAACTGATTTGTAATCAGTAGGTCCGCGGTTCGAGTCCGTGTGGGGGCACCAGAATTCAAACCCGCTAGCGTTTACGTTAGCGGGTTTATTCTTGTCTGATTTCAGGCAAAATAAAAGGCATCCATGGGACGCCTTTTACTTCTTTACTGAGGGCCGATTAGCCTTTTGTCGCATCATATCCGACACAGGCCAAATAGAAGACCAGGTCGATGTCACGTTTGCCGGTTTCCATCTTCAGCCATGTTTGGCGACCGATCCCGATCGCGTTTGCGGCTTGGTTTTGGTCGAAGCCGTGTCTTTCGCGCCAGCTTTTAAGGTCGGCGGCTGTCCAATCGGAGATATCCGGGCGGACTTTAGGGGCGAGTTTTGCCATATCTATGTTCTTTCTAAAAAAAGAGAGCTAGAATTTCAGGAGTTTGACGGTGCCTGTGATCTCAAGGGCGGTCTTGGCAGCCTGAATTCTGTTGTTCAGCTCGTTGAGCTTCATATTTGCCATATTGACGTCCTGTTCATTGGCTGCGCCGTCAAATTTTTGGGCGTGCAATAAATGGTCAATTTTGGATTTTGTCCGACGGCGTTCTTCTAGCGCCTTTACCAGATCGTGTTGCGTCTGATCAAAGGGGACTTCCTCAATGGTAAAGCCGGCTGTGCGCATTTTCTCAAGGTTTGGCAATTTATCGGAGAAACCATAGATGGTTTTATCAAGGCGATAGCCAAGGGCTTCGACCTTGCAACGATATTTGAGTTCCTTGATCTCAAGGCGATAGTCGCTTTGCGGTTTTGGGGTGAGTTTAAATGTCTGCATAAAATGAGAACCTGTCGGTCAAAGTAACACCTATATATCGTCAAAAAAAATATAGGCAATAGAAAAGAAACGCCAAGGGGCGCCACGGGAAAAGATAGATTTTCTATCAGGGTTTTTGTGCCTATTTGGACACAGTTTGTGACAAACCCAGTAAGTAGTTGGTGATTAGGGAGTCGGTAAGGTCCAAGGCTGGCGCGGCCGTGACAATATCAAGTTTGTTCACAGTCGCAAGGGAGCAGATGCCGTGTAGGGAGCTCCAAAGCACACGGGCGGCCTTTTCCAGCTCTGTAGGGTTTTGTCCATTAAAGATGGGGGCTAGCGCGGTTTCAACCAGCTTGAGAAGGCGGGTAATCTTTTCATGATACCAGTCGGGCAGGTCTTCGCCCGCAGGCAGGCTATGTTCAAACAGCGCGTTCCAAAGGTTCAGATGCGTGATGGTAAAGTCAATGTAAGCGGCACTCAGGGCGCGCACATCTTTGTCCGCGTCCGCAGTAAGCGGGACGTCGCTGAGCGTGTCATAAAGTGCATCCAACGTGGCCCCGTTCACATGCAGGATCAGGTCATCAAGGTTGGCAAACAGGTTGTAAATGGTGCCGACTGCGTAGCCCATCTCGCCTGCGACTTTGCGCACGGTCAGGGCGCGCACACCATTTTCCAGCACGAGGGTACGCGAGGCATCAAGGGCCATCTCAAGCAGTTGGTCGCGGCTGTGGTCGTATCGTCTTGCCATGGGGATCCTTCGAACAGGTCTTATTGAACGTTGATCATATAATAGTTGTCTTCGGCATAAAATGTATATATGTTTTTAAATGAACGACGTTCACGAGAAATAAAGCCAGAGATAACAAAGGCAAGCGGACGGGAATTTATGACGGAAAATTGCTTTAACTCGGCATACCTTAACGCGTTGCAGACAAAAGGTGTGCAGACTTATGTGTCAAATGCCCTTGGTCGGGTGGAACGCCTGAGTGTTGACGGGCTGGACTTCCCCTTGAGTATACATGAACCCGTCGCGGGACAGCAGCAAAGCTATGTGTCCTCCCCTTGTGCGACCTATGGCAAATATGCCCTGACGGAGCTGGAGACGCTCCCGGCCAAAGGCTTGCATTATCCGCTTTCTGTGTTGATCAAAGGGGTAGATGGCTGGTTGGCAGGGGCGGGCTTTGACAAGGTGGTGAGCCTGAATAACTGGTTTTTATCCACGAACCTGTTTCCCCATTGGTCGCCGATGAGCCTCAAGCCGTTGACGGATCAATTGTGTGATCGCTTCCCCGATTCTTTTCTCATCACGCGATCTTTGAATGGATATCACCATGCGGCTTTGATCCAGCGATTTGTCGAGGCAGACTGGCAGTTGTTACCTGCGCGGCGTATCTGGCGGATGGAGCCAAAATCTCCCCATAAGCGCGACCGTAAGGCCGATGATCGTTTACTGGCAAAGACGCCTTATCAACGGGTGAGCGCAGATACGTTTAGCGCGTCTGATTTTGACCGGGCCAAAGACCTGTATGATCAGCTTTATCTGGATAAATACTCCGGCCTCAATCCGGCTTTTACAGCAGAGTTGTTAAAATTTGGGCACTCATGCGGGATGTTTCGCCTAGAAGCATTGCGCAATGAAGCAGGGCACCTGGATGGCATCGCAGGTACAATCCGCTGTAATGGGGTGATCACCACGCCGGTCTTTGGCTATGATACTCGTTTGCCGCAAAAGCTGGGCCTATATCGCATGCTGTCCGCCGTTGCCTTTGATCATATGGAACAGGCGGGGTGTTCTTATAACTTAAGTGCCGGGGCAGGTTCTTTTAAACGGTTGCGCGGGGCAGAGCCGACGATTGAATGGACGGCGTGCTATATGCGCCATCTGCCGTTTGCGCGCCGTTTACCGATTGGGGTGCTGCGTACCCTTTTGCAAAATATTGGGGTGCCTTTGATGAACAGGTTTGATTTATGAGCATGGCTGGATCGACGGGCTGGCACGTTGTGTGCCTGACACGTGCAGTGAAGGGAAAGCCGGTTCGGGTGTGGCTGTCGGGGCGACCCTATGTCCTGTGGCGAAACGGTGATGAGATTGTCATGTTGGAAGATCGTTGCCCCCATCGCAATGCGCCGTTGTCAAAGGGCTGTGTGAGACAGGGGCGGATACAATGCCCGTATCATGGCTGGCGCTTTGGTAGGGATGGACAAGTTCAGGATATCCCCGGCTTGCCTGATCTTCCGGTGCAGTCTGGCAAGTTTTCTGTGGCGGCGATGGATACTAAAACAGTTGGTCCCTTTGTTTTTGCCCGTAAAGACAAGGGGGCGGGGCTGCCCTATCTACATCCCTTGGCAGAGGCGACCGGCTACACCAGCTTTGTCTGGCAAACTGATGCACGCGGCAGTTTGATGAATGTTGCCGAGAATTTTTTGGATGGCTTTCACACCCATTATGTCCATGCTGGATTGATCCGCGCGGAACAGAAAAGGCAGCAGGTGAGCGCGGAGATTAGACGCAGCGTGGATCGCGTCGAGGTGATCTATACGGGGGAAGAGGGGCAGAACGGCTTGATTTCCCGATTGTTTGAGCCGAAACGGGTGTCCAGTCACGCCCGATTTATCCTGCCGGGCATAGCGGAGCTGGAATATCGATCCGATGCAGGCACGGAGCTGGTGATTACAGCCTATTTGAGTGAGGCAGAGGTCGGGCAGGTGAAAGCCCATGTGTTGCTGACCCTGAAAGGCAACCGGTTTAGGGCGGGGGTCAAAAAAGCGTTGTTGATGCCGTTTTTTAAACTGGCGTTAAAGCAGGATAAGCGGATTGTGGAATGGCAGACCCAAACCATTGCCACCTTTGGGGAGGAGGCTTTTCAATCGACCTCCCTTGATATCGTGCGCCCGCATATGGAAGATTTGCTCATAAATGGTCCCCGCGACATCGACTTTCCGGTAAAGCATAAGGTGCTGTCTTTGTAAGACGGCTGCTTACTCCAAGGGCTCGCCATTCCATTCCGTATCAAAGGTGGTGGCGGTGACGGGATCGCAGCGATGTATTGCGGCAAGATATAATCCTTCCCCCAAGGCGAGGAACTGCCCTAAGGTCGGGCCGAGGTCTTGCGGGCTGAAAAGGGCGTCTTTCGCGGCACACCATGCCCGCCACCAACGGCTAAGTTCGCGCCTTTTTAAGGCACGGGGCAGACCGAGCAGAACCATCGCCAAGGCGAGCATGGTTTTGTGGTGGGGGGGAGGAGTGATGATCCCTATCTGATCGTCGTTGAACACCTGTGGCAGGGATGCTGTTGTGGGGAACAAATGCACCGCACTGGTCGCGCGCGGGTTACATTCCAGCAGGTAATACTGGTGATCTTCGGTCTTGATGATATCGAAGGAGATTTGACCGTGGATGTGATGCTTGCGGCATACATCTTGAGCGAACTTTTGCAAAATCGGGTCTGCCACATTTTCAAAATAATAACTTGAGGCGGTCCCGAGCCGAAAGGTCGGGCGATAGGCGCAAAACGCCTTAAGCTCCCCGTTTAGGGCAAAACCGTAAACGCAATATTCCTGCCCTGTGATAAATTGCTGGCTAATCCAGTTCTCATCATAGTTTAGGCGGGTAAGGGCGTCGGTTGTGGGCTTGATCAGCACCCCTCTGGCAAAGCGCGAGAAGCTCTTTTTAAGGACAATGTGGCTTGCGTGTTTTTGATGGTCAGCCCGTGCTTCTTCTACGTTGGTGACGCGCTGAGTTTCGGGGGCGGATAGGTCGGTGCCTTTTACGATTTCCGTCACATTACCTTTATCATGCAGGAACTGCATGGTCTGCCAATCCGATGTCAGCACTTCACACAGTTCCGACAGCTTGTCTTTATGGCGGGCGATGAAAAAGGCTTCTTCGCAAGTGGGCAGGAGTACGTCAATCCGTTCACGCTGGATCAGGTCTGCCACCGCATCCGCATAGGCATGATGATCCGCGGCAGCGGCGGGTAGGCGGTGATAGGACTGAAGGGCATTGCTTAATCTGCCGATGGGCAGATGCTGGCTATCAGCAGCGATGACCTGCCAGCCGGATTGGTTGAATTGGCGGGCAAGGTCAAGGGCAACAGGGGCGCGCAAGCCGGTGATCAGGAGACGTTTTTTCATCCTAACAATCCCGCACGATGCGTCGCAGTTTTTGGGACAGATCAACCGCGGGGGGCCAATCATCAAATGTGAGTGTCGGGGGCTGGGCCTTGCGGGTGCGGGTCGCGTGAAGGAGTGCGTGTGCGACCTTGTTCTTTGCGGCTGGGCTTGGGCTATCGATCCTGAGACGTAGCTGATCCACGTCGGATTGATGGACGCGAAAATCACGAATACTTGGGTCAGCATCCAAGATAAGCGCGCGGATATCGTCGGGGTAGAAATCCACTGATGTTGTTTGATCGGTGTGAGGTAGCTTTAAAATATCATCGCATCGCCCCTCAACTTTCTCAATCGCCAAGAGGGGGGAGCCACAGGCGCATGGCGTTTGCCTAATCTTCAAGATGTCATTCAGGCGATAGCGCACGATGGCTTGGGTTGTGCGGGAAAAGTCAGTAATGATTGGGTTGAAGTGGGTTTTATCTTCATCCAGCCATTCTTTCTCCACATGAACATATTCTTCATTCAGGTGCAGCGTGCCATGGGCGCAGGTGATCCCCAAAAAGCCTTCCGTACATTGATAAATCTGGTGGATGGGCTGGTGAAACTGATCGCCAATAAAGGTGCGATCTTCGTCGCTTAAGACTTCGCCGACCGAGAAAATACGGGCTGGATTAATCTGCAAGTCACCCGCCTGTACACTCTGGGCAAGCTTTTTTAGAAACTGCGCCGGGGCGATCAGGATGGTGGGCTGAACGTGCGTTAGGGTATCCAGATGATCTTGATAAGCGGCCTTGAGGTCGAGGAAGTGAAAGCGCATCCGGCTGTTTTTGTTTGCCGTGGTGTACAGGTCGCTGTTAGCCGACAGGGCCAGCACCACGCGATGTTTTTGCCATAAGGGACCGGGCAAGGCTTTTGCCAGCATGACGCCAAGCCAGAAATGGCGTTCCTCCTCACTGACCAAAAATACCCCCCGCCGCCCGCTAGTGCCGGATGATAGGCCAACGGTGATGCCGTCTACTTTTTCGCGCCTCATGGCTAAGGGGAGGCCCACATCATAGGGCAGGGCAAGGCTGTTGAGGCCCGCAAAGTTTTGTTGCACGATGGCTTTGTCGGTGAGGGGAAAGCTGGACAGGTCTTTCTCCCACAGGTCCGCAAAAAACGGCAAATGCTGGAGAACCTCTGTTTTAAAGCGCGCGAGTTGGCGGCGCTGGTGTGCTTCTAATGCTGCACGATCGGGGAATCTCCGCAGATATTTTGCTTTGAGGTAATGGCCCAAAATGCTCAGTTTATCGCGCATGATCTAACGTCCGGTCATGGGTGGCGATAAAGCGGATCTCTGGGCGGGCCTGCTTTAGGGCATGCAGCTTGTGGATCGTCGCGATATACTCTTTGTTGTTATGCTGGACATGCATGCCGATGAAATTAGGCAGGTCTAACGTTTCCAATGCAGAAATATCCCATAGGGAGTCGGAGATAAAAAAGACCGGACGCTCGCCTGTTTCTTCCACAAACAAGCCATATTGCCCCGGGATATGTCCGGGCAAGGGCACAAGGGTATAGGCTGTGCCTCGCCAATCAAGCTGGCGAGTGTGAGTAAAAGGACCGAGGGGAGAGCCTGCGGGTAAATCTTCAATAAACGACAGGCGGTTTTCAAAATCGTCAGGGATCAGTTGCGGCAGGAAGCCTTGGGAAAGGGCGCGCAGGCCGCGGCGATCTTTCACAAAGTCCCATGCTTCTTTGGCACAGAGAAATTGCGCGGTTGGAAAGTCTTTTAACCCACCGATATGATCGGGATGAAAGTGGGAGATCAGGATCAGCTCGACCGCCTCCCCCCCGATGCCTTGGCTTTGGAGGTAGGCTTTAACTGATCCGCTTTCCTCAATGTGTGTGGGCAGCAAAAGTTTGTAGAGCTGATAAGGGAAGCTTTGGAAAATATCATCCACGCGTGGGGCGTACCCTGTGTCAAACAGCATGGTTTTTTCCGGCTGTTGGATCACACCAAAGTGGGCGGGGAAATGGACCTTTTCCAGCTTTTGGGTTTTAGCGGCAAGTTTGGCGTAGCTGCTGCAACTGCCCGATGATTTGATGGTGATTTTAGTCGTCATGTCGCGTCCTCCACCAGTCTTTGAGGCTGGCTAACCCTTCATCTAGGGTGACAACGGGCCGATAGCCGAGGACGTCTTTTGCTGCTGTAATATCAAGGGTTTGTCCATAGGCCAGCAAGCCAATGGCATATTCGGTGATGCGGGGTTCTTTAAACGCCGGATCACGTCTTGCGCGGGCTTCCCCAAAGCGGGCAAGGGCGCGGGCAAGCCAAACGGGTACGGGCAGCCATGTAGCCTTGAGGTCAAGGGCGTTCAAGGATTTTTGCAAAAGCGTTTGGACGGTCACAGGCGCATCATTGCTGATATTGAAGATATGCCCATCCAAATCGCCTGTATGTGCCGCGCAGAGGTGGAGAGCGTGAACGAGGTTTTGAACGCAGGTATAGTCAACCAAGGCTTGCCCGCCGCGCAATCTGGGCAAGGGGCCATTTTGGACGGCTTGGGCCAAGCGCGGCGCAAGCGCAGAATCGTAAGGCCCGAGGATACCGCGCGGGCGCAGGATGATCCGTTGTGTCCCGTTAAAGGGTGAGGTCAGGAGCATGTTTTCCGCCGCGATCTTACTTTCGGCATAGGCATTGACCGGGGTTGCGGGCAAGGGTGCATCTTCGCGCAGATTGTAGCGGTCGGTGAAGTTAAAATAAATCGAGGGGCTGGACAGGAAGACGAAGCGTTTGACCTTGTGGCGGCTGGCGGCATCAAACAGGCGTTTTGTGGCGCTGACATTGATTTTAAAAAAGTCTTCCCGTCTACCCCATGCAGAGGAAAAGGCGGCAGAATGAAAGACGATGTCAGGCTGGTCTTTAAAGAGGGGATCAAGGTCCAGCGTGGTTAAATCCCCCTCAAGGAAGGTCACGCCCAAGTCTTGGAGCTTCCGGCCAATCGCAGCGTTGCGCCCGGTCCCTGTGACTTGGTGGCCGTGTTTGATCAGGTGGTCACAAAGATGGCGGCCCACACATCCGGTTGCCCCTGTGATCAATGCTTTTTTCATCAGTACCTCACCACCATAGCCCCCAGGCTTAATCCCGCCGCGGTGCCGGTTAAAAGGGCTGTGTCTCCCCGATGCAGTTTGCCTGATATAATCGCATGATGTAAGGCCATGGGGATGGAAACAGAGATTTGGTTGCCATAGTCTTTGATGATATTAACGACTTTCTCAGGGGCTGCGCGGGTGAGCCGGACCAGACGATCCAAAGCTTCCACGCTGGCTTGATGGGGGATGACCAGATCAAGACCGTTTAAGTCACATCCACACAGCGTGAGAGATTTTTTCAGGAATTTGGGATAGAGCTTGGTCGCCAGTTTATAGGAGGCGGGACCGTTCATCTTAAACACGGCCCCGTCTAAAAAATGGCTCAGATCTTTATGGATATCGCGTCCTGTCCCGCCCGATTGCAGTTCGTTGAGCTGTGCGCCTTCGCAATAGGTTTCAAAGTGCGCGCCTAAGATGGCGGACGTTGTCTCGCCCGCTTGTTCGATAATCACCGCTGCGGCCCCATCGCCAAAATTACCGCAAATTTCGGGCGTATTCCAATCCAACCCCCGTGAGGGGATTTCGCTGGAGACAATAAGCGCGCGTTGGTATCTGCCGCTGGCAACCAGATAGGATACGGTATCAAACGCGGATAAAAAGCTGAGGCAGGTCGCGTTGAGGTCAAGGGTTGCCGTCCCCGTTCCTGCCAATCCTAAATGCTGTTGGATCAGGACGCTTTGGGTCGGGATCGGTTGTTCCATGATCGCGCAAGCCGAGACAATCAAATCAAGATCGCACGCCTTTAAATCTGCGCGCTTGAGGGCCTCTATCGCCGCCTTCGCCGCCATTTGGGAGGAGGTTTCCTCCCCGGCAAAATAGCGTTGCTGAATGCCTGTGATCTGTTGGGTGGTGCCGAAAGCCTGTCCTGTGCGCTGATCAATCTGCTGGGATGTGACGCAGTGGGCAGGAACAAAGCTGCCGGTGGCGATGATCCGGATGGGGCGTGCAGGCTGTCGGGGGGCTGTTGATTTGATTGTACTCATTTTTTTCCTCTTGGGGAAAATAGCGAATTTACAGTGGCGTGAAAAACAAAATCGTTGTTTTCCAGAAGAGTATGTCATTTCCAAGTGATTTGGTGAAGAAATGAACGATGTTCAATAAAAGGTAATTGAATAATGTTCATTTGTCCAGATGTTTTCTTTTTCATGAGGGGGGGGATTAAATGAACGATGTTCATTGACAATTGATCATTGTTCATTTAAATCTGAAGGCAAGATGGCTTCCCAAAGGAGGGTGAAATGCAAAAGCACTGTTTTATTCAAAATCGCAAGCGGGTCTTAAAGATGGCCTGCGTTCTGTTGGCTTTGGTCTGCGTCTATGACCTGAGCTTAGGCGCCACGATTGTTTCAAGTCTTGCAAACCTAATTGATCGCATACAGGACGGCTTGTCCGCATTCGTCAGTGCGTTTGAAGATGCGACCCTTGCCCGCCTTGGCGCCCCTGCCCAATAGGGCGATGATTGGAGTAGGAATTATGCAAAATAATCTGCGACACCTGTTAAAAACCCGCCGTTTTCTGCCGTTGTTTGTGGCCCAGTTTTTCGGGGCGTTTAATGACAATCTGTTTAAAAACGCACTGGTCCTGTTGATCTCGTTTCGATTGATGGGTGACGTGGGCAGCGAGAGTCAAATCCTGATTACACTGGCAGCAGGCCTGTTTATTCTGCCGTTCTTTCTGTTTTCTGCCCTTGCGGGACAAGTGGCGGACAAGTTCGAAAAGGCACGTTTGATCAAGTTCTGTAAGTTGGCGGAAATTGCGATTATGGCGCTGGGTACGGCGGCTCTTGTGTCGGCTCACACGTCCTTTTTGTTGGCGACCTTATTTTTGATGGGGACGCAATCAGCCTTTTTCGGCCCCCTAAAATACGCGATTCTCCCCGCCCATTTAGGGGAGAAAGAACTGGTTGGCGGTAATGGTTTGATCGAAGCGGCAACCTTTATCGCGATCCTGTCCGGCAGTCTTGCCGCCGGGGTGTTGATGATGTCAGGCCAAGGCGTGACTGTGGTGTCCGTTTTGTTGATGGTTTGCGCGATCTTGGGGTTTGCCTTTAGCTTATCGATTCCAAAGGCGGGGATCAGTGATCCATCGCTTAAAATTAACCCCAATTTTGTCAGCGAAACATTTCGGATTGTCTCGGATGTGTCTAAAAACCGTCCGGTGTTTTTATCAATCCTGGGGATTTCATGGTTTTGGCTGGTGGGGGCGACGTATCTGTCCCAGTTCCCGACCTTGGCAAAAGATGTGCTTGCGGGGGACGAAGCGATCGTCACGTTGTTTTTAACCCTCTTTTCCCTTGGGATTGCGCTGGGGTCGGTGCTGTGTAACCGTCTGCTGGCTGGGCAAGTATCGGCAAAATATGTGCCTTTCGCTGCCATCGGGATGGCCGTGTTTTCTTTTGATCTCTATCTCGCGTGTGAAGGGTATGTACCCGCGGTGCAAAACGCCGGGCTAATAAGCTTTGTCAGTCAACTTGAAAACGTGCGTCTTATTGCCGACCTGTTGGCTTTGGCGATCTGTGGTGGGCTTTATATTGTCCCGCTGTATGCCATCATGCAGCAGGGAAGTGCCGAGGATAAACGCGCGCGTGTGGTTGCGGCAAACAATATCCTGAATGCCTTGTTTATGGTGGTTTCTGCCGGGGTCGTGACGGGGATGTTGGCTATGGGGGCCAGCCTTGGTGGTATCTTTTTGTTGATGATGATCGGCAATGTGATTGCGGCGCTTTATATCTGTAAACTGCTGTCGTTTGACTTTTTACGTGTCTGTTTTGCCGTAATCTTGAAAGCCCTTTACCGTGTTGAGGTCAAGGGGCTGGAGAATATGGTAAAGGCCGGTAAGCGCGCGGTGATCGTGGTCAATCATGTGTCCTTTCTGGACGGGGTGTTGTTGGGGGCATTTTTGCCGAACAAGCCGATGTTTGCCATCAATACCCAAATGGCGACCAAATGGTGGGTGAAACCGTTTTTGAAGTTTGTCGATGCCTTTGCCTTGGATCCGCGCAATCCCATGGCGACCAAAGCGCTGATCAATGAAGTCAAAAAAGACAAACAGTGCGTCATCTTCCCCGAAGGACGTATCACCCTGACCGGTGCCTTGATGAAGATCTATGAAGGGCCGGGTATGATCGCGGACAAGGCCGATGCGGACCTTGTGCCGGTGCGTATTGATGGGGCGCAATTCTCCATCTTCTCAAAGCTGCGGGGTAAGTTGCGTCTGCGTTGGTTCCCGAAAATCACCATCACGATCCAAGAACCGCGCCGTTTTGATGTGCCGGCAGAGGTCATGGGCCGGGCGCGTCGCCAAAAAGTCGGTGCTGCCCTTTATGATGAAATGTCGGGCATGATCTTTGAGACCTGCAATCGTCATCAGACCCTGTTTTCCTCTTTACTGGAGGCCCGCGAGATTTTTGGCAAAAAGGCCGAAGCCGTAGAAGATATTGAGCGTGCGCCCCTAAGTTATGATCGCTTGGTTCTTGGCAGTTTCGTGCTTGCCAAGGTTTTGAAAAAACGCTGTGCCACAGGCGCACCCGTCGGGGTGCTGTTGCCCAATTCCAACGGGGCAGTGGTGACGTTTTTTGCCCTGCAAGCCGCCAAGCGCGTGCCTGCGATGTTGAACTTTTCCGCCGGGTCAAAAAATATGATCTCGGCCTGTCAGACAGCCTGTATCCAGCAGGTTTTGACCTCGCGCCGATTTGTCGAGATGGCAAAACTGCAAGAAGCCGTTGATCAATTGGCAGAGCATGTGGAGATCATTTATCTGGAGGATGTGAAAGCTGATGTGAGCTTGGCGGATAAACTCTCTGGCTTCATGGCGCGCACCTTCCCCTCTCTTGCCTATAAAGGGGTCGTGGGCGAAGCCGAACAGGCCGCTGTGATCCTCTTTACTTCAGGATCAGAAGGCGCACCGAAGGCGGTTGTCCTGAGCCATAAAAATCTGCAAGCCAACCGTTTGCAGCTGGGCGCACGGGTGGACTTTAACCCGCAAGATACGGTCTTTAATGCTTTGCCTGTCTTTCATTCCTTTGGCTTGACGGGTGGGACGTTGTTGCCGATCCTGTCGGGGGTGAAGACGTTTATGTATCCGTCCCCCCTGCATTACCGGATTGTGCCGGAACTGGTCTATGACACCAATTCGACCATCATGTTTGGCACCGATACGTTTTTGCGCGGCTATGGGCGTGTGGCTCACCCTTATGATTTTTATAGTGTGCGTTATTTGTTTGCGGGCGCTGAAAAAGTTCAGGAGGAAACCCGCAAAATCTGGTCGGAGAAATTCGGCATTCGTATTCTTGAAGGCTATGGCGCAACCGAAACGGCCCCCGTCATTGCAACCAACACCCCCATGCACTTTAAGGCGGAGACGGTCGGACGCTTGCTGCCCGCGATTCAGTATAAGCTGGAACCTGTGGACGGGATTGTGCGGGGTGGGCGCCTGATCGTCAAAGGGCCAAATGTGATGCTGGGCTATATGAAAGAAAGCAACCCCGGTGTCTTGGAAACGCCGGATCAAGGTTGGTACGATACGGGCGATATTGTGGAGATCGATGAAGAAGGTTTTCTTAAAATCAGCGGGCGCGCCAAACGCTTTGCCAAAATTGCAGGCGAGATGGTCTCCCTTGGTGCGGTGGAAGCACACGCCGCCGAGGTCTGGCCCGATGCCCAACATGGGGTTGTTGCCGTGCCGGATGCAAGAAAAGGCGAACAACTTGTCCTTGTCACGGATCATCAAACGGCTGAGCGCGCAGACCTGTTGGCTTATGCCAAAGAACAGGGGCTCTCTGAGCTCATGGTCCCCAAAGTCATTCACCCTGTCGATAAAATCCCGCTCTTGGGGACAGGCAAGATTGACTATGTGAGCATCCGTGATCTTGTGGGGTAACTCAGCTCACAAAAAGGCTCCCTCTCCAGATGGGGGAGGGAGCCTTGTTCTGTTCGTTTCGCCTTGTCGTTATTTGAGGGCGGCCTTACGGGCGTTTTGGGAGTCTTCGCTTTTGAGAAGGCGGCCGAAAATTTCCATTTCGTCGAGGATGCGGTCTTCTGTCGCGGGGTGATGGGTGGCCTTCATCAGGCGTTTGGTTTCGATCAGGGCGCTTAAGGGTTTTTGGGCGAGTAGGACGGCCTTTTCATGGGCATAGCTGGTCACATCCCCCTTATCGGAAATGGCGTTGATGATGTTGCAGGCTTTTGCTTCTGCTGCATCAAAGAAGTCCCCGAACATAAAGAGTTCGGCTGCTTTTGTATGGCCGGACATGTTGGGGAGAAGGAGTGTTGATCCCGCTTCCGGGCAGATGCCGAGATTAATAAACGGCATGCGAAAGCGCGCCGTGTCAGACGCATAGGCAAGATCGCAATGTAACAGAACGGTCGTGCCGATCCCGACTGCATAGCCACTGACGGCAGCGATAATCGGCTTTTGAGCTTTATGCAGGGCGAGCAGGAACTGAACACCCGGGGAAAGTTCCCCATCTTTTCGGGTGTTGAAGTCGGCAAGGTCGTTGCCCACGGTGAAGCTGTCTTCCAGTCCGCAGAGCAAAATGACGTGCACATCCTCACGGGTAGCCGCATCGGTGAGGGCCGCGCGCATGGTGTGGTACATATCTATGTTGATGGCGTTCTTTTTTTCCGGTCGGTTCATGCGGATGGTCATGACCTTGTCGGTGACGGAAATATCAATGTAAGGAGAAGTCGTCATGTCAGGAAGCCTTGCTCATTTTTAAAGTGGCATGAAGGGAGGCGGCACGTTCTATGGCTTGGAGGGCCTGTGTCTCTAACTCCGTGACAATGTCGTTCAGCGGCGCAATGGCGTGAACGAAGGCGAGTGAATGGCCTGCGGAGAGAACCCCTTTGGAACAATCACCTGTTTCATAGGCTTTCTTGCCGATTTGTCCGCTGATCAGGGGCAAAAGGCGCTGGATGGTGATATTGTCTTCCGTGCGCTCGATCGTTTGGACTTCTGCCGTTGTGTCGTTTGCCAAGGCACGAACTGTATTTTTAATACTGGACATGATCAGGGCGGTGTCGGTTTCTTTCGCGGCGATCAGGCGTTGTTTATAATCTTCGTGGGCCCAGATTTCCTCGGCCACAAGGAATTTGGTACCAATCACCGCACCGGCCGCGCCCATGGTCAGGGCAGCGGCAATCTGGGCACCGTGACCGACACCCCCGCCAATCATAAACGGGATGTCGAGCTGCTCAAGCGCCATGGCAGAATTGACAAAGCTGCCGATCATATCCATGCCCGGATGCCCGCCACATTCCGCGCCAACGATGGAAACCGCATCAACACCAAGGGACTGGGCTTTGATGGCGTATTTAACCGCCGGGACTTTATGAATAACTTTGACGCCTGCTTCTTTCAGCATGGGGAGATAGGCTTCGGGATTGCGTCCTGATGTTTCGACGACCTTGACACCTTCTTCAATAATAAGGCGAAAGACATCTTCAGTTTTTTCGCCGGGGACAAGTTTGGGCAGCATAGAGACATTGACGCCAAAGATGTTGCCTTCACTCATGTCGCGGCATTTGCGAATTTCCGCGCGCAAGTCATCATCATCGGGAAAGGTTGCTGCGGTAATGAAGCCAAGAATGCCAGCACGCGCGGCGGCGCTGACATAGTTTGCATCGGACAGCCACATCAACCCGCCCGCAATGACGGGCAGGCGGAGATTGAACATCTCCGTTAAGGGGGTGGCGATAGATGTCGTGTGTGTTGTCATCTTAGGCGGCTCCCTGTTCCTTGGCTTTTGCAGCTAAGTCTTCAAGTAAGGAAGAGGCTGTCCAATATTGTGCGCCCAATGTTTCTTTATACGCGTTGATCTGGTCAAGAACCTTGTCCAAGCCCATTTCTTCAGCTTGGAACATCGGGCCACCGCGATAGCTTGGGAAGCCATAGCCGAAGCAGTAGACCACATCGATATCGCTTGCGCGTTGGGCAATCCCTTCTTCCAGAATTTTATAACCTTCGTTGATTAAGGTGAGCAGAAGGCGGGTGCGAATTTCGTCATCACTGAGAGGCGCGCGTTTGACATTTAGGTCCGCCGCAACGCGTTCGATGATCTCAACAACGGCCGGATCTTCGGTGCGTTGACGGGTTTCCGGGTCATACGCGTAATAGCCTGCGTTGGTTTTTTGTCCCAAACGTCCAGCTTCAACCAACACATCGGCGATGCGGTAGCTGCGCGGATCGCCCTTTTGTTCCAGTGTCAGTTCTTGGCGTGCTTTGTAGCTGATGTCGAGGCCAGCCATATCTGCAACCATCAACGGCCCCATTGCCATGCCCCAGTCCATCATGGCTTTGTCGATCTGTTGGGGCAACGCCCCTTCCAGCAGACAAATCTGAACTTCGCGCAGGTATTGGCGCAGCATGCGATTGCCGATAAAGCCATAGCAAACTTTCGCCAGAACCGGATTTTTTTTAATCTGCGCAGCCATCTTCATGGAGGTCGCAACCACGTCATCGGCGGTTTTGTCGGCTTGCACAATCTCCAGCAATTTCATGATGTGGGCGGGGCTGAAAAAGTGAAGGCCGATCACATCTTGCGGGCGTTTGGTCGCTTGGGCAATCTCGTTAATGTCAAGGTAGGATGTGTTGGAGGCAAGGATCGCCCCGTCTTTACAGACCTCATCCAGTTTGCCGAAGACTTGTTTTTTAACATCCATACTTTCAAAGACGGCTTCGATCACCAGATCAACATCGCTGAAATCATCGTAATGGGTTGTCCCTGTGATGAGGGAGAGGCATTTGTCCGCGGCTTCTTGGGTGGATTTGCCTTTTTTAACCGCACCTTGATAAATCTTTTCCAGCCCCTTTAGACCTTTATCCAATGCGTCTTGGTTAATTTCCAACAAGGTGACGGGGATACCGGCGTTGGCAAAGTTCATGGCAATGCCACAGCCCATCAAGCCACCGCCGATGACGCCGACACGTTGAATGTCGCGGATCGGTGTTTCTTTGGGGATCGCCTCAACTTTGCGCGCCTGGCGTTCCGCAAAAAAGATATGGCGCAGGGCTTTTGATTGGGAAGAGGTGCGACATTCCAGAAAACAGGCGCGTTCCTTTTTCATCCCGTCTTCGAAGGGCAGTTTAATGCTGGCTTCGATGCAATCGACGATATGATTATGTGCGATTTGGTTTTTGGTTTTCTTGGCAATCGATTTTTTATAATCGTCAAAGAACGTGTCTTCTAAATCGCTTGTCTCCACAGTCAGGGCGCTGGTCATACGCGGACCTTTGCCATTTGCGAGCAGTTCTTTTACATAAGACAGGGCGGATTGCTTTAAGTCGGCTGCGTCAAGGACATGGTCAATCAGGCCATAGTCTTTTGCTGTGTTAGCCCCAATCGGGTTGCCGGAAATCATCAGATCAAGAGCATTTTTGACACCTGCCAGACGCGGCGCGCGTTGTGTGCCGCCAGCACCGGGCAGCAGGCCCAGTTTAATTTCGGGCAGGCCCACTTTGGCGCTGGGGACGGCGCAGCGGTAGTGGCAGGACAGGGCAATTTCAAAACCGCCACCCAAAGCTGTCCCGTGAAGGGCGGCAACAACAGGCTTTTGCGATTGTTCAATTGTGGTCATCACATCAGGTAACAACGGGGCTTTGGGCGGCTGTCCAAATTCTGAAATATCAGCGCCAGCAATAAAGGTTTTGCCTTCACACAGGATCAGTATAGCTTTGCTGTCATCGGTTTGGGCCGTCTGTACGGCTTTTTGAAGGCCGTCGCGCACGGCGTGCGAGAGGGCGTTGACCGGGGGATTGTTGACAGTAATGATGCCGATATCTTCCAGAAGTTCGTATGTAACAGCCGACATGTGTGAAGGTTCCCTTTTATTGATTTTCTGTTTAAAGCTGAAATTGCAGTATGCGGAAATTAATTCTGCTATGTAGAATGTTATATATTCAAACAGAGTTCACAGGATTTTTCAATAATTGATTCTAAAAAATGAATTTCAATTCTAATATGCGGTATTAAATTCTATTTACAAGAATATGCCGCTTGATTATGGTGTGGGTAAATCTTGAAAAATAAGTGAGGAAAAAATGATCGCTGGTGATGAAATCTTAACAGGGAAAACAGCGCAAGAAATCTTCGAGGCTCTGCCAGAAAGAGTAAGTCATAAAGTAAAAAATAACATTAACACATCACCTGATAAACTTGCTCTTGTTGAGGCCGCTGGCGCGTGGACCTATGCAGAACTTGGACAAGCGATTGAAGAAGCAAAATCCTACCTGCAAGACAAAGGCGTGGTGCCCGGCGATCGACTTATGTTGGTGTTGGAAAACTGCCGCGCAGGTGTGGCTTTTTTACTGGCGGCCAGTGAATTGAATGTGTGGGCTGCCCTTGTGAATGCCCGTATGATGACGGGGGAGTTGCAAGCGATTATCGACGATTGTGATCCTCGTCTGGTTCTCTTCTTCACTGCCGTCTCACCAGAAGCGACCAATCATGCTGACAAGCTGGGCGCAGTTTCGCAGGATGTTTTGAGCTTGGGCACGTTTAGTCTGTTAGCCCGCACAGTCGGTGAGCCAGAGGTGGTGGAAGAAAAAGGCAGCGCACAAGTCTGTGCCATGATCTACACCTCAGGTACGACAGGCAAGCCAAAAGGCGTCATGTTGACCCACCGCAACGTGGCGTTCATTGGGGCTGTCTCCGGTGCGATGCGCGGCTTGTCGGCGGATGATGTTGTCTATGCGGTGTTGCCGATTTCTCATGCGTTCGGATTGTGCTCAACCTGTATGGGGGGCTTGTTTGCCGGGGCAACGATTTATCTGGAGCCACGTTTTGAAGTGCGTAAATGTCTCAGCGCGTTGCGTGATTGGGATGTGACGGTCTTCCAAGGCGTGCCGCCGATGTATTCCGTGATGATTGAAGCCTTGAAGTCCGATGAGTTCGACCTTGCGGATTTAAAATTACGCTATATTTCCGTAGGCGGTGCGCCGCTTGACCCGGAAACCAAAGAAAAGACAGAGCATTTCTTCGGGATGCCTCTTCATAATGGTTATGGCTTAACAGAAACAAGCCCGACGATCTCCCAAGCCCGCTTGAATGAAGGTTTGAAAAACTGCTCCGTCGGTCGTCCCATCCCCGGTGTCGAGATTAAAATTATTGATGGCTCGGGCAATGAGGTCGCGGCTGGCGAAACAGGTGAGTTGTGGGCGCGCGGACCCAACGTCATGAAGGGCTATTTCCGAAATGAGGCGGAGACCCAAAAGGTTTTGACGGCGGATGGCTGGTTTAACACACAAGACCTTGCTCGTCTGGATGAAGATGGCAACATCATTATCGCCGGACGGACAAAAGAAATGATCGTGCAATCGGGCTTTAACGTTTATCCGGCGGAGGTGGAAGCCACGCTCAACCGCCATCCCTACATTACCCAGTCAGCCGTGATCGGCGTGCAAGTCCCCGGCAATGAACAGGTTCATGCCTTTGTACAGGTTCATGCGGGTGCTGATGTTAGTGTTGAAGATATCCGCGCCTATTGTAAGGAACATCTGACGGCTTATAAGCGTCCGAGCCAAATCACGATTTTGGACGCTCTGCCTGCGAGTTCCACTGGGAAAATCCTGAAGCGTAAACTGCATGATATGAGTGCGGACCAATGCGAAAAGTGATGCCATGAGATTTGTTGTCCCCCTTTTATGTCTTTCCTTGCTCGCCACTGTACTGGGTTTTCAGTTACTGGGCTGGCAGGGGTCGCTTTATGCCAGTGTGGTCTTTTTAAGTGGCTTTTTTATCCTGCAATGGAAGTTCATAAATGGGGGAGGACGCATTCTTATTGGTGCGGCCTTGGTGGCGATTGTGGCCGCCCTTGTCTGGAAAGAAGATACGCAGATTGTCTTGAAGGCCTTGGCGCGCGCAACCATGTTTGCAAGTTTCCTTGTCTCCATGGTGTTTTTGCGGGTGGCGGCTAAAAACTCTGCCCTCATCAATAAAGTCAGCCATCTGCTGATTAACCAAAAACCTTCCGTGCGTTATGGGATGTTGTCTTACGGCAGCGTGGTTATGGGCGTAATTTTGAGTTTCGGCACCATCAATCTGGTCGGACAGATGATCAACCAAGGCAACACCCTTGAAGCGGCGGGCGGGAACCAAAGGGTTCAGGATATACGGCGCAAACGTATGAGCCTTGCGCTCCATCGCGGTTTTTCTACCATTCCGATGGCCTCGCCCTTTTCTATTACAATCGCCTTGATTCTAGCGAGTATTCCGGGGCTGAATTGGACGAAGCTGGTCCCTTTAAGTTTTACGCTGGCGATGATTTTGCTTGGTGTGGGATGGATGTTGGATTTTGCAACCCACCGCAATTTACCTTCCCGTCCCTCTTTCCCTTTAGAAACAGGATTAAGTTGGCGACCGGCATTTGAATTTATGTTGTTGGTGGTGATCCTCTTTTGTATGGCCGCGGTGCTGAGCCGGTTTTTAAGTGGTCAACTTCCCTTGGCCATCATGATCTGTGCACCGATCTTTGCGCTGGTCTGGCTTTATATGACACAGCGCCAAGCGGGCAGTTTTCTGAATACCCTGAAAAATGATCTGTCTGAAGGGCTGGGTCGATTACATTCCGAGGTGGCGGTGATTGCAGCGGCAAGTCTGGTCGGGGTTATTCTCTCCAGCTTTTTGAAGCAGGAACAGCTGGCGGCCTTTGTGTCCTATACAGGACTGACGGGGATGTTGCTGGCGTTTGCGGCCATGTGTGCGATCCCGCTCTTTGCGATTTTAGGGATTGGTCCGCTCATCACGGTGACGTTTATCGCGACCACCTTAAGCTCCACCCCTGTTTTTGAAATTTCGTCTTATGTCTTGGCCCTGTCTTTGTTGGGCGGCTGGGCCTTGGCCCTCAACATCGCGCCCATTACCTTATCAGCAGTGATGGTCGGGGCGGTGACGGGATGCACACCCAAGAACTTAACCTTCGATTGGAATACGGTTTATTGTGTTCTGGGTGTGATCGTCTCATTTAGTTTTGTGCTTTTCTTAGCTTCTGTTGGTGTGATCCGGTAGCTCACCGGTGTAGCGCATGAGGCCTTCTTGCATGGTGCTGGCGATATGTCGGCCATCACGGGTATAGATTGTCCCCTGATTCAAGCCGCGTGACCCACCGGACCAAAGGCCTTCTTGTTGATAGAACAGCCACTCATCGGCGCGAAACTCGTCATGGAACCAAAGACCGTGATCCAAGCTGGCCCCATGCAGGTTGGGCGATTGAAACGTCAGCCCATGGGGGCGCAGGGCGGCGGCACACAGCATCAGGTCGGATAAATAAGACAGGATGATCTTATGCAGGCTTGGATCATCGGGGAGTTTATCTTTGGTTTTAATCCAAAGTCCGGTTTTGGGGGAGGCTGGCTCTTTTTCAAACCAATCCATCGGACCGCAATGACGAACATCCAAAGGCAAGAAGGTTCTCAACAAGTCGGGGATGTCCCGCACTTTTGGATGCGCGTTCCAACGGAGCATTTCATCTTCGAGTTCTTCCGGCGGGGTAACGTCAGGCATGGGCTTCTGAAAGGCCAGTCCTTCCTGTGCTTTCTGGAAGGAGAGCAGGGTTTCGAAAATGGGTTTGTTGTCTTGTAGGGCCGTGACACGGCGTGTGGCGAAGCTGCGGCCCTGCCTGATCAATTGCACGTTAAACTGTACGTTTTGATCGCGTTTTCCCATGCGTAGGAAATAGGCATGACATGAATGAATGAGCATGTCCTGATGGCTTTCCTGCATGGCGGCAGAGACGGACTGGGCGATAATCTGCCCGCCAAATATATGATGTCTGTTGTAAGGGACGTTGGTGGCTTCATACAGGCCGTCATTGATTTTCTGAGGGACAAGCAGGGTGATCAATTGCGCGAGATCTTCATTCATAATTGTACTTCTCTTTTCTTAATTTCGTTCTGTAGGCAGACTAGCAGATCAAAAATTAAAATTCCACTATACGGAATTAAATTTTGCATATTGACACAAGAGAGGCTGTAAGTTACAAGGTTTGAAAATGAATGTTTTTCCGCCTTATTTTGAAAGATAGTTCCATGAAGGTTCTCGTCGCCGTAAAGCGCGTCATTGATTACAACGTGAATGTCCGCGTAAAGCCGGACAACACGGGAGTTGAAACGGCAAACGTCAAAATGTCCATGAACCCATTTGACGAAATCGCTGTTGAAGAAGCCATTCGCCTGAAAGAAGCGGGCACAGCAACGGAAGTTGTTGTCGTTTCTATGGGGGAGAAAAAATGTCAGGAAACCATCCGTACCGCTTTGGCGATGGGTGCAGACCGTGGCATTTTGGTTGAAACCGATGACGAGCTGGAGCCGTTGGCAGTTGCCAAAATCCTCAAAGGCATCGTGGAAAAAGAAAGCCCGGACATGGTGTTCCTGGGCAAGCAAGCGATTGACG
>NZ_JHYO01000016.1 GCF_000688235.1 Terasakiella pusilla DSM 6293 | reverse complement strand
TATCAAGACAGCAGAGGGCTGGCTGTACTTGGCCGTTGTGATTGATCTTTATTCCCGCCGTGTCATTGGCTGGGCGACAAGTAAACGCTTAAAACGCAAACTGGTGATTGATGCCCTACAACGGGCGATCGCTTTACGTCAACCGCCTGAAGGCGTGATCTTCCATCCAGATCGTGGAAGTCAATATTACTCGCACGACTACCAGAAATTTCTCAGAAAACATGCCTGCAAGGCTTCTATGTCAGGCAAAGGTAATTGTTATGATAATGCCACTGTTGAGACATTCTTCAAATCTTTGAAAGCTGAATTAATCTGGAGAATGAAATTACAAACACGAGAACAGGCAGAAAAAGCCCTGTTTGGATATATTAACAGGTTCTACAATTCAAAACGCCGACATTCATATTTAGGAAATATCAGTCCAATGCAATTCGAAATGAAGGTCGCCTAAACGGAGAAAGTGCTCTCCACTTTTAGGGAACGGGTCCAGTTCATTACTGGCTCGTAATTGCCCATGTGCAGGATATTCGATGGCATGGGCAATGACAGCATCTTCCGTCATCTGGTCGACGCGATTTTTGAGGTTCGGTGTGTTTCTACTCTTTTCGAAAAGAGCAGAAACACCGCCTTCATCAACGGCGGCCTTATAGCGGTAAAAGGTATCTCTGGAAAAGCCCATGACATTGCAAGCCTTGGACACGTTATCGAGTTCTTCTGCCAGATTGAGAAGTCCGACTTTATGTTTGATGATTCTTTCGTTACTTTAAAGCATAGGGTTACCTCTTGGTGTTTTGATGTTTAAAGGTTCTCACCTCCATCAAAACGGGTAACCCTTCCTTTTTGCAAGAAGGACTGTCAGATCAGATCGGAACTAATTCAACTTATGAATCGTGCGCAAAGCGCGTTTACATATGCGGGCTGTTTCAGCACTTGTAGTTTCGCGCATCCAGCGTTGACACAGGCTTGCGACCCAATCAGGTTGATCCTTGCTCGCATCGTTGAGCCAATTGGCAACCGAGTCCTGCACATAAATGGCCGGATCAGCCTTCAATGGATCTAAAACAGGTAAACAAAGCTCCGGTGTTGTCTTTAGAGTCTTCAGGTGAGCGCACCAGACCCCGCGGGGGCGCAACGCTTCGCAGGCAAAGCGGCGGATACGTTCTGAAGGGTCATGCGTCCATGCGGACAGGAGGTCTATACTCGTCTCCAACTCAGCGGCAAGATGGGGGCGCAGTGACAACCACGACCACTCCCGCACCCCAAAGTGAGCATCATCCGCAAGTGTCCGCATCAAGTCCAATCGCGCCTGTAGCGACAAATCCGCTACTGCCGCGAGTACATAGCACGCCCATCCGCGCACAGTATCGGAGGGGTGAGACGTCAGCTCCGCCTGCTTTTCTTGTCCATATCGGGCTAAAATAAGGTCTGCCGCCAAGGCCATACGACGGGTAATGCCTTGCGTCGCAGCCGCTTTCATGCGCTCCAGCGACTCAGAACCGATATCCGGCAACACGGTCCACATGAGATGGGCAAAATCAACAGCAAGACATTCGGTTAAAACCGTTGCCTCCGCTTCACCACGGTTCAACTGGGCCAGCCGTTCCGGTGTGATGTCCGAAACCCGTTTGCGCTCCCCGACCCGCGTCATATCACGTCATCCTCTTCCAATGTCTTCCACACCCGATTGAGCAAGGGGCTCAACACCTTGAAATCTTCCTCGGAAAAACCCTCAAACAGTGATCCAATCCAACGACTGTGTTCTTCCCCTAATTTAGCCGCAACCTCTTCCCCTTGCGGACTTAATCGCACGATCAAACGGCGACGGTCTGTAGCATCCTGCTGACGGCTGATATAACCATCGCGTTCCAATCCATCCAACAACCCTGTGATGGTCCCGCGCGTCACACCCGCGCGTTCGGCAAGTTCATTCGGCGCGCCCCCTTGCGGCATCTGCTGCAACAAAAACAACACTATAAATTTTCCCTCTGACAACTGATAAGGCGCCAATCGACGCGCACAAGCCCGATCGATTGCCGACGCAAGGGCCAACACCTCGAAACACGCCTTCATCTTGCTGAGATCCGCCTGTCCTTTTTCCTGCGCAACGCCAAGAAGAGCGCAATACTTTTGCTCTAATGTCACCATTTCGATTTCCCCTTATTAAATTGATATCAAATTATAAGGCGCCAAATTATATGTCAACTATTCCCGCTTCCTGCCATCAGATTAAAAGTTAAGGGACCTTGCTATATAGTTCTTGGGTGTTACCCTAAAATGCCCTAAAAATAACTCAATCACACGTGGATAAAATCATGAGGGATAGTTGATTTTGATTTCAGCTTTCTTCGCCAATAACGACTTTGTCAAAAGGGTTTCCTAGATGGGCACCAGACTTTTGCTGATAATCCTTCTCTCTGGTATTTTCGCCATTACGGGAACCTGGTTTCTCGTCACCAGCATCGCAGAAGAGATGTTAGAAGATCAGGCGCGGTCTGAAAGTCTTGCCTGGGCGCAATTTGTGAAACGTGATTTGCGCGATCTCGACCATATTTTACGCGGGGCGCCACCGACCATTCAGGATATCCAGACCCTCAGCACCGCAAAAAATGTCGGCAACGTGATCTGGTTCAAAATTTACGACCACGATCGTTCCATCGTCTGGTCTAAGGACTTTCAGGAAATCGGAGATGTAAACGAAGCCCCCTTTTTCACCAGTCAGGTCGCAAAAGGAGAAAAGATCGTTCTACTAAGCCGCCAATCCGATAGCGACCAAGTCATCGCGACCGCCTATCTGCCGATTATGGATCAGTCAACCTTTCTGGGTGCCATTGAGGTTACCATGGACCTGACCCATATCGCGGCCAACAGTGACAATCTGGCCATCAGCATTTCAGTCGGGCTGGCAGTCCTGTTTGTTCTATTGCTCATTGTCACCGGATTTTCCGCCCGTCTGGAGATTAAACGTGAACGCGCGCTGAAAGAAAAAGCCCAACAAGCCGCCCGAGCCCGCAACGACTTTATCGCCATGGTCAGCCACGAACTGCGTACCCCCTTGAACGGAATTTTGGGGGCACTGGGGCTGATTAAGGAAAATCACGCCGAAAATAAGGATGAAACGCAACGTTTTATCCGCACAGCGATACATTCAACAGAACATCTACTCGCGCTTATCAACGAAATCATTGATTTTACGCAGCTTTCCGCACAACGCACAACCATTCACAAAGGTTTTGTCGATGTCCACGATCTAATGGACGAACTAAAGACCATCTTCCAGCTAGAGGCCGACACCAAAGGGCTAACGCTTCATCTGGAAAGCAAACTCCCCGATGATGCTTTTGGTGAAAGTGACTTAAAGCGTCTGCGCCAGATTTTATTTAATCTTGTGTCCAACGCCATCAAATTTACCAAACAGGGCCAGGTGACCATCTACAGCGAAATCAGCTTGAATGAGGAGCGAAGCCTGATCTTTCGCGTCATCGACACCGGCATCGGCATGGATGAAGAGCAACAGTTCAAGGTCTTTGAGCGCTTTCATCAGGTTGATAACTCCCTCACCCGCGCCTACGGCGGGATTGGGCTTGGCTTAAGTATCTGCCGAGAGCTTGCCCAGCTTATGGGCGGCGACCTCAGCCTTGAAAGCACAGTCGATACGGGCAGCACCTTTACACTTAAGCTTCCCTTTCCGACCTTGAAAAAGGAATCCCGACCACTATCGGACAAGTCAACACCGCCGATTGAGCAGTCGCTAAACCTTTTGTTGGTGGAAGACAATCTGGTCAATCAGAACGTCTTGAAAATCATTTTGGAAAAAGCCGGTCATACCGTCATGATTGCGGATAACGGACAAGAGGCCGTTGAGATCGCGAACGATCATCTTTTTGATCTGATCCTTATGGATATTCAGATGCCCCGCAAAAACGGCGTAGAAGCCACAAAAGAGATCCGACAATCTAACGGGCCAAATGCACAAACACCGATTGTCGCCTTAAGCGCAAATATTCTGGAAGAACAGCAGAAAAGTTATCTAGAAGCAGGCATGCAGAACTGTCTGGCCAAGCCAATTAAGGCGGAAGACTTACGTCGCGAAGTCCTCAGCCTCTATCACCGTCATAAACCGTCTTAGTGCAAAACGGCGGAATGCGGACGTTCTTTGGTTTGCAAAACTTCAACAGCGCGGGTAATGCGGCGCCACAGGACTTCACCTTCCTGATTACCCAAACGCTGAAATTCATCCCCCCGGATGGCTGCATATAACGCAGCTTCCTCGCCAAATTTTTCGATAACCTGATTGGCTGTTTTATAGATATCTGTCTCGCTTTTCATCGGCTTCGCTTCGACCTCATGATATTACCGATGCTTACGGCTAGCTTGTCTTCCACCACGACAACTTCCCCATCGGCAATTTTTTGATCCGAAGAAAAGACATCGATCGGGTCCCCGACACCACGGTCCAGTTCCACAACCGCGCCACGGCCCAGTTTCAGGATCTGGCTCATGGGCATGACGGACATCCCCAAGACAGCACGAACGTTGATTTCGACATCATAGACCGCTTCCAGATCACCCCCAAGTCCGAGCGCATCCCCAAGGGACATCTCGTCACTTTTGGGCGCAGAAGACTTTGCCGCTTCCTCTGCCTCAATATCGGCAAGGGCCGCAGCCATGTCTAAATCGTCATCCAAAGACGGTGCGTTGTGATCTTCTGCAAGTGCAGCTCCCCAATCTACGGAGAGATCATCATCGTCTTCATCGTCCGCCATAAGCGCCTCTTAACTTTACGATACAAAGGTCGGATATATGGAGTCACATATCCGACACTGCCAATTTAATGCGAAAAAGGTTAACAAACCGTCTAATCTGACAGCTTGGTCCGATATTTTTTCGATACCTGATAGAGTTTAGCACAGTTATCACGAATATTCACCAGATAGGGCGAGGCTTCTTCATTAAACCCGTTAATATGGGTCAGAAGGGCCAAATCCCCCATGGTATGGGAATGTCGCTCGATAGATTTGATATGTCCATCAAAACTATGGGCCGGATTTCGATAGGTATCGTGGGTTTCCCGCAGGTTCGTCATAAAGATGGACAACAAGGTTTTGACAAATTTATCTGCCCCGTTGATGCGGCTTTCCAACACCTCTGGCGCCACCACGATCAGTGTTGAATCTTCCAAGGCAATGGCAGAAGCCAACCGCTCCTGCCCGTCAAGCACCGCAATTTCGCCAAATATCTCGCCAGGGTTAAGGGTCGTGATCTCAACCTCGCTCCCTTGGATTGTTTTGTAAATACCGATCATGCCGGTTTCAACGATGTAGGCAAAGTCACCGGCCTCACCTTCATTAAAGATGCGCCGGCCCTTTCTTACCCGTCTGCCTTCATAAGTGGGGTCTTCCATATGGGATTTGGATGCGGACATCTCGACCTCACAGACATTCTGCGAAACGAACGGCCTCACCCACAGGATCCCCAATCAACTGGTCATCATGCATGACCACATTACCACGCACGATGGTGCTGATTGGCCAGCCTTTGACCTTCATGCCGTCATAAGGGGTCCAGCCACAACGTGACGCAATCCAGTTATCGGTGATCGTGCGTTCCGCCTTCATGTCCACAATGGTGAAGTCCGCATCATAGCCTTTAGCGATCCGGCCTTTTGCCGCCACGTTATAAATACGGCACGGCCCTGCACTTGTCAGATCGACGAAGCGTTCCAGCGTCAATTTACCGTTGTTCACATGGTTCAACATAATCGGCACCAGCGTCTGCACACCTGTCATGCCGGATGGGCTTTTCGGGTACTCAGCGGCCTTTTCTTCCAATGTATGCGGGGCGTGGTCGGACCCGATACAATCAACAACGCCCTGATTGATCGCATTCCACAACGCATCCACATGGCGCTGCGCGCGGATCGGCGGGTTCATTTGCGCTTTGGTGCCCAATGTTTCATAAGCTTCGTCATTCAAGGTCAAGTGCTGCGGTGTGACTTCCACGGTTGCAATGTCTTTATATTGCGGCAGAAGTTCCATTTCCTCAGCAGTCGTGACGTGCAGCACATGGATACGACGTTTCACCCCTTTAGCAATACGCAGGATACGCTGGGTGGCAAGGAATGCGGTTTGCTCATCGCGCCATACAGCGTGCATGCGCACAGGCGCGCCGTCTTTCACCAGCGCAAAACGTTCTTCCAAACGGTCTTCATCTTCGCAATGGACCGCCACGCGGCGTGTGCCGTTGGAGAGTACGCTTGCGAGGGTCGCATCATCTTTCACCAGCAAGCTGCCGGTGGAGCTTCCCATAAAGATTTTAACGCCGCTGACGCCTTGTTCGCGTTCCAGAATATGCAAATTCTCGGCATTTTCCGCCGCCGCCCCGATAAAGAAGGCGATATCAGTCCAGACACGGTTTTTCGCACGGCGGCATTTGTCCGCCATATCTTTTGCGGTGATGGTTGACGGTTTGGTGTTCGGCATTTCAAAGACGGCTGTCACGCCGCCCAAGGCCGCACCTGCTGTACCCGTTGCCAAATCTTCTTTATGTTCCAGACCCGGCTCGCGGAAATGCACTTGGCTGTCGATCACGCCCGGCAAGACATGCAGACCTGTCACATCCATCACCTGTTCGGCCTTGGATGGATCAATATCCCCGATTTCGGCGATTTTACCGTCCTTGATCGCAACATCGGTTTTGACAATACCCGCGAGTGTCGCGCAGGTGCCGCCTTTGAGGATCATATCGTACATTGTGCAGTCTCCTTAGCGTTGAGATAGCGCGTCAAACACATCGCCATCGCACTTGAATTGAAGGATATGGCGTTGATGCCACAAAGCATAAAATAACAAGGTCCATGCCGCGAACCCTTCTTCTTTACCTTCGTTTTTAAATAGGGTGACAACGGCATTTTTGTCACAAATTTCCGCAATCGCGGGCTGATCAGCAACCAATGCGCCCAGTTGATCACCATGACGATTGATCCAATGCCCCACCGGTACGGTAAAACCGCGCTTCTTGGAAAAGGGCTTGGCTTCCGGCAAACGTCGGTTCAACCATTGACGCAACAGGGATTTGCCCAGCTTGTTTTTAATCTTCATGTTATCCGGCAAATAAAAGGCTGCATCCGCCACTATCGGATCCAAAAACGGCGTGCGTCCTTCCACCCCGTTTGCCATCAGGCAACGATCGAGTTTGATCAACAAATCATGGGGCAGCCAGTCGATACAATCAATGGCTTGTGCGCGTTGCAGGCGGGACCACGGAAACTTTTTGACGAGCTTTTCCGCATTCGCGATGCCTTTGTGCCAATCTTTACAGATATTGCCTTTAAAGACACCCAACCCATCAAACGTCCCGGTCGCACGAATTGCTTTGCGCAACGGCCAAGGGCGACAATAAGCCCGATAGCGCCCGTACCCGCCCAACAGTTCATCCGCGCCTTCTCCACTTAAGACGACCTTAACGTCTTTTTTCGCTTCACGCGCCAGCTTAAAAGTCGGCAGCACCGCATAATCCGCGACAGGATCGTCAATAGCTTCCGCAATTTGGGGGAGCAGGTTCAGGAAGTCCTGCTCATTAAAATCGACTTCCGTATGATCTGCGCCCACTTTCTTTGCCAGCATGCGCGCATGTTCGCGTTCGTCATGCACATCCGTACCACTGAAGCCCGCGGTAAAGGCCTTGATCGGATTATCATTCAGTTCCGCCATCAAGGACAGCAGCGCAGAAGAATCAATCCCGCCGGACAAAAACAGACCATAAGGCACATCGGCACGCTGATGAACTTTCACACTGTCCTTCAGCGCCTCTTCCAGTTCCTTCATGGCTTGATCTTCACCGATAGAACGGGACTTGCGCCCCTCTAGCGCATATTTCATGTGATGTTCAACGATCAGGCCGCGTTCAATCACCAAAGTTTCCCCCGGTAAGACCCGCTTGATCCCTTTGTAGATCGTTTTACGCCCCGTTGAAAATTGCAGCTGCAAAAACGCATCGCGCGCCGTATCGCGCACCACCGGCTTGACCAGTCCAGCCCCGATCAGGGCTTGAGGTTCTGAGGCGAAGGCAAAGCCGCGTTGGGTTTCCGCATAATAAAGCGGCTTGATCCCAAACGGGTCACGGCTGAGCACCAGACGCCCGCGTTCCGCATCATAAATAGAAATCGCAAACATGCCGCGCAGGTCATCCACAAAGGCCAAGCCTTTGCGCCCATATAAATGCAGGGGCGGTTCGCAATCTGACGCCGTTTTCATGGCGACATCAGGCAAAGCCGCGCGCAACTCGACAAAGTTATAGATTTCGCCGTTTGCACTGATCACATTGCCGTCTGGCCCGACAATCGGCTGATCGCCTGTTTCCAGATCGATGATGGCCAAACGGGTTTGCACCAACGCCACATTTTTATCGCGAAAACGCCCCTGACCATCCGGGCCACGGTGGGCAAGACAACGGGCAAAGGCATCCAGCACTTCATCACTAGGGGACGTGCCATCGATCGTCATCAAACCTGCAATACCGCACATATTTTTCGCCTTTTCGGTCTTTAATCGGTTGAACGTGCAACAGTTCTTTTATGTGTTACTTTTTGTCACTTTGTCAAAAAACTCAAGATACTTTTCAACAACCACTTTTTCGGTAAAGTTCTGTTGATAAGTCTCCCAGCCTTTGGTGGCCAGTTGATGCGCAAAGCTTTCGTCACTAAAGACCCACTTGATCGCATCTCCCATGGCGCGGTCATCATCTACCGGACATAAGACGCCATTTTTACCATGGTCAATCAACGTCCCCGGCCCCAAGCTATCGGCGGCAATGACCGGACGCCCCTGCGCCCAGCCTTCCAGCACCACATTGCCCAAGGGCTCGTGACGCGATGGGCAGATGTAGACATCACTTGCTGCAAACAAAGCCGCCGTATCTTCGCGCCAGCCCAAAAAACGCACGCGGGGGCGAATGCCCAGTTCTTCGGCCAGACTTTCTAACTGGCGGCGCAACGGGCCTTCGCCTGCCAGCCACAAATAGACATTCGGCACACGGGCCAAGGCACGCAGCAGCGTATCAAACGCCTTATTTTCATGCAAACGCCCCATGGACAGCAACAAAGGCGCATCTTCCGGCGTTGATAAATCCATACGCGAAACCGGCTCCGCGCGTTCAGACGTTACAAAGTTTGGCAAATAATGCGCGCGATCAGCGGGCCAGCCTTCTTTGACCAGATAGTCGACGATATCTTGCGTATTGCCGATCAAATGGTCACAGTTTTTGTAATATTTAAGGTCATAGTACCCACCAAGGCGGGCCACTTTGACAAATTTGCCGCGACCTGCCGGTGTTTTTTTGGTTGCGCGGTTCATCCATGTCAACACCACATCGGGTTTAAACCGTCGGATCTCGCCCTTGATCGCCATTTTGGTGCGAAAATCAAACGCGCCGCCAAACGGCAATTGGACAGGTTCTACACCGCCCGCGCGTAAGATACGGCTGCGCCCACGGTCTTCACGGATAATGACTTTTTGTTCAACATCCGTCTTCTGCAACGCAATGGCCAAACGAGTAAAAAAAGCTTCGGCGCCGCCAAATTCGGCCCCTGCCATAGTTTGAAGGATACGCATTAGATCAATTCCTCAAAAGCCGCACAGGCTTGTTCCCATCCCCAGGACCGCTGGGTTTTCAGGCAATTTCTATGTTGTTCAAACCAATGGGCCTCATCCGTCAGTAATTTAACGGCCCCTTGGGCAAAGGCGGCATCATCCTTGGCAACCACACCGGTTTTACCATCCACGACCCGTTCTGCCATTGACCCTAAATCCTGCACTACCGTCGGCGTACCCAACGCTTGCGCTTCAGCCACCGCCAGACAATAGGTTTCGTTGATATCCCCACGATAGCACATCAGGCGCGCCTGTTGCAGTTCGTCAATCAACTGGGTCTTGGTGGCTGGACCACGCAAAACCACACCAAGCTCAGCCATGCCCTCTGCGCGGATGAAAATTTCTTCCATCAATTTGGCTTTATCCGCGCCAACTGCGCCGTAAACACTAGGGCCACCAAACACGTGCAGTTCGGCTTCAGGTGCATTGGGGCGAATGTCGCGTTCCCACAAATCCAGCAACCAGTTTAGACCGCGCAACGGGTTGGAGGTAAAGACCGCACGCGGCTTCGAAATTTCCGTGCGCTCGGTTGCATGACGAAACATATCGGGGATACCATAGGGGATCACCTTGCGCCCGCCATCCGGGATCCAAGACGGCAAGGTGCGCGCATGATAGTCACCAATAAACACAATCGTCGGGCGCACTTTCCAAAACTTTTTGATATAGCGCCACTTAACCATATATCGACACGGGTTGTGCGTCCAAAACACTGTCTTTTTAGCGTTCGGCATCAAATCGATCAGTTTATCGCCCCGGTTTGCGATATATAAGTCCGCTTCGTTTGGCATGCCTTGATCGATGGGTGCCCAATCAACCCCTTTATAGACCATAGGGGCTTTACATTTGTTGCGCACCAACACTTCGTGTCCACGTTTGGCAAATTCTTCCATCATCAGGATAACCGAAGATTCCACCCCCCCAAGGGCGCGTTCTTCCAATGTTTTTCCATCAAACTCGATGCCGTCGTCGGCAAATACGATACGCGCCATTTTTATTCTTTCTCTAAGGTCGCTTTCAGGTAGGACAATAACGGATATAGACCAGCAAACAAGGCAATCAAGAAGCCATAGCCCCCTTCTTTATATCCCTTGCGTGACACATAGCACTTGAAGAAGCGAGAGAAAAGCCTTCTTAGGTTATTTGCAAAACTTCCCAGCTTGCCACTTTCGCGCAAATCTTTGGCCCGTGCGGTGGAATAACTATCCAGCCGCCGGATCATGTCGGAGATATTGCGATCCACATAATGTTTAATGCGTCCCTTCAACATCGGACCTTTCTCACCGGACCATTTAAGCGAAGGATGGAGCCGTTCTGGCCCCCATTCCTTAACGCCTTTTTTAAACAGGCCCGGATATGCCGCCTTGCCAAAAGACGCCCCCCAGCCATGGCGCACCAATCGGTCACCCACATAATTATCGACCAGCACCTCATGCCAATCAAAGGTCGTCGTCTCAATAGTGCGGCGAATTTCTTCTGCCAGTTCCGGTGTCATATGTTCGTCGGCATCAATTTCAAACACCCACTCCCCGCGACAATAGGAAATGGCGGTGTTGCGACGCTCCCCTTCCAAGGCCCACGCCCCGACATACACCTGATCGGTATATTGCTTGGCAATTTCCTCGGTACGGTCCGTGCATTTGTCGCACACGACCACGATCTCGTCTGCAAAACCAAGGGTTTCCAAGCAGGCCGCGAGGCGGTCTTCTTCATTGTGGGCGGTGATCAGGGCTGACAGTTTCATCCGAGCAAGGCCTCAAATTCCGCAGCCGCCACATCCCATGTGCGGGCGCGCTGCATCATACGGCAATCCCGGCTCATATTTTCGCGCGAGGCTGATTTGGTCAACAGATGAACCGTGACATTCGCCATACTATCCATATCCGGCACAAGGAAGCCTGTTTGACCGTTCTTCACCCGCTCTGAACACGCCCCGACGGGACGCGCGACACAGGGCAGACCAATCGCCTGCGTTTCCGCCAATGTGGAGCAATACATCTCCGTTTCCACCCCGGGATAAAGGTGGCAGGCCGCATGACGGTACGCCATCGCCATTTCAAGGTCGGAGCCGGGGCGGTGAACGATCACGTTTTTGCTGCCCATGGCCTGAACTTTTTTAAAGATCGGCTGAAGCTTTTCTGGCAGCACAAAACCGCCTTGCGCTTTAAAGAAGCTGGCAGAATAAATATGCAGGCTCGCTTCCCCATCCACTTGCGGCAAAATCTGATCCGCCCATAAATCCAGCACCTGATCCAGACCGTGCAAAGGATTTGTGGTCACGATCACGCGCGGTGGTTTTTCAGGGCTATATTCAGCCTCTGTCAGATATTCGGGGCGCACGCCCGGTGTGACGATGCCTTTTCGAAAATACTTCCACGGCTCCCACGTTCTAAAGTGAGTATCGCCCATAAAGACCACGATGGGATTATGTTTTTCCATCAACGCCTGATGAACCGGCTTATTGAGGATCTTTGCAGGGGTTGCCAGCCACAACAGTTTATGTTCCACATCGGGGAATTCATCCAGCAAGGCCGGCTTTTTGATACAGATCACCGCATCGGTCTCCGGTGGGCGCGGTGCATCAAACGGCACCCAGGATACGCCTTCAATCACCGTTGCCTGTTGGATCCGGTTGACCACACACACATCATGCCCGCGTCGCACCAAGGCAGGCCCAAGGCTTGCAACCGCTTTTTCCGTCCCGCCCATGGGCTGTGTCTTCGGGCTGTTGCCGTCATACGCGATTGAGTCATCGATGATGGTAATATGCATGAAAGTCCCCGTCTAAAACATTTGATTTAAGACTGTTATAAGGTGATTTTTTCCGTCTGCAAAGAGAAGAGCCTTGCGAAAGCCCCTCAAATATCCCACTTTCTTAAAAAATACCGCACAACAGCAAAACACAGGTTTCTAACATGCCTCTTACTTCTTGCGTCCTCCCCGCACGCGGCGTCCTCAAAATCACCGGAAATGACCGTCTGGAATTTCTACAAGGTCTGATTTCCAACGATATTAACAAGGTTACGGATCAACAGGCGATCTATTCTGCCTTTTTGACGCCACAGGGCAAATTCATCTGTGACTTTTTCATCATCGGGCAGGAAGATGGCCTGCTGGTTGATATCGCAGAAGACGCCCTGCCTGCGTTTAAGAAAAAACTGACCATGTTTAAGTTACGCGCAGATGTCACCATTGCCGATGTCAGCGCCGACTATGATGTCGTCGTCGCCTTTGGTGGGGACGAAGACCTAAATCAAGCAGGCGTCTTTGCCGATCCGCGCCTGAAAACGGCGGGCTATCGCGCGATCCTGCCCACAGGCACCACAATTGAAAACACCGAGTCGGTTGACGTTGCTGCCTATGAAACCCACCGCATTGCCTTGGGCCTGCCAGACGGCGCGCGTGACATGACACCGGAAAAATCCATCCTGCTGGAAAACGGTTTTGATGAACTGAACGGCGTGGATTGGAAAAAAGGCTGCTACATGGGCCAAGAACTCACCGCCCGCACAAAATACCGTGCCCTGATTAAAAAACGCCTGTTCCCCGTCACCTTTGAGAGCGATGCCCCTGAACGCGGCACAGCGATTATGGCGGGTAAAAAAACGGTGGGCGAAGTCCATTCCAGTCAGGGCGCACAAGCCCTTGCCACCATCAAACTGGATGCCCTTGAAGATACCCTAACAGCAAACGGCGTGGCCTTAACGGTCACCCAGCCCGACTGGATGGTAATCCCGGAACCAAAGGCTTAAAACCAAAGCGCGACAGACACAAAAAAAGGGGAACCAGACGGCTCCCCTTTTTTCTTACATATTTTAAACCAGCTTAAAGACCGCTGATCAAAATCCAAGCCACCGCGATCGGCGCGATGAAACGGCAGATGAACAACCATGCGCCAAACAGCGGGAACGGTTTTTCACCCTCGTTTGTGACTTCAGACTGCATCTTACCTGCGACGGCCCAACCGACAAACAGGGAGATCAGGATACCACCAACCGGCAACATGATGTTGGAAGCGATGTAATCCATAGAGTCGAGGAAGCCTTTTTCACCGATGATGTGGAAGTCGCTCCAGATCCCAAGGGACAGGGAAGACGGCACACCCAGTGCAAAAATCACAAAACCGAAGACAACGGCGGTAACTTTTGCATTCCAGCCTTTTTCATCCGTGAAGTAGGCCACGATCGGCTGCAACAAAGACACAGCAGACGTCAATGCAGCCACTGTCAACAACAGGAAGAACAGAATACCAAAGAAGATACCACCCGGCATTTGTGCAAAGACTGCAGGCAAAGTAATGAACGTCAGACCCGGCCCCGCTGCAGGATCAAAGCCAAATGCAAAGACCGCAGGCAGGATCAACAGACCCGCCAAAACCGCAACCGCACTATCCAGCGCGCTCACCCACACAGCAGACTTCGCGAGGTTCTCTTTTTTGTTGAGGTAAGACCCGTAAGTGATCATCGCGCCCATACCGATGGAGAGCGAGAAAAACGCCTGCGACAGTGCACCATTGAAAGTTTCAGCCGTTACTTTAGAAAAATCAGGCGACAGGAAGAATTCCAAGCCTTTTTCCGCCCCCGGCAAGGTAACCGCACGGCCGATCAAAACGATCAGCAGAACGAACAACATCGGCATCAGGATTTTACAAGCGCGTTCAATACCGCCATGTACGCCCCCCAAAACAACCGCAACTGTCAGCGCCATGAAAAAGGCGTGATACAGGATCGGCTCAACCGGATCAGAAATAAAGCCACCAAAAGCAGCGCCCAGCGTATCAGCATCGCCAACCAGCGCCCCGGACGCCATCTTGACGATATAGGCCACAGTCCAGCCTGCAACAACACTGTAGAAAGACAGGATGATAAATCCGGCCAAAACGCCCATAAAACCAACGATCGGCCACATTTTGCCTTTCAAGACAGCAAAAGCCCCGATGGGGTTACGTTGTGCGGCACGGCCGATGGCAAATTCCGCCAGCATGACGCTCAAACCGATGGTGAAAACCAAGGCGAGATAAATGATAAGAAAGGCACCGCCACCATTTTGGCCTGCCATATACGGAAATTTCCAGATGTTCCCAAGACCGACAGCAGACCCAGCTGCAGCCAATACAAATCCGAGGCGAGAGCCCCACTGTTCACGTGATTGCATAAATTAAACCCTAACAATATTTTGGGCAGAAAAGTACAGAAAAACACGTGAAATAGGCTTGCGAAGTTAGCTCATTTTTCACAACAAAAAACTGACTAAACGGTCAAATTTATAATTAAATTATAAAACACGTATGGCGATGTATTTTTAAACATCAAGAAGCGTGAGTATCGATACTATTCTTCTTTTGATTTCGCAATGCAGCAAATTGTATGGATGATATATCTCTCCTTCTATTTCTTTTGCAAGTACAAAATAAAGGCACCTGCCGTTGATTGATCAGACAGGTGCCTTTGTAACGATACAATTGAGAAAGAGGTTAAGTCTTAAAAGGCCAGCGCGTCTTCTACTTCCTGCGCTTCTTCAGCCGTCCATTGACGCACCGGCGTTGGTGCTGCCAAACGTGTCAGGGGTAAAAAGGTCCCCTCCCCCGGTTCATCCAACAGCACACTTCCATTTGGCGCGGTTACTTCAATGGCACCGTCCTGAATTTGGAACCCATAATGCGGACGCCCCGGTGACATCCCAACTTGCAACTCCCCACCCACAAAATTGGTGCCACGAATACCGATGGTCGCAACCGGTGTTCTAAAAGTCACATTCTCATAACGTGCTTGGGCAATCGCGCCGGAGACATAACGAAAGACCCCACGCAATACATCAACGGTCTGGCTTTGATCTTCCGCCTTGTCCGCCGCTGGCGAATAGATCAGCTCATCCACAATGATATGGGCTTCTTCCCCCAAAAACAGGTTCGACCCATCTCGAAATTCAATCGCCAGACGCGCCCCCGCACCTGTCTTGATTGCCTCATCCACCATCACGCTCCCGCCGATCTCTAAAGGCCGCGTACCTGACTTGCTAATCGCTTGTGCTTCCCCTTTTAATTTGAGGACGGTGCCGGCGACCTCCTCAGCTTTTGCCGCGCCTGCCAGCATGACAAAGGCAAGGATCAGGGGGAGTAAAAATCGCTGTAACATAAAGCCTCACAAAGTCGGGGGAATGATGAATGGTGATTGATAAATTCTTCTACCTAGATAATGATACCATACATCATTTTAAGACCTGCAGTTTAAAATATTCATTTGGTTGATCATGGCTATCCGCATTTCTTCCGTTCTTGCCATTTTGTTTGGCACTGTTTTTCTATCCACAGGACAAGGTCTTCACCAAGCACTTATCCCGATTGCCGCCTCCGCCTTTCAATTTGATGCGGTGGCTTTGTCCATTCTTGCCTCAGTTTATTTTGCCGGATATCTGGGCGGATGTTTTACCAGCCCGATGTTGATTAAACGGGTCGGTCATACCCGCACGCTTGCGATTGCGGCTTCGCTTCTGTCGGCCCTGTCGCTTGCTCATATTATCTGGCCAACGGAAGCCCTGTGGATTGTGGTGCGTCTGTTTGTTGGGGCGTGCTTTGCCAATATCGATGTGGTGCTCGAAAGCTGGCTTGCGGATCGCGCCCCGCCTGCAGAACGCGGCAAGCTGCTGTCGTTTTATCGTTTGTGCGACCTGTTTGCCCTTGCCATGGGGCAATTGATGATCGCCCAAGCTTCCCCTACCGAATTTACCTTGTTTGCCTATGTGGCGATCCTTGTCTCCATCGCTGTCATCGTGGTTTCCGTCTCCGTTGCGCCGACGCCAAACTTGCCGGAACAGGTGAAAGTGCGCTTTTTCCAAATGGCAAAACGGATCCCCCTGTCCATCGTCGCAGCCTCTTTCCACGGGGTAGCGTCCGGCATCTATTGGGGGTTTGCGCCGATCTTTGCCGCAGGGTTAAGCGAAGATCGCACCATGACGGGCTTTATCCTTGCTGCGACCTTATTAGGTGCGGCCCTTGCACAATTCCCCATCGGGATTGCGTCTGATAAATATGATCGTCGGATTTTGTTGCGGGTCATCAGTATGGCAACGGCCATTTCCGCCCTCTTGGTTGCCTTTACGTCCTTCTTCCTCAAGGACGTGACCATCTTTGCGATGTTTATGTATGGGGCAACGTCTTTTTGTATTTACCCCATCGCCATCACCTATGCCTTTGACCGCACACAACCCAGCGAATTTGTGGAAGTCGGGGCAACCGTGCTCATTGCTTATGGGATCGGGGCCATGGTAGGGCCCTTACTGACCCCGCTTGCCTTGCATTTTGGCAACCATTCCGGTGCGTTTGTTTTAATGGGTGTCTTTTATCTGATGATCTTCGGCTTTGCGCTGTACCGTGAAAAGGTCCGCGAACCCGTCGCCGCAGAAGAAACGGTTCAGCATATGCACGTCCCCAACACCACCCAAATCACCCTTGAGATGGACCCGCGTGTGGGGACGAAACCTGAGCCGTCTATGACGCCTGAAAAAGAAGCTTAAAACTTTCGGAGATGGTGAACAGTCTTTCAAACGGTGATTCTGACGGGCTGATGTCCAATTGCGACATCACCCGTTGCATCCCAATGCGACCAAACTTTTCACGCACCGCCTCTTCCAGCCATTGTTTGGCTTGGGTATGACGCGCAGAATTTAAAAAGCCGTTATCTTTTAAGAACGTCACATGGGTATCAAACGCACTCACCAGTTCCTCAATCCCTTGCTTATGCATGGAGGAGAGCAACAGGACGGGAATATCCCACGGGTCTGTCCCCATCCGCCCGGCAAGGTTCAAGGCCCCTTTCATATCGGACATGGCGCGCCGTGCAGGTGCACCCATATCGGCCTTGGTGATCGCCACGATATGCGGAATTTCAACAATCCCCGCCTTGATAAATTGCAAACTGTCGCCCGACCCCGGCTGCACGCAAAACAGCACGGTATCGGCAACCCCGACAATATCGGTTTCAGACTGCCCCACCCCGACCGTTTCAATCAGGACGACATCATAGACCGCGCGCATCAGCACCATGCCCGCCACAGTCAGCCCTGCCAGACCGCCCAAACGATCCCTTGCCGCCATGGAACGCACAAAGATGCCCTGATCTTCAGGATCGGTTGTAAAGCGGGTGCGATCCCCCAGCAACGCCCCACGTGTGCGCCGCGAGCTGGGGTCAACCGCGATTACCCCGACCGTGCGGCCCTGCGCGCGCCATTGCGCGATCAGGGCGTTGGTCAGGGTTGATTTACCCACGCCAGGGGGACCCGTGATCCCGATGACGTGGGCTTTCGGTTCCGTGTAGGCGCGGTTTAACAAATCCAGCGTTTCACGGGCATCGGGGGATTGCTCCACCTGTGCTAATGCCCGTGCCATCGCCGCTTTGCTACCGGCTTTCAAGGTCTCAAAATCAATCATTCAATACTGCCTGTGCTGCGGCCAATCGCGCGATTGGCACACGGAAGGGTGAACAGGAAACATAAGACAGGCCCAACTTGTGACAAAAAGCCACAGACGCCGGATCGCCGCCATGTTCCCCACAAATCCCAAGCTTGATATCAGGGCGGGTTTCACGACCGCGTTCTGCTCCCAACTTGACCAGTTCACCGACACCGTCCTGATCAATCGTGACAAACGGATCAACGTCAATCACGCCTTTTTCCTGATAAACCCGCAGGAACTTACCCGCATCATCACGTGACAAGCCATACGTCGTCTGGGTCAAATCGTTGGTCCCAAAGCTAAAGAACTCAGCTGTTTCTGCAATTTTGCCCGCTTGCAATGCTGCGCGGGGCAGTTCGATCATCGTGCCGACCATATAATCAATCTTGATGCCCATAGTCGCGCAAACTTCTTTAGCGACCGTATCGACCACCTCTTTCATGCGGTCCAGCTCGCGCTTCATGGCAACCAACGGGATCATGATTTCCGGCACAACGGGCTTGCCACCTGCCTTGGTCACGTTACAGGCTGCTTCAAAGATCGCGCGGGCCTGCATCTCGTAAATCTCAGGGTACGTGATGCCCAGACGACAGCCCCGGTGGCCCAACATCGGGTTTTGTTCTGCCAGTTCTTCCGCACGTTCTTTCACATGCTGAACGGACATGCCCGCAAGTTTCGCCACTTCCGCCATATCATGTTCGGTATGGGGCAAAAATTCGTGCAACGGCGGATCCAACAAACGGATGGTGACGGGCAGACCTTCCATGATCTTAAACAGGTCTTCAAAGTCCTGACGCTGGAACGGCAGGATATGGGCCAAGGCCTCGCGACGTTTAGCTTCCCCATCCGCCAAGATCATCTCACGGACGTAATTGATCCGGCTGCTGTCAAAGAACATATGTTCCGTGCGACACAGGCCAATGCCTTCAGCCCCAAACTTGCGCGCCATTTCCGCATCATGCGGGGTTTCCGCGTTGGTGCGCACCCCCATGGTGCGGACTTCATCTACCCAGCCCATGAGGGTTGCAAAATCGCCTGACAATTCCGGCTGGATTGTCGGGACAGTGCCCGCAATCACCTGACCTGTCCCGCCGTCCAAGGTAATCACATCCCCTTCCGCAAAGACTTTGCCATCCATGGTGGTCACGGTCTTGGCTTTATAGTCCACCTTCATGTCACCGGCACCGGACACACAGGGCGTGCCCATGCCGCGGGCAACCACGGCTGCGTGGGACGTCATGCCGCCACGGGTGGTCAAAATCCCTTCGGACACATGCATGCCACCGATATCTTCGGGGCTGGTTTCGGTACGGACCAGAATAACAGCTTCTTTGCGCTTCACCCAATTTTCCGCATCTTCCGCTGAAAAGACGATGCGGCCCGTTGCGGCACCTGGGGAGGCTGGCAAGGCTTGAGAAATCACTTCACGCGGGGCATCCGGGTCAAGGGTCGGGTGCAGCAATTGATCAAGCGAGTGCGGCTCAAGGCGCATGATCGCTTCTTCTTTGCTGATCAGCCCTTCGTTGCACATATCAACCGCCATGGTCAGCGCGGCTTTGACGGTCCGTTTGCCGACACGGGTTTGCAACATCCAGAGTTTGCCTTTCTGGATGGTGAACTCCATATCCTGCATGTCTTTATAGTGTGCTTCCAGCGTATGACGGATGTCATCCAGTTCCTTAAAGGTCACCGGCATGACTTCTTCCATTGCCGCCAAATCTGATCCGGCTTCTTCTTTTTCAAAGACGGTCAGGGGCTGCGGCGTGCGGATCCCCGCAACCACATCTTCGCCCTGCGCGTTGATCAGATACTCCCCATAAAAATGGTTCGCGCCCGTGGACGGGTTGCGCGAGAAACAGACGCCTGTTGCACAGTCATCGCCCATATTGCCAAAGACCATCGCCTGAATATTAACAGCCGTGCCCCATTGTGCCGGAATATTATGCAAGGCGCGGTAAGTGTTCGCGCGTGTATTCATCCACGATTTAAAGACCGCGCCGATAGCCCCCCACAATTGGGCTTTCGGGTCTTGCGGGAAGTCTTCTTCCAGTTCTTCCTTCACCTTGGCTTTAAACTGGTCACACAGTTCTTTCCAATCCGCACCTGTCAGATCGGTATCAAGGGTATAATCTTTTTCGTCTTTAAGATATTCCAGCAATTCTTCAAAGATGTAATGGTCAACGCCCAGCACCACATCAGAATACATCTGGATAAAACGGCGGTAGCTATCATAGGCAAAGCGGTCATCACCGGATGCTGCGGCAAGACCAGCCACGGTCTCGTCATTCAGGCCAAGGTTCAGGACCGTGTCCATCATACCGGGCATAGAAGCACGCGCACCGGATCGCACAGAAACAAGTAACGGCGAGGTCGGATCACCAAATTTGGCATCCATAATGCCTTCAATCGTCGCCAGCGCCTCTCTGACCTGATCTTCCAGATCAGCCGGATAGGTTCTGTCGTTGTCATAAAAATGGGTACAGACCTCGGTTGTGATGGTGAAGCCTGCGGGCACAGGCAGTCCGAGGTTGCTCATTTCCGCCAGGTTGGCGCCTTTGCCACCCAGCAATTCCTTCATTTCTGCACGGCCTTCAGCCGCACCGTTGCCGAAGGTGTACACCCATTTGGTCATGTTTAGTTCCTTTGTGCGTCATCCCGCCTGCTCGGCAGACGGGATGCCAATTATGCCAAACGGTCTTATCCCTCCAGTTTGGAGAAATCTGCAAGCCCGTCCAGTGCACGACCGATTTGCGACAACAAGCGCAAACGGTTGACCCGTACATCAGCTGACTGGCAGTTGACCGTCACCTTATCGAAGAATGCATCAACCGGCCCCCGCAAGGAAGCCAAAGCCCCCATTGCCACGGTGAATTGTTCTTCTTTAAGAGCAGCATCCAGATCCCCCATGACTGGTTCCAGCTTCTCAAACAGCTTAACTTCCGCCTCTTCTTCCAGAAGGGAAGCATCAACAGCGCCATCATATTTGGCACCATCTTTCTTTTCTTCAATACGCACGATGTTGGTGGCGCGACGGTAAGCCGCTACCAGATTCGCCCCATCGTCACTTGCCAAGAACTCTTTCAAGGCTTCAACGCGAGCCATCAGACGTACCAGATCATCTTCGTCGCCTTTTTCAAAGACAGCCGTGATCAGGTCATGCGCAATGCCTTTGTCTTTCAGATAAACCTTCAAACGATCCGCAAAGAAATGCAGCAGGTTACGCTCATTCTCCGCCGTGTTGGACGGCACCGCACTCAACCCGTTGACGGTTGAATAGGCCGTGTGCGCATCGGAAAAGACCTTCAACAGGTTGAGGCGCAGATTATTTTCAAGGATCAGACGGATCACGCCCAAGGCCGCACGACGCAACGCGAACGGATCTTTAGACCCTGTCGGTTTTTCATCAATAGACCAGAAGCCCACAAGCGTATCGACTTTATCCGCCATCGCAACCGCAACCGAGTTGGGTGCAGACGGGCAGGCATCACCCGGCCCTTGCGGCGAATAATGTTCCGCAATCGCTTTGGAAACAGCTTCGTCTTCACCTTTATGTTTGGCGTAATATTCCCCCATGATGCCTTGCAGCTCAGGGAATTCATACACCATTTCAGAAACCAGATCGGCTTTAGCCAAATGTGCAGCCTTACAGGCTTTGCCCAGATCAGCACCGTCGATCATCTCTGCCAGACGGCCAGACAGTTTTTCCAGACGCTTGACCTTTTGGCCCATGGACCCAAGCTTGGCGTGGAACAACATGTCGTCCAGTTTCGGCAACAAGTCTTCGAGGTTCTTTTTCAAGTCCTGATCCCAGAAGAATTTGGCATCAGACAAACGCGCCCGCAGCACGCGCTCGTTCCCTGCAACGATGGCTTTCCCACCGTCCGGTGCTTCTTTGTTAGCAACAACAATAAAGCGCGGCGCAAGGCTGCCGTCTTCTTTCAGGCAGGAAAAATACTTCTGGTGTGAACGCATGGAGGTGATCAAACATTCCTGCGGCACAGCCATAAAGGCGTCATCGATCTGACCGGCATGAACCATCGGCCATTCCACAAGTCCAGACACTTCGTTCAACAGGCCTTCATCTTCTTTCAGGATGAAGCCTTCCTGTTTCGCGACAGCTTTTGCGACTTCGTGGATGGTTTCTTTGCGTTCTTCCTGATCCAGAATGACTTTATGTTCGCGCAACAAGTTTGCGTAAGACGCAAAGTCATCAACGCTAAATTCTTTCGGCGCAAGGAAACGGTGCCCACGGGTATAGCCACAAGACGTGATCGGCCCAAAGGTAAACGGCACGACCGCGCCATTCATGATGCACAGGATATTCTGCAACGGACGCACCCACTTAAGGGAGTTCGATCCCCATTTCATGGACTTCGGCCAAGGCAGATCATTCAGGGCGGCGACGAGAATTTCCGGCAAAACGGCAACAGTGTCCTGCCCTTTCTTCTCGATTACGGCAACATAGAAGCTGCCTTTTTTACCTTCCTGAATTTCACATTCTTCCAGCGTCAGGCCGGTGGAGCCCAAAAAGCCCTGAATAGCTTTATCCGGCGCGCCCACTTTCGGGCCTTTGCGTTCTTCGCGCACATCCGGCTGTTTTTCCGGCAAACCATCAATCACCAGCGCCAAGCGACGTGGTGTGACGTAAGAACGCGCGATGGAGAACCCAAGGCCTGCGTTTTTCAAACCATCTGTGACCAGACGTTTCAGATCGTCCGCTGCGCGAACTTGCATGCGTGCGGGGATTTCCTCGCTCAACAATTCTAAGAGAAGTTCAGCCATGATTATGCCCCCTCGCCCACTTGTGTTTTCATCCAGGCTTCTGCGCAGCCTTTTGCCATTGCACGGACACGACCAATATAGGCCGCCCGTTCCGTCACCGAGATCACCCCACGGGCGTCCAACAGGTTGAAGGTATGGCTGGCACGGATACATTGCTCATACGCGGGCAGCGGTAATGGCTCATCGAGGGACAGCAGATGCGAACATTGCGTCTCTGCATCACGGAAATGCTGGAACAGGATATCTGTGTTCGCATGCTCAAAGTTATAGGCCGATTGCTCTTTCTCGTTCTGCAAGAAGACATCACCATACGTCACGCCTTCCCCGTTGAAATCGAGGTCATAGACATTTTCCACGCCCTGAATATACATGGCGAGACGTTCCAGACCGTAGGTCAGCTCGACCGCAACCGGGTCACATTCAATGCCGCCGACTTGCTGGAAGTAGGTAAACTGGGTGACTTCCATGCCATCCAACCAGACTTCCCAGCCCAGCCCCCAAGCGCCCAATGTCGGGCTTTCCCAGTCATCTTCCACAAAGCGGATGTCATGCAGATCCGTATCAATGCCCAAATGCTTAAGGCTTTCCAGATACAGTTCCTGGGAATTATCCGGTGAGGGCTTCAACACCACCTGAAACTGGTAATAATGCTGCAAACGGTTTGGGTTTTCCCCATAGCGACCATCGACAGGGCGACGTGACGGCTGAACATACGCCGTTTTCCACGGTTTTGGGCCCAACGTGCGCAACGTCGTTGCCGGATGGAACGTACCGGCGCCCACTTCCATATCAAGCGGTTGCAGGATTACACAGCCCTTTTCGGCCCAGAAATTCTGGAGCGAAAGGATCAAATTCTGGAAACATGTTTTCTTGTTGGGTGTCGTGCCCATGGTCTTCACAATCATAAAAAGCGGTTTTGCAGTGCGAAAAATTAACGGAATTACAGAGGCGGGGTCAAGCGTTGTTACTTAACTATTTGTCGTTGGGACATCCCTCTTTGCCACATCCGCATTTTTTACCGGCGAGAACGTAATCTCCGCATTTAGGACAGGCGACCAGATCTTCATAGTCCGCTTCCTGCACCGTCTCGCGGCGCGACTGGGGTGCCGCGCTGTCTTTGCGGTCATTTCGCGGTGTTTTTTCCTGGCGCTCCTGCAGGCGGTTCAGCCATTTAAAGCCGTACCAGACAGCCGCAATAATCGCGACAGTGAAAAGCAGTTTCGAAGGACTTAAACCAAACATAAAAAGCGCCTGTTCCAAATACGATAAAAAAGGAACACTTTTTTAGAACATTCTGTGCGTGATTACAATCAGCTTCCCGCTTTAAAATCCTCAGAAAAGGTATTAAACGATTCGAACTCGTCCGGGCCCTTTTTCTTCTTCTGGGCCTTTTTCTCGATCGACTGGCGTCCTGCGGGCTGGGGCTTGGGGGAAGGGCGCGGTGGTGGGGTCGGTTTTGTCCTGATCCCCGTTGAAGGCGCAGCCCCTTCTGCGGCATCCGGTTGAATACCGGTTTTCGCAACCGCCATATCGGGCGCTTCTTCCTGATCGGGCGTCAGGGTGCGCGCCACTTCCATCTCGCCCGTCAACCCAGCAGATGGCTCCTCTGTCCCGGTCGGACGTTTATAAGCCGGGGCCGGACGTTGCAGACCTTGCCCTTGTTGCAGATTTTGCACCTGCATTTGCAATGACGCGACATCACCTTGCAAACGCTCAATATTTTTCTGCATTTCGCCAAACGTTTCTTCCAGATGGCCTTCCATGCCCTCTTTAAAACGCTTGCCTTCTTCTTTATTTTCATCACGCATCCATTTGATGCGCTTTTTGGTATCGCTATCGACCCACTCCTGCAACTCCTTGACCTTTTTATCAAAGTCCTTACGCACGCCAACCTTTACGTCGTAAATGGAGTTTGCAACGTTACCCAGATAATAAACGATGAAGAAACCAACCAATACCGCAACAGCGACACCAACGGTAATGGCAATGGTTGCCGTCCCGCTCATGCTCGCCTCCGCGCATCAGACGCCAGAACGCCAAATTGGTTGATCCACACTCTCATTCAATCACTCATCCCTATTTTTTACAGCCCTATAGCACCTAGAGTGTTGCAGACTCCAGGTATAAACTCCATAAAAAAAATCAAACCGACAAGTCCAGCCCCACCCCTTCCTTTAAAATGGACGCCGCTTGTGAAGTGTATTGCCCGTCATCATCATGCACCACCAGACCGGAAGCAAATTTCAACGGCGACTTTAATCCCTTGCGCCCCTGCAAGATAAAACGTTTCGCCCCGCGTCTTTGCGGCCCTGTCGGATTCATGGACCATAGGGGATACAAAACAATCTCGCCCAGCCTGCCTTGCAGACACGCCAGTGTTTCTTCCAATCTTTCAACGCGGTTAATAAAGGTAACGGACCCTTTCGGCTTGGCCATACGCAGCATATAATCCACCCATTGCTTCAAGGTCGCGTCCTCTTCCATATGGGCACGCGCCTTAATCTCGTTGGGCGGACGATGACCAGAACCACTTTCATAAAACGGGGGATTCGCCATCACATGATCAAAACTATTCGGTTCTGGGTCCATCGGACGGGTGGATAAATCCCCTTCCACGACCCGAAAACGCTCCTGCATTTTGTTAAGCGCAATATTCTGCGCCGCGATGGCAACCAGATCGCTTTGAATTTCCAAGCCCGTAACCTGCACACCATCAACGCGCGCTGCCAAACATAGAGACGCTGCCCCGACCCCGCAGCCTACATCCAACACCTTTTGCCCTGCTTTGGCTTTTATGCTTGCTGCCAAAAAGACCGGATCGGTCGCCGCGCGATAGCCCTCGACAGGTTGCAGCAAACGCACCTTGCCATCCAGAAACAGGTCTTCACTCAGCTTCACAAGCCATTACTCCGTTTTGCAGGTCGTCCAAGACCCGTTTTGCACGGTGATAATCTTCATCACTCACCATCACCCGGTGCGATGCAATGGACATATCACCGGGAAAGAGACTGCCGACAAAACCATCAAAAACATCAAAGGCCACCTGCTCTTCATTCAGGTGGTGTCGCAGGGCAGACACCAAAACCAGATCCCCTGTCGCAACTAACTCTTTCATAAATTGCCATACCCTCTTCCAACGTTGGCCCAAACCTGCTATTTCACTATCGTCTTATCCCGCCTCACGCGATCGGGGTCAAGGCAAACAGAGATAATTTTGACTTTATGGAATACCATGGATAAGCCCTCGTCAAGCCCAACTGCCGTTGAAACCCTCACCCATCTGGTTGCCGATGACCTCAAGGCCGTCAACGAGGCGATTATCGAACGGATGCAAAGCCCGGTGGCCCTGATCCCGCAACTGGCAGGCCACATCATCGCGGCGGGCGGCAAACGCCTGCGCCCAATGTTAACGCTCGCAAGTGCGCAGTTGCTGGACTATGACGGCGACAAACACATCGGCCTCGCCGCCTGTGTAGAGTTCATTCATACAGCAACTCTCCTGCATGACGATGTGGTGGACGAAAGCGATCTACGCCGTGGGCAAGACAGCGCAAACGCCATCTGGGGCAACAAAGCCAGCGTTCTGGTCGGTGACTTTCTGTTCAGCCGCAGTTTTGAATTGATGGTGCAAGCTGACAGCCTCAAGGTCATGGAAATTCTCTCTCACGCTTCCTCTGTGATTGCCGAAGGGGAAGTCCTTCAGCTCATCACCGCCAACGACGCAGACACCACCGAAGCCGCTTACCTTGAAGTGATCCAAGCCAAAACCGCCCAGCTTTTCGCCGCTGCCTGCCATGTGGGTGGTCTGGTTGCAGGTGCCACACCGGAACAGGAAGAAGCGCTGCAATCCTACGGCAATAACCTCGGCATCGCCTTCCAGCTTATTGATGACGCACTTGATTATTCTGCCAAACAAGCCGAACTCGGCAAAGCCGTTGGCGACGATTTCCGCGATGGCAAAATGACCTTACCGGTCATTCTGGCCGTTGCACGTGGCGATGACGCAGAAAAATCCTTCTGGAAACGCACGCAAGAAGATCAAGTCTTCCAAGAGGGTGATCTGGAACATGCACTCAGCCTGTTAACAAAACACAACACGCTGAATGACACCGTCACACGCGCACGTGACTATGGCGAAAAAGCCATCAATGACCTGGATATCTTCCCGGAAAGCCCGGCACGCGAAGCCCTTAAAGGCATTGTCGAATTCTGTATCGAACGGGCCTACTAAAAAAATAAAAAAGGGGCTTGCCACCCATCAAATGAAAGGCTATATACCGCCACACAAATTCAGACGGTGTCCCGAAACACACAACACCGTCGGTCTTATCGGTAACGGGAAGTAGCTCAGCCTGGTAGAGCACTGTCTTCGGGAGGCAGGGGCCGGAGGTTCGAATCCTCTCTTCCCGACCAACATAACCCCTTGGAAAACCAAGGGGTTTTTTGTTTCTGCAAAACATAGCTGAAAACCTTGTGTCCATTTTGGGTCTTATTTGGGTCCATGCTATTTTGAAGGTATTTTGTCTTTTATGGGCAAGGTGACACCTAGCTAAAAACTGCATCTTTAGTCAAACATTCAAAAAACGATACCAAAAAGACGGCGCTATAGGGTTTCTAAAATGTCGGCTTGCGATGAAATCGATACCGAACAGATCAGCCTGATATGCCGGTGACGCTTCCAGCACTTGGTGTCGTTCTGATGCCATGATTTGTCTCATGCGGTCAGTGTATTCATTCATGTCCGCTTCGAATTCGATTGGGGCTTCACATTCCCCCGTTTCCCGGCACGCATTCTGATAGTACATGAAGTTGAAAATGTCGTTAGCTACAGGGTGCCACAACTGACGACAAATATTCGGGAAGTCGTCTTTGGTCATCGTGTTGTGAAGCTCACCATACAGTTGTTCTTGGTTTAAGATTCCACACCACCCTGCCACTGTCGGCAGCAACCACGATGCCTGCATCAGTTCTTCACGACGCTCACTAGATGGATGTGCTTCATCAAGTTCAATCAAATCTTCAACGTTATCGGAAACAACAGGAAAACCTCGTCGCAGGTAAAACATGGAACAGGTTCGGTTAATTGTTTTCCTTAACCAATCAATGGCATCATCCTGACGATCCATTATGAGCAAGAAGATCATCGCCAATGTAATGTCGATAGATTGTCCATCTAGGCGTGGTGACGACGTTGCGGGGTTGTTCTTGAGCAGGCCAACAAGTGCGTCAGCGACATCGTTCAATTCAATGTAATCATATAGTTCGTCATTTCCGGCACCGCAGTACGTGATGAAAAGACCGATACTGGCAAGGAGGCCGATATGTTCAAAGAGTGTCAGCGTGAACAAATTACTGGATTGCGTTTGTTTGGCGAAACCATCTTTGACCATGCAATATGGTTGAATTTTATTGAAATAGGTTGCTGCGTTGTATGCGTATGTTCCGCACAGATCGGCATAAACCTTTTTCAATTTTGTTGAACTGGTTTCCTGTTTCAGCAAACGGTGCCATGACCACAACAAAGCACGCTCTGAGACCTTTAGAGCGGCCTTCGTGTCACCATCATTACATGCCCAGCCGCTAACCATCCGAACGGCCATGTTGATACGCACAAGAGCTTTATGAAGCTGGTCATTGTTGAGTTTAGCTTCAATCTCACCAGAAACATTTAATCCCAACTGCCGTCGAAGCAAATTGTCAAAATCACGCCGGGTGTATGTTTGTTCGCCAATCAACGCCAGAGTTCGTCTAAGGTCCGTTCTGTCTTCATCTTTGAACAAATGCTCGTTAAGCATATGCGTTTCGATGTAACCCGCGACTTCGTTTGCACCCCAAAAATCGAATGCCGCTTTATCGTGATAAAATTCGGTTATGCCTGACCAACTAGATTTGACGTTCTCTTTCATATCCCCAGTGGTCCCAAGAATAACTTTCTTGGGCAAATCGCGGTGATTTGCAGAGACATGACTACGAAGATAATCTGTGAAAATTTCGTCTATACTTGGCTTTACAGATTGTTCTCCTTGACCGTTCCAGACATTGCGATCAATGTCGCCTTGTTTCAAAACAAAAAGAATGAGCTTCTCTTGACCGTAAGTTGGATCGTTCTGTGCAACAGTAACATCTGGCCCGACAGCAGCCAAATCTACGCCCGATTGACGTGTCCCACGTTGTCCCTTTGTGATGGGGATAATGCCCATCGTTTGCAATAGGTCTGGTATCAGAACGTCAAATTCATCACGTTCTTTCATGGTGCGGAGATATGTGGACAGGATCAGTTTCATTCTTCACCCTTCCGAGATTGCCGATACCCAATCTTTCTTAATTCCAGTCCAATGCTATCAAATATAAAGCGACGCGGCAGTGTGATGTAGTGTTCGTATGCGTGCAGTGGTGACGGCTCACGATATTCACCTTGGAAAAACGAAAAGCTCGCTCTACCGGCTTTCAGTGGAATCGTTGTTGCGATCTGTCGGATGATCGAATCTTTTGCGGCTTCTTTGTGAACCTCCCTCATATGTTTGTCACGCTCAATGTAATAGCGTTCAACATGCTGCGGATTGGGTGCTAGCTCTTTAATTTGTGGCAAATTTGACAAGGCATCACGGTAGTCGTTGATCGACTTTAAGACACGATCACACAAACTGATTAACTCTGCTTGGCTGGTACTGGATTTGACTTCCTCAAGTTTTTTGACCGTATCATCTGGGAAATCGGCACCAATTTCTTCTTTCAACACACTTTCAATGAATGGATATGTTCGTTTCAGTGCGTCTGCGGTTTCCAGAAGTGACAATGTAAGTGACAACAGTTGAGTTTCATTGTCCACGAACCCAAGCATTCGCCGCACCAATAAGAGTATATCTTCATGGTCGTAACCATTTATAACATCCGTGTCGAACTTAGGTTCAAGGGATCGAATGGTGACGCAGTGTGAAAAGATTTCGTCAGCAGCTAACGTTAAAGGTTGATGGTCACTAACCAGCCAGACAGTCAGGATACGAGACAATATAGCTTGGTCTTGTAAAATTTCGTGAGTTGTCGAATTCAGGATTTTTGTGATTGGGTAGTTTTTGTCGTAGCCCTGTTGGATTAGCCACTTTTCAATTACGGCAATGACTTGCCCCGCATCACCCGCCTTATACATCTTATCCAAGATGTAATCGATGGTATCAACAATGCCTTCCCGTTCGAAGGGGATGTGTTCAAATGATGTGATCCATTGGTTAAAGTTTTGGTTGGACTTCAATTCTGCATAGTCGGCGTGAAAAAGCTCAGAAGCTAGAAAGCATATAGCGTCTAAATTCCGTAGATCGATTTGTTCCGATAACTCTCCAGCGAAATCATTATCGATCAAAGCCCCCTTCACGATTGATTGTAAAGCTGCATTCCGTATTTCATCTACTTGATCTTCAATGTTTGAAGTGCAATGGGTCAATAATGTACCAGATTGCGGTTCTGATAGGTAACCACGAGCTTTCAGCACTCCCAGCGACCACAGTGCATTAGCATGCAATAGATTATCCTCGGAAGTAAGGTCATTGATTGCTTCACGGTACGCTGCATCGGCATCAGTTTTTGCCAGAGATTGTATTGTCGTCGTATAAAGAGAGGTAATATCTTCACGGAATATAGGACGAAGTGCAGCCAGCATTTCACAGCATAGTTCAGGGCGTGTTTCTAACCTGCTTCCAATTTCGTCGAATAATCGGCCTCGCATGAAATCACGTTTAGTGTGTTCATGCTGTGCATCACATAATTGGATGATGCTTGAGATGTTTATATTATCTATTTTCGACACCGATCGGCGGACGACATCTAATACTCGCCACAGTTCCTCGGTATCGTTGACAATAGCCTCGGCTGCAGCGAGGAATGGGTCAGTGTCATTGACAGTGTAGGATAGAAATAAATCCAATGTCTCACTAAATGGAGCCAGCTTTGAAGCTACCTCCAACCATTTGTCCGGAATACATTGATCATTGGTATAGCATTGGCTTGAGAAATGTTTGGCAGCGTGCTTGTAGCGTTCTTCATCACTGATGAAGCGGAGAATGTTTCCATTAATCAAAAAGGTCGAATCTAGGTGGCCTTCCAGCATCACTAGGTCCTTTTCTGACAACTCCATGCAATCACAATTTTCTTGAAGCATAACTGCTGCAATCTCATTTAACCGAATTCCCATAAACCCTACCATTTTGGTAAATCAACTCAACTTTGGTCACTTTTGTATTCAAACAATTCACCAAGCTCACACTTAAAATACTCACAGAGCTTATTCATCACATCCAGCTCTACACGTTCGGCAGTTTCATGATAGAGGCGCGTGATGGTTCCACGGTTAATTCCGGTCTCTCTCGTCACATCTGCGATCTTTAATTTCTTCTCGCCCATTAAGCGAGACAAATGACATTTAATCATTTCAACTCACCATTTTAACCTCCTGCAGATCAAAAAAGCTTGCAAATAATCTTTTTACACCTATAATGATCTACAGAAGGTCATTTCAACTTCTTACAACGTTAAAAGTTTATAGCAGGAGACATAAAATGTCACAGACTTATTTGACCACCGAGGAATTATCCTCTCGCATCAAATATGATGCCCGCACTATTCGTGAGCGTCTGAAGGATTCTGTTTTACTAGAGGGTATTCACTATTTTCGCCCGTTCGGAGGACGCAAAATCCTCTATATCTGGGAAAAAATCGAAGAAGACATGATCCGAGGCCTTTCTGTGGACAGCCTAATTGCTAGCATTCAATAGGAGCTAAAGATGGCAACATTAATAACTCGTGGTGGTCGATTATATGTCGATTTCCGATACAAAGGAAAACGATGTCGTGAAGCAACAAGTCTAAGCGACACGCCGCAAAGCCGACGCAGGCTGGCTACTTTGTTGAAAAAAATCGAAGCAGAAATCACTTTAGGAAGTTTTGAATATTCAAAATATTTCCCCAATAGTGCTCGGGCAGAAGAATTCACCACCCACGAAAGTTCGGCCCGCATGATGCGAAGCGACATACCATTATTTGGCGACTTTGCTGAGCTTTGGTTTTCGGAAAAGAAAATCGAGTGGCGGGATTCGCATGCCAACACGGTCCGGATTTCGCTGGATAAATATCTTCTTCCAACCTTTGGCAAAAAGATAGTCGGCCAGATCCGTAAAAGCGACATTCTTAACTTCCGCTCGTCACTCGCCAAAGTACCCGGGCAGAAAGAAAAGACCCTGTCACCATCACGTATCAACCATATCATGACGCCATTGCGCATGATTATGACAGAAGCCGCCGACCGATTTGAATTTACCTCACCATGGCAGAATATTAAACCGCTAAAGGAGCCACGAACAGAAGTTCACCCTTTTTCCTTGGAAGAAGTAAATTTAATTCTCCAAACCGTGCGGTCAGATTTCAAAAATTATTTCACCGTTCGCTTCTTTACTGGCATGCGCACCGCCGAGATTGATGGATTACGATGGCAAAATGTCGATTTTGAACGTCGACAAATCCTTGTTGTCGAAGGTTGGGTTGAAGGTCAACGGGTAGCAACTAAAACTGATAGCTCCCATCGTGCCATTCACATGTCCAAAATGGTCTATGAGGCTCTGAAGGCACAATATCTCGTGACAGCCAAACTTGGCGATTATGTCTTTTGCACGCAAAGTGGCACCCCTTTACTACGACGTAATGTGAACCGCCGTGTGTGGTACCCATTGCTTCGCCATCTCGGCCTTGCGCAACGACGCCCCTATCAGACAAGACATACCGCGGCGACACTGTGGCTAGCTTCTGGTGAAAATCCCGAATGGATCGCCCGCCAAATGGGGCATAACTCCACAGAGATGCTGTTTACTGTCTATTCCCGTTACGTCCCGAACCTGACCCGACAAGATGGCTCAGCTTTTGAACGTTTAGTAACAAGCCATTTCTCAAACGAAAGCAAAGGAACAAAACATGAATAAGCAGACACATTCTCTCTACATGCAGCTCAAAGCGCATCAAGAAGGTTACGCCAGTCTTCAGCTCGCTAAGAAACTTCATTGCTTATTGCCTCTCAACGACGAGGTAGACCTGCGCCCCTTTATTGGGAATGGAAAGAACAGAAATAACGTCGAAGCCATACAAACATGGATCAAGGAAACAATGACAGATTTTCCGGCTAGCAGCTTTGAACTGACATTGGATCATTGGCATGAGCGTCTCATCAATGTCTTACTAAGCAAACTTTATGACGAGGAAGAAACATGATCATTGCGCCCCTCCTGACCTTAACTTTGAACATCACCTCCCCGAATATTCATAATTGTAATCGTGAGCAGGAGCTAGAATAATGCCCATGAACCAAATCCCTCTTGACCAACTCGTTCGCCTTAGCCCCATCGCCATCAATTCATACATTCACCTGATGGATTTATGGAAGGTTAAAACTCAAGACCGCTGGGACTTACTAGGCAGCACGCCCCCTTTCAATCTAGAAAAGTATGAAGGCTGGAATGCAAGTATTGCCCTGACAGAGGAACAACTTATTCGCGTCGACCTGTTGCTGAAAATTGCGCGGCACCTTCAACTCTTATCTGAGCCTGAACTTTGCTGGAAATGGATACAAAAACCAAATTCTAGCCCTCTTATGAAAGGTCTAACGCCTTTGCAATATATGATAAATGGCGGTCTCCCAACCATCACCGGGATTTTCAACTATCTAGAAGGACAGAGGCGATGCCACTTTTTGTAAGTTATTATTTATGTCGAATAAGGACCTTCGCCTGTTCTCTCACCGTTTTGACAACCTCATCCGGCTGGTCTTCCAGCAATTGCATTAGGCGCAACACCTCTGCAGATAAATTCCGAGGCTGCAGATCAAACAGCTCACCGATTTCAATCTCGAACACTCTAGCTATAGCAGCCAAATTTTCTAGGCGTGCAGATGTCACGCCCCGTTCAATATTTGAAACGGTATCAACATTGCAATCTATGGCCTCTGCCAATTGTTCCTGGGTCATCTGCTTTGCTTTTCGAAGCTTGCGGACCGTTCTTCCCAGCTGTGTAATGATCTGATCTTGGGTCATGCACGGAATTTCACCCGTATTTCAACACATAACCACCGAACAAATTCAGAGTTTTAATTGCATGCATACATTTACTGAATATAATCGGTTTAATTGCAAATTTAGAAAATCAAACCGAATTTATTCAGATCACAAGGAGCTTCATCATGATCATCTCTCGTACATTCTTCTTTCTGGTTTTCGCCCTTTTTGCCAGCCCCTCACATGCTGCAGAAAGAGCTGCCCCATTTGGTTTTGAGATCGGCACAGACACATTAATGTCTGCGCGCACTCAAGCTATTGAAAAAGGTTATGCCCACAAGATTGAAGGAGAGAACAAATACACAGGAGGCTTAATGCTCGATGTTGATGTCAGTGCGGCGCAGGTCAATGGTGTAAAAAAACTCATTCTGATTTTTGATCAACAGGAAGTCTTACAGGGTGTGACTTTTACTACCCGAAAAAACCATTTCCATGATTTCGATGGTTTCATGTCTCAAAAATACATTCCTGTTACACGTCAAGCCCCTGCTGTTGGCAACAAATATGTCGAATACCGCGCCCCAAACGCCATAATCAAAGTGAACGCCCCGCATCTGAGTTTTGACATGACCATCACATATGCTTCCCAAGACCTTCAGGACACCTTCGAACGAATGTCATCAAATGAAAATACGGCAAAAAGAAAAAAAGCAGCGTCACAGTTCTAAGGATAGCGAAACTCACCATGTAAATGTAAAGCCCTCCCAATTTATCAATTTAAAATTGCACAGGTATTCTTTCTATGACATCAAATAACCCGCAAATCTCAACTGCAAACATAATTAAAAAAATTCAGGAAGATAAAGCTTCCGGCAATTTCAAACGAGACACTTTAAAACATGGCCCCGCATATCAGATCCCCAAAACAAGGCCGGACACGATCCAACAAATTACCCCTGATGACACCGTCATCACTGGGCATTTTCAAAATGGAATGTTTATTCCCTCAGATTCAGAATAGGAATACCGACATGAAAACCATCGACCAATACCCAAAACCAACCAAACATGGTCCAGAGTGTGGAGAATTCAATGGTGCCAAAATCTTTGAGTACCTAGATTGCACTGACGGACAACGCTATTTCTACGCTGCCGTCTTAGCACCAGATGAGAGTTATTGTGATGTAGATGGGTCAGAGATCGTGTTGGACCCGGGGATTATTTATCGCCCCGAATAATAGTGCTATCAATTGAAAACAAACTATAGGGGAGGCAGGCTATACCTTCGCCTCCCCTTCTTTCATTTGCATATACAACAACTCTTATATCTACTGCAAAATCGTACTAACAACGGGAAACATCATACCTAGGCCTATTGCTCTATAAAGGTTTTGCAGCCCCTAAAAAGTATACATTAGCTAAAAAATCCAAAATTCATAAGAAAAACACCGTTTTTTTCCACATAAAATGCATTCTTCATTTCAATGCGGGAATACATTTTCCTTTTATTATCAAAGCATTAAATAACAAATAATTAGTGTTGTATTTCTTTTTCGGTATTTTACCCATCTAGGAAGGGCGTCGAAATGCCCGTGGATGTGGCATAAAATGTCATTTAGACACGAAGAGAGTAACTGTCATGAAATCTAGCATTTCTTACATCAACAATCAAACGACACCACTATTGCTACATCCATCCGCAGAACCTGCTGCCATTGCATGGGAAAAACTTGATCGTCATTGGAAGTCTTCAGAATTCACAAAAGCAGACATTTCAGCAATTCTTGAGAACACGACCATCTCGGTTGTAAAAAAAGACAAAGCTTATCTTTTCTTTTCAAACTTCGAAGCCGTTCGCCTAATTAAGCATCACCATATCAAAAAAGTAACGGTCCGCCTCTACGAAAAAATCCCTGAACATGACATTCGTCGAATATCAGTAAATTACCTTGGCTTCATCAAACTCTACTCTCTTAAGCCAAAAACCGGGCTTGCCAGTCTTCAGCGAGCGGCCTCGTCATATCTAGCCAAAGAATTCACCATTGATCATTTCGATACTTCTTTACAGCAGGTCAAAAACGCCGCCCCTGCCCTTGGTGTAACGCACAAACAATTACGCACTCAAATTCAAAACTTGAAAGGAAAAATTCATGACTGAACATTTCCTTTCCTCTTTGCGTCCATTCAGCCCAACTGACCAAAGCAATGTCTCTCTACAAAGATTGGCACATTTCTATCTGAACCGCGCACACGAAAGACTTGGCCTAGAGGGGCCAGAAAGTAAAACAATCATCACCCAGCTACCAAGCTCCTCTAGGATCTCTAACGAGGAAGTCAGGCAATTGTATACGAAACTTAAATCTCAGAAAAAGTTGACCAACTTTCCCGTTGCAGCGATGATTGCCCGCAACTATGACCTCCCTCACCCCAGAACCGATCTCCTTAACGACCTTAAAGCGATCGGACTATGCGTCAGTGTCTGGTATTTCACGACAGGCCGAGCCTTCAATGATCTCCAAAAATTTTGCTACGTCATTCGTAACCTAACGGATGAAAAGCTCCTTTGGTTATTGAAGCTCATGCCCGACCACGTAACCTCTGTTCATCAACTGATCAACCACCTTGATGGAAAATTTAAAGAAATCTCCATCCACCAAACGCGTCGGTTCAAAGACTTTTTCAACCCCTTAAAATCGTTAATCGACAACCGTGGAGCAAATCAACCCCAAAACCAACATGGTATGAGGAACCAACATAATTGGGATTGCGAGCAAAAAACAATAACTCTTCAAGCGCCTGGCACGGATGATCCTCTCTCCTTTCTCATCAATCCGCCGGAAAGCACCTCACCAAACATCAACATTGAAGAACAAACCTTCGATCAATTTTCCTCTCACCTGTTCATTGAATTCAACGATCAACGTCAGAGCAACAACAAAAGAACGCAGATTGAACGAGGGATTAAAGGGCAAGGTCTGGCCAATGCCTTTATCCACAAAACATGCAAAAGCATCTTTGATTGGGATAATTTATCTGAAAATGAAGTAACAAAACTTTTCCTCCTCGAGTTCGAAGGCGTAATAAAAGGAAATCAAGCTTCACTTCTGACCTGCCTGTCTATTCTGACAGGTCGGCCTGTTCACAAACTATCTGCACTTCCCATAAAGTCCCACGATAAGTTAGAAAACGGAGAACAATGGGTCTTGATGAATAAACTTGTATGTCTGGTTTACGTCGTCAAATTACCAGAAAATAAAAAGAAAAATGCCAAACAAGTTTATCACGAAACCGAAAAGCAAATCTGGCTGCCTATGCCTGCTCAGATATCAGAACTACTCAAAGAACAGCTCGTTAATGACGCTCTAACAAACATCAATTACGGAGATCATTTTTCCAAATTGAACCGACGTTTCAAAAATCGTCTCTCTGAAAACAGAATCGCTGATATCTTCAACCGCTTTTTTGAATTTCACGGCTATCAGAGCCCACTTATCGCCATGCTCAGCGGTCACTCCCCACAACACTGTCCGCCGACCTTCTATGCAGGCATTGATCGTGTTGACCTTTCATCTGCCTATTCTAGTTTTACTGCCTATCTAGAAAAATTAACCGACATCGATGAATTGCAACCATCCTTACGACCTTCATCAAAGACCATGATCGGCAGCAATGTGATCACCAAAGAACACATCGTTCAAGCGCGTTTCTCATCACTCAAACATCATCTTGCCAATACGGAAGAATGGCAGGACTTCCACAATATGTATACGTTTTATACCCATCAGCTTCTGTCATTGGCAACGGGACATCGCGCTGTGGGAAGCCCCTTTGAAAACATTGGAGACTTCGATTTAGAACATGGATTTATTTGGATTTGCGATAAGGAAAATCGACAAGAACAGTCCGCTCGTTTCATCCCATTATCTCAGACAGCTCTCCGACAAACTCACCTCTATGTCAAACACCTCGAAGCTTCTCAATTCTTCCATTCCATCTGCAATCCCGACCTCGCTAAAGAAATTGGAAAATCACTTTCTGGAGAAGCTGATTTTCTTTTCTTCTTCAATGGTAAAAGGCTCACCCCAGTCAGCCCTTCAGGCTTAGCGAAAATAGAGAAAAAACTCTGCCTGCCGGCGCTCAAGGACAACTGGGCCCGGCATTATCTCTATACTCATTTATTGAGAAGTCGTGTGGCCTCATCCTGCATTTATAACTTCTTTGGCCACGCACCATTCGGTCTGGAATATAGCTCACCAGTTTCCTTATCATCGCTTGCAGAGTTTAGAGACATTACGACTGAAATTGAAAAACACTTTACCACGTTAGCCATCTCACCACTCAACGGCTGGGAGAGCGTATAAGATGATTACACGCTCAAATGCTGCATCTGGTCGCAAAGCGCGCAAAGAAGCCCGTGCTAAAGCAATTCAAAATTTTGAAGACGCCTTTAGAAGCAATCTCATCACTCACTTCCCTGGGCTCTTTATCCTGCCTCGCTCTTGCTCAAATCATATGGAAAATTTGAATACCTTTGTCAGGTTTATTAAAGAACAAAAATTAAACCTAAATACAAAAAAGGAAGCGATTCTGCATCTGAACCAATTTATTGAGAACATCAACGATGAAGAAAACTGGCAGCTCGCAAAAGCACCTCAGATCAACCAAGCGATCAGACGGCCATCGCGAAGGAAACTTGGCCACCAAATGCAAGTCAATACCTTCCGGAAATGGTTTTATGACCTGGAAGCCAAACTCATCAACATCGATATGGAAAAGCATGAAACGCATCTTCAGTGCTATATTTTGCTTAGCATTATGACATACGGTGGCCTGGCGACAAAAGCTGGCCTTAGTCAGCTCATTAAAAAGCTAAATTCAAGTCAAACTCCATTTGAAACGGCTAAAAACTGGGTATGGATTGACCTTGTTTACAAAGACCCGAAAGCGTCCCCCAACCATCGAGTGGAGGGGGAGGAAGTCTGTCTCAGAAGATGGTTTCCAGACCCCCATACCTTGTCTTTAATCCATCTCTACCTTTCTAAAGAAAAACGAGGCCCCCTGCCTGAACGCGACGACGAAATTCTCAAACTTTTCAATGACACCTCCAAATCGGTCGAATGTAATCTCTTGCCGATCCAAGGAGCAAACCAGTTAAAACAACTTTGCGAAATCGCTTATGGTGCGATTGAACTGAAGCCAGGCATTTCTCTTCCAGAATATCTAATTGAAGTTTCAACGGGTCGATTGTTGACATCCTCTCTCCCAACTAGCGACTTCAAACGACTTCTTGGATTGAAAACGTATCGAAAAGCTTCATTGCAGGATCACCCCCGCCTGCTTGGAACCACACCAAAAAGCAGGCCAAACTTCAGCTGCACAGTAAAAGATTCAGCATACAAAGAACTGAAAGAACTCTATAAAATTCTAAAAAAGGGTCACAATCCTAAACCTATCATCGCTGCCCTTCAGGCCTTCACCCCAGTTTTTTCTATTATCCGCCTCCTGCAAAACTGGTCTATTTTCCTTCTCAAAGAACGCAAAATCGCAGTTAGCTCAACATATTCTTACCTAAGCCAAATTGGGAGTTTCTTAATCTACGACACGCCAACTTGTGATCTTTCTGAACTAACATCTGACGATTGGCTTGCCATCTATGAAAACGTTATCGAGCGTAAAGCAAACGTCACAGAACGCGACAACACCGCATTTCGTCTGATGGACTTTCATCAATTTCATGTCTCACAAAATACACTAACGCCACTCGATCTCCCTTTGATTACAGGAAAACCGGGGAAACTCAGTTTTGTCAAAGCAGGATTCATTGATGAAAAACTTTATGCAGACGTTCGGGCGGCTATTCGCCAATCCAAGGCCCTCTCACCCGACGAAATAACCCGATTGGAAGTTCTCGTTATCTTGGCTCACCGAACGGGCATGAGAATTGGGGAGTTGTTAAAACTAACCGGCGCCGACATTGAAGGAAACAAGCAATTTAACCTTCTTATCCGTGACAATCGTTTCGGAAAAAATAAATCTAGAAACGCCCAACGCATTCTTCCTCTTTGGTTACTCTTGCCTTTTGAAGAATACGCGTATATTCATGGCTTCCTGTGCAGCATTCCGTCTCGTCAAAAGCACCTCGTTTTTCATCACGATGGGCAACCTCAAAGCAAATGGAACACAGGAGAGATCAGCTATCTCATCTCTCGTCTTCTCAAGTCGATATCGGGTGAAACACATTTGAGTTTTCACCATTTTCGGCATTCAGCCCTTTCAAAAATGCAGTTAATAATTGAACAGGATTTTGAACTTGTCGAGACCTTCACCAACCACACACAGGAAGAAGCCCGAAATCTTTTTAACATAGCCTTTGGTGGTAGAAACAATAGCAAGACTGCATTCCTCCATCTCGCCAAGATGGCCGGCCATGGGGAAGCTGACACCACGTTCAAACATTATCTCCACCTGACAGACCTAATCTGGTTGCGCACAGTTCAAAAACGAACGGATCGCCTTGCCTCTAACCAAATTAAGAACCTTTTCGCAGTATCCGCAAATACAGCCACAAGACTTTCGAAGAGTGTTCATTTCTGGACCGATCTTCACAATCATGCCATCAAAAGCTTGAAAGAAAACGGCTTTGGGAAAGTGATCCGTCTCACGCGCGCTGCAAACCAACCACGCCTTGAAGACATGTCCGACTTGGAGTTTACCAAGGAAAACCTTCACACCATTCTCTACAACTACATCGTTTTAGGAAAAAAGCTCGGAAGTCATTGGCCGGAAAACCGCCGTGCTGAGATTGTAGAATCAATTGAGGTCAGTAAACACCTTGCCGAAATTGAAACCAAGTACAACAACCCACGTTTCCCCTCGGTTTTAAGGAAAAATACAGATGAGAAATATGTCTTGCCCTTTTCTGATCTGCGCAATTGCGCGACGGACGATCTAGCGCCGCTTCTTGATCATCTCACCAAACTTTATAAAAGGTCCCCAGCTAAAGTCATATCTTTTGCAAAAGATATTGTCGCAGGCTGCGATCAATCAGAAGCGGGTGTTTCCTTCAATCACCCCAACCAATTAAAGCTGGCCTTAACAATCTTACTGCCCATTTTTCCAATGGCACGATTTTCACTTACCTATGACTACCCAGTTAAGGCGTCAGACGTTGTGAAAAACCGCATTGAAAGTAGCTGGCTAAATATTTTTCAAGGCCACTCAATCCACAAAATCGTCCAAGTGCAATCTCCTCGTTCCAGATATATGACAGCTCGCCTCAAGCTTTTGGAAAAAGATATGAAGAAAAACTGCTCGAAACAACAAGCTTCCCGAGCCCTCCAAAATGCCGTTTTAGAATTTATTATTCTAAACCCTGAGGTTTACCCAAAATTACGAATTTGAACCTCAACATGCTTCGACGTAAAATACCCCTAGTTCAGTGATTGACCTACAAAGTGACGGCAGACTTAGTGTTTCCCTCCTTCCCCCCTCCAATCACATAACAAAATTAGATCTGTTCGATCTTTTTCTCTGCGTCCAAAACATTTCGATTTCACAGACTTTTCTTTTCTGACGCCTGCTCCTCTCCCATAATTGATGCCAGTGAGGAGTTAGTGAATTAGGCATGGCATGTAACGGCCGTTCTGTCCATCGTGTTCTGGGGCACCCCAGAACACGATGATGCAAATTCATTTGGCGTTGCCCAGTTCAGGGCGGAATGTGGTCGATCTGTATTGTATCTTTTTCTCCAGTTCTCAATGATTTCTTGGGCCTCTTTGAGTGATGAAAAAAGGTTCTCATTCAAGCACTCATCACGAACCCGTCCGTTGAAGGCTTCGATAAATCCGTTTTGACTTGGTTTGCCCGGTTGGATGAATTGCAGCTCTACGCCAGAACGTTGCACCCAATCAAACATCGCCATGGATGTGAACTCGGTGCCATTGTCGCAAACAATGAATTCCGGTTTGCCATGAAGATCAATCAATCGTGTCAGCTCTCTAGCGACACGATGGCCTGAGATGGATGTATCCACGATCATAGCATGGCACTGCTTTGTGAAATCATCGATTACATTGAACGTACGAATACGACGACCACTGGCAAGCTGATCACTCATGAAATCCATACTCCATCTCTGCAAGGGCTTTGAGGGCAGGATCAGCGGCTGCCGACGAATGGCACAACGCCTCTTCTTTCTGCGTTTCCTGACTTGCAGACCTTCTTCGGTGTAAATCCGATGGGTCTTTTTATGATTAACCCCAAAGCCTTCCCGCCTGAGCAGAACATGCAATCTCGGATGACCGAAACGGCGATGCTTGTCCGCCAGTTCCTTGATCCTAGATCGCAAATCCGTATCTGGCGATTTAACCGATTGATAGCGGATCGTCGAGCGGGCAGCCCCGATGAGACGACAAGAATGGCGTTCGCTCAATCCTACAGCTTGAAGGATGCTGACGGCCTTGCGAAAGTCTTTGGGGCTCAGATCTTTTTTAGCAGTTCTTCCAAAGCCATTTTATCCAGCGATAGGTCTGCTACTAGCTTCTTCAAACGCCGGTTCTCATCTTCCATATCCCGAAGGCGACGGGCATCGCTGACCTCCATACCTGCAAACTTGGACTTCCATTTGTAATAGGTCGCATCGGACATGCCATGCTTGCGACAAAGCTCCTTGACCGGGACCCCAGCTTCATTCTCTTTCAAAATTCCGATGATCTGTTCGTCTGTAAATCTACGCTTCATAAGTGTCTCCATTGTTCAAAATAATGAAAACACTAACTACCTACTGGATCAACATCCGGGGAGAGGAGCACTCAGTCGTCTTCCCAATACCCGGTCCGCCAAGGATGACTACCACTTTCCGATCATCGAAAAAATCGAACGACTGCGGAGACATATCTTGATTTGGGTCTGGCGGTGGTGAAACCTGAAGATAACGACGTTTAATATACACTTTTCGCCCCTTATTTTTTCCTTAGGAGAGACGATAGCATAGAGTCAAAAAACGTCATAGGCTGGAGTAGTTTAAGCAATAAAGTGCGTATTATCGAAGCCCCAAATCAGTTCTTAATCTCTCACATTCAGCTTGATACAAGATAATTCTCAAATGCGCTGCTTTCAGTGGAAGTTCAGCTTCTTTCCCAAGAAGATTTTGCAAAAAATCATTATAAAAAGGCTTTGAACTCTTAGCGCCTGCTTTTGATAACTCAAACTCATTCCTGACCGCCTCCCAGCATTCAGCAACAAAATCGGCTGCGAGCAACTCATTTTCATGATTCGTTTTTTCCGCGGTTTTAACGATTTTAGAATGAGCACTCTCGAAAGTTTCTAACGCACGATCAAACAAAGTCTCTTCTAGAACATTTAATTCATCCAAATCTCTGCAAGAAATAATACCAGATAGAGTACCACAAGCATTCAGGGCTTTGTCTATAAGGGGAATAATAGGTACGCTCAAGCATGGCAGACCTATAACATCACCCCACCTTCCTTTAAAATTCTCCACAGGAAATGGCCTATTGTTTACGGGGTGAAGTGCAAAGTTATCTAACAGAAAGCCTTTTAAGCTGAGGACAAAACAGTATGGAAAGTCTCCATTAAATACGCTTTGAGCAACCTCATAAATCTCATCCAGAAAATACATTTCCTTCTCTAGGTCATTTATCTCAAAAACGATAGCGACTTCTTTAGATGGCCACACCCAGGAATCTTGTTGATCAATTTCTTTGTAATAAAAATCAACACTCTTTCCCTCACGTTCCAATCCGCTCTTAATTTCTTTGATTTTACTGAAATATCTTTTCTCTGAATTCTGAAGGCACCATCTCTCAGCCGCGAAAATACGTTTTCGTGTACCGCCCTTCTTAGCTGCACGTATGACTGCATTCGTACAAGCAATCCTATCAAAGTCCATCTCATGCAAGATATTGGAAACAGCTTTCAAACGTTTTGATATTGCTATCAACGTTTCTTCGGGCTTTTTATCTACAACACGCCAAATTTCAGAGTTTCTGTACCTTTCTGATTGAGCAACAAGATCACTAGCAAAAACTGCAGTACCTTTTGTATTTTCACCATTTCCTGCTTTTAGCAAGCGAGGCAAAAGATTTCCGAGAATACCACTAATTAGAGAGCTAAAACTCTCATCACTCCACCTTTTTTCACCCGGCGAAAGCATTTTTTCGGCCACCTGTACTTGGCTTGCGTATGCATGCTTTTTCACTTCTTCCAATACATAATTTATCTCTGACGCGATTTGATCAGTGCCCGATATTGGTTTTCCTCTGATCCACTTTTCAGTGTACTTGCCAAAAACCTGTTCTGTTTTAACAAGCAGGTCGCTCATAACGAGAACGTAACTCGTTAAACTTTCTTCGGACACTTTCGCCAACAACATCTGCCTAAATGCGACATTCCAAGCAACTATTGTCTTTGGGTGTAAATTTTCACGCGGAATTTCCTTAGACCATGAAAGGCCTAAGCTATCATCTATCTTATGACCTAAAGGCGTAATAACCTCCGATGCCAAAACATCAGAGGTTGGCGAAATTGCCTTTAGCGTTTCACATATTTCAACGATTTTTGCATGAACATCATCTTGCTCTTCCTGAAAGATAAAATGATAATCTGCCCTCGCGATGATTTTACCTTCATCATTTTCTGTAATCTCCGGATAAGTGACCCAAGGAGTTTGTTCATAGAACCATCGAAATAGATTATCGTTCCCACCGAACGCTTGATGGAGAGCCTTTGCACAATCTAATGAGATTGTCTCTGCAACCGACAATAAATCGGCCACCTCATAGATTTCAAAATCATTCTTCAGCTCAATATCAGGAGCCATAGTAACGTTAATACCGTTGAGCCCCACAATTGGAACACAGCACGACATTAAGTGCAGTGTTTCCCCCAAATTCGAACATTGAGGAATGGCTGTATCTCTCTCAATTTTATTTAAACATTCTAGCCGGAAATCAACTTTGTCCTTCATCCTGTAAGCCAAAACAGCTTGCCGCAGGTTGCCCCATTCAACAAATTGATCCATCTCAGGAATATTCGTTTTAGGGTCAACAAACATTGACGCAAAACTCCATAACGAACGTGGTACTTCGTGTCCAACAAGACATTCAATAAATAAATCAACACAATATGAAATTGCAGCTTGGCCCACGCCTGTCAGAATTGCTGAGAACCCCTCAGCACTCTCAGCATCTTCCAGAATTTTCCCGACCGCTGTGTATGTGTACTCTAAATCTTCAGGCGGCACCTCGAAAGCTGAGCGCACGATAAAAGGTATCGTTTCTTTAGTCGCTGCACCGATAGAACTCCAGTAAGTATCACGCCATCGATATATCAATTCGTCATGAGAGGCGTTTCTGAGAGCAAGGGAACGCAATTGATGAGCTCCTCCCAAAACTCCCGGCCTATTTTCAAAAATCAAATGCTCATCAATCAACCTTTGAAGAGCTTTTCGTCCTTGTTGCTTTGAAAGCCCTATTTGAACGAGAAGCTTATCAATATCTACTTCTGCACCTTGCGAACATATTACTGAACAGCTCCGGATAATCGAGAGTTCATCCTCCCTATCTTCTTTTTCACGTTGGAGAATTTGCTGATTAATCACCTTTTGCAGCCGTTCACCTTTCGTCAACAAGTGAACATATTCCAACATCAAACCATCTGAGTTTTCAAATGGTTCCCTCCAGTGTTCCCAAGGGCTTGAGCCCTCCACTTTGAGTTTTTCCCAAATTGATTTCGCCAAAGTCTCTGAGAGGGCTATAGACTCAAAAGAGATATCGGCTGAATTTCGGATCAAAAACTTGTCTTCTTCACGGATAGAACCCAACAAATACACCTTTGGAATACATGATATTTCTTCATATAGAGCGTTAAATGCATCTTTGTTCACGCTTCCAATCTCATCAAATGCAATACCAATGGGAGCCGATGTGACAGCAATCTTACTTTTGATAAAACTCACTACAGATTGAACAGCATCGACATCAAGATTGATATTGATACTAAACCATCTTATTTCCCTCGTGAGTTTTGCGCATGCAGACCATAAAAATGCGGATTTCCCAGAACCCGACGGCCCGGAAATCAGAAGAAATCTTTTCTGCTTTAAAGTTCTTTCAACTATTTGGTATTCTTCCGGCCGCTCAACAATAAGGTTTTGAGCAATATGCCCTGGTTGTGCTTTCACGCCTAAATAAAAGCTAGGTTCTTGCAGCGGTGTCTTGAAATCAATCGGCTTAATAAAATGCCTTTTAAGCGCTTCTTCAATCACTGAAGGATCAGATGCCTCAAGCAAGTTAACAATTCTATTTTCAATATCAGAAACAGAAATTCGTCCCCTTAAATCATAACTCAAACTCGCATTTCGCTCTGATATTTCCGCAACGTAGCGATATATATCACTTATAATTTTATCGGCAATTACATCATCTATATTTAAAGTTGAAATTATAATTTCAAGAGCTTCTTTAACTGGCGAAGAACATACAATCAATGAGTCGGCTGGAGCTTCATGCAAATTATCAAAAGATTGTTCAGAGCAATCAGAGCAACTTTTCTCAGCAACAATTAAATGCACAAATTGCTTCGCCATATTTAGCGAAGAAGATTTCTCTCGCATTCCTTGATGAATACCTTTGATTTCTTGAGCTCTAAATTCACCTTCTTTTCTAGATTTGACCTGAATCCAGACCTCTTTCTCCGAGTATTCAACAACGCAATCCTCAAGTCCTTCAGGAATAACAAAACCACATTCGGCTTTCCCTGCCCATTGTCGAAGCAACAAAACTACAATTACCAAATGTTGATAGTGGAAACCCCGACCAGCCCAAGCCCCATGGCGGCTCTTTTTCCAGCTTTCTTCGAGATCAATTTCATCAACACTCATACCACGGTCTCTCCAAGCAAATTCAAACGTTCGCAAAACATTCATAAGAAATATTATGCACAATAAAACCACCTAAGATATAATCAAATTTAATTCCTACTAGACATCAATTTAGAAGCTGCCTATCTCAAATAAGTTAATCCGGTGTGGCTTTGTCGTAGACCTGAGGCATCGCCATGACTCCCTATTGGGAGAAATCCGATGTCACAGTTCGAAAAACGCTATTACGAAAAAATATCAGGTGTCTAGAATACTAGGGGCTTGCCAGATCCAGAATTCTCGAGTAATTCAGCGAGGCTTGCATTAATTGAAACCCGACTACACTCTAGTACGCCCCATCAAGTTTCAGTCTTACCTATAGTTTTAAAATCCGCTTTCTCGAATGAGGACAGCCCCCATGGTATCTATGAAGCCTTTCAAGATGCTTTCTTGACGAACAGGGAGTGAGACACTGCCGAAGGTGACTTGATCAAGACTCGGAAGGTTTTCTATGGGTTCAAGCCGAATTTTATAGATACCCTCCGTGGGGGTATAAAGGCCTTTTCCGATTTCTCTCGCAGCGAGCTGTCCGCCAAATTTTTCTATGAGAGCTGGGTGTTCCACGGCATTGGTATTTACCTGTGCAACTTCAACAATTTTCAACTCCACAGAAGAAGAATAAACGTTTTTAGGCGTAAAACGGGCCGTCTCCCCTTTTCTCAGCCTGTGATAGTCACGTTCTCCAACATAGGCCAAGATCTCCTGCTTTTCTGTGTTTACCAACCTGAAAACACTTTGTTCTTTTGATAGCCAGCGTTGGCTATGAAGGTGAGGTGAAATATCATAAACAACACCTTGGTGGGGCGCCCTGACAATCAACTGTTCTTGTTGATTTATTAATCCATCAAGGCGCGTTTTTTCCTCACGTATTTCGCGCAAGACAACTGGCCACCTTTCTGTTTCAGCCCTATTTGTGCCCAGTCTTTTGAGCATTACCTGCTTTGCCTGAAGGCGGCGTTGGCTTTGCTGAATCTCATACTCAAGCTCCGGTGAATATATCTCGAGTAGTTTTTCACCCTTTAAGACAGACTTGCCATCCACTAATGCGTGATAACGCAATTGACCTGATATTGGGGGAAAGACCTGGGTATATTGAGCACTGCGTATAAAGGCAGGGGCTTGGATACTTTTTTGCCAGGGAACGGCAAGAAAAAGGATCAAAGCTAGGACAAGAAATAAGCTTCGAAGGGCTGCCTTAGACAACCCAACCGTTTTGCGTAAAGACCACCACACTTTAATTTCTGTCCAAATTGGTTTTCCAATAAAAAATATAAGTTCAACAGCCATCAGGAATATGCCCAGAACTTTGAAGAACATGAAGTATACAAGCAAAGCAATGCCAAGAAAAAGGAGAAGCCTGTATACCCATGTAAAAAAGGCGTAAATTACCAAAATGTGCTTGAGGTGCTTTGGAAAACTTTCAGGTGGCGGGGCACCTAGGCCCAAGAACCATTCCCTCATGCGCCATTTAGCCAAAGCAAAAGATCTATCTTGCAGGTTCTCAATCCCTAAAAGGTCTGAAAAAATGTAATATCCGTCAAACCGCATGAATGGATTGAGATTAATCGCCAATGTCATCACCCAAGCAATCGTCGCTAAGATAAAAGTAGCATCTTTTAATCCACTTTCAGGCAGCAGGGTCCATAACAAGGTCGCCAAAAGGGCTAGAATAAGTTCGGAGATCATTCCTGCACTTGCAACGAGAAGTCTCTCCTTCCTGCTATTTAGGCGCCATGTATCACTCATGTCGGTATAAAGAACAGGCCACATAACCATAAAGGCCACCCCCATTGTTGGTACCCGACAGTTAAAACGCGCCGCCGTATAAGCATGGGCAAATTCATGTAAAATTTTAGAAAGGCCTAATGCCACCATTCCCCATAGGGCATTTTGAAAAGAGAACATATCAGGAACAGTACGGGTAAATTGCGTCCATTCGCGCAACAATAAAAATAAACCAACCAGTCCTAAGGCAAGCATTCCCATATAAAATACAGGCTGATAAAAGACATCCGTATAGCGTTTGGACTGTTGTAGAAAACGATCAGGATGAATCAAAGGAACTTTAAAGAAAAGATAGTGATGCAGAAATTTTTTGTACCATGCTACGTTTAAAGCGTCATGATGCGCCTTTAATTGCTGAATCCCCTCTCTTCCTGACTTCATAAGAAACTCATTGCGGGTCAGGATAACAAGTAGAGACATGACATCGTCTTGATGAATATCCTGAACTAAGGATGAGTTTATACGCTCTAACACGTCTACAATCGGGCCAGGCTTCCAATGTCTGATGATCTCGAAGCCCACAGCATTTAATCGCAAATAACGACTTTTTGCAGGATCGTAAATGCTCCAGGTTGGCGCCCCTGCAAAGTCCGTCGGCCCCTCTTTTAAGAGGAGGTCTTCTCTTAACGGGGGAAGGTCCGTATTCCCCATACTACCAACCAAACCGCATACGTAAGGCTGAAAACGGTTTTCTAAAGATATAGAGTCCGAGCAAAGTGCCTTCACCGTAGACTTTGGCAGTCCCTCTTAAACCGATACGGGGCGCGTTTTCACTGTCTTCAAAGTTGGCCATTAACTGAAAATCCAACCCCTGGCCATCAGGTGATAGTTGGGTTTCATAGGCTGTTCGAGATAGAGTGGCGCTATAAGAAGATAACGGATCAATATCGAGAAATAGCCGAACTTTTGCACCTTGGTTCAAGGTAATGGCATCCCGAACCGGAAGATCAATGCGCAATTGCTTTTTTTGGGGATCTGCCAATAGCATAATTTTTTCACCCGTTTGTGTCGGCTTGCCCATCCAGTCATTTACATCCCGAAAAATGGCGACCCCATTTCTTGGGGCATAAATCGTATTGCGTTCTAAAAGGTTTTCGGCATAGATCAGCTCCGCTCTACGTAAATCGACCTGCGCTTCTAAAAAAGAAAGCTTTGATTGGCTGTCAAAATCGTGAAAAGCGCTTTGGCGGGTTGTCTGTAATTTTGCTTTTGTGACTTCCAGGGTCTCTCTTGCAATATCAACTTGATTGCGCAACACCGTTTCATCAAACTTTACAAGTGCCTGGCCTTCTTTTACGCGTTGATATGGTTTAACAAAAACATCGGAGACAACACCTTCCATGGGCGCGGCAATAACGAACGGGTTTTCAGGAACAACTTCCGCAGGCGCTAATGCCGATTGTTGAACCGGAACAAGCCCAAGCAAAGCGACACAAGCCAGGCTGGCAATAATGATTTTTTTATTTGGTCTAGCGAATATTTTTTTTCTTATAGATAGTGCCCCCCAAGCGTGAGCATAACAATGTCCCAATCTCTCAAGCAGAACAGTATCCCTGTCCTGCCATGGTGTTCCACGCGATAAGATAAGCCCCCCGATCAGACGACCATTGCCGGATAATAGCGGTACCCACAAGACATGCTTGTGTGCCCACTCCACCCACTGTTCTTTTAAATCTTGCGGAAGATCATTCGGTTCAATTTCTTTGATTTTTTTCTTAAACGGTCTGGATAAAATGGTTTGAACAACCTTTTTAAGAAGCAGGCAAAACGGGCCATTCAGGTCCGGAGCGGCAACGTCGGAGACACTTTCGATCTCAGCCCTATCATTAGGTGTTACAGAAAGAAATATCGCTTGATAATAGGGCGTGATTTCTCTTGTACGGGTGACGATGTGATACCCAAGAACGGCTTTTGTTTGCGCATCGCGGGCGTCCCTCTCAACCTCCATAAGCTTAAGAAGACTTTGAGTTTTATCAACAGCCATTTTAGTTCTGTATATTTATATTAAACAAAGCGTTTCCACTCATGCCTGGTAACAGGTTATCGGCTTTCTCTGGCCTAGCCATAATATTAACCGTTTGACTAACTGGGTCAATACGGGCCCCAATACGTTCAATCGTCGCTTGGAAAACATATCCGGTTTCATCAATTTTAACTTTGAAGGGCAGGCCTACTTCAATCCAGCGCAACCAATTAGAGGGTACAACAAGCTTGATCTCCAGACTTTCATGGTTCAGGATTTCGACAATGGGGCCCCCAGGGGAGACACTTTCATGACGGCGTGCATGTCGGACAACAACTTTCCCCGAAAAAGGAGCCTTGATCTTACATTGCTGGGTTAAGACTTCGGCCTGCTGTCTAAGCCCTTTACTTCGCTGAACATCAGAATTTGCCAGGTCAATATCCAGTTGAGCAGCAGACCCCAGTTTATAAAGTCGCTTTAGGTTCATGAGTTTTTTTTGCGCGCCCAAATATCCAGCATCTTCAACAGCTAACTGTGCCTTAAAGGCACGACAGTCAAAGCTAACCAACAGATCGCCCTTATTAAAGATGTCACCGTCAGAAAATGGCATTTCGGTGATCTTTCCAGCAAGTTCTGACGATAGAAGTGCCGTATTCTTTGGCTCGATCAACGCGCGAGCCTTAAACTCTGACACTCCCTGCGCGCGACTATTCTCCACTGAAAAAGCTAAAGCAAGACAGGCAAGTGCCCATATCCGAAATACGCGTGTCATGCTTACCTATCAAGATTTAAGCCAAGAAAACCAGCTTGAGCCTGAGCTTAAAGGTTCTTCTGGTTTCGTATCTACTTCATTTGCGGATGTATTGATCGTCTGGGAGGGATCAGCTGGGCTCATCCGACCAGCATACCAACCTTCAATTCGCGCCTTTAAGGCTTTGGACAATGTCTTGATGGAATAATCCTTCACCGTATCGGGAAGAGGGTCAGCCCCCACAGAGACAAAAATACGCCCCGCAGCATTCAACATTTCAGCATAACCTATATCCCGTTGCAACTCAGCCAAGAGACTGTTGAGCTGTGCCTCAATTAATCTTAAGTCGTCCTGTCGTTGGGTCTGTGCTGCATTGCGGGTTTCTCTCAAAATCCCGGTATTTACATCATGTAAATCCGCTGTGGTGATAAACTCATCTTTGACTTGTTGGTAGCGTGTGTAAGCAATGTGTACTTGGCTTAAAACAGCCATGGACAAAGCAAGCCGACGTGTTTCCACGACCTTTAGCTGGTCTTCTGCCTGTTTAATCGCAGCCGGACCTTCAGTGAAGCTCTTGAGCAGGTTATAACTAATTGATGCCCCCCAACTATTCCAGTTACTCGCATTGTTGAAAGAGTTAGAGTCGTAATTCAGGTTATAATTAAATTCCAGCCCGGGAATTAGTCCCATCATGGCGCGTGTTACATCTTTTGAGGAAATGCGTTTTTGATAGGCTTCCTCGCGCAATTCCGGACGGTTGATTAAGGCAATCGTTTCCAATTCTTTTAACTTAATCTGAACATCCGGTATGGAGAAATCGCCACTCCCGTCTGCAAGAGTATACTCTGTGCCCGGTTGAATATTCATGAGGGTCGCAAGTTCAATCTTGGAAGAAACCAGCTCGCGCCCAAGCATTTTCAGCTGACGCAAAGCTTCTAGCAAATTTCGGCGGTATTGAAGCGTTTCAAGCGCGGGCCGCAAACGTGCTCTAGAAATTTCTTCGGAACTCTTTAAAGCCTTGGTGATTTGTTGTTGCAGGGGGGTAATTTTATCCAATAAGCGTTGTGCAGAAAGCGCACGCCAATAACTGGCCCGAACATCCTGCACAATATTATGCACCACCTTACGACGGCGCTCCGTAGTGATCATGTAACGATCTGCGACCTGTTGTGCGCGAATATAGCTCAGACCAAAATCAAGGACGTTCCAGCTTAGACCCAGGTCGGCAGTAATTAGGTTTTTATCGTCGGAATAAGAATATGATGAGGACTTAACACCTGTATCAAGGTTCTCGCTGTTACTTGCATCTGGTTCTGAACGACCAGAATATCCGGCATTAGCAGTCAACTTTGGCAAAAGCCCCATTTTCGCAACGGTCAGCTGTTGACTGGAAAGCGCTTCTTCCATAATTTTCAGGCGATTATCCATATTGTACTTCAAAGCTCTAGCCATTGCTTCGTACATTGTAATCGGTTCTGAAATTTTTTCTTGGTCCGTATAAAGATTGCCCAGATCTTCTTTGATCCGTTCTTCATGCTCTGCCGTTGTTAAAGGTTCTGGTGTAATGGAACAACCAGCCAAGGTGAAAGCCAAAAGAGATACACCAAGAATGGACCGCTGCCTGATTTTGATCATTGATTTATTGCTCATTAAATTATTACCCCCAACCTCTAGATCGCTCTATCGGCTATTCTTATACTAGCAGTGCTTTTGCTAATTGTTCCGTTTGATGATTGGTGCTGCCATTGGCAAGCTGTTCTGTAAAACTAGAGACGTGGATCGCAGAGACATCAAATGTCTGCATCAGGTCTAGCGTATTTTGCCCATCACCTATTTCGACGATTTGATCTTTATTTTTACTTTCCGCTAAATCTGCAACATTAAACGGGTTTAATGTTGGGCCAGACAACTTAGCTTGGTTATCTGGATCACCAGCCGGGTCGCTTTGAGGCGCTTGCCCTTCCGGCGCCCCTTGACCTGCATCCGGTGCAGGTGCGCCATTTATACCGTCTTCGAAGGCATCACCAGCTTGACCGCCCAAGCCCCCACCAATGCCTAAGCCCCCACTGCCAAGGCCGCCTCCTAAACCACCATTCAGGGCACCAACACCACGTCCAGTTAAGGTTGTTCTGTTTGCGAGGCTTAAAGAGGAATTGTCACCTGTTTGGCCTGAAAATGAAGAAGTCGCACCGTAGAAGCTATTAAGTGTACTATTATCCCCTGTAACAGCATTGCGAACAATACTCATGGCGTTCACACCAGCCGAAGGGTCAGTGATCGTGCCCGAACTGGTTAAGCCTGTACTTGTCTTCGCAGACATCACTTGACCAACTGTAATGCTTTGAATGTTTTGATTTGGGGCTGTATTGCCAATTGAAACCGTACTCACATCTCCTAACAAGGCCTTATCCCCGACAAGGCCTTGGTTCAACAGACCGCCACCGTTAGGAGAACCAGTACCATCGTCAGAGGCTGAGCCTTGATTATCACCTGCACTACTGACAGGGGGATTTTGCTCGACCGGAGCTGGAAAGCTAAGAGAGACTGAATCTGGGGTCCCGTTTACAGTGCCATCATTGGGTGTAACAGTGAGTGTCGCATTTGTTGACCCATCCGGCGTAAATTCAATTTTTGTCGTATCATTCAAATACGTATTTAAGTCCGCGACGCTCCCTTGTAGCGTCATGCTGGCACTCCCACTATTGGAAATGGTCACCCCTGCCGTTGTGCCGTTCCCGTCGGTTGCGGCGAGATCCCCACTATCAACAACAAGCGTTAAGGTAACGGTATCGCCTTCAACATCAGCAATTGTATATGCTGAAAGGTCGACCTTATTTGCTTGTCCGGCAGTTAAGGTAACATCTGATGCGCCACTTCCAAGAACAGGTGCATCATTTACAGAAGCGATATCAATATTGCCGCTACCGACTTGCGGGTTCACTGTGCCATCATTGACATTGATGGTATAGGTTGCAGCATTATCACCATCAACATTCGATGCGCCTGTATATTTAATGTTACTTACCGTATCCAGATAGGTATTGATGTTTGCTGCTGTTCCCTGCAGCGTCAAGCTTCCCGTACCGTTCCCGCCAATAGTTACGCCCCCGCCCGAACTGGCGCTATAAGTGCCGGCCGAGGCGGCAAGCGTGACTGTTAAGGTATCACCATCAACATCGGCAAATGACACAGCAGAGAGATCAAAATTGGAGGCTGTATCTTCTGTTACAGACACGTCAGCAGGGACACCCGTCACAGTTGGTGCATCATTCACAGCTGTAATGTTGATTGTGACCGTATCGGCACTCCCTGTTATATTGCTATCCTTTGGCGTCACCGTTAAGGTCGCAGCTGTATTGCTGTCAGCAACAGGCGTATAAACGACTTTGGTTGCGTCATTTAGGTAAGTATTCAAGTCAGACGCCGTCCCTTGAAGGGTCATTGACGCACTACCACTGTCTGCAATGGTGACTCCGCTTGTCGTTCCATTACCATCTGTTGTCGCAACTGTCCCTGCATTAACGGCCAAGGTCAGGGTGATGACGTCATTATCAGCATCTGAAATGTTGTAGGCCGATAAATCAATGGCAGTTGCCGTATCTTCATTAATTGTTGCATCAACCGGTGTGCCCCCGAGCACGGGCGCATTCCCAAGTGTCATGGTGAAATTGGCCGTCGTATCCTGATCTCCACTATTCGCAGTCCCATCCGCATCACTTAGCGTTGCTGTAAAGGTTTGCGCACCTGTGCCAGCAGAGGCAGACCAGGTCAGATTCTGCATTAAGGTCTGAACCTGCGCATTCGTTGCATTGGCATTGAAGTCGATTTGCAAAGTGTTGCCACCTTGCCCGTCATTGGTGGCATGGACTGTACCGATTGTAACACCGCCCACTGCGATACTTTCACCCGCCGTAATTGTCGCATCGCCGCCAGACGTTACATTGGTCCCATCTACAGCGAAATTGCCATTTGCGGTATTATTCCCGCCTGTATCTGTAATGATCAGGGAGCCACCGTTATAATCGCCGGAGTCTGCGTTAGTGAGTGTTGCATCACCACCATTATCAATGTTCGCGGTGTTGCCAGGTTCCAAGACATTATTATCACCATTTAGGTTTCCGATGACGGGAGCATCGTTTACGCCTGTCAAGCTGATCGTACTTGTTAAATTAGGTGCGGCTGAGTTGTTGCCGCCACCACTTGTGCCCCCATTATCAGTAACACCCGTAACAGTTACAACGCGGTTGCCTGCAGTTGTTGGGTTATCCGATGAATTACGATAAGTAAGTGAATCAATAAGGGTTTGCATCTGCGCACCGGTTAGTGATACCCCCGAGAAGGACACCGTTGCGGTCGTCCCAGTCACAGAAACAGAAATATTAAGATTGTTAACGCCGGTATTGACCGAATTGCCATTTGTTAAAGCGAGATCCGTCCCATCAATACGCAGGATTTCTGAAGCACCATCAGATACATTCGTGACCGTTAGGCTCATTGAACTGAAACGATCTGCGGCTTCAACAGTACTGGCTGATACAGCGGAGAAGAGGTCAGAAGCTGCTGCGCCCTCAACATAGGTTGGATTTTGACCGGTTGCACTTAAGGTTGGTGCATCATTTACATTGGTGTTGCTAACCGTAACTGAACCGGAAGCTGTTCCCGGATTATTCCCTGTTCCCTGCGCGTTGCCACTGTTGCCATCAGAAAAGGTCCAATTAATCTGGACCGAAGAGGAGGGATCATTTGAGCTATTGGAATAACGGATGGCCTGCATCACCTCATTAACTAGGGCCGTTGTTGGTACCGTCCCGTTATTTTGGAAAGTGACGGTTAACTGCCCCGCTGAGCTTGTGTCAAAGCTGGCAATAACATTCCCACCGGCAGAGATCGTACTCCCTGCAACGGTTAAGCTCCCACCTGTTTGAATAGAATAGGTATCTTCACTATTGGCACCGCCATTGCGAACCAGCAAAAGTGTTGCGCCTGCATAATTCCCATTGCCACCTTGTAGACTATCAAGTTCTAGGTCAGATACTGTGACATTGGCATCCAGAATTGTCGCAGAACCATCTTCTGTAAAGGTCGGCGTCCCATCTAGGTTTGCAAAAACAGGCACATCGTTTGCGGCCGCCACATCAATATTAACAGATGGGTTCGATGCCAGATTACCACCATTGCCGTCCGTTGCGCTCACGGTTATGGTTGCTTGATCTTGACCACTCACATTGGATGCTGCTGTGTATTTAATATTGCTCGCAGTATCCAGATACGTATTGATATCTGCCGCTGTCCCCGTAAGGGTGATCGTTGTCGAATTAACCAGCGTTTCGCTCACGCCACTCCCGACACCGGCGCCATCAGCAGGTATTGAGAAAGTCCCCGCGCTGGCTGTGAGGGTCACAGTAAGGCTGTCACCATCAACATCTGCAAAGCTCATGGCAGAAAGGTCAACATTACTTTCTGTATCTTCTGTGACACTAACGTCACTGGGGGCACCCGACACCGTAGGCACATCGTTTACCGCTGTAATAGAAATGCTAACCGTATCAGCCGTTCCATCGCCGGCACCATCATTTGGAGTAACTGTTAATGTTGCGGACGTCGTGTCATTGGCTGCTGTGGTATAAGTGATTTTGCTGGTGTCATTGAGGTAGCTATTCAAATCAGCTGCCGAACCGGACAAGGTCATGGATCCTGTCCCCGAAGCACTCACCGTCACCCCAGATGTGGTTCCATTCCCATCTATTGACGCAATCGTTCCTCTGTCCACCGCCAATGTCAGCGTAATGTTGTCCCCATTGCCATCCGACACATTATATGCAGATAAATCAATCGCTGTTGCCACATCTTCTGTTGCGGTATCGTCCGCGGGGGTGCCGCCAAGTTCAGGAAGGTCATTAGACGTCGCAGCAGCGACAATAGCTAAATCGTCAAAATACATAGTCATACTGACTGCCGAGCTGGCAGGTGATATGCGTATTTCATCAACATTCGTAAAACCACCCGCTGTCGCGAAATCAATTGTATTTGCGGCTGCAGAGGTATATGTGGCCGTAATACTTCCTGAAGTCGCAACCCCATCCTTATAGCCCGTAATCGTAATAGACTGGGGGCCAGACCCAGTATTCATTGCAAACTGCATGGACGTAATCCCAAATTCAGACCCGTCATTACTCGAGAATGAAATAGAATTAAATTTCCCACTTTGGCTCGTATTATCAATTTTGAGCACATAGTCAGAGGCGTTTGAAGAAATACCACCATGTAGAGCTGTCAGAATACGTGTGTCATCGGAAGCATCATCCACGGACACATCCAACCCGGAAGACAAAACGTTTGAAACTGACGGGTTATCTGTTGAGTTTTGGAGCAAAACCTGTGAGGAACCAAATGTGACCGTCCCCGGGGAAGGAGCCGCCAAGGTCCCTTGAAATGATGCCGACGTATGTAAGCTGAAAGGAACTCGCGTTTCAATGTCACCGACCTGAACCTCTAGATCCCAATCAGCGTTCAGGGTTTCATGCCCCGTTAAATCATCAGATCCGGCAACATCCGCGTTTGTGGCGATGGCCAAAGCCTCCAAAAACGCTGCGCCTTGCCCATCGGTGCCAACATTACACCCATAGAGCAACAGGTCACCGGCAGGACTCATGGCTTGCCCAATTATTGCCAGAGTTTCTTGATTCGCCGAAATATCTTGTAGCGTAAAAGACCCACCGGAAAAGTTGAGAGCCCCCGTTGATCCGTGGGTGAACACATGAACCGCATCTAAGTCAGAATAGTCTTTAAGAATATCTGCAATATCATCAATACCAGAACCTTCTTCCAGTACAATCACTTGCATACTTGAGGGTATATCCTTGAGCAGAGATTGATAATCTTCAATGCCAGCGTCAATGACAGCAACTTCATGTCGACCAGAAAAGAGCGCCACTAAATCTTCTGCAGGTGAAGCCTCATTGTTGCTGTCGTCTGTTTCGGTGGTTTGCTCAAGGGGCGTTTGATCGAATGTTTCAACTACTGTTGATACAGCCGCCGCATCAAACATAATCCGCGGCTCCAGCATATATCCCAAGGGTTTTTTATTACCTTGAATTGTCCCGTTTTCCGAGCTCTTGGAAGCGCGGTCATACATCCACTTTCTAACTAAATTCATATTGCCCCTACTACCCCAAGCATCAAACGCTTTCAATCTTGCATTGAGCAACACAACCATATGATGCGGCACAAGTCTACAATAAATATAAAATTTTATGAAAAAGGCATTTAAAAACACTGCATTTTATCGTTTCAACCCTTTTTTCAATCAATAGTAAGCGCCCATCAGCCTTACTTTAATTTTCAGGCACTGCGTTAATTAAGTTATGCTTGCGAATAATTTTCTGTCTCTCACCCGTTTCAACTATGTAGGTTGCTTTACTGCACATGTACACAAAAAGTGGAGTGTGTCTCACTCATTTAGGCAGCCCGTCTATCACACTTGATGGGGCTAACGGCAGCGAGCATTGTAGAACCCGTTTATATATTTGAACAATTCCCCGTGCCGGACATAGACTGTTCAAACTTTTTTTGCCAACAGTTTACGGAATTTTTTGAGCAATATTGACTACCGCAATCCGAATGGAAAATAACGCCTTTTGCAGATTTTCGAAGAACAATAGCTTTGTATGCCACTCCTCCTAATCTTCGCTCACAAAAAAGGCCTCGCTAAAGCGAGACCTTCTTGAGAAACTTGAAAATGGTCTAACGACCTTAATCACAAGCCGCCGTAATGATGATTTCAACCATTAAAGCTTCACGGGCCAGCTTGGCCTCCCCACAGGCTCTGGCTGGGGCGTGCCCTTCTGGGACCCATGCATCCCACACTGCATTCATGCCCTGAAAGTGCTTCATATCCGACAGCCAGATCACTGCTTGCAAGATGCGATCCGGTGAAGACCCCGCTTCTTCCAGCAACGCTTCAATGCGACGAATACACTCTTCAGTTTGTTCGGTAATAGTCTCACCCTCACCGACTTGACCGCACAAGTACACAACCCCGTTATGTTTAACGATTTTGCTGCGGCGTTCGGTTGTATGGAAACGTTCGATCATTTTTTATCCTTTATTCTGGGTGGTGACACCGGACCATGCCGTCTTTATAGGGCATCAGGTCGGGCATCACCTTGGTACAGTGTTCAGTTGCTTTGGGACAACGGCCATGAAAATAACAACCGCTGGGGAGGTTGGACGGTGACGGGAGTTCACCTTCCAGCACATTAAAAGTCCTATCCGGATCATATGACGGGACCGGCGAGGCTTCCTTCAACGTTTTGGTATAGGGATGGGCGGGGCGTTCAAAAATATCCGGTACGGACTGGATCTCGACGATTTGGCCCAGATAGGCCACTGCCACACGATCACAAAAATACCGGATCACCCCCATATCATGGGAGATGAAAATGTAACTTAGGTCGCGTTGCTGCTTCAGATTTTTCAGCAACAACAGAATTTGCGCCTGAATAGACACATCAAGGGCTGAAACCGCCTCATCCGCAACGATCAGATCAGGATTAAGGATCAGAGAACGTGCAATTGCAATCCGTTGACGCTGACCACCACTGAATTCATGCGGGAACTTCCAAAACGCCTGTTCAGGTAGGCCAACTTCCTTGAAGATATCTTGAACGATCTCTTCAGCCATCTCTTTATCTTTGGCAATTTTGTAAACCAGCAACGGTTCCATCAAGGTCGGGCCGATGCGTTTACGCGGGTTCAAGGACGAATAGGGGTCCTGAAAGATGATCTGCAAATCCTGTTTCACTTGCGCTCGATCTTCCTTGGACAGGTTGCGCAGGTTTTTGCCTTTAAAGGTCATCTCCCCATCATCAATGGGGATCAGGTCCATAATACATTTACCAATGGTCGATTTGCCGCAACCGGACTCACCGACGATGCCAAATACTTCCCCTTTTTTTACCTGAAAGCTGACGTCATTGACCGCACGCACTTTCAATACTTCAGGGTTTATAAAACCTTTTTTGCTGTGAAATGTTTTATTGATCTTTTTTACATCAAGGATGATTTCGTCTTGTGTCTGCATTGTCAGGGCCTCCTACACATTCCAGCAGCGATAATGGTGGGACTGCTGCCCCGCGACTGTGTTAACATCCGGGGTCATAGCGCATTGATCGCTGACCAACTCGCATCGGGTCGAGAAACGACAGCCGCTTGGCATCCCTGCTAAAGTGGGCACCTGACCGGGAATAGAGGTCAAATGGTCGATATGACGATCCGGTCTCGGGATCGCATTCAACAAGGCTTTGGTATAAGGGTGGTTCGGGGCTTCAAACAGGTCTTTACAAGAACTGTTTTCAATCACCTGCCCGCCATACATAACCAAAACCTTATCCGCCACAGATGCGACGACGCCCATATCATGGGTGATCATCACCATGGACATTTTGGTTTCTCTGCGCAGTTCTTTCAACAAATGCAACACCTGCGCCTGAATGGTCACATCCAGTGCTGTTGTTGGTTCATCCGCAAACAAGACTGTTGGTTTACATGCCAAGGCAATCGCAATCATCACCCGCTGGCGCATCCCGCCACTAAACTGGTGCGGATATTGCGAAAAACGTTTTTCTGCTTCCGGGATCTTGACCTTATTTAACAACTCAATCCCGGTTTCGCGCGCTTGAGCTTTGGTCATGGATTTATGAACAAGCAAACTTTCGGTGATTTGCTCCCCCACCGTCAAGACGGGGTTCAGGGAGGTCATCGGTTCCTGAAAGATCATGGACAAATCATCGCCGCGATAATCATTCAGTTCTTTTTCCGTCAAATCCAGCAGATTCACGCCTTTGTAGAGCACCTGACCTTCGATATGGATATTCTTCTTTTTAGGCAACAAACCCAGACAGCTCATGGCCGTAATCGATTTGCCACACCCCGATTCACCCACAATACAAAGTGTTTCGTTTTCCATCAGGTCAAAATTGACGTTTTGCGTCGCCTGACACCATTTACCGTTTAACTTAAACGAAATGGATAAATCTTTTACGCAGAAGACCGGTTCAGTCATTCTTATTCACCTCGCAGCTTAGGGTCAACGGCATCACGAACACCATCACCGATCAAATTCAAAGAGAAGACGACAACCAACACTGCCAGACCGGCATATGTGGCAATCCACGGGGCATCAAGGAAATTGTTAAACCCCTCCCGGATGATCCCGCCCCACGTCGGGGTTGGTGGCTTGATGCCCAGACCGATAAAGCTCAGGGATGCCTCAATGCGAATGGCGGTTGCGATCCATAAAGACCCGATCACCAGCACCTCGCCAAAGACGTTCGGTAAAATGTGAAAGACCATAATGCGGATATCTGAATATCCAAGGGCATAACACGCCTCGATATATTCACGTTTTTTTACAGACAGGGTGGGTGCACGGGCAACACGGGCAAACTTTGGGATAACCGTCAACGCAATCGCGATCACCAAATTCGTCATGGACGCGCCCAACATCGCCACCACAATCAACCCCATGATGAGTGTCGGGAAGGACAACATGATATCCATGACACGCATGATCATCATATCGACACGTCCGCCATAATATCCGGCAACAATCCCCAAGGCACCGCCGATAATCATCGCTGCCACAACCGCAACCACGCTGATAAACAGAGAAATACGCGCGCCATACAGCATCCGGGTCCAGACGTCGCGTCCATAACTGTCTGTTCCCATCCAGTGAAGGGCCGATGGCTCCTGCAATACAGCCAACGGATCTTGGGAAATCGGATCGTACGGTGTGAGGTACGGTGCAAAGACCGCCATCAAGGTAACAATCACGAAAATTAATGTCCCGATCCAGGTGAGCTTGCTGCTTTTCAGGATCTGGTAGGTCGAAACCGTTGCAGTTTTTACATTTAGGGCAAGGGTATTAATCATTGTTTTTTACTCGCGGATCTACCAGACCATAGGAAATATCGGTAATCAGGTTGGCCAAAACGATGAAGAAGGCATAGGTCACGATCAACCCCTGAAGCATGGTGTAATCCCGGCTTTCCAGCGACCCCACGATCAAACCTCCCAGACCGGGCCGGTTAAACACAATCTCGGTGAGCACGGAGTTCCCCATCAGCAGACCAAGATACAAGCCAGTCAGGGTCAAAATCGGAATTAACGCATTTCGAAACCCGTGTTTAAAGACCACCATATTGCGGGGCAATCCTTTTGATTTAGCGGTACGGATATAATCTTCGCCCAAGACTTCCAGCATGGAAGAACGACTGGTACGCGCCACATATCCAATCATGATCACCCCCAGACTTAAGGCGGGCAGTGCCAGATGGTATAGGCGGGTTAACGGGTCGGACCACGGAATATACTCACTAAAGACCGGGAACCAGTCCCACTCAACGGACAGATAGATCATAAACAGAATGGAGATGTAAAAGGCCGGAAAGCTAAGCCCTAACAATGAGACCATCCGTGCCAAATAATCAAAAAAGTGATTTCGATAAATGGCGGAGAAAATACCAAGCGGGATACCAAAGACCACACCGATGATAATTGAGGCAACGGTGAGTTCCAGCGTGTAGGGCAACACGTTGGACACTTCCTCGACAACCGTTTTACCAGTTGCCATGGACAGCCCCAGATTTCCTTGGAGAACATCTCCCATAAAGACCAGATATTGTTCCCAAAGAGGCTTATCGATCCCGATGGACTTACGAAATTCCTGAATGACTTCTTCGCTTGCGCTATCCCCCAACACGGCTAGAGCCGGGTCGCCGGGAACAATCCTGACCAGTACAAAAATAACGGTAAGAACGGCAAAGAGCGTTGGTATGGAAGCCAGCAGGCGCTTTAAGGTAAAGACAAGCATCTTTGGGAAACTCTTTCTACTTCTTCGTGGTCTGTTCGTTGAACATCGGGCCGAGGCTTACAGAACCATTAAATTCATACCCGAAGTCAATGTCCTTGGAGATACCCCAAACCTGCATTTGTTCAAACAAAGGCACAGAACAGACATTCTCTGAAATCTTGATTTGCGCCGTTTTCCAATAGTCCAGCTGCTTTTGCTGATCCGTTTCAACACGCGCTTTCTGAATTTCATCGTCCGCGACATCACAGTGGGAGAAGTTGGTCACGCCTGTTGGGGTGCCAACCGTGCTTTTTGACTCATAAAACTGTGTCAAATACGTATCCGCAACCGGAAAACGGGCCGCCCCATAAAGGACCATCGGGCTTAAGTCTTTACGGATTTGCGCATGAAACGCCGGATGCTCAACCACATTCATCACAAGGTTGATGTTCGCCTTTGCCAATTGCGCCTGCACAATTTGCATGGGCTTCAGCAACGCTTCGTTTTTGGTAATGATGATCTCTAGCGTTACACCATCACCATAGCCTGCTTCGCTTAACAGGGCTTTGGCTTTATCCAGATCATGTTCATATTGCGGGACTTCCTGCGTATGCCCCAAATATCCAACCGGAATAACCGATGTGTTGGGACGGGTCACCGAATTGCCGATAATTTGTGTGATGGCCTTACGGTCGATCGCATGGGCAATCGCACGGCGCACACGCACATCCGCCAACGGGCCTGACTTTGTATTCAAGTGAAGGGTCCGCAATTCCCCTGGTGCAAAAACAGCAATATTGATGTTTTTATTGCGTGACATCCGGTTCACCCAGCGTTCCTCGCGGGTGCCGGAAAACGCATCAAGCGTCCCTTTTTTAAAGGCAAGTTCGCGTGATGTATTCACAGGGACATAGCTATAAACAATCTCGTCAACCTGAGGCGCGCCACGGAAATACTCTTTATGTGCCGCCAGTTTTACATATTGCTTGCTTTTAAATTCCACAAACGCAAAGGGACCAGTACCAACCGGATGGGTTTTAAAGTCCCCTTCCATGTCCGCTTTTTTGGAAACCACATTGCCGCCATGATAGTTTGCAACCAGCCCCAAAAGGCTTGGTACCGGGTTATTCAATGTAATTTCAACCGTATACGGGTCCAGCGCCTTTACGTCTTTAAAGGACTTATAATCACTGGCAACAGCAGATGTTTTCGGATCTTTTGCACGATTGAGGGAGTAAACCACATCTTCAGCCGTCATTTCGCCAAAACCTGCGTGGAACTGCACCCCTTTGCGCAGCTTGAACGTCCAAACCAAACCATCAGGGCTAGATGTCCAGCTTTCCGCCAAATCTGCTTCAATATTTGCCGGGTTGGTATCGCCCGGTTTAAAGCGGACCAGACCATTAAACATCATGCCGAAGATGTTTTTATCCTGACTTTTTGTCGAAAAATGGGGGTCCAGACTACCGGCATTGGCGGAACCGTAGGCCATATTGATGGTTTTAACTTCTTTCGCTTCGACCTGTGCGGCTGTCATTGCAGCCAACACCGCTAAAGAAGAAACCGTCTTCGTCACAAACTTCTTCATTACATCTCCTGCTTAAGCTCATTTAGTATCTGTTGCATTTATTTATGAAACAAAAGTTACACAGCGAAAACATAATCTCAAATACGTTTTTTATATTCACATATAATCAAATGTTATATAACATCTCCTTAGTTGTATTCTTATTAGATAGAGGCCCGTTGTGAGAATTACCATCCGTCAAGTTGAAGCTTTTCACGCCCTTATGGAAGTGAAGACCGTTGGCGGCGCTGCTGACATGATGAATATCTCCCAACCCGCCGTCAGCCGCCTGATCTCAGATTTGGAAGCCGAAACCAAACTTCGTCTGTTTGACCGTATACAAGGCAGGCTGGTCCCCACTGCCGAAGCAGAAGAACTGTTAATCGAGGTCGAACGTTCCTTTGTCGGACTAGAACAGATCCGCCAGACCGCGACCTATCTCAGTAACAACAATATTGGCGTCTTACGTATTTTGGCCATGCCATCCATGAGCGGGGATATCCTGTGCGAAAGTGTCGCCCGTTTTAAGCACGCCCACCCTAAAGTCGATATTTTGTGGGAAACACGCCCCAAACAGCGCGTCCTTGAATGGCTCACCTATCAAGGTTTCGACCTTGGCTTTATTACGTTACCCTGCGCTGATAAAGCCTTAGGTAAAAAAGTCCTGACCAACAATATGCCATGCTATTGCATCTTACCTAAAGGCCATCGTCTTTCTGATAAAGACTATATCACAGCGCGCGACCTTGAAGATGAAAATATGATTACCTTCCCACTAGGTTCAGAAATTCGCCATGTGATCGACAAATCCTTTCAAGAGGTCAACAATCACAAGTCCCGCATTGAAGTCAGGAATATCGAAACTGTCTGCTCTCTCGTCGCGAAAGGGACCGGGGCATCCATCCTTTACTTCTTTGATAACCTGCAAGACTGGATGGATAAAATCGACATCCGCCCTTTTAAACCCGATATTAAAATCGGCTTTGCCGTGGTTTATCCTCAAAGCCGGATTATGTCGCGTAATGCAAGAGGCTTCCTGGACATCTACCAAACTGTCCATGCAGAACGTATGGCACACTTTGATCAGATCATATCGCATTAAGTTGTATAATATTTAGTTATAAATAAATCACTCAATTATCTTTGACGTTAAGTCCTTCTTCTCCATATTCTTGGGCATCATTTTAATACAGGCATGATGTTTCAAGGAAAATTAGAACAATGACTATTCTTAGCGATTTTTTAGTGGTTGGCGGTGGCCTTATGGGCAGTGCCGTAGCCTCGTCGCTCGCCATGAAAAACAAGCAAGTCATTATGCTTGATGAAGGCGACCTCGCCTTTCGCGCCTCACGTTCCAACTTCGGTTTAATCTGGGTGCAGGGCAAAGGGGTCGGCATGCCCGATTATGTCTCCTGGACCCTTCAAGCCTCAAGGCGTTGGAAAAAAGACTTCAATGACTTTTTACAAGAAGAAACGGGCTACGACCTGCACTTGCGCCATAAAGGCGGCCTTGTCCTTTTGCATGGGGACAAAGAAGTTCAAGAACGAAAAAAACACCTCGGCACAATCGAACAGGAAGGCTATGACACGCCAACCATTTCCTTTCTCAACAGAAAAGAAACTCAAGCTCTCTTCCCTGATATCAAGCTCGGCAACCGTGTCCTTGGTGCAAGTTATTGCGAAGAAGATGCCGACCTAAACCCGCTCTATCTCTTAAAAGCGCTGCATCAACTGATGATCAAATATGGCGGGCAGTACCATGCCAATCAAAAGGCCATCAACATCAATTACGACGAAAAATCAAAGATTTACACCGTCAAAACCCAAAACGATGTCTATCAAACCCCAAAACTGATCATCACGGCTGGCAACCACAGTGTCCCCCTTGCCCGTCAGGTCGGCATCCCACTGGAATTGCGCGCAGAACATGGACAAATCCTTGCTTTGGGACGCACAAAACAAGTCATCCCCTACCCCTTAAGCGGCATCAAGCAAAATGCCGAAGGGTCTATCATATTGGGGGCAACGAAAAATGATTTCGGGTTCAACGACACCAGTGTCGCCGGCCTGTCCCAAAAATTGGCAGAACGGGCGATAGCCTCTTTCCCGGATTTTAAATCCCTCAACCTTGTGCGCACGTGGGCGGGGCTTCGCGTCCTCACGCCCGACAGCTATCCCGTCTATTGCGAGTCAGAAAGCCACCCCAACAGCTATGTTCTGATCTCCCACAGTGCGGTGACATTGGCACCTAACCATTTCCACCAGATTACCAACTGGATTTTAAACAATAACGAAAAACCGCGTGAACTCGACAGTTTTCACTATAACCGGTTCCAATAAGGATTAATCCATATGTTCAAGCTCGTTCGGCCCAACACGAACCAATCCGTCACCATTTATTTTAATGGGGCTCCGTTGACCGCCTTTGAAAACGAGACGGTTGCCGCCGCCTTATTGCGTCAGGGGAAAAAAGAATTTCGCACCACCCCTGTTAAGCAACAGAAACGGTTGCCCTTTTGCATGATGGGCACCTGCTATGACTGCTTGCTCACCATCGACGACCTACAGGACGTCCAAGGTTGTGCAACTTATGTCCGCGACGGCATGCAAATTAAAACCCAACATATCAACGAAAAGCAAGGCTCGGACCATGAGTAAACAAACCGTTGTGGTTATCGGCGCCGGTGCCGCAGGCATGGCCTGTGCATGCACATTGGCACAGCACGATATTTGCGTCACCCTGATTGACGAACAACCCCAAGCAGGCGGGCAGATTTACCGAAACCTTACAGAAAACCAGCACATGCCCGCTGATTTTAAAGACCTGCTGGGCAGCGATTATTTTAAAGGGGCGGACTTAATTAAAGACTTGGACCACCCGCAGATCACCCATCACGCCCGCTGTGTCATCTGGCAAATTGATGAAGACGGCACGGTCTATTTTAGCGTTGATGGCAAAGCCCAATCCATCAAAGGGGACTATGTGGTTGTTGCCACTGGTGCACTGGAGCGTCCGACCCCCGTTAAAGGCTGGACCCTTGCCGGTGTCATGGGCGCAGGTGCCGCCCAAGTTGCCATGAAACGCGATGGTATTGTGCCATCTGGTGACGTTGTCCTTGCCGGATGCGGCCCCTTGCTGTTGCTTGTTGCCCAACAACTGGCAAAAGCGGGATGTCAGATCAAGGCATTGCTGGATAGCACGACCACCAAAGACCATGTTAACGCGCTGCCCTCTCTCCTCCCCGCCTTAAGCAACATGAGCTTGCTGAAAAAAGGCATGGAGATCAAGGTCAGCCTCAAAAAACTGGGTATCCCTCACATTACGGGTGTTGAAAAGATCGAAATGTCCGGTGATACTGCCTTAGAACAGATCACTTACCACAAAGACGGCAAATCCCATACGCTGGCTTGTGATACTGTGCTTTTGCATCAAGGTGTGGTGCCCAATATCCAAATCTCAAGGCAACTCAATCTGGATCATCAATGGGATGAGTCTTTACGATGCTGGCACCCGACCACCGATGATTGGGGGCAATCCAGCAATCAAAACATCTTTGTCGCAGGTGATGGCGCCGGAATCATCGGTGCCTTGGGCAGCCAATATAGCGCCACACTTAGTGCTTTGAAGATCAGCGTCTTGATGGGAAAACTGCCCGAAAGTGATTTGTTGAAACAGGCTGCCCCCATCCGCAAAAAACTAAAAGCCGAACAAGCCGTTCGCCCCTTCATCAATACCTTATTCAAGCCTAAATGGCTGCGCCCTGATGATGAGGATGTGGTTGTTTGTCGCTGTGAAGAAACCACGGTAAAAGACATTAAACGATCCGCCGATATCGGATGCAGCGGCCCCAATCAGCTTAAGTCCTTCACCCGCGCAGGCATGGGCCCGTGTCAAGGGCGATACTGTGGCCTCAGCGTTGTTGAAATTTTGGCCCATGCGCAAAAGACCACACCAGATAAGCTTGGGTATTACCGTATTCGCCCGCCTCTCAAGCCCTTGCGCTTAAGTGAAGTCGCTTCCCTCAATACTCTCGATCAAAAAGACGCTTAGGCCATGTCCCTCTTCAGCCCCATCGCTACATTTGAACTGTTTCACCTGCAAATACCGTTGGCGAAGCCCTATAAGCTGTCGCGCCTTTATGGTATTAAAGCCACCGCCGACGTCATTATCCTTAAAGTTACACTGGAAGACGGTACCGTCGGCTATGGTGAAGCCGATCCGCACACACCTTTTACGGAAGAGACACCGCAAAGTATCATCAGTGCCATACGGGATTATTTTGCACCAAAACTTATCGGGTCCTTCCCCCAAACCATCCGCGCCCATAACGAACTGATGGATGCTCTTTTACCATTAAACTATATGGCAAAAGGCGCTGTGGACATGGCCCTGTACGATCTCTGTGGTAAATGCCTAAACATCCCGGCTAGCCAGTTGTTAGGTGGTCGCATCCATAATCAGATCCCCCTTCTCTGGCCCTTGGGGAATGGAACGGCACAAGACGACCTTCCCCTCATTGAAGAAAAACAGGCTCAAGGTTTTCAATCTTTTATGCTTAAAATGGGCAACAGCCCCATCGCGCACGAAATTACACGCCTGGAAACGCTGTATGACCATTTTGGCGACGATCTTGCCCTTGTTGTAGATGCCAATCAGGGCTGGTCCTTAAAAGACAGTTTACTGTTTACCCAATATGCGAACCAAACACCGTTGATCCTGCTGGAACAACCCGTCAGGAAGCACCTTACCCATGACCTGAAATCCGTCAAAGAAAACGCCTCTTTCATGGTGTCTGCCGATGAATCTTTGTCCGGAAAAGAAGAAATGATCGATCTGGTTCGCAACGATTGTGTCGATCTTTTCAGTCTGAAGGTCAGCAAAAACGGTGGGATCACCAAAACAAAATGCCTCGCTGATATCGCCTATGCCGCCCATAAACCGGTGTTGATGAACTCTATGCTAGAGTTTGGTATCACCCAAGCCGCCAGCCTGCAACTGGGGCAAACGTTGCCTCACCTCAACACAAGTTTGGGCCATGCCTATATGTCGGTTTTACGTATGTCCGATGACTTTACAGACCTTAACACCCAAATTGACAACGCAACCATAACCCCCAATGATGAACCGGGGCTAGGGATTGCTGTGGATGAAGAAAAAATTCACCGCCTCGCCTTCCAAACCATCTTCATAGAGAACTCAAGCCATGCAATATGATTTTCTCATCATTGGCGCAGGCATTCATGGCAATAGCATCGCCTTCCACTTAGCCAAAAAGGGAAAGCGGGTCTGTGTGTTAGAAAAAGACAGCCCGTCTCGCCATTCCTCCGGCGTTAATGCCGGTGGTGTACGCCGTTTGGGACGTGACCTGCGTGAAGTTCCTCTCTCCTTAAGAAGTGCGGAGCTTTGGTATGATCTCAAAAAATTGATCGGCATCGATGGTGGCTTTGAAGCCGTCGATCAAATCCGTATTGCCGAGAATGAGAACGAACTTGCCGATTGCGAAAGCAATGTGCGCACCCTCAGCGACCTTGGCTATACCCATGAAGAAATAATCTCCGCAGCCGAGCTGAAAAAACGCTTACCTGATATCAACTGCACGCTGGCAGGCGGGATTATTTGCAAGGGGGATGGGTTTGCCCTCCCCTATCAATCGACCATCGGTTTCTTTGAAGCCGCCCAACGTGCCGGAGCGACCTATCATTCCAATCAAGAAGTCCGTCATCTTGAGAAAAAGGACGGGCTTTGGCATATCAAAACACAAAATCACGATTTTAAAGCCAGCATAGTCATCAACTGTGCTGGAGCGTGGGGAGCTGACCTTGCAGCGTTAATCGGTGACAGCCTGCCCCTTGAAACCATTGCGCCGCAGATCATGGTGACCCAACGCCTACCTTATTTTCTGACGCCCGTTTTAGGCTTAAGTGGGCGTGTTCTGTCCTTTAAACAGATGCGCAACGGCACCTTGATCATTGGTGGCGGGTATCGTGGGAAAGTGCGACAAGCTGAAAACCGCGGCATTGCGTCGCTCCCCACGCTTGCAGGTCTGGCAGATACCGCCCTTGACCTGTTCCCCCACATCAAAAACGTCAATATTGTACGCACATGGTGCGGTCTGGAAGGCAAGACACCTGATGGCGCCCCCATCATCGGCCCCAGCCTGTCGCACCCTGATGATTTTTATCACTGCTTCGGCTTTTGCGCCCACGGCTTCCAACTCGGCCCCGCCTGCGGAGAAGTCGTGGCGAACATCTTGTGCGGTGAGGAAAACCGGATCGACATCAGCCAGCTTAGTGCAAGTCGATTTTAACAACAAAACACAATGTCGCTAACACGCTATATTTGGATTACAGGAGAGGAGCAACTGTATCAACCGACTATGTATTTCCGGTTAGGTTTCCAAGGAAAGTGCTGACGGCTTTGCGGAGCGCTTCTGATTGGTCGACGACGTTTTTACTGGTGGTTCCAACCCTCAGGGCAGATTGGTTGGTGTCTTGTGCGGCTGACAAAACATCGACAATATGCCCATTTACTTTTTCCGTCCCACGCGAGGCACTGACCACACTAGAAGCGATTTCATCGGTGGCGCAGGATTGTTCCCGGATGGCGTGAACCGTGTTTTCATTGATCTGATTAATCTGTGACAGTAGCTCGGTACTCTCCCCGATCGCCTGAACGGCTTGGTGGGTAGCCTCTCTCATCTGGCTAATTTGCGCCGTAATCTGTTCCGTCGCCGTGGATGTTTGTTCAGCAAGTTTTTTCACTTCCAACGCCACCACGCCAAACCCTTTGCCCTGATCACCCGCACGCTGTGCTTCAATAGTGGCGTTGAGGGCAAGCAAGTTCGTTTGTTCCGCAATGTCACTAATCAAACCGATGACAGAAGCCACCTGATTACCCACTTCTTCCAGACTTTTAATGCGATGGGTCGATGTTTCTGAGGCCTGCAATGCATTTTCAAATACAACCTTGGACAAATCCATATTCTGTTCGATTGAACGAATAGAAGCCGATAATTCCTCACTGGCACTCGCCACCATCTGAACATCTGTTTTTGCCTGCTCCGAAGCAGTTGAGACATGATTTGCCTGCGCTTGTGTCAAGTCCGATAGCTTGATCAGGGAGGACGCATCCGTACAGGCTCCTTGCCCGGCCCGCATCACATCTTCCAGAATATGCCCGACCTGATTTTCAAAATCGTTAGACATTTTAATCAAGCTCGCTTTTTTCTCGGTTTCCAAGCGGCGATCATTTTCTTCCTTTTCCCGCTTCAAGGCTTCAACTTGAAGGGCGCTTTGCCTGAAAACCTCCAGACTGCGGGCCATCCGACCAATTGCGTCGCTTGAAGTATCTTCGACCTTCACATCCAGATTACCTTTTGAAAGGTCATCCATTGACTGGCTCAATCGTTTCAAACGACGATTTAAATGCCTGATTACAAACAAAAAAATCAACAAAAGACTAATGATCACGCTGGCAATCACCACCCCCCAAGTGACCTGTGTCATCACCTGGCCGATCTGTGTCGCCTCAGCAGCTGAAACCGCAACCGCCTGACGCGAAGATCGCGTCACTTCCGAGACGATTTGGGAGAGCCCTTCAGAAAGCTGATGGTTTTGAAGGAGAAGCTGCGCTGTTTTCTGCTCGTTCTGCAAAGCCGCCAGTCGGAGCGCAATCAGTCCCCGTTCCCCATAAAACGTGTTTGAGAAGGACGAGAGCTGCTTGGCATAATAAGCCGCAATACCTTCCGGCAGCGCGCTCAGTCCCTCGATTGCTTTTTCAAGAGCAGAGGTTGCTTCAAACGCCTTGCTTTTAATCTGTGTTTCATCTGTCAGAGTGAGGATCGCTTCTGCCCCAGAAAGGCTGGCCTCACTGCTGGAGCGCACGGAGCTAAGCGCAAACAGCTTTGCGCTATTGGAGATCAACTCCTGCATTTTACTTACCTCGACCTGATCGATGCCCGCAACAAAATCAACAATCTGATCCGAAAATTGACGTTCCACATCAATATCCGTACTGACATCCAACCGCACCTGATTGAGATTTTCCCCCGTGTTTTCCAGAAGCGTGCGCATTTCATTTCGATACATCACAGAGGCAGAAAGAAGCGATCTGATCTCAGCGATCTGTGTTTTTAGATCAGAAAGATAGCTTTGCAGCTGTCCCCTTTGTGCGTGATCAAGCCCTTTTCCCTGCAACGCCTGCAAGGCAGTATCTGCCTGCTTTAAATTGGCCTCCACCTGTTGCCAGTCTGCTTGCGCGCCCCCTTCTTTATTCTGTACAATTCGTGCCAGTGCCGACAAAGCACCATCAACGGCGGTTTTCATCAACAGAGCTTCAGACATGGCAGGGACACGTTCCACCACCACCTCATCCAAAGCGGTTTTAAAGGCTCGAATGGAATAGAAGCTCACCGCAGACGAAATCAGCGTCAGGGAAACGATCACCAAAAATGCCGAGATCAGCTTAGCACGTATACCAAAATGCATTTTCATCTCCAAAAAAAGAGGGCAAGAGAAGGTGAAAGGAAGAAGAGGCCTTCTCTTGCCCAAGTGGCACTCGAAAGTTATCTAGGGAGAGCTTTCGGGTGTGAAATCGTTGCGGTACAAGAAAAACTACGCCCAGCGCGCGGGCGTTTTGGTTAAAAAGGCATCAATCCCGTGGGCTGCTTCTTCGCCTTCCCAGGTATCGGCGAGCATAGCAATGGTCTGATCAATCACGGCCGCATCAATCTTCGGTCCCAGCAGACGCGCCAGTGCCTTTGAACGTCCAACCGCAACAGGCGCAACAGACAAATAAGGCGCGACTTCCGCTTCAACAGCTTTATCCAATTGATCCGCCGCAACCGCTTTGGAGACAATGCCCAGCTCTTGCGCTTCATCCGCACCAAATATCCGCGCCGACATAAACACCCGTCGGGCATTACCTTCGCCCATGCGAGCAAGGACGTAGGGGCTGATGGTCGCCGGGATTAAGCCCAGCTTTGTTTCCGTCAGGCCAAACTTGGTGCTGTCATCTGCGATAATGACATCACAGACGCAGCACATCCCGACCCCGCCGCCAAAGGCGCCCCCATGTACCCGACCGATCAAAGGTGTGGGCATTTCGTTAAGGGCATTGAGCATCTCAGCCAGTTTGCGCGCTTCTTTCATTCGGGTTGGACGGTCCGCATTAATCTGCTGTTGCATCCATTTAAGATCACCGCCTGCACAAAAGACTTTTCCCGCCCCCGCCAAGACGATGGCGCGAATATCATCGCGGGCGCCCAGATGTTCGGCCATATGAGTCAGCTCTGCAATCATCTGTGCAGACAAGGCGTTGCGGCTCTCCGGCAGGTTTAGGGTCACATATGCGACAGAACGTTCATCAATTTTAATATCCAGCGTGTCATAAGTCATCACGCAGCACTCCTTAATGTCTTGGCATGGTTTGCGATTTCTAAAAGTTTGGTCAGGTCCAAACCGGTTTCATACCCTAGGGAGTGAAGCATTTTTGCAACTTCCTCGGTTGCGACATTCCCTTTCGCACCGGGCGCATACGGACAGCCGCCAAGCCCGCCGATGGACGCATCAAAAACACGCAAGCCCGCGTCCAGACTGACTTTGATATTGTCCAGCGCATGGCCTTTCGTATCATGGTAGTGCCCGGCCAGTTTATCAGCGGGCAGATAGGTCAAGACAGCGTTTAACATGGTTTCGATCGTATCCGGTTCCCCCGCACCGATCGTGTCGCCCAGACTGATCTCATAGCAGCCCAGCTCCATCAATTGTTCAGCGACCCGCGCCACATTTTCAGCCGGCGTGGCCCCATCATAGGGACAGTCTGTCACGCAAGAGACATAGCCCCGCACAGGGACCGCGTTTTCACGGGCGGCCTGCATCACGGGTTTAAAGCGATCAATACTTTCTGCAATGGAACAATTGATGTTTTTTTGGCTAAACCCTTCAGAAGCAGATGCAAAAATCGCAACTTCACTGGCCTGTGCCTCCAGTGCGGCCTCAAACCCTTTCAAGTTTGGGGTCAAAACAGCATAAGATACGCCTTTTTTACGCTTGATCTCCGCCATAACCTCGCGTGCATCCGCCATTTGGGGGACCCATTTGGGGCTCACGAAACTGGTCACTTCAATCTTGGAAAAGCCAGCATCTGACAGACGATCAACCAACCCGACTTTCGCCCTCATGGGGATATGGTTTTTCTCGTTTTGTAGGCCATCACGCGGCCCCATTTCAAAAAGGGTGACTTTTTTAGTCATCTTCTTTCTCCAAGGCTAGTAATACCATGCCATCGCTCACTTGTGCATTTTCTTTCGTCAATACTTCGGCCACGACCCCATCGCGTGGCGCAACAAGCGTGTGTTCCATTTTCATCGCTTCCAGAATAAACAACGGATCCCCCTCTTTGACCGACTGCCCGGCCGAGGCCATCACCGCACGGACCAAACCGGGCATGGGCGCAATCACCGCATCTCCGCCCGCCTGTTCATTTTCAGCAGACGCCAGCGCATTGGGGAGATCAAATCGAAAACTCCCCTCCTCACAAAAGACGGCAACGGATTTGGGTTGAACCACCACGTCCATCTGGGACTGCACACCATCACAAAAGACCTTGAAGCGGTTTTCCCCGAGTGCGTTGGTTCTTACCTCCACAGCAGTGTCCTCAATGTCCAAACTAAAGTGGGCGTCCCCTAAAACAGAAACAGCGACTTCCAAACGCACCCCGTCCTGTTCCAAAACCACATATTGCTTGGCGTCCGTCCAATGGCACCAGCCGACAAGACGCTCCCATGGCTCGTTAGAGGATTTGCCACTCAACAGACCAAGCCCGCCAAGCGCCGCCAGCGCAACAGATTTTAGGGGTGCCTCGCCTTGAACGGTCAATTGAGCCTGATCGCGCTCAATCAATCCAGTATCCACATTGCCTTGGTAAAACCCTTCATGACTGGCAAGGGCTGACAAAAATTCCAGATTGGTGACGGAACCGACGATATGGCAATCGCTTAAGGCTTTGCTCAACATATTCAGAGCCGCCGTGCGGGTCGGACCATGGACAATCACCTTGGCAATCATCGGATCATACCACGGGCTGATCTCATCCCCACTGCGCACACCGCTGTCAATACGCACAGCCCCGCGCTCAAATTCACTGCCTTGCGGGAATTTAAGATACTGTAAGGTGCCCGTCGCCGGCAAAAACCCTTTTGGGACATCTTCTGCATAAACCCTTGCTTCAAAGGAATGACCCGTGATCGACAAATCGCCCTGTGTAAACGGCAGGGCTTCCCCACAGGCGACGCGCAGTTGTAATTCAACAAAATCATAGCCCGTGATCGCTTCTGATACGGGGTGTTCCACCTGTAAGCGGGTGTTCATCTCCATAAACCAAAAGCCATCTTCGCGCAGGCCGTTTGATCCATCCACGATAAATTCAACCGTCCCCGCCCCTTCATAGGCAATAGCTTTGGCAGCTTCCACCGCTGCCTTACCCATTGCATCGCGGACATTTTGCGGCATACCGGGGGCGGGTGCTTCTTCGATCACTTTTTGATGGCGCCGTTGCAAAGAACAATCACGTTCAAAGAAATGCACCACATTGCCATGGGAGTCCCCAAAGACCTGAATTTCGATATGTCTGGGTTGGGTGATATATTTTTCAATTAGACAAGCAGGGTCACCAAAGCTTGATTGGCCTTCCCGTGCGGCACTTTCAAAAGCACTTTTAAAATCTTCGGGCCTTTCGACCAGACGCATCCCCTTGCCGCCGCCGCCAGCACGCGCTTTGATCAAAACCGGATAACCGATTTTGCCCGCTTCCTCTGCAAGATAGTCCACATCCTGACGATCGCCATGATATCCGGGGACGACGGGAACGCCTGCCTTTTCCATCAAAGCCTTCGCTGCATCTTTCAACCCCATCGCCCGAATGGCCGACGCGGATGGCCCGACAAAGGTCAGACCTGCGGCCTCCACAGCTTCCACAAAATCTGGATTTTCTGACAAAAAGCCATAACCCGGATGGATCGCCTGCGCCCCTGTTTTCAGCGCGGCTGCAATAATCACATCCCCTTTCAAATAACTTTCGGCCACAGCCGCCGGTCCAATATGAACCGCCTCATCCGCCAACTGGACATGCTTTGAGGCTGCATCGGCATCTGAGAAAACGGCGACCGAACGGATGCCCATTTTTTTCGCCGTCTCAATGACGCGACAAGCGATTTCGCCACGGTTGGCAATCAGTATCTTCTTAATCATTTTATTGCCTTTACATTCTAAAGAGGCCGAAACGAGTATCTTCGATCGGCGCATTAAGCGCTGCAGAGAGAGAAAGGGCTAAAACTTCGCGGGTTTTACGCGGGTCAGTAATGCCGTCGTCCCAAAGACGGGCTGAGGCATAAAGCGGATGGGCCTGTTTCTCAAACTGATCGATGGTCGGCTTTTTAAAGGCAGCTTCGTCTTCTACTGACCAGTTCTCGCCCTTACGCTCCAATGCATCGCGGCGCACAGTTGCAAGCACGCCCGCAGCCTGTTCCCCCCCCATGACGGAGATACGACTATTCGGCCAGCTCCACAGGAAGCGCGGACGGTATGCCCGACCACACATCCCATAGTTCCCTGCCCCAAAGGAGCCCCCGATCAAGAAGGTAATTTTCGGGACATTCGCGGTTGCAACAGCATTCACCAGCTTGGCGCCATCTTTTGCGATCCCGCCGGCTTCATAGGTACGGCCGACCATAAAGCCTGTAATATTCTGCAAAAACACCAACGGGATTTTACGCTGACAGCAAAGCTCGACAAAATGCGCGCCCTTAACGGCAGACTCAGAAAAGATGACCCCATTATTGCCGATAATCCCGACAGGCATTCCCATCACATGGGCAAATCCGCAAACAAGTGTCGTGCCGTAACGGGCCTTAAACTCATCAAAACGTGACCCATCCACCGTGCGCGCGATGACTTCACGCACATCGTAAGGCGTCTTCAAGTCCGCAGGCACCACGCCCAAGATTTCTTCTGGATCATAAAGCGGCTCTTCGATCTCTTGGCATTCAAGCTGATTGGATTTGACGCTATTGATATTGGCAACCGCCAGACGGGCCAATGCCAGTGCATGTGCATCATCATTGGCAAGGTAATCCGCCACACCGGATAAGCGGGTATGGACATCCCCGCCCCCCAGGTCTTCAGCCGTTACAACCTCCCCCGTTGCCGCTTTCACCAAAGGTGGTCCGGCAAGAAAGATCGTGCCCTGCTCCTTAACAATAATTGTGACATCCGACATGGACGGCACATAGGCACCACCCGCCGTACACGACCCCATCACGACTGAAATTTGCGGAATGCCTTTTGATGACATTTGCGCCTGATTATAAAAAATGGCGCCAAAGTGATCACGGTCGGGAAAGACCTCGTCCTGATTAGGCAGGTTGGCCCCGCCGCTATCGACAAGATACACACAAGGAAGATGGTTTTTCTCCGCAATTTCTTGGGCGCGCAGATGTTTTTTAACAGTCATAGGGAAATAGGTTCCCCCTTTGACCGTGGCATCATTGCAAACGATCATGACTTCCCGGCCTGACACCCGTCCGATCCCAGTGATGATCCCCGCAGACGGGCTCGCGTTGTCGTACATCTCATGGGCCGCAAAGGCACCCACTTCCAAGAAAGGGGAACCGGGGTCCAGCAACCGTGCAACGCGCTCTCTCGGCAGGATTTTGCCTCTGCTGACATGGCGTTCATTTGCCTTTTCACCACCGCCATCCACGGCATTTTTAAAGGCTGCGTGTATCGGAAGCATGGCAGCTTCATGGGCCTCGCGGTTTCCAAGAAAGGACTCGGAATTCGGCGAGATGTTCGAGTGCAACTCGGTCATCAGGTAACACCTTTGATAGTAATTTATTTTAAGAAGAGGTCTTGAGACTACCTAGCTCATCACCACATAACGCTTGTCAGGAACAAAGTGATATCCGGGAACAGAACCAATAGAATGAGAACGATAATCTCGGTGATGATAAAGGGGGTTAACCCTTTGAACACGGTATTCAACGGCACGCCTGTTTGTCCGGCCGTCACATAAGCATTCAAGCCTAACGGCGGTGTAATCAGGCCGATTTCCACAGTCTTTGTGACAATAATGCCCAACCAGACCGGATCGTACCCAAAACTCATCGCTGTTGGAAACAGCACGGGCATCGTCAGCGCAAGGATTGCCAGTTGGTCCATCATCATGCCCATTAAAAGCAGAACTAGGATCATAATGCTCAGGATCACCCAGCCCGGAATATTTGCATGTTCCACAAAGCCGAGGACGGATTGGGTCACGCCCGTAAAGGCGAGAAAGTTTGCAAAAATGTGGGAACAGGCAATGATCGCGATAATCATGACGGTGGTACGCACAGCACGACTCACACTGTCATTAAAGCGCGCCATCTTTAACTTACGCTGCACAAGCCCCAGCAAAATCGCACCGCCAACACCCAGCGCCGCTGACTCCGTCGGTGACGCAACCCCCGTGTAAATCACCCCAATAATCAGCGCCATCAGTGCCATGGTCGGCCAAACGCCCAAGGAGCTTTTAACAGCATGTTTAAATTGGAAGGGAACGCCCGGAGGAGCCATATCTTTTTTGCGAGCCAGAATTTGGACGGTAACGACCAAACCTAGGGCGGTCAAAATACCCGGCACCAAACCTGCAATAAACAGCTTGCCAATCGAGGTTTCCGTCAAGACGCCATAGACCACCAAGACAATACTGGGGGGGATCATCACCGCTAGGGTGCCGCCCACGCTGACAATTGCGGTTGCCAGACGTTTATCATATTTATAACGCAACATTTCAGGGAAAGCGGAAGCCGCCATCGTCGCAGCAGATGCCGTGCTGCTCCCCACCAGGGCCGCTAAAAACACCGAAGCACCAACAGTCGCAACCGCCAAGCCACCACGGATGTGACCGATCCAAGCCTGACAGGCATATACGGTGCGTCTGGTAATATCGGCTGCCGTCAACAGTTCCGCCATAAAGATAAACAAGGGAACCGACACAAGGATGAACGAGGATGACGTATCAAAATAGGTGCGTTCCAACACGGCAAATGCCGGGGAAAATCCAAGTTCAAAAATCAATCCAATCAATCCTGCAATACCGGTGGCAAACGCGACAGGCATGCGCAAGAAAAGAAGGACTATCAACAAGAGGGATGTAATCAGAAGAGACACAGGAGAAAACCTCGGACAAAAAGGAGGGGGTGGTTGGCACTGTCAGTAGGGGACGTCAGTGCCAACCAGAAAAGGGTTTAGTGTGAGATCACAGCTTCATAGCTCGACAAAACACTAGAAGCTTTGGGGTTTTGTTTCCCCACACGTTCAACCCAATCCTTTTTCACATCCGTAATTGCAGCGCGCAGTTGGGCTTGCTCTTCAGCGGAGAACTGAAACATCTCCACACCGTTTTTCGCCCATTCTGCAGTCAGGCCAGCGATCGATTCATCCTGCGCTTTTGCCACATGGATCCCGATCTCTCGCCCCGCATCCAGCATAATTTTCTGAACTTCTGGCGACAGCTTATCAAAAATGTCTTTTTTGAGGATCAACGTGAAGCTATACCCCCCAAAAAATCCATTTGTTGAAATTGAAGACGATACTTCCTGCAAGTTATAAGAAGGCACTGACGACAGCGGGAAGAAAACGCCGCTGACACGACCACGTTCCAGAGCCGAATAGGTTTCCGGACCCGGAATGCTGACACCTGCCCCGCCCAGCGCACGCGCTGTCATCGCCTGTGTAGACCCGGCGGTTCGGATGTTCATTCCTTTCCATTCCTCCAGCTTACCGACTTTGGCATCTTTCAGCAGAATGTTGTAGGGCGGTAGAACAAAAGGCATGATCGGCATGACACCTTCGGCGACAAATTCGTCATGTAGCGGTCCCTCAGCCACCATCTCCTGCAAGGCCTGACTGCCTTCTTGCGCACTACTGAAGAAACCTGGCAGGCCAATGACGGAATTCAATGGCAAACGGTCTGAGTGATAGAGCGGACCGATCAAAGCCGCATCAATAATTCCCTTTTTAACCGCATCGAGCAGCCCTTTTGATTTTGCCGCCTGTTGAGACGGGAAATGCTTGAAAGTGACTTGACCACCGGTGCGTTCTTCAACCGTCTTCATCCATTTAACCGTTCCTTCTTTAGAAACGATATGGGTGGTGGATTGAAAATCACCGAGCTTGATTTCCACAGCTTCCGCGTTGGCTTGCGTACAGGCCAAAGAGAAAACAGCCGTGTATAGTGCGGATTTTAGATATCCTTTGAAAAAACTCTTCATATTGAAACCTCCTGTTTTGAGAATAAGGGCTTTTTGCCTCTTTATTTATTCTGAAATCTGACCCATATGTTCCGAGCGATCGACCTTGCCTGTTACAAGATCATGAATGAAATCGTGAAATAATCTGAGACAGAGAGTGCCGCTTCCAAGAGGACCGGACAGATAGGCCAGCCACATTTGCCAGTCATAAATGCCGATGTAAATATCCTCGGAAACAAAAGCGTTATAGGTATACAAGCCGGATTGCCACGTGATCCCGGCAAACAAAACAATGGCCAGAGTAAGGTTCATGGCATTTACAAAGGGCCATGTCCGACCAAATTGCCGTGTTGTGAAAATCTCGATTGCCAAATGCGCTTTGTCACGAAAGACCCGCGATAAAGACAGACTGGCCACGGCCGGCATTAAAAACAGTTCCGTCAATTCAAACTGAACTTGTAATGGCACGCCAACCAACAGTCGCCGCAATGTATCGAAAATAATCAATCCCGCAATTACGAGCAAACAGAGACATCCGATCGTATGAAGCAGATCTTCCCATTTTCTCAGTAAAAGGCTGAAACCGTTTTTTTCGATTTGGTCATCAGACTTCTGCATTCCTCACTCCTTTTTGCGTGTCGAAAAAGTGCAGACCTGAGCCTGCACTTTTCCCGCCTCTTTAGCGCTTAGGCAATTCAACAACACCCGTTGCACGCGCTGACTCTTCGCCGTCCTGTTGAACAGCTTTCTGAGTGATCTTGACGAAATGACGATCACCTTCAGAATATTTCTCAGTAACTTCACCATCGATGAGGATCATATCGCCAGCAGGGTTGTGGCGACGGACTTCACAGGTAGTTTCCGCAAGAAAACCATCATCACCCATCCAGTTTGTCAAGTGATGCATCATCCACGATGTACGTTCCGGCCCATAGTCATACGCACCCGGTGCACCAACTTTAAGGGCAAACTCTTCTTCCCAATGGACACGTTCCGGACAATCCGGAATGCCTTGCGCATTAGGGATACCAAGGCCTGGGTGGCTGGATGACTGGCGCCATGCCAGTTTATTGGCACGAATATAAAGACCGCCCCAACCCTGTGCATAAGCAACGAAACCAGTTACAGTCATCGGACCTTTTGCCATCGTCGGCAGCTTGTCACCGACATTCACATCATCCCAATAGCGTGTATTTGCACCACGGATTTCTTCTTTTTCGTAATATGCAAAAAACTCGTCGAGTTCTTCTTTCGTGTACACACGCGGTTCACGTGAACGCACTTCTGTGTATTTGGTCCCGTTTTCACGCGCCTGATCACGGTCCGTACGGAAGCACCAGCTATCAGCCTCGGCCACCTTGTCGCCTTCCTGGTTAAAGAAGTTTACGGTGTAAATCTGTTGAACAGCTTTACCGGCAAAACGAGTGTCGTGCTCGATCAGGTCTTTCAACCAACATTCTGTAGAGATAACGTCATTACGTTTGATCGGTTTGTGGAATTTCCAGTTTGCACCGGACCACATAGCGTGAACGCCCGGCAGGCCACCCACATAACCGGAAACGATGCGGCTTGTAGAGAACAGAAAGCTCGGCAGCGCAATCACGTCGCCATACTTTGTGTTCTTGGCATATTCCGGATCACACCACAGCGGGTTGTCATCGCCGATACCATGTGCATAATGACGGATGTTATCTCGCGTGGCTTCGTAACACCAAGGCTCGACGGTGTTTTCGATTTTCACGCCAATGCGTTGACGCAGGTCGTTGAGGCCTTCCTCAGTGATTTTCGGGAAAAGGCGTTTTGATTCAGCATTCATTGTTTGAACTCCATGTGTGCTAAAATGTTTTTTTCTGGAAAAGCGGGTAGCATGTCGCCTATGTCGCAGTAGCGGCATGCTGCTCGCGCAATATTTTTCTGTGGATTTTACCCGCAGGTGTTTTAGGCAAGTCAGATACAAATTCGACCTGACGGGGATATTCATGTTGCGCTAACCTTGAACGCACCATGTTCTGGATCTCTTCAACAAACTCGTCATTGCCATCACGCTTGGAGACAACGAACGCCTTTACGATTTGACCACGTAATTCGTCCGGTACACCGATCACCGCTGCTTCCAGCACGTCATCATGTTTCAGGACCGCATCTTCCACTTCCACGGAACTAATCGTCCAGCCAGCGGAAATAATGACATCATCGGCACGTCCGCCATGATAGAAGTATCCTTCTTCATCCCGGCGCCCCAAATCCTTGGTGCGATACCATTCACCACCGCGCATCACCACCAGCTCACCGGCTTCATCGGGGTCACACTCGGTATTGTCGGCACGATGGACCTGCACCTCAACACCCGGCACGGCTTTGCCTAGCGAGCCATCCTTGACTTTAAAATCATCAGCCCCCGGATAGTTGGCCAGAATGACGCCAATTTCGGTGGTCCCATACATGCTGCAAACAGGGAGATGGAAAACTTCTTTGATAAATTCACCTGTTGCCTCGTCGATCGGCTCTCCGGTGAAAGATAGTTTTTCAAGACTATATTTATAGTTGCCGGCGGCTTCAGAATTTTTAGCAAGTCGATAGTGTGTCGCAGCTGCGGAAAGGTTTGTCACCTTCAAATCCTGAAGGACTTCCAACAGTTTTTCACCATCAAATTTGCCACAAAAAGTGCCGGTGGTAATGCCGAGCGCCAAAGGTGCCAGCGTCCCGTGCCACAGCCCATGCCCCCACGCCGGTGAGGACGGGCAGAAGAAAATATCATCCGGGCGAAGACCTGTCCCGTAAAGGGCCGCATTCATCAACGTCACAATAGAACGGTGCGTATGTTTCACCGCGTCCGGCAACTGCCGTGTCGTCCCAGAGGTATATTGAAAGACAGCAAGATCTTTGCCTTTTGAATCAACCTGGTAAGTGGACGGGTATTTTTCCAACCCTTCAAACCAGCTCTCATTCGCCACAATTTTCGCCAGACCATCTACTTCTGGTGTGATCGCGGCTTTTTCAGCGTTGGTAACAAGTAATTTTGGTTTGCAATCGTTAATTCGCAGCAAAATACCATCAGGACCAAAGAGTGTGAACATAGGGACCGCAATCGCGCCCATCTTCATCGCCCCAAAGAGTGCCACATAAAAAGCCAGACATGGCTCCAACATTACCGCAACACGATCACCCTTCTGGATGCCACGTGCGACAAGTTCATGCGCAAACTTCGAAGAGAGTTCCGAAATCTCTTTGAATGTCAGTGAAATGGTATCTGCTTCGGTGGATACGATGTTAATCGCAACCTTCTCCCCGTTAACATGACGATCGATGCATTCGTGCGCAATGTTGATCTGTTCTCTGTTGCCATCAAACAAATCCCATAACGCCTCTTTCGAGTAATGCTTCTGAGCGTCAGCATACGTGTTGTAATCCGTAAGCATTTTGACAATGACCTTTCGCATTGTTTGGTTCGTTTCATTTGTAACCTAAGCATGAGGGGCGATTATTTTATTGTCAATATGTTTTTTCTATTGTATATAGACAATGAATTTAGGAGGAAGAAATGACCGCACACACCCCAGAAAAAGACGAGAAAACTGCCAAAACAAGACAGGTTCCCGCCCTCACACGAGGTATAAAAATACTACGCAGGCTTGCCAGTTCCGATCAGCCTTTGGGCGTAAACCAGATTGCACGGGATACAGATTTAATCCCCAGCACATGCCTTCACATCCTGCGTACACTGGTAGAAGAGGGATTGGCCGATTTCGATGAAGAAACCAAAAGATATAATATCGGAATCGGCATTTTGCCTCTCGCACGGACCGTCATTCTCAAAAACGGTTTTACCCAAGTTGTGCAACCGCATCTTGATGAACTTGCCGAAGACTTCGCGATTACATCCATCGGCGTGCAAACATCTGGTCGCAACCAGATGATCGCCGTTGCCATTGCACGCACGCAACTCCCCTTTCGTTTGCAAGTAGATATCGGCAGCCGCTTTCCGGCTTACATCAGCGCGACAGGCCGGTGTTTTGCCGCCTTTAGCGACTTGCCGAAAAAGACATTAGAAAGTCATTTCAAAAAACTGATCTGGGATAACCCACCCAGCTTCGATACCTGGATGGACCAAGTCAAACAAACCAAAGAACGCGGCTATGGCATTGATAACGGCGAATATATTCGCGGCATCACAGTCCTATCCGCCCCAGTCTTCAACAAAGCGGGGGCCGTGTCTCACGCGATTGTTTCTGTCGGCGTCAGCGAGCAAATGGAAAACCAAGGAATCGATTCGTTGGCAGAACGCATGCTGAAAGCTGCCCACGACACCAGCAATTTTTTACTTAACTAGTCCCCGTTTACGGGTGTTTCAAAAATGGAGAAAAAATGCAGAACGACTTACTCAACAATGGTTGGAAAACCCGTAACGCCGTCGGCCTGATGGATGCCATCGGCCCGCTTTGGGCACGTAAAAAGGATGATGGCTGGGCCTACGGCCTGCTGACAACGCAAGCTCATGTTAATAATGCAGGCATGATCCATGGCGGCGTCCTCACCGCCCTTGCCGACCACGTCTTAAGTATTCTCGCATGGGAAGCGATGGATCGACAGGCGTGCGTCACCCTGCAACTGGACACCCATTTCATCGCGGGCGTAAAGCCCGGTGATTTTATCGAGGTACGCGGTGAGATCGCATCGAAGACACGATCCACCTTATTCTTAAACGCTCACCTCACGGTCGGGGATAAAAAAGTCGCTCAAGCCACAGGGATCTGGAAAGCCGTCCCTACTAAAAAAGCAGGATAAAAAAAATGACAGACCAACAAAAACAGGGATGGAAAGGACCGCTTGAAGGAGTACGTGTTCTGGATTTTACACGCGTTCTATCAGGCCCTTATGCAACAATGATTTTGGCCGATATGGGGGCTGAAATCATTAAAATCGAATCTGTTGAAAAAGGCGATGACACCCGTAACTTCCCCCCTTTCGTCAATGATATGAGCCACTATTTTATTGCCCTCAACCGCAATAAAAAAAGCATTTCTCTCAACCTAAAAACCCCGGAAGGCGTCAAAATCGCAAAAGACCTTGCCGCACAATGCGACATCGTCATCGAAAACTTCCGCCCCGGCGTTATGGACAAACTGGGATTAGGATATGACGCCCTGAAAGAAGGCAATGACAAACTTGTCTATTGCGCCATCAGCGGGTTCGGTGCAACAGGTCCCATGCGCGACAACCCCTCTTTCGACATCGTGGCGCAAGCCCTCTCCGGGATTATGAGTGTCAATAGAGAACCGGATCAAACCCCGACCAAACTCGGTATTCCCCTCGGCGATATGGCCGGCGGCATTTTTGGGGTCTTCGGTATCTTAGGCACCCTTCACGAAGCCACGCGCACTGGCCAAGGGCGCAAACTCGATATCTCTATGCTCGACAGTCTTTTAGGGATGTTAGGCTATCTCTCACAAATCTATTTTGTAACGGGCGAGACCCCGAAACCTTTTGGCACACGTCACCCCAACCTTGTTCCCTACGGTGCCTTTGAGACCTCTGACGGACATATTATCGTTGCCTGCCTCACCGAGAATTTTTGGTTCAACCTTGCGCGTGCGATTGAACGGGAAGACTTGATCGACGATCCGCGCTACGGCGAATATCTCGCGCGCATTGAAAATCGTGCTACCCTTGAACAAATTGTCGCTGACGCCATGAAAAAGCGCAGCACGCAAGAGTGGGAAGCCCGACTAGATGAATTTGACGTTCCCTTCGCCCCGATCTTAAGCGTTCAAGAAGCCTTGGAGCACCCCAACACCCAAGCACGCGAGATGGTGCGCACCGTAGAACACCCAGAAATCGGTACACTAAAGGTCGTTTCCAGCCCCATTAAATTTGAAGGGGAAAACATCGCGCCCATGACCGCCCCACCCACATTAGGCGAAAATACAAACGATATCCTGACCGATCTCCTTGGTATTTCCCCACAAGAGATTTCCTTGTTGCGAAAAAACGGCGTACTGGCGAAGGGGAAATAGAATCATGAAACCGAATAAAACCGTTCTTGTAACAGGTTCCACAAGCGGCATTGGCCTGGGCATCGCCCGGGTCTTTGCTCACGCAAACTACAACGTGGTCCTCAATGGTCGGACAAAAAGCACCCTGACGGAAAAACTGTGTCATGAGCTCGATCAATTAGGCAACGCAAGCGTCCAATTTTACCCAGCGGACCTGAGCAAACCAGATGATATTGACCATATGATGTCCGCACTGCCCGCCATCGATATTCTGGTAAACAACGCAGGTATGCAGCACGTCAGTCCCATCGAAGACTTCCAAACTGAAAAATGGGATCTCATCTTGGCCTTAAACCTGAGTGCAGCTTTCCACACCACGCGCATGGCTCTCCCTCATATGAGAGAACAAAACTGGGGACGCATTATCAACGTCTCCTCCGTCCACGGCCAAATCGCCTCACCCCAAAAGTCCGCCTACGTCGCGGCTAAACACGGGCTCATCGGTCTCACGAAAGTCTGCGCCCTAGAAACAGCAGAGACAGGGATCACAGCCAACGCCCTCTGTCCCGGTTGGGTCCTCACGCCGTTGGTTGAAGAACAAATCCGGCTTCGCGCAGAAAGATCCGGTAGAACGATGGAAAAGGAAAGCCAAGCCCTACTGGCCGAAAAGCAACCCTCAAAAACCTTCGCCACGCCTAAACAACTGGGAGAAACCTGCCTCTTCTTAAGCAGCGACGCAGCCAGCCAAATCACAGGCACCTCCCTAACCATGGACGGCGGCTGGACCGCCCTATAGTCGCCTCCTCAAAAACAACGAAAGTAAGTTTCTAAAAAAACAGGGGTCAAATCGTTGCCCAAAAGGGCATTTTTCAACATGACTTTTGTGCCCAGTGACGGACTAGACGGTGATAATTGTTTCAAATCAGTCCATGAGGTAAAAACTCTGAACCTAAAGCATTTCCTATGCTTACCGATTAAAAACGCTCTTCACCACACAACACTATTTAGATCGACGGAGCTTCGGGAGGCAGGGGCTCTTTTATCCTCACCCTGAAGAAACTTAACCAAACCGCGCCCTAGTCAATTGAGACGGGGCGCCCTTCTTCATCGACAGCGACCATGACAAAGTCGCTTTTTGCGCACAGGCGACGCTCCCCTGTCAAAAGATTTTCGGCTTCCATCACAACGGAGACGGTTAACGAGGTCCGACCGGTTTTGATGACTTTACCAGTTAACTCCACAAGTTCCCCCACATAAGCCTTTGCCGTAAAATCATTGCGCAAGGAGGACGCCATGACAAAGACCTTTCGTGCATACCGAGTCGCTGTGATAAAAGCCGCCTTGCCCATCATATTCAACGCATGCCACCCAAACAAATTGCCGTAATGGTTGGCCTGATCGGCAAAGACCATCTCGACAAATTGACATTCTGCCGGTTTTTCCAAAGGGTCTTCGGTGACTTCAACCGGTGTAAATTCCGGTAAATTTCCGCGGTCTTTTTCGGTCGCAACCATATTAAACACGCCGCAGGTACAACGGATGCGTCGAGGCAACAACAGATCTTCAGCATACATATCGACCTGAATACGGGCCGAGCGCCTTCCCGCAGAAATAACACGTCCCACATAATCGATAATTTGACCGCAAGAGGCCGGGCCTTCAAAGTCCAAACGTTCACATGATGCCGTGACAAAATGACGCTGCCCAAAGCGCGAGGCAACAACAAAGGCGACCTTATCCATTTCCGACAGGGCTTTACCGCCAAACAGGGTGCCATGGTGATTGGTGTCACCGGGAAAGACAATATCAATTAAATGTGTTTTTTGATGAATTGGGTTCGTCATAATCTATTCCTGAAAAAAGAAGGCAGAGTGTGCCAGGACGTTCCCCTTTGGAATGGGAAAGACACACTCTGCCTAGATTGGTGCATTCTACTATCAAAAATGCACCGGGAGAAGTTTAACGGTTCTCTTTCACTAGATGGGTGCGGAACTGATCTCCCCAGTTCCCCGTACCGTTATGATAGCGCGAGGTCCGAACCAATTCGATCGTGGCCCCCGCATCAACCAGTTTTTTCACCGCTAAATTCAACTGGTCGACCTGATAACTCATCCAGGACGACGCTTCGTGGATATCTGTCGGCTGGGGGCAAGTGCCTGCCCCCGGAATTGCCAAAATATGTTCATCATCCATTCGGGAAACCTCCTATTCTGCCGCAGAACCAAACTGGTTCATCGTGTTATTATGGCCACCTGCTTTCAAGGCACGATCACCACTGACCATCTCTTTAAACGTATCACCAAGATCACTGCCCACTTCATGCTGATGTTTCACCGCACTGATGCCACGGCGGATTTCTTCGCGCTGAATTGTGTTTACATAAGCAAACATTTTGTCGTCGCCAAAATATCCACGGGCCAAATCATCCGTTGCCTTCGCTGTCATATGGAATGTGGGCAATGTAATCAGATTGTGGAAGACGCCAGCCTGTGTCGAAATATCCACCTGGAAGCGACGCAGACGTGCATCGGCTTCCAACCCCAGCTCGGTCTCATCAAAATCCGCTGACATCAATTCCGCCCCAGCCGGGTAATCGGTTTCACTGATCTTACCGGCCTCAAGCCAATCGGCGCGCACCTGTTTACGCAGATTTAATGTCCAGTTAAAAGACGGGGAATTGTTGTACGTAAGCTTGGCAGTCGGCACCACTTTGCGAATTTCATTCACCATCCCGGCAATTTCCGCAACGTCAGGTGTATCTGTCTCAATCCAAAGTAAATCTGCGCCGCCTTGTGTCAGACTTGCCACACAATCTTCAATCACACGGGCGCGCCCTGTCCCTTCCTGAAACTTGAACAAGCCATTGGCCAAACGCTCCGGTCGCACGGTCTTCCCGTCGCGAATGAGGACCAGTTCATTTTCACTTGCACGGTTAATATCCGTGATTTCTTCTGTCTTCAGCCATTTAATATATTCTGCTGACAAATCCCCGGCTTGCTGGGAAACCGGAATTTTCTGCGTCAGCCCCGCGCCGAGACTATCTGTACGCGCGACGATCACCCCGTCGTCCACACCCAATTCTTCAAAGGCAATACGGCACGCACGTAATTTTTCGATAAAGTCTTCCCGCGGGACCGTGACCTTGCCATCTTGGTGGCCACATTGCTTGGCATCTGACACCTGATTTTCAATCTGCAAGCAACAGGCCCCCGCCTTAATCAGTTCTTTTGCCAACAAATAGGTGGCGTGTTCATTGCCGAACCCGGCATCAATATCCGCAATAATCGGAACCACATGAGATTCAAAGGCATCAATCCGGGCAATGATCTCATTTATTGTCACCTCACCAGCGCCTTGCTCACGTGCGCTACGCAGTTCTTTAAACAGATCATTCAGTGCCACTTCATCGGCCTGACGCAAAGACACATAAATCTCTTCAATCAGATCAGCCACCGCAGTTTTTTCATGCATACTCTGATCCGGCAAATGACCAAAACGGTTTCGTAACCCCGCAACCATCCAGCCGGACAGATACACGTAAGCCCCCTTGGTTGTGCCGCGCAGGCGTTTAACCGACTTAATCATCTGCTGTGCATGAAAGCCGGACCAACACCCAAGCGACTGGGTCGAACGGTTGGGATCTGCATCATACGCCGCCATATCTTCGCGCATAACAGAGGCCATTTCTTTGGCAATATCCAGATGAGTGGCATAGGTGTTCTGAATTTTCAGCTGAGCAATTTCATCAATAGCGATCCCGCTGGGTGTGACCCCTTCGGGGTAGCGCGCCAAAAGGTCTGCGTGAATTTGGGTATAGCTTTTACGGGTACTCATTGAGACATCTCCTTAACTTTATAAATGGCTTCTATCCAATCTGCTTTCTTCAGCAGAATTTTGTAGGCAGGGGTGGTCAGGAAGGGTTCCAGCTCGCTTGACAGGCACAATTCCAAAAACAGTTTGATGGCCTCTTCAAACATGCCCCCTTTAAAATCTTTGGTTTCTTCCGCAACAATCTGCACCAGAAGGAAACGGGTCAGGCCACGGTTGGTGTCCGCGAAAAATGCCCCGTGTCGCAACCATTGCCAGACCTGCGTGCGGCAGATTTCTGCCGTGGCGGCATCTTCCATCAGGTTGTAAAGCGGCACACATCCTTGCCCGCGCAACCAAGCTTCCAGATAGGAAACACCCACACGGATATTGCCGCGCAATCCCTCTTCGGTAAGGGTGCCTTCTGGACAGGCGGTCAGATCAGCGGCACTCACCTCGACATCCGGGCGCTGTTTTTCAAGCTGATTGTCCTGATCGATATACGCGTTGAAAGCTTCAAAAGCGGTGTCGATCAAACCGGGATGGGCAACCCATGTGCCATCATGACCATTGCTGGCTTCGCGTTCTTTATCGGCGCGCACCTTGTCAAAGGCCTGTTGGTTTGCCGCTTCATCCCCCTTAATCGGGATCTGCGCGGCCATACCGCCCATGGCATGTGCCCCGCGACGATGACAGGTCTTAATCAAGAGCTGACTATAGGCACGCAACGCCGGCGCGGCCATGGTCACTTGTTCGCGATTAGGGACCAGAAAATCCGGTTGCTTCCCCAATGTCTTAATCATGGAGAAAATGTAATCCCAGCGACCACAGTTCAGCCCGACGATATAATCACGAAGTTCAAATAAAATCTCGTCCATCTCGAAGGCAGCAGGTAAAGTCTCGATCAACACAGTTGCGCGGATTGTCCCCTTCGCCAGACCCAACACCGTTTCGGCTTCCCCAAAAATATCGTTCCAAAGACGGGCCTCCAGATAGCTTTCCATCTTAGGCAGATAAAAATAGGCCCCTGTGCCTCGTTTTGTTAATTCCTCTGCATTGTTGAAAACAAACAATCCAAAATCGACCAGGGCCGCAGACAGGGCTTGGCCCTCAATCTGCAAATGCGCTTCTTCCATATGCCAGCCCCGTGGGCGAACAATCAAAACCGCAAGCCCGTCTTCTTTCAACGCATAGGCCTTGCCCGATTTTTCATCTGTGAAACGGATGGTGCGACGAACCGCATCATAAATGTTCACCTGACCGTCCAACATATTGTCAAATGTCGGGGTCGAGGAATCCTCGAAATCTGCCATAAAGGCCTTGGCACCGGAATTCAGCGCATTGATAATCATTTTGCGATCAACCGGACCCGTAATTTCCACACGGCGATCCAGCAAATCTTGCGGAGCCGGAGATACTTTCCAATCAGCCGCTCTGATCTCGGCTGTTTCTGGATGAAAACCCAGTTTTTCTTCCCCACGATCAAGACGGGCCTGACGCTCTGCACGGGCTGCCACCAGCGACTTGCGGCGCTCCCCAAATTTTTCTTCCAGCAGAGTGACAAAACCCAATGCTGCCTCGCTCAAAATATGATCGTGAGCAGAACGGGTTTCGACCAATACCGAAATGCGATTTGTAAAGTCTTCACAATCCTGTTTCTGAAGTGCGGCACTTATTGTCATGTCATTTACCTTTCCATATTGCCCTGCCGAGAAAGTGTTTCTCCAAGGCGTCTTTGCATTTACTTAATTTACATTGCGGACGATTGCTGCAAGTGCTAAAAATTGAAAAAAGGTTTTAAAGTCAATGGATTGACAAGAAATTCACGCATTATGTAAATTTTGTAAATGGTATAAAACATGGCTGAAAGAAAGATATTTGCAGGCCCTCGCCTGAAAAGAACACGCCAAGGGCTGAGCATCAGTCAGGCCCAAATGGCACGTGATCTGGGCATCTCGCCAAGTTACCTTAATTTGGTCGAACGCAATCAGCGCCCCTTAACAGCGCAGCTTCTTCTCAAGCTTGCCGACACCTATAATCTTGATTTGCGGGAATTAAGTGGGGACAGTGAAGAACGCCTCGCCTCAGAAATAACGGAGGTCTTGTCGGATCCGGTTTTCTCCGTCCCCCTGCCCACTTCAGCGGAAATTCTCGATGTTGCGAGCTCCAGCCCCAAGTTTTCAGCGGCTTTGCTCCACCTCTATCAAACTTATCAGCGTCAGATAAACCAAGAAGACCCTCTCAATGAGAGCCTTTCTGAACGAAATCGGCGCTTGCCCGATGACAAAAACCGATTCCCGATTGAAGAAGTGCGCGATTATTTCCATGCTCGACATAATTTTATCGAAGAACTCGATCTTCATGCGGAAAATCTCTATGACACACTCAAACAGACGGACAACCTCTTTACAGCCTTACGCACTCACCTGAGCGAAAAACATGGCATTCGCATCAGCATCTTGCCGTTACACGCCATGCCTGACACCCAAAGACGGTTTGACCACCACAACAAGCGCCTGTTTTTGTCAGAACTTTTGCCGTTGCCTAGTCGCATTTTCCAAGCTGGCGTCATGATCGCACAACAAGAACAAAGTCAGTGCATCACCCAACTTACAGAAGAAGCAGGTTTTGATACTGAAGATGCCAAACAACTCTGTCGGATCGGCCTTGCCAACTATTTTGCCGGCGCCCTGATGATGCCCTATTGCGCCTTCATCGAGTCCGCACGGTCTTTAAGATATGATATTTCAATTCTATCCGCGCGATTTGGGGCCAGCATCGAACAAGTTGCCCATCGGCTGTCTACCCTACAACGCACCAACAACCGGGGTGTGCCGTTCTTTCTCTTGCGACTTGATAACGCTGGAAATATTTCTAAGCGATTTTCGGCGGATGGATTTCATTTTGCGAAATTTGGCGGCACCTGTCCCAAATGGAACGTCCATGATGCTTTTGCCACGCCTGGACAAATCATTGTGCAACCCGTGCAATTGCCGGACAGCACCTCTTATTTAACCATGTCACGCACCGTCGATACCATCAACGGCCCCCACCCAGAACCTGCACGAAAACTGGCCATCAGTCTGGGGTGCGAAATTGGATATGCCGATCAAGTCGTCTATGGGGATGGCTTACAGCTTGATAACCCCTCCGCCCTCACCCCAATCGGCGTGACCTGCCGTATGTGTGAGCGCCACAACTGCACCTCCCGCGCGTTCCCCCCCATGACACAACCGCTAAAAATTGATGCCAACCTTAAAAAACTCTCCGCTTTCGAATTTCACTAAGCTTCATCAAGGCGATCATTGCTCATACTCTAGCCGTTAAGCAGCCACAAAGAATGGGCTCGGTCAGGAGATAGACACTTGTGAAGAAAATATAAAACAAGTTAATGTGATCTTTCTGTGTAACGTCTATTCTTTAGGCCTGCCAAAGATCATCTGACGACGCTTCTAATTTTGCTGGAGTTTTTTTTATGGGTAAATGGACACTTAATGATGCGCATAGCCTCTACCGTGTTGCACAGTGGAGCAATGACTATTTCAACATCAGTGACTGTGGAAACCTTGTTGTTCAACCCTACCCGACAAATAAAAAATTCCAGATAAAGATACAGGATGTTGTTGATGAACTTCGACAACAAAACGTGTCGTTCCCTGTTGTGATGCGCTTTCATGACATCTTGAAAGACAGGGTGGTGAAGCTGAATGAAGCGTTTGACAAGGCCATCAAAGATCATTCTTACGCGGGCGAATACCGCGGTGTGTATCCCATTAAAGTCAATCAAATGCGAGAGGTCGTTGACGAGATCGTTGATGCGGGCATGCCTTTTCACTATGGGCTAGAAGCGGGTTCTAAAACAGAACTCATGGCCGTTCTCAGTTTCAAAACCTCCCCTCAGGCCTTGACCATTTGTAACGGATATAAAGACGAAGCCTTGTTGCGACTTGCGCTTAGTGGCGTGAAGATGGGGCGCAAGGTCTTTGTTGTGATCGAAAAATACAGCGAAATCCCCCTGTTGCTCAAGCTTGCCGAGGAAATGAATGTTCGCCCCTTAATTGGTTTGCGTATCAAAATGCGCGTCACCACGGAAGGGCGTTGGAGTGGCTCCAGCGGTGAAAAGGCAAAGTTTGGCCTGACCATCTCAGAACTTATTCAAGCCATCGAATATACCGAGGAAAGAGGCTTCGCGGACTGTATACAGCTATTGCATTTCCATGTCGGCAGCCAACTTTCAGACAGCAGCTACATTACAAGTGCCGTTGAAGAAGGCACCCGCGTCTATGCCCGTCTTAAAAAACGGGGGGTCCCGATCAAATATCTTGATATCGGCGGCGGTCTCGCGATCGATTACGATGGTTCAGGAACAAGCCGACATTCCTCCATGAACTATAGCCTTGATGAATATGCCGTCCATGTTGTCGCCAGTGTCCAGCAGATGTGCCAACTTGAAAAAGTTTCAGAACCCAACCTCGTCACAGAGAGTGGACGGGCTATTACCGCGCACCATTCCTGCGTCATTATGCAGGTACAGGGTGAGATTTCACCCCAAGGTGTTGCACGTAAAATCCCAGAACCGGCTGAAGATGAACATTATCTACTCAGTAATCTACGCGAACTCTTGGACAATGCCCGCACGCAGGCCAATTCCGTTGAAGCCAAAGGTCAGGCCCGCACCACCTTTGACGACCTTTTGGTCGGCTTCAAATTGGGTGTTGTGCGCTTGGAAGAGGTTGCGACGGCTGAAAATATCTATTGGGAAATTTTGCGTGTTCTCGAAAATTGTGAACAGGAAGAAGACACAGAAGATGCAATGCATAATATGCTGGCGACACAATACCTGTGTAACTTTTCCCTTTTCCAATCCGCTGCGGACAGTTGGGCTATTCAACAACTTCTTCCCGTCGCGCCTCTGACTAATCTGGGTACGGAACCAACGAAACGGTGTACCCTTGCAGATATTACCTGTGACAGTGACGGTAAAATTGACCGCTTCGTTGCTGAAATGGGGGAAAGGCCAACTTTGCTGTTGCATGAGTTGGAAGAAAATAAACCCTACTACATCGGCCTGTTCCTAACCGGGGCCTATCAGGACGTGATGGGCGATATGCATAACCTGTTTGGTCGCTTGAACGAAGTCCATGTCTTTGCTGATGAACAAGACCCAAACAATTTCTATGTTGAAGAATATGTCAAAGGCAGCAGTGCCTCTAAAGTCCTGCGTATCATGCAATATAACCCGGAAAGTATGGCAAGTTCCGTCAAAAAGGAAGTTGATCAAAAAGTAAAAGAGGGCGTCATGAAGGCACGCGAAGGGGTTCAACTGGTCGATTTCTACGAAAAGTGCCTGAAAAGCTATACCTATCTAAAAGCTTAATCGGTCGATTATCCTATAATCGACCAACAGGGTGCGTTTCACACCCTTTCTTCAGGGCGAGCAAACATAGAATATCATGGGCAATCGTCGCGGCCGAAAGGGCCGTTACTTCTGCCACATCATAGGATGGGCAAACTTCAACCACATCAGCACCAACCAAATTGAGATCCCCCAACCCTCTCACAATCGCCAAGGCCTGCGCAGAAGATAATCCCCCGGGGACGGGCGTTCCCGTCCCGGGTGCGAAGGCGGGGTCCAGACAGTCAATATCAAACGTCAGATAGACCTTGTTTGATCCGATGCGCGATTTGATCGCTTCAATTGTTTTATCAACACCTTCACGGTGGACCCAAGGCGCTGTCAAAATGTCAAACCCATGATCGCTATCATTATACGTTCTGATCCCCACTTGGCAGGAGCGCGAGACATCGATCAAATTTTCATTTTTTGCCCGTAAAAACATCGAACCGTGATCAAAGCGTTTCCCATCATCCTCCCACGTATCGCAATGGGCATCAAAGTGCAACAAGGACACCGGGCCATGTTTCGCCGCAATCGCCTTCAAAATGGGATAGGTCACAAAATGGTCCCCGCCCAATGAAAGCGGGATAACGCCCGCGTCCGTGATTTTTTTAATATGACCTTCAATGGTTTCTATGACCGTCTCTGGATGATGCGGATCAATAAAACAGTCGCCATAATCAACAACGGACAGATGCTCAAACGGATCAAACCCGAAAGGAAAAGCTTTCAACTCAGCCAACTGCACGGACGCTGCCCTGATGGCGCGTGGTCCAAGACGACTGCCCGAGCGATACGTCACCGCACAATCGAACGGAATACCACTGACAGCAACATCGATATTTGCAAGGTCTCGACTGTAGCGTCGTCTCAAGAAACTAAGCGCGCCACCGTAGGTCATCTCGGGCCAGCGTCCCAACGCATCCTGCTTTAGAAAAGCCTGATCGCCAGTTTCACAATCGTTCTCTTTAGTTCCCATTTCACAAGCCCCAAATACCGTTTCATCCGTCAGATTTAGTATTAGCGAGAGTATGTGAAGTTCTGGTTTCTGACAATCAGAAAAAAAAGGACTTCACCAATTGAGTCTGGTTCCGAAACCGGCTTTGAAGACCAACGAATATTAATTTGACAAAATAGCAATTCATCGCAATATGGCTTGTCTACCCTTTCGTATTGAAGACTATCACGAAAGCTATAAACGCTTAAATATAGAGCGGATTAATCAGCGAACGACATCCCCCACAACTGCCTGAATTTGAGGTTAAAATCATGTCCAAAACAAAAAGAGAAAACCAACCGAAGCTGATCGTTCGCAATACAGAAATAGGTGACATCAAAAAAATACAAGCGCTCTATACAAAATCCTATCCAGACGTTCCGCCGTATTCAGCCTCCCAGATCAAAGGGCATATTCAGCAATTTGCACGAGGCCAGTTTGTCGTTCTGTTTGAAGATGAGATTGTTGGGTTTTGCGCGACCTGTATACTTCCTGAGAAGTTGGCTTTCTCAAAACATAGCTGGGACAGCATCACAGGGGGCGGTTATGCCTCCCGCCATGATCCAAATGGTGACTGGCTATATGGTGTTGAGGTGCTGGTTGATGCGGATATGCACGGAAACCGGATCGGGCAACGCCTTTATAATGAACGTAAACAGCTCTGCATGGATCTTGGGCTCAAAGGGATTGTTTTTGGGGGACGTCTTCCAAACCTTGCCAAAAGGTGGAAACAGGCAGGCAGTGCCGAAAATTATATTGAGCAAGTCCAACAGAAGAAATTCCGTGATCCGGTCCTTGGTTTCCAACTGCGACATGGTTTTGAACCCATAGGGGTCCTGCCACAATATTTCCCTGCTGACCATGCCTCCTTGGGGTTTGCCTCCCACATGGTTTGGAAAAACCATAAGTATGTGGAAGACTTACCTTCAAAAGCAACAAAACAAAGAGGACGGGTTGAGCAGACGGTCCGTGTCTCCATTGTTCAATATCAGCAACGAAAAGTCGCCTCCTTTGAAGAATTTGCAAAGCAGGTTGAATATTTCGTTGATGTTGTTGCCGATTACAAAGCCGATTTTGTCCTTTTCCCCGAACTATTTACGCTTCAATTGCTGTCAATTGAAAACCAGGAAATTCCTGCCTCTGAAGCCATTGAGACCCTGACACAATATACGGCGCCCTTAAAAGAACTTCTCAGCCGTCTTGCTGTGAGTTACAACATTAACATTATTGGCGGTTCCCATCCCACCCGCGATGAGGAAGGCAATATCCTCAATATTTGCTATGTCTGTTTGCGTGATGGGTCCATTCATCAGCAGGCAAAAATCCATCCGACCCCGAACGAGCGCTATTGGTGGAACATTGAGGGGGGCAATGAGTCACAAACCATTTTGACCGATTGCGGACCAATTGGCGTTATGATCTGTTATGACAGCGAGTTTCCAGAAATGGCCCGTCATCTCACCGATCAAGGGGCAGAGATTTTGTTTGTCCCATTCTGTACAGACGAGCGCCAAAGCTACTTGCGGGTTCGCTATTGTTCACAGGCAAGAGCAATTGAAAACCAATGCTTCGTCGTTATGGCGGGGAATGTTGGCAACCTTCCTAATGTGGCCAATATGGATATTCAATACGCACAAAGCTGTATTTTGACACCTTGCGACTTTCCCTTTGATCGCGACGGCATTGCGGCAGATACCACACCAAATGTAGAAATGGTCGCTTTTGCCGATTTGCGTTTGGAAGACCTGCGAGAAGCTCGCCACACCGGGACGGTACAAAACCTCAAAGACCGCCGCTTCGATCTCTACTCCGTAAATTGGAAAGTCATACAGTAAGATTCATTAAAGTCAGGGGTCCACATAAAACGCTCTACAATCGTTTTGTTCGTTGGAGCAAGAAGGGCGTTTTGGACAAAATACTTGCAGGTCTTGCGGCTGATCAGGGAGTTCCTGATCAGCTTCAAATTGATGCCACACCTTAAAGCACACCGCACGGCTGCCAGCCTACTCAATCTCCCTCACTTCGTTCGAAGAGACGATGAAAGGGGATGTTCCCCGCCGTATCGGGCGAACAAAAGGTGGATTGAATGGGGCGATAACACCTGAACGTCTCAGCCTTCTTGAGACCTTACATACCCGCTCAACATCAGGAAGCTCGCAAGGAAATAGGTCGCTTGCCACCATGTACTCCAGAAGGAGAAGTTAAATAAGCCTGTGCCCCAATAGGTCAGTTGAACCATAATAAAGATCAACAAACAGGCCGACTGTGTCGTTAAATAACGACGGACCGACGTAACCACAACATAGGTAACAAGCATCACAACAGGAAGCGTCGCAATCAATCCGCCATCAATCAGCATTTCCACCAACCAATTGTGCGGATGGGACGGAAGGGCCGTGATATTCTCAAACCCGCTCAGACTTCCGAAACGGCCCACAAAATACTCGGTTACAGGCTGGTTTGCCAACGGGTGATAGTTCGAGGCATTGAGACCAAATCCCACCCACGGGCTTTCTTGAAACAGTTCAAACCCAAAGGTCCAGATCAGTTGACGGTGGAAGTCGATCAGCCAGACAGGTACAGGTGTCATAGACATATTTTCCGCACTGCTTGAATACAGCTGACCAGGCAGCCACCACGCCAATATCGCGACCAAAACCGCTACCACTGCGACTGCAATCAAGATTGCCTGCTTTTTAGAAAAACGCGACAAGCTGAAAAGTGAAACCCCTGCCGACATCATAATCGCCATTCCCAACAAACTGACTTTGGACTGACTATCCAATACAGCTAAAATATAGAGAACCACCGACGCAACACCAACTCCCACCCACAAGGGGGTGCGGTCCTTAACAGATTGATAAACAACGATTGGCAAAAGCAGCAGCAACCCGTTGAGCAACAGTTTGTTCAGCTTGTGATCAACATGCAGCTGATATAAATTTAACGCGACCACACATAGAAAAGCCACAGCCATGACCTTGAAAATAAGCTCAAGGCGATCCTTCAGGCTAAAGCAGACAAAGCTGATCAGCCCCAACAGCAACCATGTCCGTCCCCAAGCCTCAAACGACAGCCCGATGCGCAGGGAGAACGGAATATTAACCGCGCTCGCCACCGCAACCACCCCCAGCAGCATCACAAAAGGACGCGACATTCGCCCGGTCATCTCTGACACAATCTGTTTAATCGGCACGGCGAATAAAATCGCGAGGAACGCAAGCCCCAACGTTACCCCCACCATGGCCCGACCAAAAGCCAATGACGGGACAGCCAGCGCCACAAACACAGCCGCAAAGGTCAAAAAGTGGGAGGTCGCTTTATGAGGTACCATCAAATTTCTATTTTATCTGATCAAAACTAAAGACCGCCTTTGCACGAAAGGCAACTCCCCTTCTTAAAACAGGTTTTTCCCGATTAGGCAACCATCACCCCTCGCCTAAAAGAAAAAGATGGAAAGGGGTATTTCATCCTTTCCATCTTTCCTCACAGATCAGGCTCATGGCTACAGAACCTTCGCATCTTAACTTTCTTGCGCCTGACAGACGAAGCCATCCGCGGGGGGACACATGGTTTCCACCTTTTTCAGGGCCTGCCGCTTATCGGCGGCCTGCACGATATAACTGCGCCCTTCGGCCCAATAATCTTCAAAACGATCATGATGTCTATTTTCTTTGACCAAGGCGCGCACCTCGGCATTAAAGACTTTGATCAAATAATCTTCCCCTTGCGGGTGCATATTTGCTTTTCCCATTTCCCTGCTCACACTTTATTTTTGTCGGAAACGTTGGGGATTAACCCAACTCTTTTTCCAATTCCGGTACGGCTTCGAAGAGATCCGCAACCAGACCGTAATCGGCAACCTGGAAGATCGGTGCTTCTTCGTCTTTGTTGATCGCGACGATCACTTTAGAATCTTTCATCCC
>NZ_JHYO01000015.1 GCF_000688235.1 Terasakiella pusilla DSM 6293 | reverse complement strand
AACTGACGCTCGGAGCGAATGCCAAAGAGATAACCGACCAGTAAAGCCTTAAACAACATAGTCGGATCAAGCGGAGGTCGACCATTATCGGCGCAATATAAAGGCGCCACTTTGTCGTGAATGAAACTGAAATCAATATGCGCATCAATTTTGCGCAAAAGATGGTTGGACGGAACCAGACTATCCAGACTGACCATCTCAAGTTCCGTTTGTTGAGGACCGCGTTTTTTAAGCATTCCTCATTGAATCACAAAGGCCTCGCCAAGGCGAGACCTTTGTCAGCAATCTGAGGCCCACCGTTGAAAGGCGGGCCTGTTTACTGTCCGGTTTTAGGCTGTGATGTAAGAACAGCAGTAGTCCGTGACGTCTTTGACTTTAATGTCAAACGACGCATTGGCAGGCACGTTGAAAGTCTGGCCTTTGGTAAAGGTTTGCCAGTCTGTTTCACCGGGTAGAAGGACGTCAACTTCACCTGCTTGTATGTCCATAATCTCGGCTTCGGCTGTCCCGAACGTGTACTCACCGGGCATCATGATCCCCAGTGTTTTTTTGGACCCGTCTGCAAACAGGACGGTACGGCTGGTGACGTTGCCTTCAAAATAGAAGTTGGCTTCTTTAACCAGTGTCACATTTTCAAATTGGCTCATGTTTTGTCTCATTGTTATCGCTAAAACTGATGCTCCCTTGTATCACAGCCTTTTGCGCTTTGAGAGAGTCAAAATAACCGTTGAAGCAAGTTTCTAGGGTTTGACGGGACCGGGTGTCAGGACGGGCTTTATCTTGGGTTTGGCAAACATCACAATGTTGCCACCAAGGGCGAGGCACAGGCCAAACACGGAGAGGACGGACCATTCATATCCTTCCACAAAGGTTGAAATCGTCAGCGCCACAATGGGGAAGAGAACGGTGGTATAGGCCGCTTGTGCAGAGCCGATGCGCGCCAGTAACATCAGGTAGGCTGTAAACCCCAGAACCGAGGCCGCAATCGCGAGATAGAAGAGCGCCACCCAGTAGCTTGTGTGACTGGGGAGGCTGATCTCTATCCCTGTAATCCCCAATGCGCAGGCCAGTATGACTTTCGGTGTGATTCAAAACGCGGGCATTGAGTGTGTTAAACAGCGTTGTAAGCTAGGCTCAGGGCCTATTAATTTTCTAGCTTCATCAAGCTGATTGTGATTCATTCAGATCAGGAGGACCTGTTTATGAGTGATCATTTTTGGCTGAGTGATGAGCAGCTAAAACGTATTGAACCTTATTTCCCTTTATCTCACGGCATTCCTCGTGTGGATGATAAACGCGTGATTTCAGGGATCATTCATGTCTTGAAAGGGGGACTTCAATGGCGGGATGCTCCAGCAGATTATGGGCCTCATAAAACGCTCTATAATCGCTTTATCCGTTGGAGCAAAATGGGCATTTTTGACAAGATATTTGTCGGTCTTGCAGCTGATCAGGATATTCCAGAGCATCTTCAAATTGATGCACCACATCTCAAGGCCCATCGCACGGCTGCCAGCCTGCTCAATCTCCCTCACTTCGTTCGAAGAGACGATGAAAGGGGATGTTCCCGGTCGTATCGGGCGAACAAAAGGCGGACTAAACTCCAAACTTCATGCGGTTTGTGACGGTCAGGGGCGACCTGTCGTCCTGCTTTTATCAGAAGGGCAAATGAGCGATTACAAAGGGGCTAGTTTAATTGTGGATGCCTTGCCACCTGCCAAATGGGTGTTGGCGGATCGTGGCTACGATGCCGATTGGTTTCGAGATGCCTTACGAGAAAAAGGGATTAAAGCCTGTATCTCGGCAAAAAAGAACCGAAAGCAGAAAATTAAATTTAACGGCAAACTTTATAAACAGCGGCTCAAAGTCGAGAATATATTTGGGAAACTCAAGGATTGGCGACGTGTAGCAACCAGATACGACCGTTGTGCTCATACATTCTTTTCAACGATCTGCATCGCTGCGTCGTTGATCTTTTACCTCAATCAATGAGTCCTGACCCTAAAGTACCGACTATCACCACAGCAGAAGTTCATAGACTATGTGAAGACAAAGATGTAGATATTTCAGAAATGGTTGACCTATTAGAAGTCTACCCTCGCAATATTGCAGCAGGTCTAAAAGAATTATTTTCATGAAAATACTAACAAAATCTTAAATGCCGGAAAAACACACTGAATCCTTTTTCCCAAACTAACCAGCCACAACTCCCTCCCTCCCCCTCCACCTCCGCCAAAACCACGTGAAAAAATCGTTGTTTTAAATATGAATTTTCATTTGACATGGGGCCTCTGTTTCCCAATATAGACGTATCCGTTTTCCCTCCCGAAGCGGTTGGTTTTATTTTGTATTACGCCTCTGTTGATACGTTCCGGAGGTCGTGTGGAGTTTTCAATGTCAGTACTGAAAAAATGTTGTGCAGCGGTGGCTGTGACCTTGAGTGTTATTTCTTTTTCACAGGCTCAGGCCGAAGAAGAGAAAGTGCTGAACGTCTATAACTGGAGCGATTACATCGCTGCAGATACCCTTGAGCGATTTACCAAGGAAACCGGCATCACGGTTAACTATGATGTGTATGACTCCAACGAAATGCTGGAAGCCAAATTGATGGCGGGCAAATCCGGCTATGACGTGGTTTTTCCAACCGCACTGCCGTTTGTTGCCAACCAGATCAAAGCGGGTATTTACCTGCCTTTGGATGAAACCAAACTGCCGAACATGGCTAATATTGAAGACGGTGTTGCCGCCAGCCTCAACAAAGCAGATCCGGAATTGCTGAAACATGCTGTGCCCTACATGATCGCGGGCACGGGTGTGGCGTACAATGTGGATAAGGTGAATGAGCTGGCCCCCGGTGCGCCGGTCGATAGCTGGTCTTTGATTTTTAACCCGGAATGGGCGAAAAAACTAAGCAGCTGCGGCATTTCCCTGCTGGATGACCCAACCGAAGTCTTTGCAGCGGCCATGGTCTACCTTGGCAAAGACCCGAAATCTGAAGATCCGGCGGATTTAAAAGCAGCCTCTGGCGCAATTGAGGCCATTCGCCCATACATTCGCTATTTCCATTCTTCCACCAACATCAACGATATGGCAAACGGTGACCTGTGCGTCTCTCATGGCTATGGTGGGGATATGATCCAAGCGCGTGACCGTGCGATTGAGGCCAACAATGGTGTCAATGTGGTGGTCTTCTTGCCGAAAGAAGGCGCACAAGTGGTGATCGACGTCATGGCGATCCCGGCAGATGCCCCGCATCCGGAAAATGCCAAGAAATTTATCGACTTTATGATGCGCGCCGATGTGGTCGGTCCGATCACCGATGCGGTTGGCTATGCCAATGCGATCAAAGGCTCGACGGAATTTGTCTCTAAAGAACGTCAAGCCGATCCGGTGATCTACCCGTCTGAAGAAACACGCAACGCGTTTTTCAGCCTGCCGCCAAAATCACGTGGCTACATGCGCCAAATGACCCGTGAGTGGACACGCCTGAAAACAAACCAGTAACACACAACCGACAGGCCAGCCCCTTTACCGGGGGGCTGGCCTGTCTCTCTTATCTTCTTGTTGGAGAATTCAGTCGTTGGATACACAGCCCTTTATCCGCATTGAAAATGTTACCAAAACCTTTGGGGAAGAAGTTGCCGTCAACAACCTCTCCCTTGATATCGGAAAGAACGAGCTTTTTTCCCTCCTCGGCGCGTCAGGTTGTGGCAAGACCACCCTGTTGCGGATGATTGCAGGTTTTGAAAAACCCACCAGCGGGCGCATCATCATTGATGGTGTCGACCTGACCAACATCCCACCCTTTGAACGCCCGGTAAACACCGTTTTTCAGTCCTACGCCCTGTTCCCGCACATGACGGTCGAACAAAATGTCGCCTTTGGCCTGAAACAAGAAAAAACCCCCAAGTCAGAAATTGAAGACCGCGTCGCCAGTATGCTGAAAATGGTCGAACTGGAAGGCATGCGCAAACGCAAACCGCACCAGATGTCCGGCGGTCAGCGTCAACGTGTGGCCTTGGCCCGCGCCCTGATTAAGCTGCCGAAAGTCCTGCTGCTGGATGAACCGCTTGCCGCCCTTGATAAAAAACTGCGTGAACGCACCCAATTTGAGCTGGTGAATATTCAGGAACTAACGGGCATTACCTTCATCATGGTCACGCACGATCAAGAAGAGGCCATGACCATGTCGTCACGCATTGGGGTAATGAACGCGGGTATGCTGCAACAAGTCGGCACACCCAGCCAGATTTACGAATATCCGCACAGCCGTTATGTCGCCGACTTTATCGGGGAAGCCAACATCTTTGAAGGGATCCTGCAAAAAGAAGACGAGTCCAACGCCTATATCGAATGTCGCGAACTGGGTCAGGACTTCAGCATCAAACGTCATGACTTTGCGGAAAATAACGCCCCCGTTGCCGTCATGATCCGCCCGGAAAAAATGCGCATCACCCTGGAAGAAGAAATCAGTGACGAGCTGAACAGCGTTGCGGGCACCGTTAAAGACATCGCCTATCTGGGCGATATGTCCATTTATCACGTGGAACTGGAAAGCGGGCGTGTGCTGCAAGCCTCGCAACTGAACTTCCAGCATACCGCGGAACGTAAAATCACATGGGGGGATGAAGTGCTGCTTTATTGGCATCCGGACAACGCTGTGGTGTTGGCGCAATGACGGGGCTGATGTCAAAAACGGCAAACAAGCTGGGACGGTTAAGCGTTTTGCTGATCCCGTTCCTGTGGATGACCGTTTTTTTCCTGCTGCCGTTCCTCATTCTGCTGAAAATCAGTTTCTCCCAAACCCGCACAGGCATCCCGCCTTATACGGAGGTCTTTGAATGGGCGGGTGGTCTGCTGTTTAAAATCCACGGCACGATGGAGAACTTCTATTTTCTCATCTCCGACAGTCTGTATTTTGCGGCCTACACCAACTCCATCAAGATCGCGGCGATCTCGACGTTGATCTGTCTCCTCATCGGCTATCCCATGGCGCTTGGCATTTCACGCGCCAGCCCAAAGGTGCGCAATATCCTGTTGCTGCTGGTGATTTTGCCGTTCTGGACGTCTTTCCTTATTCGGGTCTATGCATGGATTGGCTTGTTGAAAAATGAAGGATTGATCAACCATCTTTTGATGGCGCTTGGCATCATTGATCAACCGCTTGTCATGCTGCATACGCCTTTTGCGGTTTATCTGGGGATCAGCTATTCCTACCTGCCCTTTATGGTCCTGCCGCTGTATGCCAGTCTGGAAAAGATGGATTATTCCTTGCTGGAAGCGGCAGCCGATCTGGGGGCCAAGCCGATGCAGGCCTTCTTGTCCGTCACCATCCCGCAATCCATGCCGGGGATTATCGCAGGCTCCATGCTGGTCTTTATTCCGGCAATTGGGGAGTTTGTGATCCCTGACCTGTTGGGTGGGGCCAACACGTTGATGATCGGCAAAGTCTTGTGGAATGAATTTTTCCTCAACCGCGACTGGCCGTTAGCTTCCGCGGTGGCGGTGATTATGCTGGTCATCCTCGTTCTTCCCCTCGTTTTATGGCAACGCCACCAGCAAGTGTTGGAGGAACGCGACCAATGAGACTGCGTACACCCGGTTTCGTTTTCAGCGCCATGGCGTTTGCCTATGCGTTCTTGTATCTGCCGATCTTGGCGGTTGTTGTCTATTCCTTCAACGAGTCAAAGCTGGTCACGGTTTGGGGTGGGTTTTCCACCAAATGGTATGGCGAGTTGTTTCGCAACGAACAGCTTTTGGGCGCGGCTTATCAAAGCTTAAAAGTCGCAGCGATCTCCGCCACCTTTGCCGTGGTTCTGGGCACGCTGGCTTCCATCGCGATTGTGCGCTTTGGGCGCTTTCGTGGCAAAAGTATGTTGCAAGGCGTCCTTGCAGCGCCGCTTGTCATGCCGGAAGTTTTGTTGGGCCTGACCATGCTGATGCTGTTTGTCGCCATGGAACAATTGATCGGCTGGCCGGAAAAACGCGACCTGACGACCATCTCCATCGCCCATATTACTTTTTCCGTGGCCTATGTGGTTGTGGTTATTCAATCGCGCTTAAAAACCATTGATCGATCACTGGAAGAAGCCGCCTTGGACCTTGGGGCGCGCCCGCTCAAAGTCTTTATGCTGGTGACGTTACCGTTAATGTTTCCCGCCCTGCTATCAAGCTGGTTACTGGCCTTTACTCTGTCTATGGATGATCTGGTTATCGCCAGCTTCACCTCCGGTCCGGGTTCAACCACTCTGCCCATGGTGGTCTTTTCCTCCGTACGTCTGGGCGTCAACCCGCAGATCAACGCCCTGGCAACCATCCTGTTGCTGCTGGTCATCATCTGCGTCTTCGTCGTCAGCCGCTTGATCCGGCAGGAAAAACGATAGACTACACAAAGCTCAAAACAAAAGGCCGCGCGAGGGATAAACTTCGCGCGGCCTTTATTGTTTTTACGGCAAAAATCAATTAATAGATGATAATATTAATATATTTACACGTGATCAAATTTAGAGTTAATTTCAGCGCCCCCTTTCAAATATGCCCATTGCAAAACATACTGCCGAGTAGTATAATTCAGACAGGAGCTAAGGTTGCGCATCTTTAAGTCAAAGTGGTTTAAAAAATATACTCGCAAACAAAACATTCACAATGACCAACTGATTAATGCCGTCAAAGATGCCAACAATGGTTTGATCTATTGTGATTATGATGATGGTTTAATTAAGCAACAAATCCCAAAACCAGGAAGAGGGAAAGCGAAAGGACATCGTACTATCATCGCGTTTATCAAATGCGATAAAGCATTTTTTATCTATGCTTTTGAAAAGAACGCCATTGATAACCTTACTCAAACGGAAGTGACCGAATACAAAAACCTTGCAGAAATCTATCTGTCCATGGACGATAAAAGTATCGAAAAATTGCTAAAAGACGGCGAACTAATCGAAGTGGAAAATGAACTATGACCAGAAAATACAAATCAGACGCCCTAGCCGCCCTGCATGAAACTGTAGAAGGTTTGCACAAGTCGGGCGTTATAAACAAAGCGACGCTCAAAAAGTTTGACGACTCCTGTCTGGAGCCAATACCCGAATTTACCGCTGAGCAAGTCAAAGCCATCCGAGAAAAAGAAGGCGTCAGCCAGGGCGTTTTTGCACGATATATGAATGTGTCCATTAAGACTGTTGCTTCATGGGAAGCACAGAAACCCAAGAAACCCAGTGGGCCGGCTGCCAAACTCCTTGATGTGGTAAACCGTAAAGGGCTCGAGGTGCTGGTATAACTTACCCCAACAGCACCACCGCGCCAAACACCAAGACACCCGCAAAGACGGGCCAGCCGAGTGATTGGGTGAAGCGCCAAACGACGTAGGTCGCAGCCACGCCCAATAGAGTCGCAATCCATGTGGTCGGGCTGGGGTGGGACGGGATCAACGATACCCCAAACATCCCGGCAATCATCAAAGGGCCAAGGACGCTTAGCCATGTCGGCATTTCCTCGATCGCTTCTTCGGCCTTGCGCCGTGCCAAATGGCGCTGCATCCACAGCAGTGGCACAAGGCGCATCAAAAACGTGCCCAGCGCACAGATTACCAAAACCATCCAGATGTCATTACCCATCGTTTTTACTCCCTTGGCCCCAAATGCCTTTCATCAAATGATAGAGAACCGCGCCGCTGACAGCGGCCAGCGGGATCGCTGCATTGGGTAGCCCCAACAGCTTTAAGGTAAAGGCCATGCCGATGGTAACAGCCAGCACTAAGGTCCAGAGCCGTGAATTAAAGCGCGGTGCCAGCAAAACCAGAAACAGCGCAGGCAACGCAAAGGGCATCACCTCACCCAAAAAGGGCCAGCGCGTGGTCAATTCTTCGCCCGCAATCGCGCCTAGGGCGGTTCCGAAAATCCAACTAAACCATGCCAACAAACTGACACCGGCGTACCAGCCCAACCGTGCTTCCTCCGCCATCTTGGGCAAGCGAACGAGGGCAAGCGCAAAGATTTGGTCGGTCAATCCATGCATCATAGCCGGCCACCAACGGCTAGGCGGCAAATAAGCGGCGATATTAGGTGCATAGACCAGATGACGCGCATTGATCAACAGGGTCATGACGATCACCAACCACAAGGGCGCGCCTGCCGCCACCATCGCCACAAACAAAAACTGTGACGCCCCGGCATAAACCAAGGTGGAGATTAAAATCGTTTCCCAGACCCCAAAACCCGATTGCAACGATACCAGCCCAAACGAGATGGCAACGGGGATATAGCCCCCCAACAGAGGAATGCCATCTTGCAGTCCCGCTACAAAGGGGGCTGGACGGCTCATCACTTTTTCCGTGCTCATTCTGTTGCCCCTCCTTTCGCATATACAATGGTGACCATGACACTCGCCCAACTGTCACCAGCCCGATAGACATGGGGTTGGTCGGCATGAAAGAGATGTGTTTCACCCGCGCGCAGGTGTTTCAGGTTATCCTGCGGCCCGACTTCCAACTCCCCGCTGATCACGGTAATCGCCTCGATCGTGCCGACGGAATGACCCTCGGCTTCGCGTTGAGTATGGGGCGCGCAAGACATCCAATAGACATCCACCGCCGGATCATCCATCCCCTGATCAATCAAGCGCAATTCCACATCACGATCATTGATTGGACCACTGACCGGCGCAATCAAAGTGCTGAACGGCACTTTCAACTGGATCGCAAGACGCCAGATGGTGTCCAGCGTCGGGTTGCCATTGCCTTGCTCAATGCGCGACAAATTGGATTTTGCAATCCCGGCCTGAGCTGCCAATTGAGACAGAGACAGCCCGCTTTTCTGGCGCAACTTCTGTAAATGCCGCCCCAATGTATTGACACCCGGCTTATCCATACCCGATCCTTGCTCATAAAATGTTCTATATATAGAACGTTCTATAAAAAGAACACCGAACTGTCAAGTCCGCTGTTTTGCCGGACAGTGAGGCCATAAATTTACATCACTTGAAAAAATCCCCCCAAACCTGCCATAGTCCTCAGCAGAATATTCAAAGGTCTAAAAGATGCCAGTTTAATCGGCACCAGAAAGTTCTCTGTTTTTTTGTCATAGCGTGTTGTGATCGTCCTTCATTTCATCACCAACTTTATTCTCTTCGGGCTGATGGCGCTTGAGTCTCCGGCGTGGAATTGATATCAGAAGCTTAAAATTTTTAGGATGACCCAATGCTAAACTACGACATGCCTATATGTCGACCTAAAAAAGTTGTTTAAATTCAATTCTATAATTGAACTTATTACTTTTTCATGGAATCATATGTTCTTTATTTGTTCTTTTTGATTAACTCTGTTCAAGAAATGAAGTAACCATAGTTTTAGTCAACAGGAGAAGTGCGACCAACTGGTCCCTTCTCCTGTTTTCTTTTGAGCAAGCCGTGCTCCGATTTTTCGGAAGCGCGGTTTTTTTTATGTCTAAATTTTGGAGGAACCCATGAATTGGTTATCTGGCGCTGCCAGCAGTTTTGGTAACTTATTTGATGTGGGAAGCACCGTAAGTTCTTCCACCAATATTAATCCTGATGATGTCGTGAAGACTAAATCCGCCCTGAATGCGGTTGGAAATTACGAAATCCCTTCTTTCGGCATTACCGATATTCCTGATAATCAGATGATTGATGGCTTGAAGAGCTTTCAGCAGGAGAATGGCCTTAAGGTTGATGGTGTCATGAAACCCAGTGGCCCAACAGCGACCACACTGGGACAAACACTGGCCAACAAAGGGGTCACAAATACTGACCTTATAGAAACCGCAAAGAAAGTGACACCTAAACCAAAAACAAAGGTTGACCCTTTAACCGGATTACCTGATCCATTGGCTAAACCAGTGAAAGGTAAAATGCCAACGGCAAAACAATGGGAAAAAGTCGCGAAGCTTCAAAACCAGAAACCTAAGACCGCAATCATTCCAAAAGGCAAAAGCGTGCAACAACGTATCCAGTCCATGATGACGGATAAACGCTATGGCGATCAGCATGACACACGCCTTCGTGACCATGTAACTAAACAGTTTGAAAGAGCGTTCTCAGGGACGCTTCAATATGACGAAACAGGAAAGATGGTACAACCAGTTACAGCCATATCGCCAGATCAGGTAGAGCCTTTTGATCCCGACGGTGAACTGAATGCAAGCAACCAAAATAATACTCCAGAGCTTTCCATAAACCAAGAAACAACAGGGAAAGGAAAAATCAAAGACCTGTTCAGTTTTGAGAGCAGTGTAGGTAGTACTGAAGAAAACAAACCTGACGACCTGAGAAAAGTGAAGAAAATGCTCACATTATTCGGTCATGCTGATCCCAACACACCTGATAACGATCCACAGGCATTGGATACTTCCATCAAACGTTTTCAGGTGGCTAACGGCCTGAAGGTCGATGGGATTTTAAAGCCAGATGGAGAAACAGCAAAAGCAATGCAAGGAAAGATCAAAAATCTTGCGAAACAGTATGCCAAAGCAAAAGGAGCATCCGCACCTGATGACCAAGACGAAGATGAATGGTTGGATGATGAAATGAACCGCGAAGACGATACAAGCTTGTGGGAAGATTTCCTTAATTGGCTCTCAAGCCTGTTCTCACCAGAGCGTATTCCTGATGGACCAATCATTAACCCACCCCGTGGATAACTATAAATAGGTGACAATAATTCCCCTTCCCATAATATTGGGAAGGGGAGTAAGGATAGAAAGATATGGCAATTACAGATAACATTTCAGCATTCATATTATTGATGCTGTTTTATATAGGATGGATCAAGTTTCCAATTACTGGGGATGCCATATATCTGGCCGATTACCTAATCCGCATCGTGATGTTAATTTTCATTTGGCGGGAACGGTCTGTACTTCTATCTAAACCCAATTGGCCATTATTTCATATGTGGCTCGCCTTTCCGGTTGCGTTAATTGCATTTATATTTTTGCACCAAATGCTGATCTCATTTGAGTTCATACATGATGTAAATGATTATTTCCCAGAACCAAAAACTTACCCCCCCATCAAAAACGTTTATCTTTTGGTTTTCGATATGACGATTGGGTTGCTCCTTGTTGCAATTACAGAGGAATTTCTATTCCGATATAAACTTAATGAAGTCCTAAAAGGGAAAAGCTTCAATCTCCCGTCACGATATCTCATTACATCCATTCTTTTTGCTTTAATCCACGCCCCTCAAGGTATCACTGCGCTTATTGAAACCTTCCTTTGGGGGCTTTTATTCTTTTTCCTTTATCAGAAATCCAAATCGCTTCACTTCGTGATAGTCATACATTTCTTGACCAATTTCATTATCTTTGGCCTCATGGCACTTGAGCGTTTTTTGTAAATTTGTTATTCATCGCCTTTCTTTTGCAGGCTTCACAAATGCTAAACTACGACATGCCGCTGTATCGCCCGCCGTCTGAGGGGAATAATTTGATTATTCAGGCGACGTTGGGGTGTTCGTTTAATCAGTGTTCCTTTTGCTCCATGTATAAGACGAAGGACTATCGCGCCCGTCCGCTGGAAGACGTGTTTGCCGATATTGAACAGGCGGCGCGTGTGTGGCCGGAGGCGCATCGGGTGTTTTTGGCGGACGGGGATGCGCTGACCCTGCCGATGGACAGTTTGCGTGCGATTTTGGATAAGCTGCACGCCTGTTTCCCTAACCTCAATCGCGTATCGGCTTATGCCACGCCGGGCAATATCTTAAAGAAAACCCCGGCGGAGCTGGAAGAATTGGCAGCGCGCAAGATGCCGTTGTTTTATGTGGGTATCGAGTCCGGTGCCCCTGTGATGTTGAAGAAAATCACCAAAGGCGCCAGCCAGAAAGGGATCGCGGATGCGTTGCTAAAGGCGCGTGAGGCGGGGTTGAAAATCTCCGCAACCGTCATCTTGGGCTTAGGCGGGCAAAAATATTGGGAAGATCATATCGACGGCACGGTCGAGCTGTTGTCCCAAGCGCCTGTTAATTATCTCTCCACCCTTCAGCTTTATTTGGAAGAGATCGCCTATGACGAGTTTATGACCAAGTTTGGCGAGCCGTTTGAGGCGCAAAGCGACCTTGCGATCCTGAAGGAGCTGGAACGTCTGCTGGTCAACATCAAACCGCCTGCACCTGTCATCTTCCGGTCCAACCATGCGTCCAATGCCTTGGCGTTGGCGGGCAATTTGCCCAAGGATCAGGCCCGTCTGGTCGCAGAAGTTCAAGGCGCAATCCGTGGGGAAAATGCCATTCGCCCCCGCTTTATGCGCCGCCTTTAAGGGTTAGAGATACTCTTCCGGTATCTCCATCAGCTTGGGCGTGTCGGTCCAAAGCAACACGCAGCGCACGGGGCGGTCCGGATAGATCGCCTGTAGCGCTTGGCGATAAGAGCGCATCTGGTTGATATAGAGCGTCGGCACTTTTTTGACCGTGCGCGGCGGCGGGCGATTGGTTTTATAGTCAATCACCACGATCTCGTCGTCTTTGATCAGCAGGCGATCCACTTGCGCAGACAGCACGCGGCCTTCCACAACCCCGACAATCGGCACTTCGGCGAGGGAGCCGGGGGCAAAGACCTCGGCAAAGTCCGCATCCTTTAAGACGCCCAGGGTTTCGTCGCAAATCTCTTCCTGCTGCTTGTCGCTCAGGTCCAGACTGGTGCCGGACAGATAGGTGCGCGCTGCGTCCTCGCGCTCGCTTTCTTGCAAGTCGGGCAGGGTTTGCAAGAGGGCGTGAATGATGTTCCCGCGTTTAAAGCGATAACCATGATCTTCCCCAAGGGGCGATCGGGTCGCAGGTTCGGGTTCTGTTGGGCGCGAGGGAGCCAGCGGGCGTGGTGGGGTCGGTTCTTGGCCCGGGCGCGATTTGGCCCAGTCGGGCAGGGGCAGCTTTTCCAGCTCCAATCGTGCAGGGCCGCTTTCCGGCTCCACCAATTTTTCCTGTGCACAGGTCAGACGCAGGATTTCATCCTCGTCACTTTCTTCACAACTGTCGAGGAAGGGGTCGTTCAGTTTGTCTGCAACACCGTCCAGACCGCCTTTGATCATATTGTACCAGCAATTTTCAGGCGGTGATTTTTTGGTTTCCCACCCACAGACATAGAGCCTGTCTTCTGCGCGGGTGAGGGCCACATAGAGCAAGCGGCGATATTCTTCATCACGCTTGCGGTTGAGGCGATCCTTCTCGGCCTTGGACAGGTCTTCCATATATTCGGATTTGGGCGGCCAGAGGAACAGTTCTTCGCCATCATCGGGGTCACGCGGCCAGAACATCTTTGGCCCCATGGATGGGCTTTGCATGGTATCGGGCATAAAGACGATGGGCGCTTGCAAGCCCTTTGCGCCATGTACGGTCATGACCCGGACCGCGTTCTGGTCGGCTTGTTCCAAATCCCGTTTGACCTCGGTTTCTCCCGTTTCCAGCCACGCAAGGAAGCCTTCCAGCGACGGCGCGTGGCTGCGTTCAAACTGTAGCGCGAGATCAAGAAATTCGTTTAACGGATCATCAGCTTCCACCCCCAGGCGGGAGATCAGCTTTTTGCGTCCCTCAAGGGCGGTCAGGATGTAGGTATAAAGTTCAAACGGGCGTACATAGTCGGTGCGGCCCATCAGGTCGGCAAGGTAATTATGGGCCTGATGGAAGCGCAGGTCCGATTTTGCCCGATCACGCAAGGCCGACCACAGGCTGCCTTTGCGTTTATGGGCAAGGTCAAACAGGTCTTCTTCCGTCATCCCTAGCAACGGCCCCTTAAGCACGCAGGCCAGTTGAAGGTCATCATCCGGTTGCAGCAAAAATCGCCCAAGCGCGACCAAATCCATGACCGCCATTTGTTCGTTCAGGACCATCCGGTCCACCCCAGCGACAGGGACATTCAGTTCTTTTAAGGCACGCACCAGTTCTTCGACAAAGCCGGATCGCCTGCGCACCAGTACCATGACGTCACCTGCCTGAATGGGGCGGTTCTTGGCCTCCAGCGTTTCATTGGATAAAATCATCTTATGAATGCGCTTGGCTATAAGTTTTGCTAAACGTGCGCGCGGGCTATCGACCTGTAGACGTTCCACAGGGGGTTTCCACGCCGTGCCGGGATCAGCCGCACTGGGGCGGATGGCGGGCCAGACCTCGACTAATCCGCCATCTTGGGCGCGCCATGCGTCATGGCGGATGGTGTCGTTGATCTCGACCCCTTGGGCAAGGGCAGGGTCGCTAAAGATGGCATCCACGGTTTGCAGCACCGCGCGGGTGGATCGAAAAGACACCGTCATCGGCACTTCACGCCAGACCTGCTGGGCTTGCGGGACGTGGGAGGCGAACAGGTTTTTCATCCGCTCAAACTCGGTCGGGTCTGCACCTTGGAAGCTGTAAATGGATTGCTTCACATCGCCGACGGCAAAGATGGTGCGCACGTCTTCTTCGTCCTTGGTGCCGGTGCCGACAAAAAATTCTTGGGTCAGGGCTTCGATCACGCGCCATTGATCGGGGTTGGTGTCTTGGGCTTCATCAACCAAAACATGTTCAATCCCGCCATCTAGTTTATAAAGTACCCACGGCACGGTGTCGTGGGTCAACAGGTCACGGGTTTTTAGGATCAGATCGTCATAATCCAGCAAGGCCGCGCCGCGTTTATATTTATCATAGGCATCCAGCAAACATTTGCCGATACGCAACAGGGCGTTGGTGGTCTGCAAGGTGACAGCCGCGCGGATGCGCCCGTGGGTGCGATAAATCCGTTCAGCCTCGACCTGCATAATATCGACGATGGCAGGGACGGAAGTGGCAACGCCCTTGGTGTAGAGCGTGGCCTTAATTTCTTTGTCGGTTTTCTTCAAAAACGCGCTGCTGTAGTCCTCAAACCCGCTGATGCGTTCTGCTTTTTTACTGTTAAGCCACGTTGCCAGCGTTTGCGCGCGTTCTTTATCGGTTTTGCCGCCTTCAAAAAGGGCTTCAACCGCCACATGCAGGCCCAAGGCATCAAAACTATCTTGTTCGCAGGCCTTTTCAATGATTGTTTCAGGTGTATCTGTGGGGTGCAGGCCCATCAGGTCGGCAAGGCGGGCGACCAGTTTGCGCACACCGCCATGATGATCCAGCACGCGGCGCAGACGTCCGCGCTCAGATGCCAGACCGCCCATCAGTTCGGGGAAGGCGGTTTCGTGGATATGTCCGGTCACAACGCGCAAGGCGTCATGCAGTTCCGGCGTGCGGCCCAAGCGCGCATCCATCAAAATTTCGTCCTGCGCTTTTTTTAACAATTCCGCGGCAGATCGTTCGTCCATCACCTGAAAGTGCGGTGCCAGTTCGGCTTCTAAGGGGAAGCGGCGCAGCAAGGATTGGCAAAAAGCGTGGATGGTCTGGATTTGCAAGCCACCGGGGGTGTCGAGCACACGGGCGAACAATTGGCGCGCCAGAATAAATTCATCCTTGCTTGCCGGACGGGTCAACAGGTCGTGCAAGGCGTCTTCCAGGCTTTGGTCTTCCATGATGGACCATTGCCCCAGCTTGTCCGCAATCCGGTTTGCCATCTCCGCAGCCGCTGCCTTTGTAAAGGTCAGACACAGGATATGTTGCGGATGGGTGCCTGTCACCATGAGGGACAGCACGCGATCTGTTAAAACCTTGGTTTTACCTGTCCCGGCATTTGCCGCCACCCAGACCGATGCCTTGGGGTCAGACGCTTGGCGCTGGACGATGTTGGGATCAAGAAATTGGGTCATTCGTCCTCTCCCGGCGCAGCGGTTGACCATTCTTTGACGCGGGCCAGATGTTCATAATCCGAATATTTGGGCGCATGTTCGGGGTTGGGGCGTGACCCGTAGGGGGCTTCCACATGGTCATAGGCACCGACCAAGCCTTTTAAGCCTTCCAAGGCTTCTTCCGCCGTTTGGGCGGGGTTGTCGGTGGCGGGTTTACGTTCCCCTGCCACTTGTGCGCCGCGCAGACGCCAAAATTCCAGCTCTTTTACTGTGCGCGGGCCAAATTGGGTAAAGCCACCTTGCATGGCAATTGCTGCTTCAAGGGGCAACTGCGGGGCAAAGCCGGCCTCAACCTCTTTTTTACTGGGCGGTGTGCCGGTTTTGTAGTCGATGATCGATAGTTCACCATCTTTAAACAGGTCCATGCGATCAGCCTTGGCCGCGATCTTAAAGGGACCGGCAGGCCCGTCAAAAGTGATGCTGCCTTCCAGTTCGGTATAGCTTTTGGCGATTAGGGCGCGGCGGCTCTGTTCCTGTTCAATAAACCAGTCGCAGATACGTTCAAAGCGCGGCCACCAAAAGGCCCAAATGCCGGGGTTATCCAGTTCGGTGCCAAACACGTCACGCCCAATCGCGCGCAGTTCACGATCGGCGTTATCAGGTAGGTCTTTGGGGTATTTTTCCATAAATATTTCTAATGATTCATGGATAATATTACCATAATCGGCGGCGTTAGGGTCCGCGTCAATATCATCTAATGCCCTGATATTCAGGATCATTTTGGCATAGAGGCCATACGGGTCGCGCATCCACTGTTCAACACTTGTGACATACATCTCGCGGGGGCGTGCAGACACAGGCGGGCGCGGGGCAGGCGGGCTGACGGCCTGAATTTTGGCGACATAATCAAGCGCGGCTTGCCAGTTGAGCCACCCGCTGTGGCCGCTAAACTGCGCAGCAACGTCTGTGCCGGACAGGCGATTTTCCAGGCGTCGTAGCCAGCGTGAGCGTACGGTCGGGGTGCCGTCCACACGGTCGGATCGGGTGATGATTACGCGCGGGGCGCAAAAGTTTTGGGTAAAGTCATGGGCGGTTTGGCCGATCAAAAATTCCGGCTGGGGCAAGCCGAAATCGCGCATCATCGGGCGGCTCATCCACGGGTTTGCGCTGACATCCGGCGGCCATGTACCTTCGTTCAGTCCACCCAAGACGATCAGGTCAGCCGTTTGCAAACGTGCTTCAAACAGACCAAGGATGGCAAGACGCGGATGGGCGCCAAAGCGCGGGCGCACGGCCTTGCCACTCATCAGCGCATCAAACAGAGCGGGGTAATCATCGGGGCTAAGTTCCCCAAATCCGCCGGTGGCCTCGCGCAGTTCGGAGATAAAGTCTGCCGCGCAATCGCCTGCTTCACCGGCCCAGAGGCGCTGGACGCCACTGTCCAATTCAGTCGTGGCAAAGGCTTCTGCGGCTTTGACGTGGGCTTCCAGTAGTTTGATCAGGTCGGTCTTGCGCCGCTTCATGACTTTGATCAGTGGATGCAGGGCTTCTTCGATCTGGTCTAAGAGACTGCGTAGATCAGACAGGGTCTTTTTTTGCGTGGTGCTCAGGCGGCTAGTACGTTTGCGCCAGTCAGCCTCGCGCCGATCAAGGGCATGGCGCATGCCGTCCAGTCCAACACCGGGGCGCGGACCCCGCAAAATGCGTAGTTCCAGTTGGCGCACCAGACGGCGAAAGACCATGGGGTTTTGACCTGCCGCACTTAACGGATGCTTACACAGCGCCAGAAAGGGGATGGGGGCGAAATCTTCCGCGACACATTGCGCGAGCAGGCGTAGGTATGTGCCGCTTGGGCTATGCTGTAACGGTGTACCGGCAGAATCGTCAATCTCGATCCCCCAGCGGCGTAGCTCAGACGCCACGCGGCGTGCGAGGTTTCGATCAGGGGTGACAAGGGCGGCGGTCTGTCCGGGATAAGACAGTTCGCGGCGCAGCATCAGGGCAATCGCGCCCGCTTCTTCAAACGGGGTGGGGCAATCGACGCGCTCCACACCGTCCAGCACGTTTGCGACCGGATGATCCAGCGTTCGCCATTTATCCGTTGTCTTGGCGGGCAACATGGCTTCAGACAGCAGTTTTGCGCGCACAGGGTGGGAGCCTTCAATGCCATCGCAGTCCCAATCCAGCACTTCATCGGGGGCCATGCGCAGGCGGTCCAGCAGTTGTTTAAGACCATATTGCGGGTGGGTCGCTTCAAGGTTGGCCCAGTCATCGCTTGCCATGAAACGATCTAGGCCCGGCAGGACCACACGGCCCTGAGGCAGGCGCGCGATACAGGCCAACAAGGCCCCGACAGCAGGGATACTGGCGGTGGAGCCCGCGGCAATGATGGGGCCTTGCGGCGGGGTTTCTTCCCAGACGCGGCGTTGGGCGTCCAGCAGGCGGTTACGCCGATCAGCCGGATCGATCACGCCTTCACTTTCTAGAATGACGGGCCAGTGGTCGGTCAGGATTTTTAAGAAATCCAGCGTGATGTTCCAATGTTCGGCGTAATTTTCCGGCACAAGGGTCTTGAGATCGTGAAAGGCCAAGCCTTCCGTATGGACTTGATCCAGCAGGCCCGCCAGTTCCCCTGCCAATTGGGCGGCTTGGTCGGCGGTGGTTTTACCTTCTTCAAAGCTCAGGATCAGGCGGGTGAGCAAAAGCTGACGGCGCAACGGGGAAATGGCGGGTTTGATCGCGTTGATCCCGCCGATATCTTTCCATCCGGTCAGCGCCAGTTCATCTTCATCCAGATCGCCCAAGGGGTGCATGCGCGGCAACAGCAACGGCTTGCCCATGGAATGGCGCAAAAACGCATCGCGCACGGTTCGGCATGCCCGTCGGGTCGGCAGCAAAAGCGTCACGCTGGAGAGTTGTTCCGGTCGTTCCCCAAACTCTGCCATAATGCCGTGGGCCAACGCATCCGCGAAGGACACATTGGGTGAAATACTGTAAACATGAGGCGCACGATTCATCATGAAACGTTTGTAATGGGAAAGGAAACGGCGGTCTAGGGGCAATTTCACATCCTGTTCACGCAAGCGTGACTAGAACGAATGACAAAGCCCGTTAGAATAGAGGGAACTGTTAATCGAATACTGGCTGACCTTGATGACTGCACCAAATGACATGACCCAAACGCCCGCAACGAAGTCGAAAAAGAAAATCCATCTGCTGCCCCTGCTGATCTTGGCGGGCGGGGTGATGGCGTTTTTCGTGCTGGGCGGGGCGGATTATCTTTCCTTTGAAACCTTGCGCGATAATCGACAGGATATCTTGGCGTGGACGACAGACCATTATCTGCTGGCGGTTCTTGGGTTTGTGCTGGCCTATCATGTGGCGGTGATGTTTTCCCTGCCCGGTGCCGTCTGGCTGTCCTTAACCGGGGGCTTTCTGTTCGGTACGGTGGAAGCAACGGCTTACATTGTGGTGGGGGCAACAGCAGGGGCGGTCGGGATTTTTCTGCTGGCCCGCTATGCGCTCTATGATTTTTTCCATGCCAGAGTGGGCAAGGCTTTGGTGAAGATGGAAAAAGGTTTTCAGGAAGATGCGCTCAGTTACATGCTGGTCCTGCGTCTGGTGCCGATCTTTCCCTTTTGGTTGGTCAATTTGGTGCCTGCCCTGTTGGGCGTGAAGTTAAGCACTTACACCATCGGCACCTTTGTCGGGATCATCCCCGGTGCGTTTGTTTATGCCAGTGTCGGCAGCGGCTTGGGCGCGGTCTTTGATGAGGGGCGAACACCGGACTTGGGGGTTATCTTTAGCCCTGAGGTCATCGCGCCGATTATTGGGCTGGCGCTGTTGGCGATGGTTCCTGTACTCTATAAAAAAATGAAGCAACGGGGGAAGGCGTGAGCGAGATTATTAAGACGGACATTTGCGTAATCGGTGGTGGGTCCGGCGGGTTGTCGGTGGCGGCTGGTGCATCCCAGATGGGGGCCGATGTGGTCCTTGTGGAAAAAGATAAAATGGGCGGAGACTGCCTGAACTATGGCTGTGTCCCCTCGAAAGCGTTGTTGGCAGCCGGACATGCCGCCCAAGCGGTGCGTGATGCGGGTGCCTTTGGGATTGATGTGACTTTAAACGGGATTACCCATCAAGCCGTGCATGATCATGTTAAAGGTGTCATTGCCGGGATCGAACCCCATGATAGTGTGGCGCGATTTGAAGGATTGGGCGTGCGCGTCTTAAAAGGCGCAGCGGTCTTTACCAGCCCACAGGAAATTGAGGTAGATGGCACGCGCGTGCAAGCCAAACGCTTTGTGATTGCCACGGGATCACGCGCGATGATCCCGCCGATTGAGGGGCTGACAGAAACGCCTTTTTACACGAATGAGACGATCTTTGATCTGACGGACACCCCACAACATTTGATCGTCATTGGCGGCGGTCCCATCGGGATTGAGTTGGCACAGGCCCATCGTCATTTGGGCGCGGAGGTGAGCGTCCTTGAGATGGCATCGATTATGCCGAAAGATGATCCTGAACTGGTGGATATCGTGCGCCTGCGCCTTCAATCTGAAGGGGTGAACCTGCACGAAGGGGTTAAAGTTGTCTCTGTTGAAAAATCGTCAGAAGGCGTATCGGTGACGATTGATCGCGACGGGGCTGAAGAGGTGATCACGGGATCGCACCTGTTGATTGCAACAGGACGTCAGGTCAATGTGGACGGGATGGCGTTAAAGGCGGCGCAGGTTGGTTTTGATGACCGTGGGATCAAAGTGGACGGTCGTTTGCGCACGACCAATAAAAAGATTTTTGCCATCGGGGATGTGGCTGGCGGGTTCCAGTTTACTCACAAGGCGGGATATGATGCGGGCGTGGTGATTAAAAACGCATTGTTTAAACTGCCTGCAAAGGCGGATTACAGCGCCTTGCCGTGGGTGACCTATTGCGCCCCTGAATTGGCGAGTGTGGGGCTGAACGAAGAAGCGGCGCGCAAAGCCCATGGCGAGATCCGCATTTTGCGATGGCCCTTTTCAGAGAATGATCGCGCCCGTGCGGAACGCGTGACAGATGGACTGATCAAGGTGATTACAACGCCCAAAGGAAAGATTTTGGGGGCGGCGATTGTTGGTGCCCATGCGGGGGAACTGATTGGCGTCTGGACCTTGGCGATCACGAAAAAATTAAAGATCGGGGATATGGCCTCGATGATTGCGCCTTATCCGACCTTGGGCGAAGTGTCCAAGCGGGCGGCAGGATCGTTTTTTACCCCGTCTTTGTTTAGTGAAAAGACCAAGAAGCTGGTGCGTTTCCTGCTGAAATTTGGATGAGGTAACGATGAAGTCTATGGGCGATATACGGGTCGGCTTGTCGGTGCGACTGTTGATCCTGACAGTGATATTCGTCCTGTTGGCAGAAGCCTTTATCTATGTGCCGTCGATCGCGCGCTATCGTCAGGTTTATCTGGAAGATCATATGGAAACGGCGCATTTGGCGGCGTTGGCGCTGGAAGCTGCGCCGGATCATATGGTGGATAAGGAACTGGAAGACCGTCTTCTTGCCCATGCCAAAGCCTATGGCGTGGTGCTGGTTGAGGAAGATCGGCGCATGTTGGCCTTGTCCAGTGATATGCCGCCCCAAACCGATCTTGACGTAAAGATCAGTGAGGAAAAGTGGGGGGCGTTGATTTGGCATGCCTTTGAAACCATGGGGCAGGAGACTAATCGGGTCATGCGGGTCATGGGGCCAAGTCCGCGCGATGAGGCAGTCCGCATTGAAGTGATTCTGGATGAAGCCCCGTTGCGCATGGAAATGCTGGACTATTCCAAACGGATTTTGAACCTGTCTTTGGTGATTTCGTTGATGACGGCGGTGCTGATTTACGTCAGCCTGCATTGGTTGATGGTCCGGCCTGTGCGACGTTTGGTTAAAAATATGGCGGATTTTCGAACCCACCCTGAAGACGATTGCTCAACCATTGTGCCGTCTGGTCGGCGCGACGAAATCGGCCTTGCGGAAGATGAGCTGCTGTCAATGCAGGGCGAACTGCGTAAGATGTTGCGCCAAAAAGACAGGTTAGCAGCCATTGGGGTGGCAGCAGCGAAAATAAATCATGATTTGCGCAATAGTTTGGCAAAAAGCATGCTTATTTCGGACCAGTTGGCGGGAAGTAGTGACGAAAAAGTGCGTAAACTCGCCCCGCAACTGTCCCATACAGTAGATCAAGCCATTGATTTATGCTCTCAAACCATGAACTACGTTTCCGACAGTACACCGCATGTGGAAAAAGAGCTGTTTTACATGCGTGATCTGGTGGACGAAGTATCTTGCCATCTGGAAGACTTGATGGATCGTGATTGTGAGTTGGTTAATCAGGTCGATGATTTGGCGGAGGTGGAAGGCGATGTCACCCAGTTGCGTCGTGTCATGGCGAATCTCGTGCGCAATGCCATTCAGATGGGGGCAAGCAAGGTTGAAGTGTCTTTGACACAGGACGAAACGATGGGCGTCTGCCAGATTGATATCGTCGATGACGGGCCCGGCCTGCCGCAAAAAGCACGCGATAACCTGTTTAAGCCGTTTGATGGGTCCGCCCGACGGGGGGGCACGGGGCTGGGGTTGGTCATCGCGCGGGATATCTTGCGCGCCCATGATGGGGATTTAACCCTGATCCATACCGGTGAAAAGGGCACCTGCTTTCGGCTGAGTTTGCCGATGATGGCTTAACAAAAAAAGCCTTTGATCACAGACGGGATCAAAGGCTTTTCAATATGCTGTGGAGTCTGGGTCTATCGTGTCTGTACGTTGATCCGGTAGGTCAGCTTTGTCTCGCCATTTGCCGGGACATCAATTTCCCAGATGGCGCGTTGACCTTGGCTTTCGGACAGTTTGTGGCTGGATTTTTCCAGTTTCCATTCACCGGGGAATGTTTCTTCAATACGTACTGTTTCCGCGTTGGCTTTGGCATTTTTGATGACGATTTCGTAAGCCGCGTTGAAACGGTCTTTGCCGTCTACGTCAAAGTCTGTTTGCGTGCGTTTTAAGGTCACGTCAAAGCTTTGGCCCGGATGCAGTTTGGCCACGGCATTTTTAGGCGTTTGGTTCAGGTTATCTTCCCCGATGAATTGCAGATTGCCTTGGTTGTCTTTGCGATAGAGACGCGCCAGTCCATTTGGCAGGGGCTGGCCTGTGGTATTTTCGAAAGACAGTTCGATATCAGGGTGAACCGGTGTTTCGGATTGGTGGTTAAGGGCGCCGTAGACGGGGCCAAAACGTTTGACCAACACGCGCTCGCTTTTAAAGGTCACGGGTTTGCTGAGGGCAACTTGTTTGGTTTCTTTTTGGGCGAGGTTTACTTTGTTGGGCAGTTGGTACAGGTGAATGCCACCAAGCGATTGCGGGGCCATGGCCATTGTTTCCGGCACGCTATCCATCATGGCCATGGATTGTACCGCGCCTTTGGCTTGCATCATTTGGACGCGAGGGGCTGCTTGACGGTTGATGGAACCTGCGGCCAAGTTCAGGGTCGCGTTTTGGTAATCCACACCGGAGGTGTTGGTCAGGTTCGCCCAGGATTTCATGGACAGGGATTTCCCATCGGGGGCAACTTCCACACTGTAGGAGGCATGCCAGTTCAAACCACTGGTGAGATAGCCCAAGGCCAGATCCAGATCGCCTTTTTTCAAGACCTCGATTTCCGCCATCATAGAAGGTTTGGCGCGCAGGCCTGCCGGCAGTTGGTCGAGCACAAGGTTACCCGGTTGACCCACTTCGATTTTACCGTCACGTTCAATGATCAGGCTGCCTTGGTTGGACAGGATTTTGGCTTGGATCAGTTCATCCTTACCGGTCACCGGATTGGTTTTACGGAAGGTGACGGTCTTGCCGAGGGACTTTTCCACCAACACGGACGGTGTCAGCAGATCAAAGGCAAAGCGACGTTCTTTGATGGCAAAGTTATTGCCGGAGATCAGCAAGCTGTCGGGGATGAGCTGCGCGCTGATATCTTCAAAGGCGATATCCTGTACGCCTTTGTCCAGTTTGACCGCGCGTTGGTCGCGCACAAAACCCAGACCGTTTTGGTAGATGGTCAGGCCAAGGTCTTTCTGATGGCTTTGATCAAGGGCGGTTTCACTAAGCGCAGAGGTGCTGGCAAGCAGTGTGGCGGCAAAAAAGAGGCCCGGGCGGATATGTGTCATGTCTTACTCCAAGTATTTTTTGTTATGTTGCCTCTTTGCTTGGCGACGGGCAAGCTTGCGCGGCAGAAATTTCATGCTAAGAGATAGGCAGAGAATTAAAAGTGTAAAGACGGGAAGGCTGGGAAAGTGATGGAGAATATATTGGATAACTCCGATATTGTAATGAGTTTACTGGTCGGGGTGAGTTTTTTTAGCCTGTTGCTGGCGGTTTTTGCTTTTATGCGGCGACCCAAAGGGGCAGAGGGGGATAGTGAGCTTTTGGCCCAGCAGCTTGTGGAGCTGGGGCGCGCGCATAGTGAGCTTGCCGGTCGCCTTGCCCAGATGGATGAAAACCAGAACCGCGCCCAGCACGCGGTCAGTGAACGGCTGCAAACCCAGGAACGCGCCATCACAAAAACACTGGATGAACGGTTGAGCCTGTTTAGCCATCGCATGGGGGAAGGGTTGCTGGAACAGACCAAATCCACCGCAAAGCAGATGTCCACTTTGGCAGAACGTTTGGCGGTGATTGATACGGCGCAAAAAAACATCATGGACCTGTCCCAGCAGATGGTGAGCTTGCAGGATATCCTGTCCAACAAACAGACCCGTGGCGCCTTTGGCGAAGTGCAGTTGGAAATGCTGGTGACCAATGCTTTGCCGCCATCTGCCTATAGTTTTCAGGCAACTTTATCCAACACAAAGCGGGTGGATTGTTTGTTGCAGCTTCCTAACCCGCCGGGCTCTATTTGTATTGACAGCAAGTTCCCGCTGGAAAGTTATAATGCATTGCAGGCGGCCCAAACCGATCAGGATAAAGTGCTGGCGACCCGCACCTTTAAGGCGGATGTGTTGAAACATATCAAAGATATTTCGGAAAAATATATTCTGGCGGGGGAGACGGCGGAAAGTGCGCTGATGTTTTTGCCATCGGAATCGATTTATGCGGAACTTCATGCCAATTTTACCGATGTGGTGGAAAAATCTTATAAGGCGAAAGTCTGGATCGTCTCGCCGACGACCTTGATGGCAACCTTAAATACGGTGCGCGCGGTCCTTAAAGATGCTCGCATGCGTGAAGAAGCGGGGCGCATCCAAAAAGAAGTCATGACGTTGCTGGAAGATGTGGATCGTTTGGATAAACGGGTCGAAAATCTGGATAAGCATTTTTTGCAGTCGGCAAAGGATATCCGCGATATTCAGATCACGACGGGTAAGATCACCAAACGCGGCGAACGTATTGAAGAAATCCAGCTCGGTGCCCATTCACCGGCAGAGGAGCTGGCGACACCCCCGAACCGGATTGAGTCAGAGGGGGCCGGATAAAAAAATCTGGGCTTTTACAGGTATCGGTCTTGCTTTTGTGACAAAGGAGAGAGATGCTCTGGAAAATTGAATCGTTTTATACAGGAGAATATATCATGGGCTTGATCCTTGTTGGATGCGGCAAAATGGGTGGGGCGATGCTGGAAGGCTGGCTGGATCAAGGTGTGCCGAAAGACAGTATCCGGATTGTTGAACGTTCCGGTGAGCATGCTCAAAGCCTGCGGGATACCCATGATATTTCCGTTGTCGATTCTTTGGATGATATTGAAGACGGCTTTCCCGCTGATGTGATCTTGTTAGCGGTTAAGCCGCAAATGATGGATGAGGCCGTTTTGGCGGCAAAACCGTTTGCCGATCGTGCAACTTTTGTGTCCGTTGCCGCGGGTAAAACCATTTCTTATTATCAACAGGCGCTGGGGGCCGAAGCGCGCATTGTGCGCGTGATGCCCAACACACCGGCGGCGGTTCGCCGTGGGATCAGCGTGGCTTGTGCCAACGCGAAGGTGAGTGAGCCGATGAAAGAACATTGCACAGACTTGTTGAAAGCGATTGGCGAAGTTGCGTGGATCGAAGATGAAGGTTTGATGGATGCGGTTACGGCGGTGTCTGGGTCCGGCCCGGCTTATGTCTTTTATATGACGGAATGTTTAACCGAGGCCGGATTGAAAGCCGGATTGCCTCAAGACTTGGCGACCCAGCTTGCCCGCGCCACTGTTGCAGGAGCGGGGGAGTTGATGCGTCAGACCGGCACGGATGCAGGTCAGTTGCGGACCAATGTCACGTCGCCGGGGGGGACAACACAAGCGGCCCTTGAGGTGTTGATGGCGTCGGATGGAATCGCCCCGATTTTTGAGAAATCGATCAATGCTGCAGTGCAGCGAAGTAAGGAGCTGGCGGGCTAAAAAGGTCGGGAATCGGCGATGTCACAAAAGAATAATCAACTTTTCATTTTGCTTAAGTGATTAAAAATTAATATTTTTTTGCGTTTTGCAATTTTAAATTGGTTTAATTTTTGTGCGGCGCACAAAAAGCCATTGACTTTTCCGAGCGATTCACGCATATTGCAGTCAGAAATTTTGCAGTGCAGCAAAACCTTTAATCTGAATTGGAGCTATGACCAATGACCGCAGCTAAAAAAACACAAGCAAACCCATTTGCTTTCGACGCTACTAAAGTATTTGGCGAATTTGACCCGACTAAATTGATGGGCGAATTTGATCCGCAGAAATTCATGGGTGATTTCCAGAAAGCTTTTTCTGAGTACAAAATTCCGGGTGTCGATGGCAACATCGTTTTGGAAAGCCAAAAGAAAAACCTCGAAGCCCTCGCTCAAGCGAACAAAGTTGCTTTGGAAGGTATGCAGGCTGTCTTCAAACGTCAGGCCGAAATTCTGAGCCAGGCAATGGAAGAAATGCAAGCGACATTCAAAGATTTGTCCGTTGCAGGCGAGCCGCAAGACAAAGTTGCTCAACAGACTGATCTGGTTAAAGACGCTGTTGAAAAAGCATTGTCCAACATGCGTGAACTGGCTGAGATGGCTGGTAAATCCAACAACGAAGCTTTCGAAACAATTCGCGCTCGTTTCACAGAGTCTTTGGACGAAGTGAAAGCTGAAGTGCTGAAACTGAAAAAATAAACCTTCTCCCCTGTAAGGTTGTTTTGGGGTGGTCCCTTTCAAGTGGACTACCCCATTTCTTTTTGTGTTTGTCCATGCAAAGCTTGACAAACTGTAGCAAAAATAAGATATAGCCGCTTACAGAAGACTTTCCGTGCGTGCAAGTTAATGCACGTGCCCTGATTACAGACGGTACTTTCCGGTGCCTCTAAGGTCGCGTTTCCTTGCCCCGATATGGGCATCATGTGCGGAAAAATTATAGGTCGTTGAACGCATTTGAACGACTTGAACGCATTTGATATAGGAAAATAGCGTGACCACATTTGATATGCTGGGTCTGGCGCAGCCGTTGCTGTCTGCCATTGAAAAACAAGGCTTTACAGAGCCGACTCAAATCCAAGACCAATCCATTCCCCACCTTATGAACGGCTTCGATCTGATGGGCGTTGCCCAGACAGGCGGCGGTAAAACGGCTGCGTTTGTTCTGCCTATGCTGCACCGTTTGGCAGAAGAAAACGATAAAACGGTTGCGGGTAAGCCGCGCTGCATTATCTTGGCGCCGACTCGTGAACTGGCGCAACAGATTGGTGTCAGCATCCGTTCGTTCACTAAAGGCCAAAAGATTTTCCATACGGTTATTTTTGGTGGCTCCCCTTATCGTCAGCAATTGCAACAGCTGCAACGCGGTGTGCATATTGTTGTGGCGACACCGGGCCGCCTAATGGACCATATGGAACGGGGCTCAATCAAGTTTGATGAGGTTCACACCTTCGTATTGGACGAAGCTGACCGTATGCTAGATATGGGCTTTATCAATGACGTGAAGAAAATTGCAGAAAATATGCCGAAAGAAAAACAGACGGTCATGTTTTCGGCAACCATGTCAAAGGCCGTTCGTGGTCTGGCCCAAGGTCTGTTGAACAAACCAAAACAGGTTGAAGCTGCGCGCGAAAATTCGGTTGCGACCACCATTGACCACCGTGTCATGCACCTGAAGCAAAAAGACAAGCCAAAGCTGTTGGCCCACCTGCTGGATGATCCGACCTTGACCAAGGTGTTGATCTTTACCCGTACAAAAGCGATGGCAGATCGCCTGTGTGACAATTTGAAAGAACGTGGTCACAAGGCCGATGCGATCCATGGGGACCGTCAACAGTCTGCGCGCCAACGTGTGTTGCGTGCTTTCCGCAGTGGTAACATTGAATTGTTGGTCGCAACAGATGTGGCAGCCCGCGGGATTGATGTTGCCGATATTTCTCACGTGATCAACTATGATATGCCGCTGGAAGGTGACAGTTATGTCCACCGCATTGGTCGTACAGGCCGTGCAGGACAAAGTGGTGTTGCTTTATCTTTCTGTACCGATGATGAAGGCGATTTGTTACAGGTGATTGAACGCACCATCAAGCAGCGTGTGGATATTCACAACGATCACCCGTATCACCAAGATCCGCTGCCGTTCAAATCGGCAGGGGGAGAGCAAAGACGTCGCCGTTTCGGCGGTGGTGGCAATGCCAATGCCAACGGTGGCAAACGTAAGTTTGGCGGCGGCGGTGCTGGCGGTCGCGCTAAGCCGGAAGGTGGCTTTAAAAAGAAAGAGGGCGGCTTTAAGAAAAAGGCGTCCGGTAACGGGTCTTTTAAAAAGACCGCTGCCAAGCCCCATGCCCGTAAGGCGGGCGCGGGTCAAAAGCGCCGCGCGGCTTAAAACAGGTACGTGCAAGACAAATAAAAACCCCGCCTTGTTGAAAAGGCGGGGTTTTTTGTGTCGGCTTGTTTAATTTTTCGGGTCAGCCGAACAGGTTTTTACACCGATCAGTGTGTAAGCCGGACACCAGCCGATCAGGGCGGTGACAAGTGGGACAATCCCGATATAGCCCCAAACGTTATAGCCTGTGTCGGGAAAGAGCACCGCATAAGCCAAAAGCGCCAGACCGACGATGATGCGCAAGATACGATCGATTGATCCCATGTTCTTAGTCATTGTTCCATACTCCTGTAAGACATCCATTCTATTGACGATCAGTAAACAGGAAGAGGCGTCTTTTATCTGTGACTTAATCACATTGTGCACGAATAAAGGCCGTCAATCCGTCTGGGGTGGTAACGGTGATTTGTCCGCGCGACAGGGTGATCCAGCCCTTGCGCTCAAAATCTTTGAGTTGGCGGGAGATCACTTCGCGCGCGGTGCCAAGTTCGACGGCGAGTTCATAGTGGGTCTTTTTAAGGATGTGGTTGTTATCCATTCTGTCCTTCAGGAACTGGGCAAGGCGCACATCAATTCGACCAAACGCGACTTCTTCCACTAAGGAGACGAGATTGGAAATCCGTTTCCCATAGCTGGAAAAGACGAGATCGCGAAAGGCTTGGGAGCGATTGAGCAACGCGTTAAAGGCATCGATAGGCAGGGCAATCGCCGTTGTCTCACATTCCGTAATGGCTTCGGCAGAATAAGCGTCACCGGAGAGCAGACAGGCAGTGGTCAGGATGCAGGTCTGCTGGTCTTCCACACGATAGAGCACGATTTCTCGGCCCGTCTCCCCGATCATCTGTACACGCACGCAGCCGTCTAAAACAATCAAAAAGGCCGCACAAGGGGAACCGGCTTCAAATACCTTGGTGCCAGCAGGAACGCTCAGGCGTTGCAGCCGTGGGGTGATAAAGGCACTATCGTCCGGTGAGAGGTTCTCAAACCCGACAATTTTATTGATTTGGTCCATCCCGATCCCCTGAGTATTTATCTATATAAGAGGTATCATATATTCTCACGCTGTCCATCTCTCATTTTTGCGTAAACTATCCCTTAACTGTCTTGGGATAAATTGAAACGATCTCTGATTTTCGTGAAGATGAAGTGAGCGCGATAGTATGGCCCGTAGTACCTCAAAGACCCAACGAACCCCTTTGTTGCCGCCCGGTGTGCAGCAATTTCTGGTCCGCCGATTAATCGAAGCCGGTGGTCTGTTGTTGGGCGCGTTGGGGCTTGTGCTGGCGGTGACCTTGCTCAGTTATCAAGCGTCTGATCCGTCTTTAAATAGTGCCTCGCCCCATGAGGTCGCAAACCTGATGGGCCCAGCGGGGGCTTATGTTGCGGATTTGTTTATCCAGTCTGTCGGGATTGCCTCGATCATCCCGGCATTGGTGATGGTGTGTTGGGCCTGGCGCATCACCTCCAAACAGATGGTGTCGAGCCTATGGCTGCGTTTGGTGATCCTATGTTCCTCCACTTTATTGTTAAGCATTGCCCTGAATGTGCTGCCGGTCCCTGTAGATTGGCCGTTGCGCAGCGGATTGGGGGGATTATCCGGTTTATTATTGACCGAACGTCTGTTGCAACTGTTTAGCATCATTGGGTTGGGCAAAGTGCCTTACTTTGATGTCCTGCTGTCTGTGTTGGCAGCGGGGCTGGGCGGTTTTGGGTTGCTCTATGGTCTTGCCTTGTCCCGTTCAGAATGGTCGTCTATGGGTAATGGTGTCGGCACAGCGCTAAAAGGCACGGCTGTCGGGTCCGTTGAGGCGGTCAAAAAAGGCGTTGGCATTTTAAAGCGTACCAAGCTGGAAGAATTGATCGAGGAAGAAGAACAGGCCCTGTTTGAGGATGAGGAGGTCGAACCTATCCTCAAACGCAAAAAAACACCCAAGCGCGTGACGGAGCCGGAGGTGAATCTGGACGTGCCGAAAAAGGCGAGCAAAGCCAAGCAGCAGTCCTTGGTGCTCTCCCCCGATAGTTATAACTTCCCGCCGATGGATCTGTTGACGCAAGCCAGCCCGGCGCAAAAAGCGTCAACTAAAATTGATCGCAGCGCCCTTGAACATAACGCGGAATTGCTTGAACAGGTCTTGGCAGACTTCGGCGTAAAAGGTGAGATTGTTGAAGTGCGCCCCGGTCCGGTGGTGACGCTCTATGAACTTGAACCGTCTGCGGGGACAAAAACTTCGCGTGTGATCTCGCTTGCAGATGATATTGCCCGTTCCATGTCAGCGGTATCGGTGCGGATCGCGGTTGTGCCCGGTCGTAGTGTGATCGGGATTGAATTACCAAACGCAAAACGCGATACGGTTTATCTGCGTGAACTGATCGAGTCGCCGAGCTTTGAAAACCCGAAAGCCAGCCTCAACATGGCGCTTGGGGTGGATATCGGCGGGCGGCCTGTGATGGCGGACTTGGCACGCATGCCGCACTTGCTGGTAGCGGGGACCACGGGGTCTGGTAAGTCTGTCGGGGTGAACACCATGATCCTGAGCTTACTGTACCGCATGACACCGGAACAATGTAAGTTCATTATGATCGACCCGAAAATGTTGGAACTGTCGGTTTATGACGGTATTCCCCATTTGCTCTCGCCTGTGGTGACAGAACCGGGCAAGGCGGTGATGGCGTTAAAATGGTGCGTGCAAGAAATGAACGAGCGCTATCGTCTGATGTCGAATTTGGGCGTGCGTAACATTTCCGGCTATAATGCCAAGCTGGAAGAAAGCCGCAAAAAAGGCGAGGTCCTGACGCGGCGTGTGCAAACCGGCTTTGACCCGGAAACCGGCAAACCCATCTTTGAAGAACAGCCGCTGGATATGGAAGCAATGCCGTTCCTTGTGGTGATTGTGGACGAATTTGCGGACCTGATGTTGATGGTGGGGAAAGAGATTGATGCCTGTATCCAGTCCTTGGCGCAGAAAGCCCGTGCCGCCGGTATTCACTTGATCATGGCGACACAGCGTCCATCCACAGACGTGATGACAGGCACGATTAAAGCCAACTTCCCGTCCCGTATTGCCTTTACCGTGACCACAAAAATTGACTCGCGCGTTATTTTGGAAGTTCAGGGCGCGGAACAATTGCTGGGCATGGGGGATATGCTGTTTAAACCGGGCGGTGGGCAAGTCTCACGTGTGCATGGGCCGTTTGCGTCGGACGGGGAAGTGGAAGACGTTGTGAATCACCTGAAAAAACAAGGTGAGCCAAAATATGTCGAGGCGGTCACAGAAGAAAGTGACGAGCCGATTGACGGGCTGGTCATGCCGACAGGGGCTGTGGGCGGCAATACATCCGGTGATGATGCGCTTTATGATCAGGCGGTACAAATTTGTATTCAAGACGGCAAAGCGTCAACCAGCCACATTCAGCGTCGCTTATCCATTGGATATAACCGCGCCGCGCGCATTGTCGACCAGATGGAAGAAGCGGGTATTGTGTCTGCACCAGATCGGGTTGGGCGGCGTAAAGTACTGGCAGGTAAGGATGGTGTTGAATAATAAGGATGTATGTATTACTCTTTGAGATAATAAAAAAGCAGCATCTTAAATTAGAATTTTATGAATAAACGCTGTTTATCTATAATCGAAGGCCGGGAAAGATAAGCTAAGGGGCTGCTATGAAAAGCATATGGGCAATGCTTTGTGCTTCGCTTTTGCTTCCTAATCCGTCTTTCGGGAGTGAAAAGCCGATTAAAGTTGCGCTTTCTTATGAAATGCTCAACGGCTTGACAGAAGAAGCGCAATGTCTGGAACGTGTCGAGAGCGTTTTGGATGACTTACAGATCGAAGATGTGCCTTGGTTGCGGATTATGTTGAATCTGGAACATGGTAAGTCTGATCTTACGCCCTGTGTGTTTAAAACGCCCAAACGCGAAGATTACATCGATTTTATTGGCCCGATTGCCGATCTTCACATCGTGATGGTCTCTCCTGACACTAAAGGCTACGAACTGGAAGATATCGGCGAATTGCGCGGTATTTTCCTACGCGGCACGTCTTTAATTAAAGAATATACTACCCCGGTGATGAAAGTGTCAGAGGCCAATGGGATTGATAACCTCTTGAAGTTTCTCAAAAGCGGGCGTGCCGATTATTCTTTGATGCCGGGAAATTTTGTGAAAAACCGTAACACGGATGGGTTGGAGGTTAAAACGATCAAGACGATCCCGCTCTACATCGGTATCAGTAAAAAATCACCGCGCCGATTTGAGCTTTTGCATCTGTTTAAAGACCGTTTTAACGCAACACACTAACTTTCTATTCCACCGATTGCCGCACCGCAGCCGCAGCCGCAAACGGACAGAAGGCAAGACAGGCAAACAGGATACCGGACAGGATCAGGATTTGGGATTTAACGGCAAATCCACCGATGGCGGCTTCCACCAGTCCGACCCCGAAAATCAGCACAGGCACAAATAAAGGCAGGACCAACAGGGAAATGAGCACCCCACCGCGTCTGGATCCTAGCACAAGGGCAGCCCCAATCGCGCCGATCAGGCTAAGTGCGGGCGTACCGAGCAAAAGGGCCAGCATCAGCATGCTAAACCCATCGCTGCTCATATTCATGAGGACGGCGAGTAAAGGGGAGGCAATGATCAAGGGTAGGCCGGTTGTCAGCCAATGGGCCGTAATTTTACCAAGAACCACGATTTCCAGCGGCACAGGACTGAGGGTGAGTAGTTCGAGGGAGCCATCTTCATAATCGGTTTGAAACAACCGTTCCAAGGACAGCATGGAAGCAAGCAGGGCCGCAACGAAAATAACGCCAGAGGCCACACGGGCAAGGATATTGCCTTCCGGTCCGATCCCGAAAGGAAACAGCACCACGGTGAGCAAGAAAAACATGACGACCATAACGCTGTCACTGCCTTGGCGCAGCGCAAGCCGCAGGTCACGGCGCACAACAGAGATAAAACGACCCATGATTATATTCCCTCTGCCAGAAGTGAGGCGCTTTCCTGACCGCGCGCGGCTGAAAAGGCGCTGACGTCCAGAATCTCCTGATTTTTGATGTTCAGATCCGAATGGGTGGAGAGCACGACCATGCCGCCAGTGGCGCGATGGTTTTCGATGATCTCCTCCAGTTTGGCGATGGTTTCTTTGTCCAGGGCTGTGGTCGGTTCATCCAGTAACCAGACCTGTGATTTGGACGCGATGATGCGCGCCAGGTTGGCGCGGCGCTTTTGGCCGGCGGATAGGAAACGTCCGGGGACATCCATCAGGTGTCCGATGGAAAACAGGTCTAGGGCTTCTTTAAAATTGGCTTGGGCTTCTTGTGCGTCGCTGCGTAAGCCCGCCCAGAATTTCAGATTTTCTTCCACTGTTAATACAGGTTTGATGGCATCATGGTGCCCGACATAATGCAGGCGTTCGCGGTGTTCGTCCATGTCGTCCTGAACGGGGGTGGCATCCCAGCTCATCACCCCGCTTGACGGGCGCAAGAGGCCTGCCATCATGCGGAGAAGGGAAGATTTACCGGCACCGTTGCGCCCGATCAAGGTCAGGCAGCCACCGCTGGCGATATTAAAATCCAGATGAGAAAAAACCAGTCGTTCCCCGCGGATGCAAACAAGATCCTGTCCCGCAAATGTCGCCATTATGATCCCCTCAGGCGGTTAGTGCTTGTATTTAGAAAGGCCTATTAAAAACAAAACATCCTCGGGGGGCAAGTCCGAGGATGTTTTGAGAGTTCTGGCATGATCGATTCATTTAGTCCGGTCTGTGTTTTGAAGAGCGTAAGTTAGTTGAACTATAGGGGGCTATTTCGATACTTGGGTTTATCGAGAGGGGGATGCTCTTCACCGCACCAACCTTTCTATGTTGAGTATTATGGCGGCTAAATTGGGCAGCAATATGAGCAATTTTTGCCTTATTGTGCCTTAATTACATTTTTTTGATATGACACTCTAATTTTGGGTCAGCGCGGGGTGGCCTTGGCTTTTTTTAAGCTCGGCAAGGGCCGCATTAATTTGTTCTAGCGTTTTGAGCCCCTGCGTGGTGGTTTGTACCAACATGACCGCATCATAGGTAAAGACCGGATGGTCCTGATCGTACAGGATATCTTCAAAGCCGCTTTTCTTTAAGGCACTGAGGGCGGAATATTCTTCGGCCACAAAGCCGTCAATACGACCGGAATAGAGTTTTCGCACATTGAGCAGGTCGCTGTGGGTTGTCTCTAATTTCAGGTCTGCTTGGGCATACAGGCGGGCATCATACTTATAATGTTCTGTGATCCCAAGGCGCATACCTGCAGCGTCTTCCAGTGTTTTTGGGATTGGGGTGCCTTTTTTAACGAAGATAAAATCCCGTTTGGAATAGATCGGGTCCGTCAGCAGGCCGGTTTTTTTGCGGTTACCTTTGGGGAAAGGGAGCAGCAGATCGACTTCGCCTTGTTGAAAAAGATAGTGGGCGCGTTTGCCGGGATAGACTTTTACGTCAAATTCAAGACCTGAGCGTTGGGAGATATCTTTTAGGAGATCTATGAAAACACCTTGTGTCGGGCTTTCGCTCATCAGGGGGATGTGAACGGCAGCAACCTTTAGGCGTGTCCCTGCCTGACTTTCTGACAGAAAGCAGATAGACAGGGCGATCCCTAACAGTGCGATATAACCAATTCTCAACATCCGTTTATCCTAGTGTCTTTCCGGTACTATAACAAGAAACGGATTTTCTGCATACAATAGAATTCAGCCCCAAAAAAGGGGCTATCCGTAGACAGCCCCGCCAAACTCTTGGTTGCTTTACTGTGCAGCGTCGATTTTGTGATAAATTTCACCGCCTTCTTTCTGGAATTTTTCCGACATTTCTTTCATGCCCTTTTGCGCTTCTTCCTTGACCTCATGGCTGATGCGCATGGAGCAAAATTTCGGCCCGCACATGGAGCAAAAATGCGCGATCTTGGCCCCTTCAGCAGGTAAGGTTTCATCATGGAATTGCAGGGCTTTTTCGCTATCAAGGGCCAGATTGAACTGATCTTTCCAACGAAACTCGAAGCGCGCTTTGCTCATGGCGTCATCCCGCAACCGGGCACCGGGATGACCTTTGGCAAGATCGGCAGCATGCGCCGCGATCTTATAGGCCATCACGCCTTCTTTTACGTCATCGCGGTTGGGCAGACCCAAATGTTCCTTGGGGGTGACGTAACAGAGCATGGCGCACCCGTACCAACCGATCATCGCCGCCCCAATGGCAGAGGCCAGATGGTCATGCCCTGCTGCAATATCGGTGACAAGCGGGCCGAGGGTATAGAACGGGGCTTCGTCGCAGACTTCCAATTGCAGGTCCATATTCTCCTTGATTTTATGCATGGGGACATGGCCCGGCCCTTCGATGAAACATTGCACATCATGGGCCATACATTTCTTTTGCAAGACGCCAAGGGCGCGCAGTTCGGCAAATTGGGCTTCGTCATTGGCATCGGCAATGGAGCCGGGACGCAAGCCGTCGCCAAGGGAAATGGCAACGTCATACTGTTTGGCGATCTCGCAGATGTCGTCAAAGTGATCCCACAGGAAGTTTTGTTTGTGATAATGCAGGCACCATTTCGCCATGATTGACCCGCCACGCGACACAATGCCTGTCACGCGATTAACGGTCAGCGGCACATGTTCCAGCAACAGGCCGGCGTGGATGGTCCAGTAGGAGACGCCTTGTTCGGCTTGTTCAATCAGCGTGTCTTTAAAGATGTCCCATGTCAGGTCTTCCGCAATGCCCCGGCATTTTTCAAGCGCCTGATAGATCGGCACGGTCCCGATGGGGACGGGGGAGTTGCGCAAAATCCATTCGCGGATATTGTGAATGTCGGTGCCGGTGGACAGGTCCATGACCGTATCCGCCCCCCAACGGGTTGCCCAGACCATCTTATCGACTTCTTCAGCAACCGAGGAGGTGACGGCGGAGTTGCCGATATTGGCGTTGATTTTGGTCAGGAAGTTCCGCCCGATGATCATCGGCTCAATTTCCGGGTGGTTGATGTTGACGGGCAGAACCGCCCGCCCGCGCGCGATTTCACTGCGCACAAACTCACCGGTGCACACATCGGGGATTTCAGCGCCATAGGGTTCTCCATCGCGCAAGTAGGCTTCACGGCGGCCTTCATTTTCGCGGATGGCGACATATTCCATTTCTGGCGTGACAATGCCGCGTCGTGCATAGGCAAGCTGGGTGACCGCTTCGCCTGTTTTGGATTTTAGCGGCGTTGGATTGATGTGGGGGAACGGGGTGACACCGGGGGTGTCGTCGGCAGTTTTCAGGCCGTTGTCTTCTGGTTTGACTTCGCGGCCTTGGTAGGCGGCCACGTCACCGCGCGCGGCAATCCAGCTTTCGCGCAGTTTGGGTAGGCCTTTGTTGATGTCGATCTGGGCGTTGGGGTCCGTATAGGGACCGGAGGTATCATAGGTGACCACAGGCTGTTCGCCACCTTCAAGGTGGATGCAGCGCATGGCAACGCTCAGGTCCTCAAAGGCCTCAGAGCCGAAGAAGACTTTTTCAGAACCGGGCAAAGCACCGGTGGTGATATCTAGTTTTGTCATGGGAGGATCTCCATTTGAAATACAAGTAGGAGACCCGGGAAAGGGCTTTGGGGAATATATTATTTTTCTATCCATCCCTACGCCGGTTAGACCCGGATCAGGTTCAAAGGGTTCACCGCTCGTTCGCGACATCTCAGCCCCCATTCAGAGGCACCCCTTGGAATAGCCCTAGGGTGTGCGAGTTGATTACAAAGGTCAAGCAGCATTTTCGTTGCTAATTTGGCGCCGTTTTGCTATCGACCTCCCAACGCACGTTTATTGGAGAGCACGCCCATGTCCGGTTATCGCAAAACGCTGACTCATTTTCTGATCGAAGAACAACGCCGTCGTCAGGGCGAAGGGGTCTTAACCTTGTTGTTAGCGGATGTGATGACCGCTTGTAAAACCATCTCTGATCTGGTGGATCACGGGGAACTGGCAGGCGCACTCGGCACGCACGGGACAGAAAACGTCCAAGGGGAAGTGCAGAAGAAGCTGGATGTACAATCCAACGAACTGTTCAAGTTCTGTAACACCATCGGTGGACATCTGGCGGGCATGGCATCTGAGGAAGAAGACGATATCGTCACAGTTCCGGCAGAATATAGCGGTCGTTACCTGTTGCTGTTTGATCCGCTGGATGGGTCTTCCAACATTGACGTAAACGTGTCCGTGGGGTCCATCTTCTCCATCCTGCGCTGCCCGGAAGGGATCGAGCAGCCGACAGCTGAAGACTTCCTGCAACCGGGGACTGAGCAGGTTTGCGCAGGTTACACGGTCTATGGTCCGTCCACGATGTTGGTCTTGACGACAGGTGACGGGGTCAACGGCTTTACGATGGACCGCAACGTCGGGGAATTTTTCCTGACCCATGAAAATCTGACGATCCCGGAAGAAACTAAAGAATTTGCTATCAATATGTCCAATATGCGCCACTGGGAACCACCCGTGCGCCGGTATATTGAAGAGTGTCTGGAAGGCTCGACCGGCCCGCGCGAACGTGATTTCAATATGCGTTGGGTGGCCTCAATGGTGGCGGATGTACACCGTATCATCAGTCGCGGTGGTGTCTTTATGTACCCGATGGATGACCGGATCCGTGAAAAAGGCGGCAAGCTCCGCTTGATGTATGAAGCAAACCCGATGTCTTTCATCATTGAACAGGCGGGCGGCATGTCTTCGACAGGGCGTGAGCGTATTATGGAGCTGCAGCCAAGCGAGCTGCACCAACGAGTCCCGGTCATTTTAGGGTCCAAAAAAGAAGTTGAACGAATCGTGCGTTATCACGCAGAAGAAGACGCATAAAATAGTACTCTACTTGCGAGGCTATTAAATTTAGAGGTGTTAAAATCCCCCGTTGGTTTCTGACGGGGTGATAAACTCTATTTATTGGATGGATATCTTTTCTTTATAGGTCCGTGTATCATAGGGAAAAATTGCAATAAAAGGCGATACACGGAAAATGGCGATTGGGGAAAGAGCTGCGAAAGAAGTAGCCGCTTACTTTTGCAAAAAATACGGGTGTGCAGAAGCAAAGCGTATCATATCAGCCCGATTAAGCGCTGATAAAAATCCAAATAAAACGGATTTTTGGCGTCAGGTCATGTCACAATTGACATATCTGGAAACATCACCGATATGCTGCGGGTCCGAGGAAAGCATTTTTTTGGGCGACGTGCAAAATAAGCAGCCTTTTGCATTTTAATCAGTGCAGTGGGCCGAAAAAAGAAAGGGCAGCGTGTTCGCTGCCTTTTTTTATGCTTAGTCGTCACCCATCTTAAGGGCGGCGATGAAGGCGGTCTGCGGAATTTCCACCTTACCGAATTGACGCATCTTCTTCTTACCCTTTTTCTGTTTTTCCAACAGTTTTTTCTTACGGGTAATGTCCCCGCCATAACATTTGGCGGTGACGTCTTTGCGCATGGCAGAGATGGTTTCACGCGCGATCACTTTGCCGCCGATGGCTGCTTGGATCGGAATTTTGAACAGTTGGCGTGGGATCAGGTCTTTGAGGCGCGCACACACTTGGCGACCACGTGCTTCTGACTGGGAACGGTGTGCCATAAAGGCAAGCGCGTCCACAGGTTCTGCGTTGACCAGAATGGAAATTTTAACCAGATCACCGGCACGATACTCATCCACCTCATAGTCAAAGCTGGCATATCCGCGTGAACAGGACTTGAGACGGTCATAGAAATCGAACACGATTTCGTTCAACGGCAGGCGGTAAACCGCCATCGCACGGCTGCCCACATAGGTCAAATCTATTTGCTCGCCGCGGCGATCGGTACAGAGTTGCAGCACGGGGCCAAGATATTCATCCGGCACCATGATGGTTGCTTTAATCCACGGTTCTTCAATGGTGTCGATCTTGGTCACATCCGGCATGTCAGCCGGGTTGTGCAATTTCACCATGCTGCCGTCGTTCATATGCATGTGATAGACAACGGACGGAGATGTGGTGATCAGATCGAGATCATATTCACGTTCCAGACGTTCCTGAATGATCTCAAGGTGCAACAGACCCAAGAAGCCACAACGGAAACCAAAGCCGAGGGCGGCGGAGCTTTCCGGCTCAAAATGGAAGGAAGCATCATTGAGGTGGAGTTTGCCCAACGCATCGCGCAAATCTTCAAAATCAGCCGCATCAACGGGGAAGAGACCACACCAGACCACGGGCGTAGACGGCTTAAAGCCGGACAGCGGTTTGTCAGCCGGGCGTTTGGTTTCTGTGATGGTATCCCCGACAGCGGCATCAGCCACGGATTTGATTGCGGCGGTAAAATAGCCGACCTCACCCGGATTTAGGGAGTCCAGCTTAACCATTTTAGGGGAGAAACAGCCGACTTGATCGATTTGATATTCAGCCTCTGTGTTCATGAACGTGACTTTCATGCCACGTTTTAACTGACCGTCCTTTACACGTACCAGCGTCATAACGCCCAGATACGGATCATACCAGGAATCAACGATCAGGGCTTTTAACGGGGCATCTGCATCGCCTTCCGGCGCGGGCAGGTCTGAACAGATCCGTTCTAGGACTTCGTCACAGTTCAAGCCGGTTTTGGCAGAAACAAGAACAGAATTAGAGGTGTCGATCCCGATCACATCTTCAATCTGTTGCTGGATGCGTTCCGGCTCACTGGCGGGCAGGTCAGCTTTGTTCAGCACCGTGATGATCTCGTGATCGTTTTCGATGGCTTGATATACGTTGGCAAGGGTCTGTGCTTCGACGCCTTGTGTCGAATCTACGATCAGCAAGGAGCCTTCGCACGCGGCAAGAGAACGCGAAACTTCGTAGGCAAAATCCACGTGACCGGGCGTATCCATCAGGTTGAGCTGATAGGTTTCGCCGTTTTTCGCCGTATATTTCAGGCGCACGGTCTGGGATTTGATGGTAATGCCGCGCTCGCGCTCAATGTCCATATTGTCTAGGACTTGTTCCTGCATTTCACGATCGCTCAGGCCGCCACACAAGTGGATCAGGCGGTCTGCGAGCGTTGATTTGCCGTGGTCGATATGGGCAATAATGGAGAAGTTCCGAATATGGGACAAGTCTGTCATGGATGGCATCCGGTAAAGTGATAATAGTCAATCGCGCGCGAACATATAGGGAGTCGAGGCAAAGCGCAACTGTCTCAGTAAGGGGAACCCCACAATATTAGCGGCAGGATATCTTTTCAGGATTTATCTAGGCGCGCCAAAAATCAATTTATGATTTCTTATCGTCCGTTATAGGTGTAGAGAAAACGGAAATCAGTGGCATAAAGTTATAATTGGGGGTAAAAAGGAAAGAACAATAAAACACATTTATGGTTGCAGTGCAACATGAACAGTGCAACGCGCTGATACTAAATAAAAATCAGACAGCGCGTAAGATACTAGGGAGGAAGTCTTGAAGGACGATACTGTTTCCAACGGAGCCAGTTCGCGCCCGCTTGTACATCAAAATGACGGGCAGGTCGCAGAAGTTATCCAGAAAATTGCAGTTGATGCGGGTGATATCGTAATTGAGATCGCCGATGTCGCTGGCAATATCGAAGATGTGACCGCGCGGATTAATCAGCAAACCGACAGTTTTAATCTGGTGCGAGAAGCTGCCAGTGCCATGGCGCGCGTCAAGGACGAGATCGCCGGTGCCGCACAAACGTCGTTGCAGGTGGCGGAACAGGCGAATGCGGACGTCACCCAATCGCGTGACAAAGTGGAAGTGTCGTTACACAATATCCAGACCCTTGTTGATTTTGTACGTGACATTGAAGAGCGCCTGACCGGTCTGAATGGTGCCTTGGAAGAAGTGCGCGCCGTATCGGGTTCCATTCAAAAAATCGCTTCCCAAACCAACCTGCTGGCCTTGAATGCCACCATCGAAGCGGCGCGCGCGGGCGAAGCAGGTAAAGGATTTGCGGTTGTGGCGGGGGAGGTGAAAAACCTTGCCGGACAAACCGCCAAAGCGACGGAACAGATCGACCATACCCTTGAACAGTTAGGCGCGCAGGTCGAAGGCCTGATGACAGAGAGTGTGCGCGGCGTGCAAAGTGCCGCCGAAGCACAAGCCGGAACCAAGGATATTGGCGATGCGATCCACTTGGTCGGGGAGGCTATTGCCAAGGTGGATGGTGAGTTGTTGAATATCAGTCAGGCAACCTCTGCCATTGATGGGCATGTTGACGGGGTTGTTACCCAGCTTGAAGATATGAGTGCCCGTGCGGAAGAAAACCGCGAAGACTTGAGTGGATGTAATGATCGGGTGGGGAAGCTGCGTGATTTTGGCGCGGAACTTATTCAGTTGACCAATCAGTTGGGGGTGGAGACGGTGGATAGTTTCTTCATCAATCAATTGGTTGACGGGGCGTCAAAAGTATCCACGCTGTTGGAAGAGGCGGTGGATCGTGGCGCGTTGTCCCTTGAGGACCTGTTTGATCAGGATTATATGAAAATTGATGGGACCAACCCGCCGCAATATAAGACCCGCGCGCTTGATTTTCTGGATCAGCATTTGCCGGAGATACAGGAACCCATTCAGGCGGCCCATGATAAAATCGTGTTTGCGGCCTGCGTGGATGTGAATGGATATCTGCCGGTGCATAACCTGTCGTTCTCTCATCCCCAAAAGGCGGGGGATGTTGCCTGGAATACGGCCAACTGCCGTAACCGGATGATCTTTAATGATCGTGTCGGGCTGGCGGCTGGGCGCAATGAAAAGCCATTTTTGGTGCAAGCCTATCGTCGGGATATGGGCGGGGGTAACTTTGTCATGATGAAAGATGTCTCCGCGCCCATCTTTGTGAAAGGGCGGCACTGGGGCGGGATGCGCTCCGGTTACAAGCTTTAAGCACTGTTCTTGATCTTATTTTAACCCCGCCCTTGATGCGGGGTTACTTTTTGATCTATGAATGGGGGACAGGCACATAAACAACAGGATTTTCGCATATGGTCCAAGGTCCTATGCAACGCTATCGCGAGATGCTGCAAGAGGGGGATATTAAACCCGATACGGCGCAGGAACTGGCGGTAGAGAAACTGCAACTTCTTCATAACGCCCTCAAATCGTATGAACCGACCAGCGGTGAGAAAGGCTGGCGCGCCCGTTTTGGGTTGACGCGCCGCAAGGAAACACCAACGCCGCCCCAAGGGATATATATGTATGGGGAAGTCGGGCGCGGTAAATCCATGCTCACCGACCTGTTTTTTGATAGCGCGCCGGTGGCAGCCAAGCGACGTGTCCATTTCCACGAGTTTATGCGCGAAGTGCATGACCGCCTGAAAGTCATTCGGGAAAAGAAACTCAATACCGATGGCGATCCCATTATTCCACTGGCAAATCAGTTGTCAGACGAGGCCTGGTTGCTCTGTTTTGATGAATTTCAGGTGACCAATATTGCGGATGCGATGATTTTGGGCCGCTTGTTCAAGGTTCTGTTCGACAAAGGCATTGTGGTGGTTGCAACCTCCAACCGTGTGCCGGATGATTTGTATAAAAACGGCCTGCAGCGTGATCGCTTTCTGCCTTTTATTGATATGATTAATGCCAAGCTGGATGTGATGCAACTGGCCAGCCCGACGGATTATCGTCTGGGCCGTGAAGGCGGGGAGCAAACGTACTTCTATCCGCTGGATATGGAAGCGCGCGATCAGTTGCACGCACAATTGGAAAAAATGTCCGATGGGCAGGCAAGGGAAGACTATGTGACTGTCAAGTCCCGCCGGATCGACATTCCAAAACGGTATAACCGGATTGCCTATTTTACATTTGCAGACCTCTGTGTGAAACCTTACGGCGCGAACGTCTATCTGGAACTGGCAACCCTATTTGATGTGATCTTCATTGAGGGTATTCCCCAACTTTCCCCTAAAAATCGCAATGAAGCCGAACGGTTCGTTCATTTGATTGATGCTTTGTACGAACATAAAGTGAAATTGATTTGTACCGCCGCTACCTTACCGCAGACCTTGTATCCCGAAGGCGATGGCGCGTTCGAATTTCAGCGCACGGTATCACGCCTGATGGAAATGCAATCAGAAGACTATCTCGGAGCGGAGCATCTGACCTAATCAGGGCTGCGGAATCGATAGGCGGAATTTTATTTCGCGTAGGTTTTATCTATAGATTCGCGCATGCACAAATAGGGGTCAGTGCATGCGCTTTATGCATGGTAGCACCACCGCAGGATTATGCTGCACCACAGCATTTTTGCGCGAAATATTATTAAACCCCAGACGTTCTCTGGCTTTTCGAAAATTTCAGGTACCTTAATACCGAGTTCCGCTCCGCATGGTAAGACCACTCTAGGTCAAATGCTAGGGTTTCTGCGGGGTTAAGCAATCAAGTTTTTGGAAACAAGACTTGCTCTCAAAGCGGATTCACGCTACTAACCTCGGACGGGTTTTTGGGCTTTTGTCTCATGTTCTCATGGGGTAGAGTCCAGCTTTATTTATTTAACCGGATCGAGGGAAAATTCTCCATGGCACGGAACAAGATTGCGTTAATCGGCGCTGGTAACATCGGCGGCACACTGGCTCACCTGGCAGGTTTGAAAGAATTGGGCGATGTAGTCCTTTTCGACATTGCTGACGGTATTCCGCAAGGCAAAGGTTTGGATATTGCCGAATCTTCACCTGTTGATTGTTTCAACGCATCTTTCAAAGGCACCACAGATTACAAAGATATCGAAGGTGCAGACGTAGTAATCGTAACAGCAGGTGTTCCGCGTAAGCCGGGCATGAGCCGTGACGACCTGATCGGCATCAACGCTTCTGTCATGAAGTCTGTTGGTGAAGGCATCAAGCAATATGCACCGGACGCTTTCGTTATTTGTATCACAAACCCGCTGGACGCGATGGTTTGGGCACTGCGCGAAGTATCTGGTCTGCCGCACAACAAAGTTGTCGGCATGGCTGGCGTTCTGGACTCTGCACGTTTCCGCTACTTCCTCGCTGAAGAATTCAACGTTTCTGTTGAAGATGTGACAGCGTTCGTTCTGGGCGGTCACGGCGATACAATGGTTCCGCTGGAGCGTTACTCCGCAGTTGCCGGTATCCCGGTTCCTGACCTGATCGAAATGGGTTGGACCACACGTGAGAAAATGGACGAAATCGTTCAGCGTACACGTGACGGCGGTGCAGAAATCGTTGGTCTGTTGAAGACAGGTTCTGCCTTCTACGCACCGGCTTCCTCTGCGATCCAAATGGCAGAAAGCTACCTGAAAGACCAACGTCGCCTGTTGCCTTGTGCAGCTTGGGTTGACGGTGGCAAGTACGGTCAAGACGGTATCTACGTTGGTGTTCCGACTATCATCGGTCAGAACGGCATCGAAGAAGTTGTTGAAATTAAACTCAACGACGATGAACAGGCTATGTTTGATCATTCTGTTGAAGCGGTTAAAGGTTTGATCGCTGCAACGAAAGAGCAAATGGCTAAATAAGTGGAAACGGGGCGGGGTAACTCGCCTCTGTTTCTTTCTCTAGGGAATTCAAATAATCATCCCGGAAAAGCATCGACTTTTCCAAACTTTGAGGCAAAGCAAAGATGAATATTCATGAATATCAGGCTAAGCAGCTTCTCAAAGGGTACGGCGTAAACGTACTTGAGGGCGGTGTGGCTTACACTGCTGATGAAGCTCGCGAAGCAGCGCAAAAACTTGGGGGTCCAGTTTTTGTTGTTAAATCCCAAATCCACGCAGGTGGCCGTGGTAAGGGTAAATTTAAAGAAGCATCTGCCGGTGAAGCCGGTGGCGTTCGCGTTGTAAAATCCGTTGACGAAGTTGCGAAAAACGCAGAACAAATGCTCGGCAGCACACTGGTGACTCACCAGTCTGGTCCGGAAGGTAAAGAAGTTAAGCGCGTTTACATCGAAGACGGGTGTGACATCCGTTCTGAGCTGTACCTTGCGTTCTTGATCGACCGTGCGACAGACAGCGTGACAATCATGGCCTCCACTGAAGGTGGGATGGACATTGAGGAAGTTGCTGAAAACACGCCTGAGAAAATTTTGACCGTTGCAATCGACCCGGCGACTGGCATCATGCCGTTCCACACACGTCAGGTTGCTTTTGGTCTGGGTTTGACTGGTAACCAAATCAAAGCTTGCTCCAAAATCCTTGCTGCAATGTACAAGGCATTTGTTGAGCTGGACGCGTCTATGCTGGAGATCAACCCGCTGGTTGTGACTGGTGACGACGATCTGGTTGCCCTTGATGCGAAAATGAACTTCGACTCCAACGCTCTGTATCGTCAGAAAGCCGTTGCTGAAATGCGCGACGAAGACGAAGAAGATGCAATGGAACTGGAAGCTTCCAAGCACGACCTGAACTACATCAAACTTGATGGGACAATCGGTTGTATGGTGAACGGTGCCGGTCTTGCGATGGGCACAATGGACATCATCAAATTGTACGGCGGTGAGCCTGCAAACTTCCTGGACGTTGGTGGCGGCGCGACGAAAGAGCGCGTAACTGAAGCGTTCAAGCTGATCCTGTCTGACCCGAACGTTGAAGGGATCCTCGTGAACATCTTCGGCGGTATCATGCGTTGTGACGTTATTGCTGACGGTGTTGTGGCTGCGGCCCGCGAAGTGAGCCTGAACGTTCCGCTTGTTGTTCGTCTTGAAGGCACAAACGTAGACCAAGGCAAGAAGATCTTGTCTGAATCCGGTCTGCCGATCATCACTGCTGATAACCTCGCTGATGCGGCTGAAAAAGTCGTGAAAGCCGTGAAGGAGGCTGCGTAACATGGCTGTTCTTATTAATAAAGACACGAAAGTCATCTGTCAGGGTTTCACTGGCGCACAAGGGACTTTCCACTCTGAACAAGCGATTGCTTACGGCACAAAAATGGTCGGTGGTGTCACACCGGGCAAAGGTGGCTCCAAGCACCTTGACCTGCCGGTTTTTGACACAGTTGCTGATGCCCGTGAAAAAACAGGCGCAAACGCTTCTGTAATCTACGTTCCGCCACCGTTCGCGGCGGACGCGATCCTGGAAGCGATTGATGCTGAGATCGAACTGGCTGTTTGTATCACTGAAGGCATTCCGGTTATGGACATGGTTAAAGTGAAACGCGCTTTGGCTGGTTCTAAAACACGCCTCATTGGTCCGAACTGCCCGGGTGTGATCACACCGGGTGAATGTAAAATCGGTATTATGCCGGGCCACATTCACAAACGCGGGACAGTCGGTATCGTTTCTCGTTCTGGTACACTGACATACGAAGCTGTTGCACAAACAACGGCTGCCGGTATGGGCCAGTCTACTTGTATCGGGATCGGTGGTGACCCTGTAAACGGCACCAACTTCATCGATTGCTTGGAAATGTTCCTGGCGGACGATGAAACTGAATCTATCGTTATGATCGGTGAAATCGGCGGTACTGCAGAGGAAGAAGCTTGCGAATTCCTGAAGCAGTCCAAAGTTAAGAAACCGGTTGTTGGTTTCATCGCGGGTGTCACAGCACCTCCGGGCAAACGTATGGGCCACGCTGGCGCCATCATTTCCGGCGGTCAAGGTACTGCGGACGCGAAAATGGAAGCAATGAGATCTGCGGGCATCGCTGTTGCAGACTCACCGGCTTCTATCGGTAGCACAATGGTTAAGCTGCTTGGCTAAACCATTGATGGGATGAGCAATCATCCTCATCCTGGTAATGGGAGAAAAAGCGCGGTTCACCCGCAAAACGAGGTGAACCGCGCTTCTCTAGGGAAAGTAAATATGGTCGATACCCCTGAATCAGTCCTGAATGGCAACAACACTGTTTATCTTGCAGAATTGTATGCCCGTTATATGAAAGATCCGTCCTCTGTTGATCAGAGCTGGGTCGCTTTTTTCTCGGGATTACGTGAAGACGGTCTGGAAGCGCTCCAGAACCTCTCCGGTCCGAGTTGGAATAAACCAAGTCATGGTGTGGTCAATACGGGCGTAAGCTCTGTGACGGCACCTGTTGCAAACGCCCAGCCGCAAGCTGGCGCGGTTTACGCGAATGTTGACGACGATGCAATTCGTGCCGCGACGCTAGATAGCATCCGTGCCTTGATGTTGATCCGTTCCTATCGTGTGCGTGGTCACCTTATTGCGCGTTTTGATCCACTGGGTATCGAAGGCAATAACTACCATCCGGAGCTTGATCCAAAGTCTTACGGCTTTAGTGAAGCCGATATGGATCGCCCGATTTTCATCGATTTCGTTTTGGGGCTGGAAACAGCCACCCTGCGTGAGATCGTTGATAAAGTTCAATCCACATACTGCCGCCACATCGGTGTCGAGTTTATGCACATTCAGGAGCCAGAAGAGAAATCCTGGATCCAGCGTCGCATTGAGTCGTCTGAAAATCAGTCCGATTTCACCGTTAAAGGCAAGACAGCTATTCTGGAACGTCTGACCGAAGCTGAAGGTTTTGAGCAGTTCCTGGATAAAAAATACACCGGTACAAAACGTTTCGGTCTGGAAGGCGGGGAATCTTTGATCCCGGCGATGGAACAAATTCTTAAGCGGGGCGCACAGCTTGGCTTGAAAGAAGTTGTTCTGGGCATGCCGCACCGGGGTCGTCTCAACGTTTTGACCAACGTGATGCACAAGCCGTTCCGTGCCTTGTTCTCTGAATTTCAGGGCAACTCATCCAACCCGGATGACGTTGAAGGCTCCGGCGACGTTAAATATCACCTCGGGACCTCTGCCGACCGTGAATTTGACGGCAACACCATTCACCTGTCTTTGACTGCCAACCCGTCTCACCTTGAACTGGTGAACCCGGTTGTGCATGGCAAAGTCCGCGCCAAGCAAGAACAACTCGGTGGCCCGCGTTCGCAGGTTATGCCGTTGCTATTGCATGGTGATGCGGCTTATTCCGGTCAGGGCATCGTCCCGGAAGGTCACGCGATGTCTGGCCTGCGCGGCTATAAAGTCGGCGGGACAATCCACATCATCGTCAACAACCAGATCGGCTTTACAACGGCGCCGCATTACTCGCGTTCCAGCCAGTATCCGTCTGATGTTGCGAAAATGGTTCAGGCCCCGATCTTCCACGTTAACGGGGATGATCCGGAAGCTGTGGTTCACGTGGCCCGTATCGCGACTGAATACCGTCAGGAATTTGGCAAAGACGTTGTCATCGACATGTTCTGTTATCGCCGTCACGGCCATAACGAGTCTGACGAGCCGATGTTCACCAACCCGCAGATGTATAAAATCATCAAAAAGCAGATTTCTACGCGTGAGTTGTACGCGCAGCGTCTGATTGCGGAAAAAGTACTGACAGAACAACAAGTTCAGGACATGGCGGACGAGTTCCGCGGTCGTTTGGAAGAAGAATTCCAAGCCGGTAACTCTTATAAGCCGAACAAAGCCGACTGGTTTGAAGGCAAATGGCACGGCATGGACAATGCCCGTGGCGAAGAAGAGCACCGCAACGAAGATACGTCTGTTTCTGAAGATATCCTGCGGGAAGTTGGGAAAGCCATCTCTACCGCACCGGATAACTTTAACGTCAACAAAAAGGTTCTGCGTCAGCTGAAAGCCAAGTCCAAAATGATCGAAACCGGCGAAGGGATCGATTGGGCGACAGGTGAAGCGCTTGCGTTTGGCTCGCTGCTGGTTGACGGTCACAAGGTCCGTCTGTCCGGTCAGGATAGTGGCCGTGGGACATTCTCCCAACGTCACAGTGTCTTGATCGATCAGGAAACCGAAGAACGTTATCGTCCGCTGAACAACATTCGTGAAGGCCAAGGTGACTATGAAGTTATCGACAGCCCGCTGATCGAATTGTCCGTTCTTGGTTTCGAATACGGTTATTCTTTGGCAGAACCGAATGCCTTGGTCATGTGGGAAGCCCAGTTTGGCGATTTTGCCAACGGTGCCCAGATGATGATTGACCAGTTCATTTGTTCTGGTGAATCTAAATGGCTGCGTCTGTCCGGTTTGACCATGCTTCTGCCGCACGGCTACGAAGGTCAGGGCCCAGAGCATAGCTCGGCCCGTCCGGAGCGTTATCTCCAGCTTTGTGCGGAAGATAACATGCAGGTCTGTAACTTGACGACACCAGCGAACTACTTCCATGCGCTTCGTCGTCAGCAGTGCCGCAACTTCCGTAAGCCGTTGGTCATCTTTACGCCGAAATCTCTGCTGCGTCACAAATTGTGTCAAAGCACGCTCGCTGACTTCACAACCGGTTCCGCCTTCAAGCGCGTGATCGGGGAGACTGACGAGCTGGTGGCGAACAAAGACGTCCGTCGTGTGGTCTTGTGTACAGGTAAAGTATACTACGATCTGCTTCAGGCGCGTCGCGACAAAGAGATCAAGGATGTTGCCATCATTCGTGTGGAACAGCTTTATCCATGGCCGAAAGAAACCATCAAAGAAAAACTTGCTCAATATCCGAACGCCGAGTTGGTTTGGTGTCAGGAAGAACCGGCAAACATGGGGTACTGGACATTTGTCTTCCCACGTCTGGTCTACATTGCGCAAGAGCTTCAGGTTAAAGGCGGCATGCCGGGTTATTCCGGTCGTCGTGCTTCGGCTTCCCCTGCAACGGGTCTGAACAAGGTCCACGTTGCTGAACAACAGTTCCTGGTTGAAGAGGCGCTGAATGGCAAGTTGGAAACTCTTCCGACACCATTCGCCCGCGAAACCAAAATGGCTGCATCTAAACTTTAGGATTTGTGAGGAAACAAATGGCCACAGAAATCACTGTTCCCGCTTTGGGTGAGTCCGTATCGGAAGGTACGGTCTCAAAGTGGCTCAAAAACATTGGCGACACTGTCGCTGTTGACGAACCGCTCGTAGAGCTGGAAACCGATAAAGTGACGGTCGAAGTTCCGTCACCGGTTGCCGGCACATTAGTCGAAATCGTTGCAGGTGCAGATACCGATGTAGAAGTTGGTGCTGTCTTGTGTATGGTTGGCGAAGCTGATGAAGCGGCTGCACCGGCACCGGCTGCGGCGGCCCCTGCTGCTGCGACAGAAGAAGCACCGGCGGCTTCTGCCGGGACGGGCGAAACTGTTGATATCGTCATTCCGGCGATGGGTGAGTCTGTCACGGAAGGCACAATCTCAAACTGGCTGAAAGCTGTTGGCGACGAAGTTGCCGAAGACGAAGCACTTTGCGAAGTTGAAACCGACAAAGTAACAGCTGAACTGCCGTCACCGACAGCAGGCGTGCTGATCGAGATCATTGCAGGTCCAGACACGGACGTTGAAGTTGGTACGGTTGTTGGTCGTATTGCGGTTGGTGCCAAAAAAGGCGCAGCAGCTCCTGCGGCAGCACCGGCACAAGCCTCAGCCCCGGCAGCCTCTGCTGCGGCACCGGCTGGTCAAGCCAACACAGCCCACCCGCTGTCCCCTGCGGTTCGCAAACTGGTTGAAGAAAACGGTTTAGATGCGTCCAAGATCCCGGCAAGCGGCAAAGACGGTCGTTTGGTGAAAGGCGACGTTCTGGCTTATATCGAAAGTGGTCAGGCTGCCAAAGACAAAGCGGCACCGGCACCTGCAAAAGCTGCCCCGGCACCTGCTGCGAAACCAGCGGCCGCACCGGCCCCTGCTGCGAAATCAAGCACACCAAATGGTGCGATGATCCCGCCGCGTCCGGAAGGCCCGCGCGAAGAACGTGTTAAAATGACACGTCTGCGTAAAGTGATCGCGTCTCGTTTGAAGGAAGCACAGAACACAGCTGCGATCCTGACAACCTGGAACGAAGTCGATATGACGGGCGTTCTGGAAATGCGTAAACAGTACAAAGACGGTTTTGAGAAGAAACACGGCGTGAAGCTTGGCTTCATGGGTATCTTCACCAAAGCTTGTGTGACAGCCCTGCGTGAGTGGCCTGCTGTCAACGCTGAGATCGATGGCGACGACATCGTTTATAAAAACCACTATGATGTGGGTATTGCGGTTGGTTCCCCGACAGGTCTGGTTGTACCGGTTGTACGTGACTGTGATGAAAAATCACTGGCGCAGATCGAAGGTGACATTCTGAACTACGGTAAACGCGCCCGTGACGGGTCGTTGACAATGGACGAAATGATGGGCGGTACGTTCACCATTTCTAACGGTGGCGTCTTTGGCTCCCTGTTGTCCGCACCGATCCTGAACCGTCCGCAGTCTGCGATTTTGGGTATGCATAAAACGCAAATGCGCCCGATGGTCATGCCGGATGGGTCCATTCAGGCACGTCCGATGATGTATCTTGCGCTGTCTTATGATCACCGTATCATTGACGGTCGTGAGGCGGTTTCCTTCCTCGTTCGTGTGAAAGAATGTCTGGAAGATCCGCAACGCATCTTGCTGGACGCTTAAGACCGGATAAATTGAAACGGAAGGTCGTTCAACTGGCCTTCCGTTTTTTTTAAGACTTTTAAGAAAGAGGATTTTTAGTGTCATGAGTGACAATTTTGACGTAGTCGTCATCGGCGGTGGCCCCGGTGGATATGTCTGCGCAATCCGCGCGGCACAATTGGGTTTGAAAACAGCAATCGTTGAAAAACGCGGCGCATTGGGCGGCACCTGCCTGAACGTCGGTTGTATTCCGGCGAAAGCTTTGTTGCAGTCTTCTCATCTCTATGAGATGGCGGCGCATGAGATGGAAAACCACGGGATTAAAGTCACCCCGAAACTGGATCTGGATCAGATGATCGACCGTAAGGAAGCTGTTGTGAAGCAGCTGACACAGGGCGTCGAATTCCTGATGAAGAAAAACAAGATCAAGTACATCGTTGGTGAAGGTAAAGTCGCAGGCGCGGACAAAGTTTCCGTGAAACTGAACGACGGCGGTGAAGAAGTTCTGGAAACAGAAAATATCGTGATCGCAACCGGTTCTGACGTGGCAACTTTGCCGTTCCTTGAAATCGACGAAAAACTGATGATGTCTTCTACGGGCGCGATGGAAATGCGCAAAGTCCCGAAGAAACTGGCTGTCATCGGTGGCGGTGTGATCGGCCTTGAGTTGGGTTCTGTCTGGAACCGTCTGGGCGCTGAAGTCACTGTGATCGAATTCCTCGACCAGATCCTGCCGGGTATGGACGGTGAAATTCGCAAAACCGCTCAACGCACCCTGAAAAAACAGGGCATCAACTTTAAGACAGGCACAAAGGTGACAGCGGCAGCGAAAACCAAAACCTCTGTGACGCTTACTATGGAACCGGCCAAGGGCGGTGACGCGGAAGAATTGAAGGTGGATGCGTGTCTGGTGGCGATCGGTCGTCGTCCGTACACAGATAACCTCGGTCTCGCCGAAGCGGGCGTTGAAATGGACGAGCGCGGCTTTATCAAGGTGGATCATGACCTGCAAACCAACGTTGCGGGCATCTTTGCTGTTGGTGACGTCATCGGTGGTCTGATGCTGGCGCACAAAGCCGAAGAAGAAGGCGTTGCGGTTGCCGAAATGCTCGCGGGTCAGTCCGGTCACGTGAATTATGACGTTATTCCGGGGATCGTTTACACCCACCCGGAAATCGCATCAGTCGGTCAAACGGAAGAGAGCCTCAAGGCGGCGGGTATCGAATATACATCCGGTAAATTCCCGTTCCAAGCCAACGGTCGTGCCTTGGCAAACGGCGACAGCGAAGGTTTCGTCAAAATCCTGGCTGATAAGAAAACAGATCGTGTTCTTGGCGCACATATCATCGGCCCACAAGGCGGTGATTTGATCCAAGAAGTCGTACAAGCGATGGAATTCGGCGGTTCTGCTGAAGATATCGCACGTACCTGCCACGGTCACCCGGGCCTGCCGGAAGCGGTGAAAGAAGCTGCTTTGGCGGTTGGTAAACGCGCAATCCATTCCTAATAAGGGATTGGGATTGAACGACTAGAAAAGGCGCTTCCTAAAGCTGGGAAGCGCCTTTTTTTATGGCTTAGGCCACAGCTTTGACAAGCGCCTGAAACTCTTCTTGGAAGGAGTGTCTCAAGGCCGTCAGTTCCTCGTCTGTCAGGTCCTTCAACATAATGCAGGTCAGGCAGAACAGGCAGGTGCCATCGGGCAGGGCGGTGACGCGGGCGGGGAAGGTCAGCATCTCGTCTTTACTTGGACCGCATCGCATATCAACGATGCCGGTTTTAACGTCGGAGATAATTTCGATAAACATTTCCCCTTCCGGTGTGATGACCAGATAGTCGTCCCCGACTTTACGGATGGATAGGCAGTAGTTAATGGCCCATTTGGGGGCATTTTCTTCTTGGGATAAGAAGGTAAACAGGGTGTCATAGTCCGTGTTGATGATAATGGATTTGGTATCAACCAGCATGGTGTCTCTCCGTTGTGTGAGTGTTTGAACTGGCGATAACTTACTGCCATACTCCTGACAACTAGCTGTCAGGAGTGTTGAGGTAATCTGTCTGTATGAAGAAAACGGATCGTCATTTTAAGCTGATAAACTTTTTGCAAGGACGCCGCACGGCCATTACGGCAGACCGCCTTGCCGATGAATGTGAAGTGTCGGTGCGCACCATCTATCGCGATATACGCGATCTGCAAAACTCCGGTGTGCCCATTGAAGGGGAAGCGGGCGTCGGCTATTTGCTGGAGGCGGGGTATACACTGCCGCCTTTGACGTTTGATGTCGATGAAATTGAAGCGCTTGTGCTGGGCATGGCGATGGTATGCAATTGGACCGATGATAAAATGTCCAAGTCAGCCCGTGGTGTTCTCAACAAAATCCGCGAGGCCTTACCGCAGAAAACGCGGGAGAAGTTATATGGCACGGCGCTCTATTCGTTTAAAAGCAGTACGCATATCCCGTGGTCGGTGGACTTTTCTGCCATTCGTCAAGCCATACGGGAACGGCGCTATGTGACATTGATGTATGAAGATGCGCAACAAAAGGCTTCCGACCGTCGGGTCAGGCCGCTGGCTTTACTTTTCTTTGGGCCGATCTGGTTGCTGGTCACTTGGTGTGAATTACGCGGGGACTTTCGCAACTTCCGTCTGGATCGGATCAAGGGACTGACGTTGGAGCATGCCACTTTTGCGGAAGAGGAGGGCAAGCGGCTGCGGGACTATTGCGAGTCTGGTGAAATTATCGATGAGCTGCGCAGATAGTCTGTCTTATTGGTCGAAGACGACTTTGTTGCGGCCGGTTTTCTTGGCCTCATAGAGATTACCATCGGCGATGTTAATTAGCGCATCAAGTTCTTGCACTTTTTGCCAGCTTACACCGATGCTCATGGTCAGGTTGATTTTGCGATTGCCATAATCGATGGTTAAGTTGGCAATGCCTTGGCGTAAGGCTTCAAACTTTTCATCGAGACTGTCGAGAGTATCTGCTTTCAGCAGGATGCAGAATTCTTCACCGCCAAAGCGTGCGGCAATACCGTCGTCGCCAAAGAAGTGACGCATTTGTTTGGCGACATTCTTTAGGGCTTCGTCCCCGCCATCGTGACCGTAGGTGTCATTGATGTTTTTAAAATGGTCGATATCGCACATAGCCGCGATGAGATAGCCGCCCTCATTATTGACGTCTTGCAGCATGGTTTCCCCGCGTTCAAACAGATAACGGCGGTTGCGCAAACCTGTCAGGTAATCTGTGATCAGGGAGTCTTCCAAGGCCTTGATATGTTCCAGCATCTCGACATTTTGCGAGACACGACAGAAAAACTCTTCGTTCAAAAACGGTTTGGTGATGAAGTCGTTAGCCCCGACCTTGATAAAGCGTGCAGACAGGGCGTGGTTGCCATAGGTGGACACCCCGATGATACAGAGTTCACGCTTTGAATAATGTGTGCGGATTTTTTTGGTGAGTTCAAACCCGTCCAGATTTGGCATGTTGTAGTCGGTGATGACCAGCATGATGTCGGGATTTTTATCCAGAATTTTGAGGGCTTCCAGCCCGTCGGCGGCTTCCAGAATCTGGAATTTGTAACGCGCCAACAAGCCATGCATTTGAAAGCGCGCGGTCTTGGAATCATCGGCCAGCAACACTTTAACAGACTGGTTGTTGTAGAGGCGCTTTACGGTTGTGATGACATATTCGATACTTGCCGGGCTGTCTTTGACCACATAGTCGATGATGTTTTGTTGCATCAAATGGTCGCGGAGTTCTTCGTTAAACTGACCGGAAAAGACGATGGACGGGATCGATTTCTCAATCACATAATCGACAATTTCCCCTTTGGGCGCGTCGGGGAGGTTGAGGTCAAGGAGCGCGAGGAAAAAATCGTCCTTGCGGGCATCCATGATGGCACAGGCTTGCGCGTAGGTTTCGGCACAGGTGACGGTAAAACCCAATTGCTTTTCTATTTGGCTTTTGATGACAGAGCGGAAAAACTTTGCATCTTCGACCAATAGAATCTCAACCTTTGGGGCGTCGTCCATTGTGCGTTCCTTTTCGTTCTCAAAAATTGTCCATATTGTAAGGACGCCATGTATGGCATACCTATTATCGTTTTGTTAGGTCTTTTTCCTATTTAAAAAGATAATAATTCTAAGAGCTGTATTTTGAGTTGCAGGGGTTAATTTTTCGATAATTAAAGGTTTTGATCTACCTTTTTGCGCCGTAAAAAATCGCTGGAGGCGAGAATTGCACCGCCGGAAATAAGCGCGCAGGATGCGGCAAGGGCCCATGTCAGGCTGCCTTCCCCAATGAGCAGGAGCAAAAGTGTTGAGGTCAAGGGAATCGTATAGGACCCGGCCCCAAGGACACGGATATTGCCGTGTTTGACCCCATAGTCCCAGAAGAAGAAGACCCCGCCCGCCGGACCAACACCGATCGCAACAAGCACAAGCCATCCGGTGAGATCATCGGGCCAGACGGTTTGTTCAAAGGCCAAATGGCAGAGCGCGGCAAGGAGGGAGCCCGCAAGACAGAACCAGCCCACTGCATCGGTCGGTACGCCGCCGAACAGACGGTTAAGGACGGAATAGCTGGCCCAGGTGACGCCACAGCCGACCGCTGCCAGATAGCCTACGGTATACTGACTGTCAAAGTTAAAGCCTTTGTCCCCGACGATCAGCAGCACGGTGCCGGCAAGGCCGCAGAGTGTGCCGACACTATGATACCAGCGTAACTTTTCTCCTGGCAGGAAGGCAGAGAAAAAGACGATCAGCAGGGGCCAGAGATAATTGATCAGGTTGGCTTCAACAGCCGGGGCTGATTTAAGGGCAAGGAAGTAGAGAAAGTGATAGCCAAACAAACCTGCAACCCCCAAGAGCCACGCTTTCGGGGGTTGATAGATATGGGAGAGTGGATTTTCTTTGTTGAGAATCCATTTGATAAGGCCGCAGACAAAGGCGATGAAAAATGAAACGGCAACCAGTTGAAACGGCGGAATATCGCCAGACCAAACGGTTAAAATGCCTAATGTCGCCCAAACTAACAGGGCAACGGCACCGATGAGGGTGCCGCGCAATACCTTATCCAATTTTACTTCCTTTATTCAGTCACCTTTTTCTTGGCGGCATTGTAGGCGTCTTTTGCTTTTTCCGGTATTGTTTTTGCGTCTTCAGTCGCATTTTTAAAGGCTTCCTCCAGCGTCATGTCCGGTTTGCCCGCGTCATTTTTTTCCATTTTATCTTGAACATAGCTATTATTGGTATGGTCATCGCTTTGTGATGACTTTTCACCGTTGGCAAGGGCGGCGGTTGCCAGTGTCATTGTCGCGATTACAAAGCTTGTTGTCAGCAGACGTAGCATAATTGATCTCCATATATGTTGTGTCTGGAGATTAGGATAATTTGTCGAACGGAATTGACAAGCCGTCGCGGGCCATCTTTATCTTTTCTTGAGGTGTCAGTGCTCTGTTCCTCATGCCATCCTGATAATTTTCAGGGGTGTCAGGCTCTTCCGCATCATGTGGGTGCCAGGTTTTCATGTACTTCTGGCCAGATTGGAGATCTTCGCGAATCTCTGTATCGTCGTAATCCCTGAGATCATATTCGGTAAAGGTCGGATCGTCATCGGCCGCGCCTTCATCCTTCGCCAGTTTTGCAAGACGGTCATAAGTGGTGAGGGACTCGTAGAGTTCCGGGTCGATCTCTTCGCGATGGGGTCGGCACGTCCACAGGAGGCAACCCGCAGGCAACCCGCACAAAAACCAGGCGGGGAGTTGCAGAACAGGCAGGACAACCAGATCAAAAAAATCCGAGGCAAACCGAGCTTTTAAGGCAATCCACTTGCCCCCCATCATGGCGACCAGCAGGTCATTTGACGAGGTGATAAAGCCGCGCCCTACTGTGCTTTCTGCCGCAGCCATGAGGAACGCGAGCGCAAAGAACATCCAGCCGACAAGAAAGCCGACTTTTGTTCCAAGGGTGATATGTGCATCTGATCGTGCCACGCAGGGTCCTAGCAGAAAAATGGTGTCTGTTCCTTCATATCACAGATAGATTTTTTTCGCAGGTAGGAAAAGGGCCGGGGGAGCGGTAAAAAAGCGGAAAGGCCATCGTGTCAGAAAGGGCGGTTTTGATCTGCCTGTGTATTCGCAATTGAAAAAGGGATGGTGTTAATTTTCCATAAAAATACAACCGCTTATCAAATCAACTATTTCTAAGATCATTCCCTTGCTCTTAGGGGAAAGCTTGCGTATCATCCTTGATAAATAACTGGGGATTGGGTGAGTTATGCGGACATACGGGGTCGAAGCTGTTAAAAATCGGTTATTGTTTGATAACCCATGGTGGGCGTTGAACGAACAGGCACCGCAAAAGTTTAAGCAGCCGCCAAAACGGTTATTTTTTGAAGAATTTGCCAGGAAAGTCGAACAGGGTGAAGACGGACGCGCCGTCACGCTTGTCGGGCCGCGTCGCACCGGTAAAACGGTGATGGTGCGCCAGATGGTTGCCCGTTTGATTGAAGGCGGTGCCCCGCCGCGCCATGTGTTATTGGCCTCCTTGGGGACCCCGACATATTGGGATGTGGGCCTACAACAGATTATCGAGCTGTTTGTGAAGCGCAACGCCGATCATTTGCAGGGCCGTAAGCTGTATGCCTTTTTGGATGAACTGCAATATATGCCGGACTGGGAAACCGAATTGGTCAAAGTTGCCAAGGCTTTTCCGCAAGTGCGTTTGGTCGGCGTTTTGTCCGCAGGAACACCTTTGCCGGAAGCAACTGCAGAGCAGGATCCCGGCTATGATGTATCGGTGCTCCCTTGTGTCAGTTTTGCCGAGTTTCTGCGTTTTCGAGGGCGAGAGAAAGCGTTGTTTGGCGGGGACCCTGCTAATCACAGGTTGGCCTTTAATCAAGCAAATCTGCCGCAATTGAATAAAGAGTTCAACCACTACATTAACTATGGCGGCTTTCCCGAAAGCGTTTTGGGGAAGACCGAAGGCGCGCCGTCGCCGCTGTTTGTGCGCGATACCTTGATTGAACGCCTGCTGCATAAGGACATGGCCTCCTTTTTCGGGATTAATGATCTAAAAGGATTGGCGCATCTGTTTACCCTGTTGGCCTATAACACAGGCCGCGAAGTCAGTATTGAAGAACTCGCCCGTGAAACCAAGATCGCCAAAAACACCTTGCGCAAATATCTGGAATATCTCGAGTCCGCCTGGTTGATCCGGCGCCTTCATCGGGTGGATAGAAATGCCAAGCGGTTTCAGCGGGCGGTAGCTTTTAAAGTCTTTATCACCTCGCCCTGTTGGTATGCCGCCCTGTTTGGTCCGGTTGTCCCAACTGATGAGGTCTATGAACGACTGGTCGAAACCGCTGTTTATTGCCAATGGTTGGGCGTGAGCCACCGGATTGCGTCTTTGACCTATGCCAGTTGGCGTGGGGGGAAAATCGATCTGGTGGGCTATCCCGATCTTGCGGCCCAAAAAGCCCGCGCGCCGGAACCTGACCTGATTGTGGAGATGGATTGGGACCAGAGCCTGTCCGGCTTCGGGGAGGGCCCGCAGATCGTGACCGAGTTTGTGCGCATGAACTGTAATGGGGAGGAAAACACCCTGTTGTTGACGCAAAATATGATCCGCACAGGCTATCATCGCCACGTGCGTATTCAGTCGGTCCCCGCAAGCTTGTATGCCTACGGTCTGGTCAACGAAATGTCTTAAGGGCCGGGTGGCGCAGGTGGATTAGAGACCGGCTGCGCTGTTGAGCTTGCGCAAGAGTGTGACAAGTTGAATGGCTTCTTCATCACTGAGCGCACTTGCTGTTTTGCGATCACCCGCTTTGGCAAGGTCAAGACCCCGATCAAAGACGCGATGACCTTCCTCGCTGAGTTCAAGCGCGTTGGAACGACGATCGGTCAGGGATGGTTTGCGCACTACAAGCCCGCGATTTTCCAACCCGTCAATGACCGCGACCATGGTAGAACGTTCCACACCCAAGGCGCGGGCTACGGCGGATTGTGACATGTCTTTGTTGCTGGCGATCAGGGTGAGGACCCCAAATTGGCCGGGGGTGATCTGGGTTTCAGACATGGCATCGGAAAAATTGTTGAAAGCGGCAACCTGCGCGCGACGCAAATGATAGGTCATAAGGTCATTTAACGGCCCAATGTTGGTATTCTGTTTTTTTGAATTCGCTTCCGACACCGAAAACCTCTCGTCACGATCAAACAATAAATGTTATGAAGACTAACATATAACCCCATCCCCCATCTGTCTAGCCTTGGAGTTTTTCAATGTCTTATGTCCTTCCACTCTGGAATGCCCCTGCGTTGCCTGTTGTCGGCACAGAAGATGTCTTTCCGATCCGCCGTGTGCATTGCGTTGGCAAGAATTATGGGGATCATGTCCGCGAAATGGGCGATGATCCTGAAAAGATGAAACCCAAGTTTTTCTCCAAATCCGCCCATGCGATTGTGGCGGGTGTGGATGCGGTCGAGATTGCCTATCCCCGCGCGACCAACGATCTGCATTTCGAGGTGGAATTGATCGTTGCCTTGGGAGAAAACGGATCGGTGTTTGGTTATGGCATCGGGATTGATTTTACCAAACGGGATTTACAGGCCGTGGCGAAAAAATCCGGCATGCCGTGGGATACCTCTAAAAACTTTGCCGGGGCGGGTGCGGTGTCACAAATTACGCCGATTGCCCAATGTGGCGAGATTAAAGAGGGTGAAATCACCCTGTCCGTCAATGGCGAGATCAAACAACAGGGCGATTTAAACCAGATGATCTATGATGTGCCGGAAATTATCAAACAGCTGGACAGCTATGACGAAGTCTTGGCGGGCGATATCATTTTCACTGGTACACCTGCCGGTGTGGGCGCGGTTGTGAAGGGTGATGTGATGACCTGTACCATCGCTGGCCTGCCTGACTTTACAGTGAGCTTGATCTAATGGTGAGAAATACCCTTGTCTTGCTGGCGGCACTTTCTGTGACAGCCTGTATGCAGTCGGCGCCAAGTCACTGGCAGCATAAAACTATTCCGTCTTCCCAATGGGGGAGTGATCATAACCGATGCAAGCGCGCCGCCGATCGTTATCTGGGGGCCAAGCCCGCCTATCAGGCGGATCAGCAGATCAGCAGCTATAACGAACAGATGCGTGTCTATAACGTGAAGAAGGAACACGGCAAACTGGTCAGTGATTGCATGCGCAAAGCGGGCTATGTTCCGATGAAGTAGGGCCCTTCATGGCAAAGATGAAAAAGAAGTCAGACTTGCCGCAAAAAATCTGCCCCGTTTGCAAGCGCCCGTTTAGTTGGCGCAAAAAATGGGAAAAGGTTTGGGATGAGGTGATCTATTGTTCCAAACGCTGTCGGGGTGAAGGGCGGTCTTAAGCCGCCCTTTTTCGGGGGGTGAGAAATAGCACGCTGGTTGCCGCGATTAGCACCATGACGGCGGAAACCGCAAGGCAGGCTTCCAGCCCGGCCATCTGATAGACCAGACCGGACAGCAATGTCCCGAGCAGACGTCCCACTGCATTTGCCATATAATAGAACCCGACACTGAGGGACACTTTATCGGCATCGCTATAGGCCACGATCAGGAAGCTGTGGAGCGAGGAATTGATGGCAAAGATCAATCCGAAGACCAAGAGCCCTGCGATGAGCAATAAGGTCGCATGGTCGGGGTAAAGGTGAAGACCTATCGCCATGAGGGCGGGCAGGGCAAACAGGATAAAGCCCCAAAAGGCGGTTGCCCGTGCGCCTGTTGTGGCATCGGTGGTTTTTCTGGTTAGGCGCGGCACGAAGGCTTGAATGATCCCGTAGGCAATTACCCACAGCGCCATAAACAGTCCCACCTGATCAAATCCCCAACCGAGTTGGGACGCAAAAAAGATCGGCACCCCGACGACAAACCAGACATCGCGCGCGGCAAATAAAAAGATACGGGCAAAGGACAGGATGTTGATCTCGCGGGACTTGGAAAATAGGTCTTTCCCCGTGATCTTGGACTTGGCTTTGCCCAGTTCCCCTTGCACGGACAGGACAGCGAAGATCAGGATCACACCTAAGCAAGCCGCCATGGCCAACAGCGCGAGTTGAAAGCCCAAACCTTCCAGCAGGATGCCCCCGAGAAAAAAGCCAACGCCTTTCAGCGCATTTTTTGATCCGGTCAGCAGGGACACCCATTTAAACAAAAGGCCTTCATCGGCCACGACCAGTTTGACCGCGCTTTTGGAACTCATTTTTGTCAGGTCTTTGGCGACGCCACTGAGAGCCTGTGCCGCCATCACATAGGCAACGGACAGGGAAATGGCCCAGCTATCTTGCAACAAAGACAGCATGACAAGGGCAATAATCTGGGTTGTAAGGCCTGCAAAGAGGGTTAGACGCAGGCCAAACCGTGCGCCGATCCAGCCGCCAACAAAGTTGGTGACAATCCCCATGGCTTCGTAGAGCAAAAACAGGAAGGCGAGATCAAGCGGGCTATATCCCAGCTGGTGAAAATGCAGCAAGACCAGCATGCGCAAGGCCCCGTCAGACAGGGTAAAGCCCCAATAGCTGGCGGTGACACAGGCATAATTTTTCAGGTCACTCATGACATTTTAACTGCCATCATATGGGCGATATCCATCATGCGGTTGACGTAGCCCCATTCGTTATCATACCAGAGATAGACTTTAAGATGGGTGTCATCGACGACAACCGTGCTCGGGCCATCCACGATGACGGAACGGGGATCGGTGGTAAAGTCGGTGGACACCAGCGGGCGGGCTTCAAACCCCAGAATGTCTTTTAGCTCCCCTTCGGCAGCCTCTTTAAACAATCCGTTGATTTCTTCTGCTGTGACGGGACGTTTCATTTCAAAGACAAAGTCGGTGAGGGAGCCGGTGAGCAGAGGCACGCGCACCGCATGGCCGGTCAGCTTGCCTTTAAGTTCGGGATAAATCACCGCAACAGCCGTCGCGGACCCTGTGGTCGTTGGCACAAGCGAGTTGACGCCGGACCGTGCGCGGCGCAGGTCTTTGTGCGGGCTATCCACAATCACCTGTGTATTGGTCAGGTCATGAATGGTGGTGAAAGACCCGCGATGAAAGCCGATCTTTTCATGCAGGACTTTGATGACGGGCGCGATACAGTTTGTGGTGCAAGACGCGGCGGTCACAATGTCATGTTGGGCGGGGTCATAGAGATGTTCGTTCACCCCATAGACAAGGTTCAGCGCGCCATCGGTCTTGACCGGACAGGCGACCAGCACTTTTTTGATGCCCGCGTCCAAAAATGGCTGTAAGGCCTCGTCGGTTTTATATTTTCCTGAACATTCCAGTAGCAGATCAACACCAAGGTCGGCCCAGTTGACCCCGTCGGGGCGGGTTTCTTCGCTAAAGGTCAGGCGCTGGTCGTCAATGAGGATCGCGCCGTCTTCATGGCTGACCTCATGATCCCATTTGCCATGGACCGTATCAAACTGCAAAAGATGGGCAGCGCAGTCGGCGCCGCCTTTCGGTTCGTTAATATGGACAAACTCAAGGCCCGGTGTGGTCCAGCCGGCGCGCAGGACCAGTTTGCCCATGCGGCCAAATCCGTTGATGGCGACACGTATTGTCATTTTTCATTCCCTTTGAGGCAAAGATCAGGTTGCCCGTTACAACAATCATCGGACAAAAAACCGATGAGGGTGTTCATGGCGTCAAAATTAACGTGATAGATTTGTGCGCGGCCCTGACGGGTGCGCCCAATCAATCCGCATTGGCGCATCTGATTAAGGTGATGGGACAGGGTAGAAGGCGTGATATTGCATGCGCTGGCAATATCCCCTGCGGCGGCCCCATCGGGTCCAATACGGACAAGGTATCTAAAAATATCCAGACGGGCTGCGTAAGCCAGTGCGGAGAGCATATCGACGGCAAGTTCTGTTTTCATAATTCGATAATAGTCGAAATATCAAAGTTTAGAAGGGTTGTTTTGTGACATTTTTTGGACAAAAGATAAGGCCGTTGCCCTTGAAAAGCTCAGTATTTCCGTTAAATTCTTTAAAAATATCGAAAATGAAGGTGGAAGTTCTGTGACAGTTTTGTTAGATTGGTCATACCAATTTTACAAACACTAGGAGGAAATGGTGTTACAGACTGACTATCAAGGGCAATCGCATCAGGCGTCATTGGAATTGTTTTCTGCAAAACTGATTAAGGCCCTTGGGAAGAAAGAGGCAGTACAGATCTGCCGCGAGAATCATTGGTTCGGGGTTCTTAACTATATTAATGCTTCCACGTAAGTCTGTGAATTTCCGATAAATCTGTTTGATTCAGCTATGTTTTTTGCAATGATGGGGCATCTTTAACCCTGTCATTGTGAAACGCATGTCTCTCGGACTCTACATCAAAGCTACCCGCCCGCAATTTTTAACCGCTTCCGTTCTGCCTGTTATTCTGGGCAGTGTGTTGGGGGCCAAGACTGCAGGGCAAATGGACTATCTTGTCTTTGCCCTGTCTTTTGTCGCGATGCTGCTGCTGCATGCCGCTGCCAATGTCATCAATGATGTGGCGGATCATGATAACGGGGCTGATCTTGCCAATGAAGGCAGGCTCTATCCCTTTACAGGTGGGTCGCGCATGATCCAAAACGGGAGCCTGCAGCGTGACCAGATGGCACGTTATGGGCTTGTCCTGTTGGGCTTGTCGGTTCTGCCGGGTGCGGCCTTGGCTTATCTTGCCGGATGGCCGGTGATTGCGCTGGGGGTGGCGGGAATGATCTTTGCCTGGGCCTATTCCTTCGAGCCGCTGAAGCTGGCCTCACGCGGGTTGGGGGAACTCAGCGTCGGTCTGACCTTTGGTCTTTTGCCCGTGGTTGCCTGTGTCTGGCTGCAATCGGGTCAGGTGACGGACGGCGCGTGGTTGCTGGGCGCTACCGTGTCGATCTGGATTGCATGTGTGCTGCTGATTAATGCGGTGCCGGATGCCTTGTCTGATGCGGTTACCAGCAAGCGTACGCTATGTGTGCGCCTCGGCCTGAAAGGGACGCGCTGGGTCTATCTGGTCCTGCAACTGTGCGCCAGTGGGTCGCTGTTTGTGTATGCGGTGATGGGGCTGATCCCGATTGAAGCGGCGTTTGCTGCCATTTTATTGGGGGGCGCGGCCTATTGGGTCTTTCAGGGGATGCAACAGATGGGTCTGGATAAAGATATTGCCCGTTTTGTCATCAAGTTAAACTTGGCCATCCATAGCCTTGGCTGCATCCTTCTGACGCTGGGTGTTTTATTTTAGCTTTTTTAGAATCGCAAAAGGCGAGTCATCGTCGCTTGCTATTGTGCCTGACGCCTTTACTGCGTCGGGGGCTGCCTCTGTTTGCTGTTTAGGCTTGTTGGGGCGTTGCGGGCGCATATCCATGGCGTAACGGTTCATAAAGTCCGTATCCTTGCCCTCACAGACAAGTCCAACCAGATGGGCGACACAGTCCAGCATCTTGTCCAGTTCCGCTGTCTCGGCCTTGGCGAAGTCACCGAGGACATGGTTGTGGACTTTGGCTTTGTCGCCGGGGTGGCCGATGCCAAGGCGCAGGCGCTTGTAATTTTTACCGATATGGGCGTCGATACTGCGCAGGCCATTGTGCCCGCCGTGTCCGCCACCGGTCTTGATTTTGATTTTGGTGAAGGCGATATCCAGTTCGTCATGCATGACGATGATATTTTCCGGCTCAACCTTATAGAACCGGGCTGCGGCGCTGACGCTGCGACCGGACTCGTTCATATAAGTTTCCGGCATGAGAGCCAGAACCTTGATACCGTCTATGGTGCCTTCACACATCTGGCCCGAAAACTTGGACCGCCAGGGCCCAAAAGAATGGCGCCGGACAATTGTGTCCAGCGCCATAAAGCCGATGTTGTGGCGGTTTTTGGCGTATTTCCCACCTGGGTTGCCTAATCCGACCAACAAAATCATAGGAAAAAGCCTTACTCTTCAGTCGCTTCTTCGTCAGACTCGTCTTCGTCTGTCGCAGCTTTCTCACCAGAGCTTGGTGAAGCCACTGTACAGATTGTGAAGTCACGATCTGTAATTGTCGGCTCAACACCTTTCGGCAGAGTAATTGAAGAGATGTGAACGCTATCACCAACAGCCAGACCCGCCAGATCAACTTCGATGGATTCTGGAATTGAGGTCGCCGGACAAATAACTTCGATCTCGTGACGAACTACGTTCAGAACACCGCCGCGTTTCATGCCTTCGGATTTTTCTTCGTTGATGAAGGTTACAGGAACTTCAACAGTGACTGTTGCATCTTTACCCAGACGCAGGAAGTCAGCGTGCAACGGCTGGTCAGTTACCGGGTGGAACTGAACGTCACGGCAGATAACAGTTTCTTTGTCTTTACCAAGCTGGATTTCGCCAGTGGATGCAAAGAAAGTTTGACCAGTGTGCAGTTGTTTCCACAGCTCTTTCGGGTTGATGGAGATGCTGACAGGGTCTTTTTTATCGCCATAGATAACGGCCGGGACTTGACCTTCACGACGGATCGCGCGGGCTGCCCCCTTGCCGGCTGTCTCACGCTTTTGTGCAGTTAGAACGTAGCTCATAGCTGTTTCCTTAAAAATCTAAACTCATAAAAAATTACGGTGCCTCCAGGGGTGCCCCGTAACGTAAGCGCGCGTATTACAGGATTTGTGCGGGTGAGTCAACGCGCGAAACGAAAAAGGGCCCCCGAAAGGACCCTTTTAAAATGATTTCGTCTGTCAGGATTAATCAAACAGGCAGGAAACCGATTGTTCGTCGTGAATGCGCTTCATGGCTTCCGATAGGATCGGGGCAATGCTAATCGGACGAATGTTGCTGGCATCCAGCACTTGTTCTGTGCCCAAGATGGAGTCGGTGACCGCCAGTTCTTTCAGGGCAGAAGAGGTGATACGGGAAACCGCACCGCCGGACAAGACACCGTGGGTGATGTAGGCAGAGGCACTTTTAGCACCGTTTTCCAACAGCGCTTGAGCCGCGTTACACAAAGTCCCGCCGGAATCTACGATATCGTCGATCAGGATACAGTTTTTACCTTCAACTTCCCCGATGACGTTCATCACTTCGGAGACACCCGCGCGTTCGCGGCGTTTGTCGATGATGGCAAGGCCAACGTCCAGACGTTTGGCAATCGCACGTGCGCGCACAACACCACCAACGTCAGGCGAGACGATCAACAGATTGTCCGTGTCGTAATGGGCTGCGATATCACGGGCAAAAACAGGTGCCGCATGCAGGTTATCTACCGGAATGTCGAAGAAGCCCTGAATCTGACCCGCGTGCAGGTCCATAGTCAGGACGCGGTCTGCACCGGCTGTTGTGATCAGGTTTGCCACCAGTTTCGCAGAAATTGGCGAACGGGGTGCCGATTTACGGTCCTGACGGGCATAGCCGAAATACGGCACAACAGCGGTGATACGACGGGCAGAACCACGTTTTGCCGCATCGATGGTCACCAACAGTTCCATCATATTATCGTTTGCCGGATAGGACGTCGGCTGAACGATGAACACATCTTCACCACGGACGTTTTCGAGAATCTCGACGAAAACTTCCTGATCGGAAAAGCGCTTTACGCTCGCTTCTGTAAGGGGGATGCCTAGCTCTTTACCGATGGCTTCGGCTAAGGGACGGTTTGCGTTACCAGTAAGGATTTTCATGTGAAAATGTAGCCTTAAAGTTGATGTGCCCAGAAAATTCGCGGCAACATATCAACGCGGTCCTGCGCTGTAAACGTCTTAATTCGTTGTTTATGGCAAGATTGTGACGAAACGAAGTGTAGGTGCGGGTTTCACCCCTTTTTTAAAATGGCGGGATCACCAGTTTCTCGCGTCGTCCCGGGGCGGCTGTTGTGCCTTGTTGGGTGCGACTCGCTTCAAAATCTCGTTCTTGGCGGTGACGTTCGACCACTTGCCCGATGCCGGGCATGGCGGCGCGGGAAATGTCATAGGCCAGACGTCCCCACTTCCCTTGCAGCACCCCGACATCCAGTTGGTTATGTTGTTGGATACGGCCCAGTTCTTCCCCGTCAGGGGCGTTGACGATCCAGGCAATCTGGATGCGCTGCTTGCCTTCAAAGGGTTTTAAAATTTCGAGATCGGCGCTCAGTTTATACGTGTTGCTGTCCGAACTTGGACGAACGCGGGCACCAAACTGGCGTAAGGTCAGGGACATGGCTTTGGTCAGCGCCGCTTTCCCATCGCCTTGGGCGCCTTTGATGGGGCCCATGCTAAAGGTGACAGTGTTTTCGGCCTTATCTTGTGCGATGGCTTTTCTTTCGGTCGCGTCTTGCAGGTAGCCTGCAAAAGTGTCTGCGGCTGTATCGACAAGGGCGGTGATCAAGGCCTGATCGCCATATTCCCATTGATATGTGTCCCCGCGAATGGCTTGCGATGTTTCGTGGATCACCGTGTTGGTCCGGTCCATAAAGGTCCAATAGATACTGCCTAGATTACGCGAGCGATCTTTTGCGTCACTTAACACGACTTGTCCGCGGACTTTGTAGGCCGGATTGTTGAGCGGTTTTTCCGTAGCGGGGATATTACGTGCAGCCAGACTTTCAGCCAGTGCGCGCGCCAGCATCTCCTTCATGGCGATGGAGGTGCCTTCGACGGGCAGTACCTGAACGGTGCCACCATCACGCAGGCGCAGACTGCTTGTGTCAAAGCCGGTGCGCTCATGTCGAAAGGGCTGAGGAGCTTGTGTGCAGGCCGCAAGAAGGGTGACGAGGAGAAAAAGACCAACGACTGTCCGCATTGCGTTTAAACCATCACTGCGCAGGAAAACATAAGAGCGAGCATACTGAGGATTAGAAGCATGACGATATAGGGCATAATTAATCCAATACAATAGCCGAGATTTGACGGCCGTAATCAGGTTCGTTTTTGTGCGTGGTGCGGCGGTAGCTGAAAAAACGGTCTTCATCTTGATAAGTATCCACGGGGGAAGCGTCAACACTGCCCAGTCCCAGCCCATCCAGCCGAGCTTTGACAAAAGCAGGTAGATCAAACTGATACTTGCCTTCCTGCGCGCCGTCTGTGAAATAGGTCGCAAAGGCGGGGTCAAAATTTAGGAAGGTCTGACGAAAGCCCGCATCCACTTCATAGGATGCTTGATGGATACAAGGCCCGATGGCGGCGGCAATCTTGCTTGCGTCGGCACCTAGGTCAACCATGGCCTTGACGGTATTTTCCAACACACCGCCCAAAGCGCCTTTCCATCCGGCATGGGCTGCCCCGATCACCCGGTTGACGGGGTCGCAAAATAAAACGGGTGCGCAGTCTGCGGTGAGGATGCCAAGGGCTACGTGGTCCATCTTGGTGACAAGGGCGTCAACTTCGGGCGCGCGTTCGCGGCTCCAGATTTTATCGACAATCTGCACGCGGTTGGAATGGACTTGGGACGCGCTTAACAGGTCCGATACGTCCGGCCCCAAAGCCTGGACGACAAGCGCACGGTTGGTGAGCACGTCTTTTAGGTCATCTTTGGACCCCCACGCACAGTTGAGGGAATCGTAGATACCTTTGCTGATGCCGCCGTTGCGGGTGAAAAAGCCGTGGGACGTTTTCAGGCTGGGGGCGGTGAGGGCGGGCAGGGTTTCGTCGATATCACTCATGAGGCACTCTCTTCAAAGGCGGCGGGTGTCGGATGGTCGGGGTGGGTGGCGCAGAGGACTTTAAACAACTGCCCCATTTCGTCTGGCGCACATAATCGTTTATGCGCCGCAATCAGGCTGTCGCGTTGATCGGGCCGTGCGGTGTTAAGCAAGGCTTGCATGCGCGCCGTGATGCCTAATCGTTCCAGGAAGATCCCTTGGGGGATCGGTCCCCAGACGTTTGCGCCGCCTGCCCTAAAGCTGTTGGACAGGGTTTCGAAATCGACATGGGCGGTGAGGTCAGCTTCGCCCGGTGTTTCTAAGACATCGCTAAACTGATGGCCTTTTAAGGCCTGCAGGGTATCGCCAAAGTTGGCGTGGGCGGATCCATAATCGATGGCAAGGACACAACCGCCCTGGTCTTTCAAGCGTTCTGCCAGACCCATGGCAATGTTTTGGCTGACGCTGGAAATTTCAAAGCGGGCGCCGACATTGTCTTTGCCTTTAAGCGCAGGGGGCATCAGGGCTTGGGCGGCTTCGTCGGTTTTCAGGACAAAGCGCAAGCCTTCGCCGTCGGGATCAATGTCGATAAAACGTTCCGCCCAGCCTTTGTCTGACTTCTCAAACTGGCGAATGGGTAGGGCATCAAAAAATTCGTTGGCAAGGATAATCGCCGGACCGTCCGGCAGGTTTAAAAGGCTATCGTGCCAGTGGACCGTATAGTCTTTCAGGCTGTCTTTTTGCTTTTGGCGCAAAGTGGGGCTGATCTCGACAAGATGCAGCGTCATGGCGTCCTGAAAGCCGGGCACGGCTTTGCTGGCGCGCAAGGCATCCTTCATCAAGGTGCCGCGACCGGGGCCGAGTTCCACCAGATGAAAGGCGGAGGGGCTGCCCATCTGTTGCCAACTGATCGCGGCCCACAGACCCAGCAGTTCGCCAAAGCACTGGCTAATTTCTGGCGCGGTGGTGAAGTCCCCTTGGCTGCCAAAGGGATCACGGGTCATATAATAGCCGAATTTGGGATGACACAGACATTGCGCCATGAAGTCGGCAACCGATAAGGGACCGGTTGCCTCTATCTCACGGCGCATCTGGCTGAGAAGATCACTCATGCGGCCTCTTGCTTGGTGGATTTAAGGGCGCGCAGGGCCAAAAACAGGCCGATCAGGATCATCGGGACCGACAACCATTGCCCCATGGTGGACCCACCACTGAGGAAACCGATATGGGCATCCGGTTGCCTAAACAGTTCCACGATGGAACGGGCAATGCCGTAGCCTGCGATAAACAAGCCGATAAATAGCCCTGACGCATTTCTCATCCGTTCGGAGCGTGACAGGATAAACAGCAGGATAAACAGGATCAGCCCTTCCATCACCGCTTCATAAAGCTGGCTGGGGTGGCGCGGTTCTGGTCCGCCGTTGGGGAAAACCACGCCCCATGAGACGTCCGTGACCCGACCATAAAGTTCGGCGTTGGCAAAGTTGGCGATGCGACCGAAAAACAGGCCGATGGGCGCGCCACAGGCCAACAGGTCACCAAAGGTCATCATCGGCAGTTTGCGTTTTTTACAGAAGAGGATGGCGCTGACGACCACGCCCAAGAACCCGCCATGGAAGGACATGCCGCCTTTCCAGACCTGCACGATGGCGGTTGGGTTCGACATAAAATAGTCGAAGTTATAAAACAGCACGTAGCCCAAACGCCCGCCGATGACCACGCCAATGGTCGCCCAGAACAGGAAGTCGTCCACATCTTCGTCTTTGATGTTGCCGGGGAAGCTGCGCGCCACCCACTTAATATATTGCCAGCCCCCGACAAGTCCGGCGATATAGGCAAGGGCGTACCAACGAATGACAAGGGGGCCGAGTTCGAAAGCAATCGGGTCGATCATGGGAAAGGGGATGGCAAAAGCCATGGTATCCGTCCTGTCTTATGTTAAAGGGCCAGCGTTACTTAAAAGGGTCGTCTTTCGTCAGATAGTCCTGCACATATTGGCGCACGCCTTCTTCCAGACTGGTGAAGGGCTGATCGTATCCGGCGTTGCGCAACTTTTCCATGTTGGCTTCGGTGAAATACTGGTATTTGTCGCGGATGTTTTCCGGTGTCGGGACATATTCGATCTGGGCGTCTTGACCCAAGGCCGTGTAGACCGCCGTTGCAAGGTCTTTGAAAGAGCGCGCTTGTCCGGTGCCGATGTTAAACAGGCCGGAGACTTTCGGGTGTTCATAAATCCACAGCATGACATTTACCACATCACCGACCCAGACGAAGTCGCGTAACTGGCCGCCGTGGTCATAATCCGGGTGGTGGGATTGAAACAGTTTGCAGGGGCCTCTGGCTTGGGCCTGCGGGAAGACATGGGCCACCACGCTTTTTTGCCCGCCTTTATGATATTCGTTCGGGCCATAAACGTTGAAGAATTTCAGGCCCGCCCATTGTGGCGGGGTGGTGGATTTTTCTTCCAGTGATCGGGCAACCGTGCGGTCAAACAGATGTTTGCTCCAGCCATAGGCATTCAGCGGACGCAGGGCAGACAGGCTCTTGCGGTCCTGAAAATCGCTAAAGCCATGTTCCCCATCGCCGTAAGTTGCGGCGGAGGACGCATAGATAAAGGGCACGTCATTTTCGGTGCACCAGTCCCACAGGGCCGTGGTCAGGTGAAAATTGTTTTCCAGAATTTTGTCGGCGTCTGTTTCCGTGGTGGCGGAAATGGCCCCCATGTGAAAGATCGCTTTAATATCGTCGGCATATTGATCCAGAAACTCGAAGCAGGCATCCGGGTGGATGATGTCATAGAGATCACGCTTAGCGATGTTTTGCCATTTTACCCCGTCACGGAGACGGTCGCAGACGACAATTTTTTCTTCGGGATAACGTTCTTCGAGGGAAGCAACAATGTTGGACCCGATGAAACCGGCTCCGCCTGTGACGAGAAACATATTCACACCTTGTTTTATGCATGGACCTGCTTGTTATATGTCTGATCGGGCGCATTCATCAAGCAAGACTTGCACATCAAATTTCCCATGCCATAATGCCGCACCGATTCGCTGTAGATAAAAGGATCATATCCATGCAAAGCAAAAACCGCCTTTTTGACGATATGGCCAAAGTTGCCAGTGGTGCCGTGAGCACTTTTTCCGGTGTGCGCGAAGAAATTGACGCAATGATTCGTCAACAAATTGAACGGGTTATGGCAGATATGGACGTTGTCCCGCGCGACGAGTTTGAAGCCGTAAAAGCGATGGCTGCGAAAGCACGTGCTGAACAAGACGCCCTGAACGCACGCCTTGAAGCCTTGGAAGAAGAGCTGAAAAAAACAAAGAAATAAACAAGTTAAGTAGAGGGAAGCAGGACTGCGGAGTCGCTAAAATTCATACGCGAGTCTTCCACATTTTTATCCACAAGAATCTTTTTTTCGAATCCACGAGGGCCTTGCACGGGCCCTTTTTTTGTTTAGGGTCGGCTTTGCAAACACAACGAAAAAAGATTTAAGCAATGTCATTTTTGGAACAAATTACCCCGTCGGCGCACACTCGTGGTCTTGATGTCTTGGAAAACCTGGCAGATCAACGCGGATGGATTTTAGAAAAAGCTGCAAACGGCGATATGGTTATGGAAAGCGTCGGGGAATGGTGCACCTATCAGGTCCAGTTCACCTGGTCGGCTGAATATCAGTCCCTGCACATTACCTGTTCCATGGACATGCATTTGCCACAAGATAAAGGGGCCGAGGTCAATGACCTGCTGGCGCTGATTAATTCCAAACTGTGGATCGGTCACTTTGCCGTCATGTCTGATGGCAATATGCCAGCGTTCCGTCACACTTTGTTGATGGCAGGGCCGGAAAGTATGAAGGCGGCGGAATTGGAAGATATCGTCGAGACAGGCCTTGGCGAATGTGAGCGCTTTTATCCTGCGTTCCAGTTTGCGGCCTTTAATGGGATGAATGCGCATGAAGCGATGAGCTGCACCTTGTTTGAATGTGTGGGTAACGCCTAAAAGTTATCCACATCTGTGGAAAACGTAAAACCCCGGCCTCTGCGGTGGGGTTTTTTGCTTCTTTTGCCTTGTAATCAAGGAAAAACCATGTCACATTAATGCGACTAATTATTAATTGCACATATGGATGATGACATGCAGCAGCTTATCACAGTAGTTGCCCACAGGTTTGAACAGGTCGTTGTGAATAATTCCGGCTCGCTTTTGCGTGCATTGATTTACACGATTGGGCACTTTTTTATTGCGGCGACCTGTGTGTGGTATTTCACCGGGGCAAGTTTTAGCGCCGCCATCACAGATGCGGTGGTGGAACCGATCTTGAACGGAGTGTGGTTCTTTATTCTAGATCGGTATTGGACCAGCCGACAGGCGAAAAAGAAGGCGATGAAAACGGCACTTGAAGCCGCCTGAAAGGCAGGGGGGGTGATCTATTTCAGCGTTTCAACCCTATAAAGGACAGTACCCACACACTTTTTTGGTTTTCATGAGACGCTTTTTAACGATCCCCCTCCTCACCTTTTTTCTTTCCGGCTGCCAGTCTGCGGCCTTTCTGATTGCAAATATGGGCAATGATCCCGACGTCTATGTGTTGGAAAAAGATATTGCTTTCGGCCCCGGTGCCCATCAAAAACTCGATCTCTATCGGGTAACAACCGCCGTGCAAGCCAAAGGCACGCTGGTCTTTTTCTACGGCGGCAGCTGGACGTCTGGCAGCAAGGATGATTATGGTTTTGTCGCCAGCCGCTTTGCCAAGGCAGGCTACAATGTTGTTATCCCTGATTATGTAAAATATCCTGAACGTCGATACCCTGCCTTTGTGGAAGATGCGGCGCTGGCGACGGCTTGGTTGTCACAGCAGGCAGAGCTGGTATCCGGTCCGGTGCATCTGATGGGACATTCTGCAGGGGCGCACATCGGGGCCATGTTGGTCAGCGATGAGCGATATCTAAAGGCGGTTGGCTTGACGCCGTCTTTTTACCAAAGCTTTGTCGGTTTGGCTGGTCCTTATGATTTTGTCCCCAAGGCAGAACGCTATAAAAAGATTTTCGGCCCGCCGTCGCGCTACCCGTTGATGCAGGCGAGTACCTTTATTGATGGCAGTGAACCTGCAATGCTGCTGCTTTATGGGGCTAAAGACACGCTGGTTGCCCCCAGTAATGTGGAAAAGCTGTCTCGGGCGATCAAACAGAAGGGCGGGGCAGTCGAGGTGAAGCAATATGACGGCTTAGGCCATATGACCCTGGTGGGCGCCTTGTCCGAAAGTGTGCCGATTAAAAGTACCGTCGCAGAAGATGCCTTGGCCTTTATGACGAAATCATAAAAAAAGCGCGATACGGGCAGCCGCATCGCGCTTTTTAAAAACGAGCCGTTAAGACTTATTTTTTCAGGTGGTCACGAACCAGTACTTCTGCAATCTGAACTGTGTTCAGGGCTGCGCCTTTACGCAGGTTGTCGGACACACACCAGAAAGACATGCCGTTTTCAACAGTGTCGTCTTTCCGCAGACGAGAGACATAAGTCGCATCTTCACCTGCACATTCAACCTGAGTCACATAGCCTTCGTCGGCGCGGTGATCCACAACGATCAGGCCGTCTTGTGCGGCCATAACTTCGCGGGCACGGTCAATATCGATCGGTTTTTTGGTTTCGATGTTGATATATTCAGCATGACCAATAAACGCCGGTACACGACAGCAGTTTGCATGAACTTTGATGTTCGGGTCGAGGATTTTTGCTGTCTCGACTTTCATCTTCCATTCTTCTTTAGTCGCGCCATCGTCCATGAAAACGTCGATGTGCGGGATGCAGTTGAACGCGATCTGCTTTGTGAAGATATTTTTGTTTTCAGATGCAGGCTTGTTCATAAAGATGCCTTTGGTCTGTTCAAACAGTTCGTCCATCGCATCTTTACCGCCACCGGAAACGGATTGGTATGTAGAAACGATGACGCGTTCGATGCCAAATTCTTCGTGTAGGGGCTTCAGCGCAACCATCATCTGAATTGTCGAGCAGTTCGGGTTGGCAATAATGCCTTTCTTTTTATAGTCCGCGATGGCTTCCGGGTTTACTTCTGGCACGACCAGCGGAATATCCGGGTCCATACGGAAGTGAGAGGTGTTATCCACAACAACCGCACCAGCTTCCGCTGCACGCGGCGAGTATTTTGCAGATATGGCGCCACCTGGGGAGGACAAGACAATGTCAGTCCCGGTGAAATCATAAGTGTCCAGATCCTGAACCTTTAGGATTGCGTCTTCACCGTAAGAAATTTCGCGCCCGACAGAACGACGAGAGGCAAGTGCTACCACTTCATCAGCAGGGAATTTGCGTTCTGCCATGATTTGGAGCATTTCACGACCGACGTTACCGGTTGCACCCATGACTGCGACTTTATAGCCCATTTGTATCTTCCTTTTTAATCTGTGGCCTTCGGTTTTTGCTTAGGGGTTGTACGCACATACGAAAAAAGGCCCTAAGCGGTTCACCCGCGAGGCCTTTTTTTGAATATACGATCCGTATACTAAGTCCTCACAAGCAACACTTTGGTCGTTGTTGTTGTCTTGGTCGTCTTCGTAGCGGTGTGGAGCGTGCACGCAACATCACCCGCAAACGCCGTTGCGGTGGTCTTTTGTTTAGACGTGATGTTCATATCGTAAAACATTTTTACGTGACGCTCCTGTTTTTCGTGGGGTTTACATACTGAAAATTGAGAGATTTGTCCAGTTACTTTTGTGCGTCGCGCAATTCATGGCGTGCTTTTCCGATGATCTGGATCGCGCCCCAAAAGCCCAATCCGGCAATGCCAAGACCGACGATGATATCCGGCCAGCCTGTTGTCGAGGCCCAGACCCCGGCACCGGCTGCCATAACCGCAATGTTGCCAATGGCATCGTTTCTCGAACAAATCCAGATCGATTCCATGTTGGCGTCACCGGTGCGGAATTTAAACAGCAGGATCGCAACCACCACATTCACCAGCAAAGCAAGGAAGCCGATGATCCCCATCACATCTGCGCGCGGGACCGTGTCATTAATGATATGGTCAATGGAGGTATAGAAGACGTAAAGTCCGACCAATCCCATACAGATGCCTTTAAACAAGGCAGCACGCGAGCGGATCACCAAAGGCATCCCAAGAACCACTAGGGTAATGGCGTAGTTTGCCGCATCAGAGAAAAAGTCCATGGCATCGGCTGCAAGCGAGAGCGATTGCCCAATAGCGCCCGCGACCAGTTCAACCAGAAACATGCCGCCATTGCTGATGAGGGCAAACCATAAAATACGGCGATAGGTTTTATCGGTTACGGGGCTTGTGTGGCTGCTGGCACAAGATGAACATCCGGCACTCATACGATATCCTCTTCTTCATTCACGTGGTCGATCATGTCGCGCAGGGTACAGGCGATATGTTCGTCGTGGGCTTGGTAGAACATGTGGCGTCCGTCCCGTCTGGGTTTAACCAAACGGGCCCCACGCAGCAGGCGCAGGTGGTGGCTGACCAGCGATTGCGACGCATTGGTCAATTTAACGATTTCGCCGACGGTTTTTTCGGTTTCCATACAGGCAATCAAAATTGCCAGACGGGTCGGGTCACCCAGAAGCTTGAAGACTTCTGAAAGCTCGATGAGTTGGTCGTTTCGTATTTGCATATCTAACATCAATATATGAACAGGTATTCATAATTTAGATGTGTTTATATATTTGCGCAAGGGGGCAGTTTTATTTTCTTGACCAATGTTCGGTATTGCCGTCGCTCAAAACCACGTCAACCCCGCTGCTATCTGCGGTGATCGGGCCGGTAATCAGGGCTTTAAATTTTTTCTCGGCGATGATTTCGGCCTCTCCACTTTTAAAGCTGACGACCTTCAGGGTGGTGCGCGTGATGTCGGGCAGGATGATATCGGGCATATTATCCAAATCCCAGTTCATGATCTCGTGCATGTCCAGTTGTGCTGAGCCGGGCTGATGGTTGGAAAAAGCTTGGGCCTGTTTATCGATAACCAGCTTTTTACCGCGCCGTTCATAAAGGGTGAGGACACCATGCAGGTGGGGCGTATGGACACTTGCGATCTCGATTTTGCCATCTCGATCAAAGTCTGCGGCCCCAATGGGGTTTTGCCAGCGATGTGCTGTGCCGATGGGCTCGCTCTCTGCCGTGATTTTTAACTTTCCGCCGCGCACTTCCAACAACACAAGGGCAGCGCCTGTTTCAGGGTAGCTGCGGATGGTGAGGATAGCTTTTTTGCCGTTTAATCCCATGGGGACCAGACGCGGGGTGACATCTTCAAAGACCGAGTCGTCAGTGAGACGGAACGACAGCATGTAGCCATCTTCCAGAATGGCTTCAACCGCCTTATATTCCGTACAATCCCCAAGCACGCAATGGTCGTAGCTGTCGGTTGGCAGGCTGAAACGGGCCTGTGTAATATCCGCAGCTTGCACAGGGGATGTGAATAGACACCAGAGTGCCAAAAGGACGATTGAAATACGCATGCCTCACCTCATTTTTTGTTATTTATCACATAGATAACTTTAACAATCGGTGAAGCAGGCCACAGAAAAGCTAGATTCTAAGTTCTTGGCTGTAGATTTTTTCCATGAGCTGGTCACGTGGTAGCGGTTTGCTGTAGAAGAAGCCCTGAATCAGGTCGCAGTTTCGTTCTTTCAGGAAGTCGTTTTGACCTTGGGTTTCCACGCCTTCAGCCACCACTTTCAAGCCCAGACTTTGCGCCATGGACAAGATGGCTTGAGTGAGGGCGGCATCTTCCGGATCGTTTAAGACATCATTGATGAAAGATCGATCGATCTTTAGCGTCGAGATCGGGAAGCGTTTGAGGTAACTGAGCGAGGAATAGCCCGTCCCGAAGTCATCGATGGAGAGATGAACCCCAAGGTCGCGCAGGCGGCGCAGAACGTTTAAAACGTCGCTGTCATCATCGACCAACAGACTTTCGGTAATTTCCAATGTTAATTTTTCGGCAGGCAGGCCGGTTTGGGCCAATGTGTCGGCAACAATTTTGACAATATCGCTGCGTTGGAATTGGCGGCTGGACAGGTTGACGCTAACGCCAATATCCAGCCCGTCTTCATGGACCCATTGGGCAGCATCAAAACAGGCCTGTCTTAAAATCCACTCGCCCATGGGGACGATCAGGCCGGTGTCTTCAGCCACTGGGATAAATTTGCCGGGGGACACGAGACCCCGTTCAGGACATTCCCACCTCACCAGCGATTCGGTTGTTTTGACGGTTTGGGTCTGCGGGTCGATGATCGGTTGATAGTGCAGGACGAAGTGACCTTTTTCCATGGCTTTGTGCAGGGCAACTTCCATGTCGTGGCGTTCTTGTGCGCGCGAATTCATTTCCGGCGTGAAGAAGCAATAGGTGTTGCGGCCCAAGTCCTTGGCCTTGAACATGGCGGCATCTGCGTTTTGCAGCAAACTATCAACGGTGGTTGCATCATCAGGATAGAAGGTCGCCCCAACGGAAACCGAGGTATAGGTCGTGTTGCCATCCAGCACATAGGGCAGACTGAGACATTCCAGCACCCGATCCAGCAGCAGTTTGACGCCGGTATCCGTATTGGCTTCGTTGATGATGATGATAAATTCATCCCCGCTGAGGCGGGCAATGGTGTCACTGTTGCGAAATAGCGAGCGCAAGCGGTCTGCCACATGGCGCAGCAGTTCATCCCCGATGATATGGCCGAGTGTATCGTTGATATGCTTAAAGTTATCAATATCAAGGAAGAACAGGGCAACCCGTTGATCGTTGCGCTTGGCAAGGTTTAACGATTGGGTCAAACGATCGCGAAAGAGATTGCGGTTTGGCAAATCGGTCAGAGAATCGTAATTCGCCTGATAGTGAATACGTTCTTCTGACTTTTTACGGCTGGTGATGTCGGTAAAGAGGGAGACACGCTTGACCATGCCGCCATCGTCATCATGAATGGTGGTAATGGACAGCCACTCTGGATAAATTTCGCCATTTTTGCGCCGGTTCCAGATTTCCCCCTGCCAGGTGCCGGAGGTTTGCAACTCTTCAAACATCTGACGGTAATAGGCCTCATCATGACGACCGGAACTCAGGATTTGCGGGGTCTTGCCGATCACTTCGTCTTCTGTGTAGCCGGTAATTTGGCTAAAGGCTGGGTTGACCATCTCGATGATATTGTTGTCATTGGTCACCATCATGGCTTCGGAGGCTGTTTGAAAGACGGTGGCGGCCAGTTGTAATTGGTTTTGGGTGCGTTTTTGTTCGGTCAGGTCCACGCGCACAAGGGCGCGACCGCCATGGCTCATGGGGGTGTTGGAACTTAAAATCCATTGGCCGGACTTTGTGAGATCAAGATAGCTGCCATCAGGCTGGGCTTCGCGTTGCACCAGATGTTCGGTTTCTTTTTGCGCTGCGCGGAATTCTTCAAGACTCATGCCGCGTTTGAGGCGTTCGCCCAACGCTTTATACAGTCGCTCGAAGGTCGCATTCCAGAAGATCAGTTTGTCGTCCGGCCCGAAAAAGGCAAAGCCTTCGGACATACTGGAGGCTGCATCTTCAAAGAGTTGTGCATTTTTGTGGGACTTTTCGCTGGCTTGATGCCATTTAAGGACCGCATAGGCCAACGCCATGAAAATCATCATTGCAACGATCAGCAGCAAAAACAGATAGCCGTTGGTTGTGTTGGAACGGCTCATTTGAACGGTTTGCAAGGTGGTGATCAGTTGATCGATGGTTTGTTGACTGTTTTTCTGCAACAGTTCTGTCTGGATCATGGAAATGTCTTGCGCAGCGGCAAAGCTGACATCCATATGGCGCAACAGGTTTTCAACCGCCTTACCGGTGGAGGAAATGGCGACGATCTCTTTTAGGCGCGCAAGAATGTCTTGTGCCGATTGCAGACGCTGTGGAGTCGGGAAAATCTGATAGCCTTGCAAATCATTCAAGGTGCGGATCGACAGATCGCGAATTTCGGTTGAGAGCAGGTTGGTGCGGGCGCGCAAACTGCTCAGCAGATAATTGCTGGAATTGCGCGCTAGGGCGACTTTGGATTTCAACTGCTCGATCAATTCAATCCGATAGTCGGTTTCAAGGATCAGATTGTGAATCTGTTCACCGAGGGCCGGACGGGTTTTGTCGGGGATGTCAGTGACAAACTGGTTCAGTTGAGTGCGCGCAAGTGTCAGGGACTGAACGGTTTTGACCAGACTGTCAAAATGCACCAGCTTAAAGCTAGCGGCCTTGAGGGCATCTTCATTCAGTTTGGTATCCAGATATTTGACTTTCTGGGCGATTTGAATGGTCTGCGCAAGGCTATTGATTTCATCAGTTTCAGACTTGAACAGATGAAAGGTCAGCGCAATGGTTAAGGCCATCCCGACAAAAAGCAGGGCAATCAGTTGGGAGGACTTCATTCGGCGGCCTTGATATACGCGCCACTCAGGGACTGAATAAAGGCCTGAATGTCTTTGTTTTCCTGAAGGGTGATATCGTGTCCGAGCTGATAGCGCGCCATGATGTTGATCGCCTCTTCCAGTGTGGCGACACTGCCGTCGTGAAAATAGGGTGCTGTATGGGCGGCAACGCGCAGGCTGGGGACTTTAAAGACATGCAGATCGCGTTCATTTTTGGTGACGTTGTACCTGCCGAGGTCGTCTTTGGAATTTGTGTTTTCTTTATTAAAATAGGGGATGAATGCCCCCATGCGTTGGTACATATTGCCGCCGACATTGATTCCCTGATGACAGGCGACGCAGCCAAATTCCTTAAACAGGGAATAGCCGCGTTTTTGCTGGTCACTAATGGCGTCGTCATTGCCGCGCAGATATTGGTCAAAAGGGGAATTGACGGTGTTTAGCGTATATTCGTAATGCTGGATCGCATCGGTGATCGTGTCGGGCGTGATGTCGTCTTCGTAGAGGTCGCTAAAGGCTTGGGCATATTCCGGTTCGCCCTGCAGTTTCGTGATCACATCTTCCCAGACCGCGCCCATCTCAATAGGGTTTGTCACCGGACCCTTGGCCTGTTCTTGCAAGTTGGCAGCACGGCCATCCCAGAACTGGGCAAAATTAAAGCGGCTGTTCATCACGGTGGGGGAATTGACCGTTCCGCTCTTGCCCTCGATCCCGGCGGAGACTTTCTGGTTATCTACGCCGTAATTATCAATGATGTGGCAGGTGGCGCAGCTGACGGTATTGTCACCGGATAAGAGCGTTTCATGAAAAAGGCGATCCCCTAACGCGACTTTTTTGGCATCGACCTCATGGGATAAGGGGATCGGGCGGATCGGCTCATCCACATGGAGGGAAGGCGTATCCGACAAATTTTGCCCATGTACGGGCATTGCCGCCCCTAAAAAGAGGCCGCCCGCCATCAAGAATACTCTTACCTTATGTGTGAGCATGACGTCGTCCGATACATAGTTTCTCAAATACCCGCTTATTTTATCGGGTTTTATTGTTATAATTATTCTAATTCTAGTCTGGTTGGGCCTAAAATCATCTGCTGTTATGGTGTTGAACAGCGCGGTAAACTAGTCACAAACCTGCCATAAAGCAAGCGCAAAACTTGCTTTATGGCTAGGAAATACAAAGTACATAAGGCACTTCTAATTTTATGTATTCTGGCGCTCACGCTCAACTGCGCGCCAACCGATATCGCGACGGCAGAAGCCTTCGGCCCAATCGATGGTATCAACCGCTTTATAGGTGGTTGTCTGGGCTTCGATCACGCTTGTCCCGCGACCTGTGACACCGAGGACACGGCCCCCTGTGGCGAGAATTTTGTCGCCCTCGGCCTTTGTGCCGGCATGGAAGACATAGGCTTTGTCGATCTCATTGGCAGCGGCGATATTCTTAATCTCGGTGCCTTTTTCGTAAGAGCCGGGATAGCCGTTTGCGGCCATGACGACGACCATGGCGGTTTCGTCATGCCACTCCAGGCTGATATCGTCCAGACGACCTTCTGCGGCGGCTTGCAGGGCTTCTAAGACGTCGGACTTCCAACGCATCATCAGGACCTGACATTCCGGGTCGCCAAAGCGGATGTTATATTCCAGCACCGTTGGCACACCGTCTTTGACCATCAGGCCGCAGAACAGCACACCTTTATAAGGGCAACCTTCTTTCGCCATGGTTTTGATCAGCGGTGTGATCGCGGTTTCCATGATTTTATCGCAAATCTCAGGCGTCGCAATCGGGGTCGGGGAATAGGCACCCATCCCGCCTGTGTTGGGACCCTTATCGCCATCATAAGCGGCCTTGTGATCTTGCGCGGCGGCCAGCGGCAAAGCACGTTCCCCGTCTACAAGGGCAAAGAAGCTACATTCTTCACCTTCAAGGAAATCCTCGACCACGATCTCGCTGCCCGCATCGCCAAAGATTTTGTCGCCCATCATGTCGTCAACGGCCTTAAGGGCTTCGTCAACGCTTTGGCAGATGATCACGCCTTTACCGGCTGCCAGACCATCGGTTTTGACAACGATGGGGGCGCCGTTTTCACGGATAAAGTCTTTGGCTTTTTCCGCGTCTGTAAAGCGACCATAGGCGGCGGTCGGCACGCCTGCTTTGGCGCACATGTCTTTCATAAAGCCTTTGGACCCTTCAAGGACGGACGCGGCGGCACTGGGGCCGAAGGTTTTAATGCCCTTGGCTTCAAGTTTATCGACCACACCAAGGACCAGCGGGGCTTCGGGGCCGACGACCACAAGGTCGATGGCGTTGTCTGTGGCAAAATCCACCAAGGCGTCGACATCTTCTGCGCCAATATTGACACAGTCCGCGACATCCCTGATGCCCGCATTGCCCGGTGCACAGTAGAGTTTGCTGAGTTTTGCAGACTTGGCGATGGCCCAACACAAGGCGTGTTCACGCCCACCGGAACCAATGACGAGTACTTTCATGAGGACTTCCCATATTTGCTGTTCACAATTTGGCAGACTTGTACCATATTGACCCCCATGAGTGACAACCCTTTTGCAGACGCATTTGACACACCGGGGCAACATAATCAACCGATCCTGAGTGTATCTGAACTGTCCGGTGCCTTGAAGCGCACGGTCGAAGACGCTTTTTCCCTTGTTCGTGTACGCGGTGAAATATCCGGTTTTAAACGCGCGACGTCCGGTCATTGGTATCTGGGCCTGAAGGATGAAAACGCGGTGATGGATGCTGTCTGTTGGAAAGGGGCAGCCGCCAAGATGGATTTACGTCCCCAAGACGGGATGGAGGTTATCTGTAAAGGCCGTTTGACCACTTTTCCGGGACGTTCTAAATACCAATTGGTGATCGAATCGATGGAGCTTGCGGGCGAAGGCGCCTTGCTGAAGCTACTGGAAGATTTGAAGCGCAAATTGGCAGCCGAAGGCCTGTTTGCACCGGAACGCAAAAAACCGATCCCGTTTTTGCCCAAAGTTATCGGCATTGTGACTTCCCCAACCGGGGCGGTGATCCGCGATATTATGCATCGCTTGAACGATCGTTTCCCGCGTCATGTCTTGCTGTGGCCCTGTCTGGTGCAAGGCAAAGGCGCTGCCGAACAGGTTGCCCAAGGTATTCGCGCTTTTAACAGTATTGACGGCACGCAAGGTGTCCCGCGCCCTGACCTGTTGATCGTTGCGCGTGGCGGTGGGTCGTTGGAAGATTTATGGTCGTTTAACGAAGAAATTGTCGTGCGTGCAGCGGCAGAAAGTGACATTCCGCTGATTTCTGCGGTCGGGCACGAAACCGATACGACCTTGATCGATTATGCTTCAGATCGTCGCGCCCCCACCCCGACAGCCGCCGCAGAGATGGCGGTGCCTGTGCGCATGGAATTGCTCGCCCAAGTGATGGATGACAGCACCCGTCTTGTGTCTGCCATGAACCGCTTGATGGATGAGCGCAATCTGCGGGTCAAATCCGCTGCGCGTGCCATCCCCAACCCACAGCGCATGGTCGAAGATATGACATTGCGGCTGGATGATCGGGTGGAACGCTTGGACAATTCCGTCCAAAACCTGTTGCAGCGCCAAGGCATGCGCGTCGAACAATTGGCCTCCAAAATTCCCGCACCGGGCCAACAGATTCAGAATGCGCAAGAACGTTTGTTGGGTCGCACGCAATCCTTGATGAGCGCCTATCAATCCCTGTTACAGCGCAAGCACAGTCAGTATGACCGCACGAGTGCCTTGGTGCGTCGCAAGGCGGTGGACGATTCGATCCAACGCTCCACACAAAAGCTGTCCAGTCTGTCAGCGTTGCTGGAAAGTTATTCCTACAAAAGCGTGCTGGATCGTGGTTTTGCGCTGGTCACGGATAATGAAGGAAGTGCGGTGACCTCACCCACCGGTTTGAATATCGGGCAGGAACTGTCGATCCAGTTTGGCGGGGACAATAAACTGGATGTTTTGGTGAATGGGGAGGGCGTCGTGCCAACCGCGACCCCGACACCGCAACGGGTCGCCCCGAAACCGAAGCCAAAACCTAAAGCGGCCCCCCGTAAAAAATCACCGTCACCGGAACAAGGAAGTTTGTTTTGATGTTTTTTAATGCAGCGCGCGCCGCGTTCTTTGGATTTGTGATCTTATTGGTCGCGGGCTTTCTTAGCGTTCAGGCACAGGCCAATAGCTATTCCCTAAATGGGGCTTTGAAGCAGGGCGGTCTGATTTACGGGACGGTGACGCCCGGCAGTCAGGTGCAGTTGGATAAAACAACGGTGAAAGTGTCCAAGGACGGGCTGTTTCTGTTGGGGTTCGGACGTCTGGCGGAGCCACAAAGCCAGCTTTTGATCACCTATCCTGATGGGCAGCAGGCCAGTGAAACCCTGCAGATTGAAAAGCAGGACTATAAAATTTCACGCATTGATGGATTGCCGAAAACGAAAGTCACACCGAATCCGGAAGCGACCAAACGGATTATCGCAGATAATACAGCGGTAAAAGAAGCCCGCCTGAAGGTGAGCGATGAAACTTTTTTTGCCTCAGGCTTTGATTGGCCGGCAAAGGGCCGTATCTCAGGCGTTTTTGGCTCTCAACGGATTTTAAACGGGAAGCCGCGCAGCCCACACAAAGGCGTGGACATCGCAGCCCCCGTAGGCACATTGATCACAGCCAGTGCCGATGGTGTGATTTCCTTAAAGCATGAAGATATGTATCTGATGGGCAAAACGGTCATGATTGATCATGGTTTTGGACTGCAATCCATCTATATCCACATGAATGAAATTCTTGTGAAAGAAGGTCAAAAAGTTAAAAAAGGCGATCCGGTGGGTAAAATCGGACAAAGCGGGCGGGCAACAGGACCGCACCTCCATTGGGGGGTGAGTCTGAAAAATGTTGCAATGGACCCTCTTTTATTGCTCAAATAGGGCCAAGCGTTAGAAAAATAGGGGTCATGGGCACCGTCAAAGAGTGTCGATGTGAAAACCAAAATGAACCGAATTTTAATTGTGGATGACGATCCGGATATCTGTCTTGCCATGTCCGAAGTGTTGCGGGCGAAAGACTTTTACGTGGATGTTTCCGAAAATGGCGAAGAAGCTTTAAAACAGATGCAAATCCATGCGTTTGATCTGGTCCTGCTGGATATTTTTATGCCGGAGATGGATGGCTTTGAAACCATTGGTGCGATCCGAAAATGCCACGAAGGCATCAAGATCATTGCCATGACAGGCTATGATAAACAGGAATTTGATCCCCTGACCTTTGCGCGCTCCTTAGGGGCCGATGATGCGCTGACCAAGCCGTTTTCAGCGGATGATCTGGCGATTTCCATTAAAAAGCTGTTGGGCTAATGTGATTAGTCTTTGGGCCAGCGGCGATGCAGCCACAGCCACTGGTCCGGATGTTCACGCACCCAGCCTTCAATGACCTGATTGACCTCTGTCATAATCTTTAGGATATCGTCTTTGCGATTGTCCGTTTCGGTAACGTCCAGTGGGGCGGTAAAGATGATTTTAAAGTTTGCGCCTTTGGTGCGCACGATCCGAACGGGGACCAGTGGGCATTTATAGCGCAAGGCAAACTGGGCCATGGCAGGGGCGGTCATAGCGTCGCGCCCGAAGAAGGGCACCGCAATCCCGTCATTCATTTTCTGATCCACCAGCAAGGCAAGATGACCGCCCTTTTTCAGATGGTCCATGGACATGCGTGCGCCCTTAATCCCCTTGGGGATCAGGCCACAGCCTTCCGGATTACGCTTTTCAAAGATAGAGCCAACCCACGGGTTGTCAGGGGCGCGATAGATCAGATCGACCGGTAACGGCGGGGTTGCCTGGGCGACAGATCGGGGCAAAAATTCCCAGTTTGCCAAATGGGCAGAAAAGAAAATGCCGCAGATCCCGTCATCACGCAGGAGGTTGATATATTCTTCGCCGACAATTTCAAAACGATCCGGTTGATCGTAGATATTGATTTTTGGAATATGTGGAATTTCAAACGCGGTACGTCCGATGTTGTCCCAAACGCCCGTTAAAATCTGCTGGATATCCTCGGCTGATTTTTCGGGGAAGGCGCGCTCCAGATTGTCCTTTGCCAACTTGTTGACTTTGGTCAGGGGGCCGAAGGTACGGGCCACCCAGCCGCCAAGGGCCGAGGCCAAATCAAGCGGGATAAGGGCCACAAGAAAGAAAACTGTATGAACGACAGCAGCTTGGAACGGGTGGGAAATGTACTTTTGAATGGTCGCGCGCATCACTCAAGACTCAATATTGTTTTAAGTGTTCGTTTAGCATGTCGGCTTGTTCAAAATCCAGTGTGATTTTAAGGGTTTCGATCCCGTCCTGTAAGGCGGGGGGCAAGCGCACGAAATCTTTTTCGGTGGTGACGAGGGTGGCCCCACTATTTTTTGCCTTTTCTTTCAAACTGTTAATTTCGTTTGCGTGAAAGAGGTGGTGGTCGCTGAACGCTTCTGTCCCAACAAGGTTGAGGCCCTGTTGGTTGAGGGTATCAAAAAACTTCTCCGGTCGTCCGATCCCGGCAAAGGCAAGGCAGGGGCGCTCTCGTAGCACCGGATTCTCTTCGGCGCGAATATGGGCCTTCAGGATCGGCAAATCCGGTTTGATCTGGTGTAATCGCTCGGTTGTACCCGTTGCATCATCCCCGATCAGGATGGCAAGGTCCGTGCGGCCTAGGCCGTTTTGTAGACTTTCGCGCAAAGGTCCGGCGGGGAAGACGCGTTCGTTGCCATGCCCAAAGCCGCCATCAATGACAATGAGTGACAGGTCTTTATGCAAGTGCGGGTTCTGGAAGCCATCGTCCATAATGATGATATCTGCCCCATGTGCCACCAAGGCCTTGGCACCGTCAATGCGGTTTTGAGATACGCAGACCGGGGCATGTTGGCGCAGCAATAAAGGTTCATCGCCGACTTCTACAGCCTTGTGGGCAGTGGTGACGAAGACCGGACCGGTGAGGCTGCCGCCATAGCCGCGCGAGAGAAAGGCCGGATTTTTACCAAGACGACGCAACATCTTACAGAGGGCAATGGCTGTCGGCGTTTTGCCTGCCCCACCCATGGTCAGGTTGCCGATGCAAATGACCGGAATGTCGGCTTTAAAGTCCGCAAGTCGATTGGCGCGTGATGTGGTGATCTGGTTATAGAGGCAGGACAGCGGGGCCAAGAGTTTGGCGTAACAGGACGTTTGACCATGGGACCAGAAGGCAGGTGCTTTCATTCTCGCCCCCGTTGGTCCAGAGAAAAGGTCTTATTCAGGGCCTCATAGATACGATCCAAGGCCGCAGCTTCCCCATAGGCAACCTGTTTGGCCCGTTCTGCCAAGGCGTTGGCCTGTGCTGGATGGCTGAGAAGTTGGTTGACCTGTGTGGCGAGCTCCCCTTCATCTTTAACAATCGTGATGGCGTCAACCTCTTCAAAGCGGGTCATGATCTCCGGGAAGTTGGTCATATAGGGGCCACATAACAACGCGCAGTCCAGTCGTGCAGGCTCCAGCGGATTTTGCCCGCCAAGGGGCGCAAGGGATTTCCCCATAAACACGATGGGGGAGAGGCGATAAAACAGACCCATCTCCCCCATGGTGTCACAGAGGTAGATATCGGTTTGCGCATCCGGCTGCTGGCCCTTGGATCGTCGGGCGACATGTAAGCCTTGGGCGTTGAGGTCGGCCTCAATCTCATCGGCGCGGTTGGGATGGCGCGGTGCGATTAGGGTCAACAGGGTGGGGTGATCTTGTTTGACCTGTTGATGGACACGGCCTACCAACGTTTCATCGCCGTGATGGGTGCTGGCGGCTAGCCACACAGCGCGATCCGTGGTGAGGGCTTGAAGGGCAGCGAGGTCTTGATCGTCACAGGGCAGATCGGGCGACGCGTATTTCAGGTTCCCGACACAGGTGACATTTTGGGCGCCAAGGGTGCGATAATTTTCAGCGTCTTTTTCCGTCTGGGCGAGGAAGAGATCAAAGGTGGACAGCAGTTTTTTTGCAAAACCACCCACGCGCTGCCAATTTCTAAGGGACTTTTCCGACATACGGGCATTGATCAGCGCCATTTTTGTCCCGCGCTTGTGGCTTTCACACAATAAGTTGGGCCAAAGTTCGCTTTCTGCCCAAAAGGCCACATCCGGTCGCCAGTGATCAAGGAAGGCACGCACATAGGGCAAGCGATCCACGGGCACAAACTGATGGATCACCCCTTGCGGCAGTCGTTTTGCCATGAGTTCAGCGGAGGTGACGGTGCCGGTGGTCATTAAAATACGGTAGGCAGGCGCATTTTTTTGTAAGTGATCAATCAAGGGCAAGAGCGAAATTGCTTCGCCTACACTGGCGCCATGTAGCCACAGCACCAGCCCATCAAGGCGCGCTTGGCTGGCGATGCCGAGGCGTTCGTTAAACCGTGTCGGGTCTTCCTTGCCTTTGGCCAATCGTTTTTGCAGGTAGCGCGAGATCAAGGGCGCGGCAAGAGTTGTGGTCAGGCGATAGAGAGAATAGATCATGCCGCCTCCACTGGCGGATGCCCTGTCATTTCGTCGCAGGTATTTTGCACAGTGGTGAGGCTGTCTTCAATCTGTTGCTGGTAAGCCAAAAGCTCGTCCGCATCTGCTTTTTTGGGCACATGGATGGGATCACCCCAGACAAAGACACCTTTGCTAAAGGGAAGCGCAAGGCAAAAACGGTCCCAACTGCGCAAGTGCTTGCGTTTTGTGGTGCCAAACGCGCAGGTCAGCACAGGGACGCCGGACATTTTAGCGACACTGACAATGCCGTTGCTGGCCCGCATGCGCGGTCCGCGCGGTCCATCGGGCGTAATGCCGATACTTTCCCCGCCCTTAAGCGCTTTTAACATGGTGCGCAGCGCCTGCACTCCGCCTTTGGAGGTTGATCCTTCAACGGTCTGGATACCAAAATGCCCCACCGTCTTGGCGATCAGTTGCCCATCACGGTGTTGGGAAATCAGCATGTGGATATTTTTTTTGCGGTTCCAGCAATAGGGCATCAACAGGATGCGCCCATGCCAAAAGGCAAGGATGAAGGGCTTATCTTCATCCCAAAACTGTTGCGGGGTGTCCCCGTTAATTACCTGCCAAGTGCCTGTTAGATAGACCAAGCGGATATACTGCGCCCCGACCCAGCAGAGGAAGCTGCGAAATCCATTGGATTTTGTCAGGGATTTAATCAGTTTCATGCCTTTTGCGTCTCTTCTTCACTAAATTGCATGGCGTACAGTTTCGCGTAGATACCGTCTTGCTGAATCAATTGGCTGTGGGTGCCCTGTTCGGCAACTTGCCCTTTGTCGATGACATAGATCAGGTCCGCATCAACCACGGTGGACAAGCGGTGGGCGATGACCAGAGTGGTGCGATCCTTCATCAATTCTTGCAAGGCGTTTTGGACTTTGCGCTCGCTCTCCGTATCAAGGGCGGAGGTGGCTTCATCCAGCAACAGGATCGGGGAATTTTTCAACATGGCACGCGCGATGGAGACACGTTGGCGCTGACCGCCGGACAGTTTCACCCCGTCTTCCCCGACAACTGTGTCATACCCTTCCGGCAGGGCCATGATAAAGTCGTGGGCGGCAGCATGTTTGGCGGCAGCGATGATTTCGTCTTCCGTGGCATCGATTTTACCATAGGCGATATTGGCGCGCACGGTATCGTCAAACAACACGGTTTCCTGACTGACAAGGGCGCAGGATTTGCGCAAAGACCCCAGCTTGACACTCGCCACATCCTGCCCATCAATGGTGATTTTGCCCGCATTGATATTGTAAAAACGTGGAACCAGATTTAGCACGGTGGATTTGCCCGCGCCACTTGGCCCGACCAGCGCAACGGTTTTGCCTGCGGGGATGTGGATGTCGACGTCTTTCAGGGCGGCGGTGCCGTCCTCATAATTAAAGCTGACATTGTTAAAGGCAATCTCGCCTCCTTTCACGTCAAGATCACGGGCATTTTCTGCGTCTTTAATGTTTGGTTTAGTGGCGTGTAGGTTAAACAGACGCACAGCGCCGGCAAGACCGGCCTGCATTTCCGAGTTTAAATGCGCCAGACGTTTTGCAGGCTCATAGGCACTAAAGGCCGAGGCGAGGAAGGCGAAAAAGTCACCGGGTGTTTTGACGCCGTCGATGACCTGATAACCGCTATAGACGATGACGGAGGCGACGGTGAAACCGATGACCGTCTCCATAATCGGGGAGTTCAGGGCTTTCGTGCGTTCGGATTTAAACACCAGTCGGCGGATATTTTCCGTATGACCGCGCATCTGGGCACGTTCATACTGTTCCATCCGATAGGCTTTAACGTGGCGCACGCTGGAAATGCTCTGGGTGAGGAAAGTCAGGATTTTGCCAAACTCGATCTGCGTATTGGTGCTGACTTTACGGATGCGCTTGCCGATCTTAAGGACCGGACCAATGGTGATGGGAAAGACGATCAGGGCAAAAAGCGCCAGCTGCCAGTTGGTGATCAACATGACCGCGATCATGCCGATTAACAAGGTCACGTCTTTACCGGCGCTGGTTAACACCTTGGTTGCGGTATTCCGCATCAACACCGCATCGGTCATAAAGCGCGAGACAAGCGTGCCACTGGGATTGGCATGGAAAAAGGACAGGTCCATCTTCATCAGATGGTCATAGAGCCGCACCTGAAGGTCGGTCACAATGCGCAGGCCCATCCACGACATGGTGGCGGCTTGCCCAAATTGGGACACGCCCTTGATGATAAAGACGAAGATGATTCCGACCCCGACACTCCAGAGCATATCTGTGTTTTTCGCAATGAAAATCTCGTCCACAACCGGTTTCAGCAACCACATACTGAGTGCGGCGGAAGCCGACGAGACGGCCATGAAAATCAGGGCGATGATCAATTGCGTTTTATAGGGCAACACATTTTCGATGATGATGCGTTTCATCAAAGGAAAAGTGCGGCTATCCAGCTTATGTTCTGGTTCCAAAGTCGGGAAATCCTTCCTATTCATCAGGGATGGCGCGCACATTACCATGTGATTTGAGAATGTGCCATACCTTCATGTGCTTGCTTGTATTTCAGGCTAAAGTAGATTAAAGCTTCGCCCATGCAAAACGGACTTATCAAAGCAGTTCAGGACTACGTTGATCGCGGTGTTCCTGCGCGCAGTGTTCCCATCGACTGGGACGGGCAGCGCTACTGGATCAAAATTTCACTGACATGTCAGCGCAACATCTGGCACAAGGTACAGGATATCTTTGCGGGCCTCACCCGCATTGAATTGCTGCGCTCCACCGTGTCAGCTTCCGGTCAACAAGGGCTGGATGAAGAAGCCGCCCGTTTGGAACATGTGGCAAAGCGCGGCGTTTTGGTGCCCAAGGTGATTGCGCGTCAACCGGGTTGGTTGTTGCTGAGTGACATCGGCCCTTGTGTCTTTGATGAAGTTCAAAAACGCGATGACAAGGAACCCTTGCTGATCCGCGCCATCGAAAGTTTGGCATTGCTGCATCAAAAAGGTGGCTGGCACGGCACCGGGCAGTTGCGCGATATGGTGCTTTCCCCAGACGGGGAAGTTGGCTTTATCGATTTTGAAGAAGGCGTGGGCGAAGCCATGGGATGCGAAGCCGCCCAAGCGCGTGATGTGTTGCGTTTTCTGGTGTCGGTTGTACGCTTTGATGACGGCTCAGGCCAGTTGCTCACCCGTTTGTTAACCGCTTATCGCGCCCAAGCCCCAAAGACCGTGTGGCCGCATATTCGTCATGTGATGCGGTTTATCGGTATTCTTGCGGTGATCCTTAATCCGTTCCGCAAGAAGCTGGGGCGTGATGTGCGCGAAAGCTTGTTGGTGTATAACGCGCTTAAGCCGATTGTCCGGCAACCGTAAGACCTTCTAGTCGCACTGTCGGGGCGTTGGTGCCATAGCGGAATTCCAGATCGCTGGCAGGCGTCAGGTTCAGGAACATGTCTTTCAGATTGCCTGCGATGGTCAATTCGCTGACCGGATAGCTGATCTTGCCATTTTCAATCCAGAAACCGGCCGCCCCCCGGCTATAATCCCCCGTCACGCCGTTGACACCCATGCCGATCAATTCGGTAACGTAGAATCCTTCCTTGATGTCGGCCATCAAGTCTTCAGGGCTAAGCTCGCCAGCTTCCATATAAAAGTTTGTGGTGCTGGGTGAGGGGGCAGAGCCGGTGCCGCGTGCGGCATGGCCCGTGCTTTCCAGCCCCAATTGACGGGCTGTGCGTAAATCCAGAATCCAGCTTTGCAGCACGCCGTCTTCAACGAAGTTACGTTTTTTGTTGGCTAGACCTTCGCCATCGATGGGTTTGGAACGCAGGCCGCGTTTGCGGTGCGGGTCATCCACAATAGTAATGTTGGAGGCAAAGATCTGCTCTCCCATCTTGTCTTTTAAGAAACTTGTCCCGCGTGAGATGGAGCTGCCGTTGATCGCCCCGCTGAGATGGCCGAGCAAACCTGCGGAGACCCGGCGTGAATAAATGATGGGGACTTTTTGGGTGGCAACTTTGCGTGGGTTCAGGCGGGCAACTGCTTTTTCCCCCGCTGTGCGCCCGATGGTTTCCGGGTCGGTCAGGTCAGACGCATACACGGCTGTTGAATAGTCGTAGTCACGTTCCATCGCCGTGCCTTCCCCTGCCAAGATGGAGGCACTAATGGAACAACCCGATGAGGTGTAGGCATGGGATAAACCATTGCTGCCCACGATGGCAACGTCGTGGCGGCCCCATCCGGCCTCTGCACCTTCGGAATTTGTCACGCCGTCAACCGAACGGGCGGCATCTTCGGCTTTGGTCGCCCAGGAGATCAGGGTTTGTTCGTCCGGCTCATAGGGATCATAGCCATCGACATCGGGAAATTCCGTTGCCAACTGGTCAGGATCAGCAAGGCCGCAGAAGGTATCTTCCGGTACGACGCGGGCCATGGCAATGGCGCGTTCTACCAGTTCGTTTAACGCATCGGTTTTTAAGTCGCTGGAGGAAACGATGGCTTGGCGTTGTCCGATGAGGACGCGCAATCCAAGGTCTTGACCTTCGGAACGTTCCAGATTTTCCGGTTTACCCAGACGTTGGGATAAAGACAGCGACGTGCCTTCCACCATGACCGCATCGGCGGCGTCTGCCCCTAGACCTTGTGCTTTTTTGACAATATCGCTTAGAAGGTCGAGGTTTTTTTGATGTTGGCTCATGTGTGTTGTCTCTTTATCCAATTGTCTTTGTGTCTGGTCTTTAAGATATCCGCCTGAAAACTTCTGGCAAGGGCGTTATTTCCAAATCGGCTTGCCGGACCCCGGCAGACCCAGTTTGTCCCACATATCGCTGACCTTATCGACCACGTCTTGGTCCATGTAGATTTTGGTGCCCCATTCACGGTGGGTTTCATTACCCATCTTGTTGGTGGCATCCCAACCGACCTTGCCGCCTAACCCGCTTTCGGGGGAGGCAAAATCAAGATAATCAATCGGGGTATTTTCAACCAACATGGTATCGCGCACCGGGTCCATGCGGGTGGACACCGCCCACCAGACGTCTTTCCAGTCACGCGCATCGATATCATCATCCACCACGATGATGAACTTGGTATACATAAATTGACGCAAGAAGGACCAGCATCCCATCAAGACACGTTTGGCGTGACCGGGATAGGCTTTTTTGATCGACACCACGGCCACACGATAGGAGCACGCTTCTGGTGGTAGCCAAAAGTCCACAATTTCGGGGAACTGTTGTTGCAGCAAGGGCACGAACACATCGTTCAAAGCTTCGCCCAGCACGCTCGGTTCATCTGGCGGGCGCCCTGTGAAGGTGGAGAGGAAGATCGGTTTTTTGCGCATGGTGATGGCGCTGATCTCAAAGACGGGAAAGTTTTCCACGCTGTTGTAATAGCCGGTGTGATCGCCGTACGGTCCTTCGGCGGCCTCTTCATCATGGCGCACATAGCCTTCCAGCACGATCTCGGCTTCGGCAGGGACTTTCAGCGGGACGGTCTTACAATCGACCAGTTCGACCTTTTTGCCGCGCAGCAGGCCGGCAAATTGATATTCCGATAGGGTATCCGGCACAGGTGTCACTGCCGCCAAGATGGTCCCCGGATCAGCGCCAAGGACGATGGCAGCAGGCATGGGGGCGTTGTTTTTATCGACCCAGCGTTTGAAATGCTGTGCCCCGCCACGGTGTTTCAGCCAGCGCATGATGCAGCGGTCCTTGCCCAATACCTGCATACGATAGATGCCGAGGTTGAAATCGTCCGTTTTGCCGTTATCAGGTCCGCGGGTTACGACCAAAGGCCAGGTGATCAGCGGTGCAGGCTCTCCCGGCCAGCAGGTCTGGATCGGCAGTTTGGACAGATCAATGTCATCACCTTCCAAGACAACTTCCTGACAGGGCGCTTTGCGCACGGTCTTGGGTTTCATGGACATGACGGTTTTGGCAAGAGGCAGCAGCTTAAGCGCCTCTTTAAACCCGCCCGGCGGTTCCGGCTGTTTTAAAAACGCCAGTGTTTCCCCGACTTCGCGCAACTGCGACGGTTCGCGGTCCATCCCCCAAGCCACGCGTTCCACGGTGCCAAACAGGTTGACCAGTACGGGCATGTCATAAGGGGTGCCATCTTCTTTGACGACATTTTCAAACAGAACCGCCGGACCTTCTTCTGCGAGCAGGCGAGTCTGGATCTCGGTCATTTCCAGAACGGGAGAGATCGGTTCCTTGATGCGGACCAGACGGTCTTCGCGTTCCAGCTTGTCCATAAAGTCGCGTAAGGAAGAAAACGGCATGGTTTAACCCTTTAAGAAAAAACGTTCAGGTCTTCTCATAACAAGCTGTGAGGCAGACTTACAGATTTTTCTTGAACAAGGAGCGCAAAAAAGATGATTCCGGCCCAAATTACAAAAACACTTTTACAGTCTTTATTGAAAAATTTATTGACCGGCCACAATCAGCCGGATTATGCGCGTTTTCGTGCTCCCGATCTGGTTGCGGAGCTTTATGGTGATTTTTTCTGTGTTCTACATCACAGCGAAGATGATTTGTCTTTTGTAAATGAACTCATCGAGAAGGACCCCGACTGTCATACAATTAATCCGGTTGTGCAATTGCAGGCGTTGGTGGACTATGTTGAAATCACATTGGCAATTTACTCTGAGGTGGAATTAGGTAGCCCTCAAGTCTCGGTTCACTAGATTTTTTAGAATTTTTTGTATCTGCTTGTGAAACTTTGATATATTTACTTAGGGTTACTGAACTCCACTAAAGAACTAATAAAGCGAATTTATGCGCAGGATACTGTCTATAAGATTCGTCCAATAAAACCTTGAGAGAACGCTGTTTATGGCAGACGGAACTGTAGATCGTTTCAAAAAGCTACTTGATATTGGCTTGACCTTATCAACCGAGCGCAATTCCGTGCGCCTTATGGAAAAGATTCTGAACGAAGCTAAATCCATGTGCAACGCCGACGGCGGCACGCTTTATCGTATGGTTGATGACGATAAGCGGTTGCGCTTCGAGATCATGCGCAATGACAGTCTGAACATTTATAATGGTGGCACGTCGGGCAATGAGATCATGCTGCCGCCTGTTGAGCTGTATGACGCCGAAACAGGGGAAGAAAACCGCAAAAACGTTGCGTCTTATTGTGCCTTGTCCAAACATACCATAAGCATCGACGACGCGTATGAATTTGAGGGCTTTGACTTTCAAGGGACAAAAAAGTTTGATGAAGCGACGGGCTATCGGTCGCAATCTTTTTTAACGGTGCCGCTGTATAATAACGAAGGTCGCGTGATTGCGGTCTTGCAGTTGTTGAACGCGCAGGACTGTGACACGGGCGAGGTCATCCCCTTTGATGCGGAGTTGCAACCTTTTGTCGAAGCTTTGGCCGCGCAAGCCGCGATTGCACTGGACAATCAGTTGCTGGTCGAAGCTCAAAAACAGTTGCTTGTGTCTTTCATTGAATTGATTGCCGGGGCGATTGATGCCAAATCCGCCTATACAGGGGGACACTGTCAACGTGTGCCTGAATTAACGGATATGTTGGCAGAGGCCGCGATCAAGCAGAAAGAGGGTACCTTCGCGGGTTTCCATATGACGGAAGAAGAACAATATGAGCTTCATATTGCCGGCCTTCTCCATGACTGTGGTAAAGTCACCACCCCTGAATATATTGTCGATAAAGCAACCAAACTTGAAACCATCTATGACCGCATTCATGAAGTTCGGATGCGCTTTGAAGTCCTGAAGCGGGATGCGGAAATCGACTATCTGAAAAAGTTGGCGAAAACGGATGACGGTGCTGAAAAGCAGGCGCTGGATCAAGCGTTTCAGGACCGCCTTCCCCAACTTGATGATGATTTTGCTTTTGTGGCTGAATGTAATGTGGGCGGGGAGTTTATGGCACCTGAACGCATGGCCCGACTGGACGAAATCGCCAAGGAAACATGGACCCGCACCCTGTCGGATCGCTTAGGTATCGGGCATGAGGAATTGACCCGTAAACAGGCGTTGGGCGCAGAACCTGCCCTGCCGGTGATGGAAAAGTTATTGTCCGATCAGCCCCACCATATTTTTGCGCGTAAAGATAAATCCCTGTTTGAAGAGGATAACCCGTTTGGCTTTAAAGTTACGCCACCACAAAATCTTTATAATCAGGGCGAACTTTATAACCTGAAAGTCAAGGCCGGTACGCTGACCGAAGAAGACCGCTTCAAGATCAATGACCATATGATCCAGACGATCATTATGCTGGAACAGCTCCCCTTCCCAAGATACCTCAGCCGTGTGCCGGAATATGCCGGCGGGCATCATGAAAAAATGAATGGCACCGGCTATCCGCGTCAATTGACGGGTGCTGACATGTCGTTACCTGCGCGTATGATGGCAATCGCGGATGTTTTTGAAGCTTTGACCGCTGCGGATCGCCCCTACAAACTGCCGAAAACCTTGTCGCAATCGTTAAAGATCATGTCCTTTATGGTGAAGGATCAGCATCTGGACGCAGATCTGTTTGAACTGTTTCTCGTAAGCGGAACATATAAGCACTATGCAGAGAAATTCCTGAAACCGGAACAGATAGACGAGGTGGATATCACCGATTACCTGCCGTCTAAAGCGGCGGAATAAAAGATCGGTTGAATTTTCCAGTGGATGCAAAACTGGACTTTCTGCGTCGGACATTCTAAAAGCCTCATTCGCTGCTTTGTTATCTCCTGTTGTATTGGATGAGCCGTGCGTATTTTCCTGCATCCTTATGTGCTGTTGTCGTTAGCTGTTTTGTTCTGGGCAGGGAACTCGGTCGTGGGGCGCGCTTTTGCAACGGATTTACCGCCCATTGGCATGGTGTTCTGGCGCTGGGTGATTGCACTGGTGATTTTGACGCCGATCTGTTTGAAGGCGTTTAAAAACGATCTCCATATCTTGCGTCAACATATCCCTTATCTGGCGGTGCAGGGCTTTCTCAGCATCACGATGTTTAACATGCTGCTTTATTGGGGATTGCATTATACCAATGTGGTCAATACCTCCTTGGTGCAGGCGGCCATCCCGGTTGTGACGCTCTTTTTCTCCGTTGTGATCCTGCGCAAAGGCCTTAATCCGCTGGGGGTGGTCGGGATGGCCCTGTCTTTGGTGGGGGTGAGCTGGGTCGTGTTGCGTGGGGATGTGGCGACCTTTTCCACATTGGATTTCAACCCCGGTGATTTAATCATCTTGGGTGCGGTCTTTGTCTGGGCGGTTTATACGGTCCTGTTGGCAAAAATCCCTGCGGGTCTGTCGCGATTTGGGTTTACCTATGCGTTGGTGATTGCGGGGATTATCTTTTTGATCCCGCTTTATGGCTGGGAAATGTCGACGGGTGCGGAGATTGTCTTAAACCGTAATACGGTGCTGGCCTTTGGCTATATCGGCATTTTTCCGTCCGTGTTGTCGTTGTTATGCTGGAACCGGGGTGTGGAACTGGTCGGGGCGAATGTGGCAGGGACATTCTTGAATTTGATGCCGGTATTTGGCGCGGTTTTAGCGATGCTTTTGCTTGGCGAACATCTGCAAACCTATCATTATTATGGGATTGTGATGATCTTTAGCGGCATTTATCTGGTTACCAAGAAAAATGCCTAAACGAAATCGCGCTTGAGGGATTCCCTTTCCCTCAAAAAGCGTTTAGGCTGATTTTTTTTCAAATCACGAATGAAGCAGGACAATGAGCGCCCTGACAGACAATCCGGCATGGACAACCCTTCAAGCCCATTATGAAGATGTAAAATCGCTGCATATGCGCGACCTGTTTAAGCAGGATACGGACCGTTTTGAAAAATTCTCGGTGCGCTCCAGCGGGATTCTGCTGGATTATTCCAAAAACCGCATCACCGAACAGACCATGACGCTGTTGAGCGATCTGGCCCGAAGCTGCCATGTCGAACAAGTGCGCGACAAAATGTTTGCAGGCGAACATATCAACTCGACGGAAGATCGCGCGGTCTTTCACGTGGCGCTACGCAACCGTTCTGAACGTCCCATGATGGTGGATGGTGTCGATGTGATGCCGGAGGTGCGCGCCGTCTTAAACAAAGTGCGTCGCTTTAGTGAAGATGTGCGCAAAGGTCATTGGCGCGGGGTGACGGGCCGACCGATTAAAACGGTGGTGAACATCGGCATCGGTGGGTCTGACCTTGGAGTGATCATGGCCTTGCAGTCTTTGCGGAGTTATCAGCGTGATGATCTTAGCCCGCGTTTTATCTCCAACGTGGATAGCTCCCACTTGATGGAGACCTTGCGGGATCTGGACCCGGAAACCACGCTGTTTATTGTCGCCTCCAAAACCTTCACCACACAGGAAACCATGCTGAACGCCAGATCGGCGCGTTCTTGGCTGGTGAAACGCTTGGGCGGGGAGGCGGTTCGCAAACATTTTGTTGCCGTGTCCACCAACGAAGAAAAGGTCCGCGATTTCGGGATAGATACGGACTATATGTTCCCGTTTTGGGATTGGGTCGGGGGACGTTATTCGGTCTGGTCAGCGATTGGGCTGGCGATTGCGCTGGTCATCGGCTTTGATAAGTTTGAAGAGATGCTGGAAGGTGCGCACGCGATGGACGAGCATTTCCGCACCTCGCCCGTTGAACATAATATGCCGATCATTATGGCGTTGTTGGGGGTGTGGTACGCTAACTTTTTTGGCTGGTCCACCCATGCGGTCTTGCCCTATGACCAATACCTGACCCGTTTTCCGCAATATCTCCAGCAGCTGGATATGGAAAGCAATGGCAAGCGCGTGGACTTACAGGGGCGTCCGGTGGATTACACCACGGGGCCGGTTATTTTTGGGCACGCGGGCACCAATGCGCAACATTCCTTTTTTCAATTGCTCCATCAAGGGAGCTGGAATGTGTCGATGGACTTTATCGGGGTGGCGAACAACCATCATCCGTTGCGCGAACATCAAACGATTTTGCTGTCCAACTTCCTGGCTCAGACCAAAGCCCTGATGTTGGGAAAAACCGAAGAAGAAGCCCGCGCGGAAATGGCGGCAAAGGGGATGGCGCAAAACCGTATCGACAAGCTCGCCGCGCACCGCACCTTCCCCGGTAATAAACCCAGTAATTCTTTGGTGTTGCCGCTGGTGACTCCTTTTACCGTGGGGCAGTTGTTGGCGCTTTACGAACATAAGGTGTTTGTGCAGGGCATCATCTGGAACATCAATTCCTTCGACCAGTGGGGCGTGGAGTTGGGCAAGCAGTTGGCCAAAGACCTGACGCCAAAGCTGACCGGTGAAGTGCCGATTATGGACGAAGATGCCTCCACCGAAGGGCTGTTGAAATATATGAAACGACTGAAGAAAGAATTTATTTAAGCTATGGGTATTCGCCTTCTCCCTCAGACCCTGATTAACCAGATCGCCGCCGGTGAGGTGGTGGAGCGTCCGGCTTCTGCCATGAAAGAACTGGTGGAAAACGCGATTGATGCGGGTGCAAGCCGTATCGATATCGTGATGAAGGAAGGGGGGCGCGTCCTGTTATCCGTCACCGATGACGGCTGCGGGATGGAGCCGGAGGAACTGGAACTGGCGGTGCAACGCCACGCAACCTCTAAAATCCCCGATGAAGACCTGTTTAATATTGCGACGTTGGGCTTTCGCGGCGAGGCGTTGCCCTCCATCGGGTCGGTTTCGCGCATGTCTATCACCTCACGTACGGAAAAAGCGGAGAATGCCTGGTGCATCCGTGTCGAAGGCGGCGAAAAGCAGGGACCGGAACCTGCGGCGCATCCGAAAGGAACACGTATTGAGGTGCGTGATCTGTTTTTTGCCACGCCCGCCCGCCTTAAGTTCTTAAAAGCCCCGCGCACAGAACTGACGCATGGCATTGATACCGTCAAACGTCTTGCCATGTGCCACCCCGAAATCGGCTTTACGCTGGGTGATGGTGTGCGCACATTGTTGAAACTGCCTGTCGCCCATGGTGATTTGTTTGAAGCGACACTGGAACGGTTGCGCGGCATTATGGGTAAAGAGTTTGCAGAAAACGCGGTGCCGATTGAGGCGGAGCGCGACAATGTGCGTCTGACCGGCCATATTAGCTTGCCGACCCTGAACCGGGGCAACAATGCCTTACAGTTCTTTTTCGTCAACGGGCGTCCGGTCAAGGATAAGCAGCTGTATGGCGCGATCCGGGGGGCGTACCGTGACTTTTTGGCCCATGATCGCCATCCGTTGCTGGCGCTGTTTATTGAACTGCCGCCGCGCGCGGTGGATGTGAACGTCCATCCGGCAAAGGCGGAAGTGCGTTTTCGTGATCCGCAAGGGGTACGCGGTCTGATCGTCAGTGCGTTAAAACAGGCGCTGAACGGAGCAGGGCATTTGGCCTCAACCACCGTCAGTGACGAGGCGCTGGCCTCCATGCGCGCACCGATGCAGCATCCGCAACAGTATGAGATGGACCCGCGCACGATCGAGATGGCACGGGCGATCACGTCGCCGCATCACTCAAGTGGTGTGGGTCATTATGTGCCGGAAGGTTTGCGTGAACGTGCGGCGAGTTTTCAGGCCCCGCTAAGCGGATTTGATGCCCCACCGCAAGCCAATGTGCAGCAGTCTTCTGATGTAGCGATGTCTGCCCCGCCGGAACAATACCCTCTTGGCGTCGCGCGTGCCCAGTTGCATGAAACCTATATCATTGCGCAAAGTGGCGATGCGATCATCATGGTTGATCAACATGCGGCCCACGAACGATTGGTCTATGAACGCATTAAAAATGGCGTGGAAGCCAATGGCGTCAAACGCCAAGGCTTGCTGATCCCCGAAGTGGTGGAGCTGGACCTTGCCGATGCCGACCGCCTGGTCGCGCGCGCAGCCGAGCTGGAAGAACTGGGCTTGGTGCTGGAAAATTTTGGCTCCGGCACGGTGGTTGTGCGCGAAGTACCTGCCATGTTGGGCGCAAAAGTCGACGTGCAGGGCTTGGTCAAGGATGTGGCCGATAGCCTTGCTGAAGTGGATGAGGCCATGTCCTTAAAAGATCGCTTGATGGATGTCTGCGGGTCCATGGCCTGTCATGGCAGCATCCGCGCTGGCCGTCGCCTCAGTCTGGATGAAATGAATGCCCTGTTGCGCGAGATGGAGGCAACGCCCCATTCTGGTCAGTGCAAACATGGTCGCCCGACGTATGTGGAACTCAAGCTCAAGGATATTGAACGTCTGTTTGGGCGGTCGGGTTAAACAATCCTGTGATTTGACATTTCGATAATATTCGAAATATAAAAGGGCCGGATGAATGATAACAAGGGGATCACGATGGGCCTTTTCGAGAGATATTTGACATTGTGGGTCGGACTGGCGATTGTTGTCGGGGTCGGCCTTGGCAGTGTCTTGCCCAACGGTTTTGCCTTTGTTGCGAAATTGGAAGTGGCTCATGTCAATCTGGTGGTCGCAGTCTTCATCTGGTTGATGATCTACCCCATGATGGCGCAGATCGATTTTTCAGCCCTTAAGGATGTGGGCAAAAAGCCGGCAGGCTTGATCTTGACTGTGGTGATCAATTGGTTGATCAAGCCCTTTACCATGGCGGCACTGGGCTGGCTGTTCTTTAAAATCTTTTTTGCTGATTTTGTCGATCCTAAAACGGCGGATGAATATATCGCAGGCATGATCTTGCTTGGTGTTGCACCCTGCACAGCCATGGTGTTTGTCTGGAGCCAGCTGACCAAGGGCGATGCCACCTATACGCTGATGCAGGTGTCCATCAACGATATTATTATGATCTTTGCCTTTGCGCCGATTGCTGCGTTTTTGTTGGGTGTCACCGATGTGCATGTCCCGTGGGAAACCTTGTTGATCTCGGTCGTGCTGTATGTGCTGCTGCCTTTGTTGGCAGGGGTTTGGACGCGCAAAAAACTGGAACGTAAAAACGATCTATCCCGCCTCAACGGGTTTTTGGACCGGATCAAGCCGTGGTCTATTGTGGGCTTACTGTCCACGGTTGTGCTGTTGTTCGGCTTTCAGGCGGAAACCATCTTTGAAAAGCCGCAAGCGATTGTGCTGATTGCGATCCCGTTAATGCTGCAAACCTACGGGATTTTTGTGGTGGCCTATGGGGCGGCAAAACTATTGAAGTTACCCCATAAAATCGCGGCCCCTTGTGCGTTGATCGGCACCTCCAACTTTTTTGAATTGGCGGTCGCGGTCGCGATTTCCTTGTTCGGGCTTCATTCCGGTGCGGCGCTGGCGACCGTTGTCGGGGTATTGGTCGAAGTCCCCGTCATGTTATCGCTGGTCGCGATCGCCAATAAAACCCGGTCTTATTTCCCTTAAGCCTGAAAGAAGATTACTTGGGCGGCGCCATATTTGCGCCGATCCAGTTCTTCAAATCCATCCGGTGTGATCCAGTTTTCTTTTCTGGACACTTCGACGACAAACAGGGTTTTGTCTGCGACCCACCCTTTGGCTTTTAGGGCGGCAATGGCCAGATCGTTCAGGCCCGACTTGTAAGGCGCATCCATAAAGATCAGGCTGCACGGATTTTGGGCGGTCGTGGGGGCGGTGGCATCCACGCGCATGGTATGGATTTGCGTGCGATCGCCCAGACCTTTCAGGTTCTGCATCAGGCACTTCATGGCGGTTTCGTCTTTATCCATAAAGGTCACATGCTCTGCCCCGCGCGAATAGGCTTCGATACCTAATGCCCCTGTGCCGCAAAACACATCCAGCACACGACCGCCGCGCAAGGCAGAACGCCCCCAGCTTTGGTGTTCCAGAATGTTGAAGATCGATTCACGTGCACGATCCGAGGTGGGACGGGTGTCGCGTCCCTCCGGCGCTGTCAGCTTGCGCCCTTTATATTTACCGCCGACGATCCGCATTTGGCTTTCTTCCTTTTTGGGGACCTTTGCGCGGACCGGTTCTGCGGTCGCTTTCGTCCGTATTTTTGTCACGGCGTGGACCTTTTCTCACGCCTTTTTCCGATGGTTTCGTGCCACGACGTGGCCCTTTGCGGGTGTCTTCTTCGTCTGCGGCTTTATCACGGCGCGGGCCTTTAAAGCGCGGCTTTTCCTTGGCTTGGGCAAAGCCTTCTTTGCTCGCGCCTTTGCTGTTACCGCTAATGCCAGCAACTTTACCGCCAAACCATTCGCTTAGGGCTTTGCGCGGGATTTCTTCTAATTCTCCTTGCGGGAGTTTACCCAATTGGACGGGCCCGTAGTCGGTCCGGATCAGGCGGGTCACTTCATAGCCAAGCGATTCCATGACACGGCGAACCTCGCGGTTTTTACCTTCGCGGATGTTGATATTGATCCAGGCATTGGACCCTTTTTGCACATCCAAAATGGCTTCGACCGGTCCATATTGCACACCGTCGATGACCGGCCCTTCTTTCAGGGCGGCCAATTCATCTTCGTTGACGCGGCCGTGGACGCGCACGCGATAACGGCGCACCATGCCACTGTCTGGACGTTCCAGATAACGCGCAAGCTCGCCATCGTTGGTCAACAGCAACAGACCTTCGGTATTAAAATCCAGTCGTCCGACAGAAATCACACGCGGTGTGCCTTGGGGCAGTTGTTCAAAAACCGTCGGGCGACCTTCGGGGTCTTTGTTGGTGGTGATCAGACCGCGGGTCTTGTGAAAGCGCCAGAGGCGCGGCGGCTGTCTGTCGGGTAAGGCTTTGCCGTCAACCACGATGATGTTGGTCGGCACCACGTTCAGGGCGGGGCTTTTGATGATCTCGCCATCGACGCTGACGCGGCCTTCTTCGATCATGCGTTCGGCCTCGCGGCGCGAACAGACACCGGCGCGGGCAATCACCTTGGCGATCCGGTCACCTTTTAGGGTCAATTTATCATCACTCATGATCGGCTAGCCTCAATAAATGCAGCGAAGATTTTTTTATCACCTTCGCAGATATGGAATTCCGGGTGCCATTGTACACCCAGACAGAATTTTTTGTCCGGTACTTCGATCCCTTCCAGGACCGTATCCGGTGCGGTGGCATTGATGACAACGCCTGCGGGTTCGTCCAACACGGCTTGATGATGGGCGCTATTGACGCTCAGTTCATCTTCCCCAACGATGTTGTGCAACAAGGTGCCTGTTTTCACAGTGACCGTATGGCCTGCCTCGTCACGCGGGTTCGGTTGTTCGTGGGGCAGGCAGTCTTTATACAGGTCCGGGATATGCTGAACCAGCTTACCGCCCAAGACTACATGCAACAATTGTTGACCGCCGCAAATCCCCAAAATCGGCATGTCGCGTTCAAGCGCGCCTTGTACCATCGCCCATTCAAAACGGGTGCGTTTGTCCTTGGTGATAACCGTGTCATGGACATCACTTTCCCCATACATAGCGGGGGAGACATCAAAGGCACCGCCCGTCACAACCAGCCCGTCAATGAGGTCGAGATACTGGTTTGCCAGCTCCGGCTCATGGGGCAGGGGAAGGGGCAGGCCACCGGCATGGGCAACCGCACCGGCGTAATTTTCGCGTAACGCATACCAGTCGAATTTTGAATAGGCGCTCGGGCTGCCGTCTTCGCTATCCATGGTAATGCCAATCAGGGGAGTTTTCATAGCCACACTCATAACGCTGTATTATAACGATGTCTATGAGTGATTATATGGAACAAGCCTTAAAAGAAGCTGAAAAGGCAAAATCGCGCGGGGAAGTCCCCATCGGTGCCGTTATTGTGGCCCCGAACGGGGAGATTATCGCGCGGGCGGGCAACCGCTGTGAGGAAGATCATGACCCGTCTGCCCATGCAGAAATTCTGGCGATCCGCGAAGCAGGACGCGCCCTTGGCAGCGCACGCCTGATCGATTGCGACCTCTATGTCACGCTGGAACCCTGCACCATGTGCGCCACCGCGATTTCCTTTGCGCGGATCCGCCGTCTGTACTTTGGGGCTTATGATCCTAAAGGCGGTGGGGTGGACCATGGCGCGTGTTTTTATAATCAACCGACCTGTCATCATAAGCCGGAAGTGTATGGGGGCTTACGCGAAACCGACTGTGCAGATTTGCTTACGTCCTTTTTTAAGGAAAAACGTTAGGGCATGCCTTACACGGCAAAAGCTGTCTTTTCCTTTCGGATGATATTGGGGCGATAGGACAGGCTTTCGGCAATATGTCGGCTGTGCACCTGTTCTGTTTGTTCCAAATCCGCCAAGGTGCGCGCCACACGCAAAATACGGTGGTAGCCGCGTGCGGACAGTTTCAGCTTATTGGTGGCTTCCAACAACAGGTTTTTGCCCGCCGTGTCTGGTGTCGCGATGTTTAGCAGCAATTCCCCATCGGCCTCGGCATTGGTGCGGATGCCGTGGGCTTCATAGCGGGTGCGTTGGATCTGGCGGGCGGCGTGGACCCGTTGGCGCACCTCGACACTGCCTTCTTGGGCGGGTGGCAGGTGTAAATCAGCAGGGCTGACGGGCGGGACGTCGAGGTGCAAATCAATCCGGTCCAGCAAGGGGCCGGAGATTTTATCGCGATAACTTTCCGCACATTTGGGCGCGCGTGAACAGGCAAGTGCCGGATCACTTAAATGCCCGCAGCGGCAGGGGTTCATCGCGGCGATCAGTTGCACACGCGCGGGATAACTGACATGAGCATTGGCCCGCGCAATTTCTGCCCGGCCCGTTTCCAGCGGCTGGCGTAAGGCTTCAAGGGCGGGGCGGTTATATTCTGGCAATTCATCTAGAAACAGCACACCCAAATGAGCAAGGGAAACTTCCCCCGGTCGCACCCGATGTCCCCCGCCGATCAGCGCGGGCATGGAGGCGGAATGATGGGGATCACGAAACGGGCGATCCACCATCAAGCCACCTTCGGGCAGCGTGCCTGCAATGGAATGGATCATGGAGACTTCAAGGGCTTCATAGGCATCAAGGGGCGGCAGGATACCGGGCAAGCGACGTGCGAGCATGGATTTGCCTGCGCCGGGTGGGCCACAGAGCAACAGGTTATGATTACCGGCGGCTGCAATCTCAAGGGCGCGTTTGGCACTTTCTTGCCCGCGAATATCACGCAGGTCTAAGGCATCGCGGGCGGTATTGCGGTTTGCTTTAATCGGGGTTGGACGTTCCAACAGGCAACGGCCTTTAAAATGGTTGACCAATTCCAGCAGACTATGCGGCGCGATGACGTCTAAATCTCCGGCCCAAACCGCTTCACCGCCTTGGGCTTTGGGGCACAGGATATTGCGGTTGTTGACTTGTGCATGAATGGCAGCAGGCAAAACCCCGGCAACGGGGGAAAGGCGCCCATCAAGCGCCAGCTCCCCCAGCACGATAAAGGGCATCAACTCTTCTTCCGACAGCACATCCATGGCAGTGAGCAGGCCGAGGGCAATGGGTAGATCAAAGTGTGATCCTTCCTTGGCAAGATCGGCAGGCGATAGATTGACCGTGATCCGTTTGGGCGGCAGGGACAGACCAAGCGCACTGAGCGCAGAGCGTACCCGCTCGCGCGCTTCTGAAACCGCCTTATCTGCCAGCCCGACAATGTTAAGCGCGGGCAAGCCATTGGTGATGGAAACCTGAACCTCGACCTCAATAACGTCGATGCCTTGGAATGTGACAGTTGTGATCCGTGCGGTCATGATACCCTCTCTGTAAAGTTTGAAAGGGTTATGGAAAGGTTAGAGAGGTTTTAGTTGCAGAGGATTTGTCCCGTAAATTCTTTTGCTTTTTCTGTTAAATCGACAAGGGAAATGATCTTCGAATTAATTGTAGAACTATAAGGAATATTATTGGTATCTAAGAAATTGATGATGAGATTGTTCTTGAGGGAGAAATTGACATTTTGTGGAATATCACCGGTTTGGGCAGCTATATATAGTGCGTTCAACTTTTCGGTTACGATGCCAATGACATTTCCTTTATCATCAAAAAGTGGACCACCGCTGTTTCCGGGTTGAACTGGTGCGGTAATTTGAAAAAACCTCGAATCATCACGAATACCAGTCAACGCGCTAACATTACCGCTTGTTACGTTTCCTGACGTGGACAATGTTGATACTAGAGGAAATCCATACAGACTAACGGGTTCCCCAGCTTTAATACTTTTTGTGGAACGTAATTTTCCGTAAGAGGTTGGCTTCATGCTACTTTTGAAAATGGCAATGTCATTAATTTGGTCTGCTTTAATGAGCGTGATTTTTGATGTTTGTTGATTTGGCATTTTCAACGTTATGTCTGAGCAATTGGAAACGACATGGGCGTTGGTTAAGCCATACCCATGCTGATTAATGAAAAAACCAGTTCCACTAGATGTGGAAGGAGTTCGTTTTCCGCCTTCTATAGGACCTTTGTTGGCGTTTTTTAAAGCTAATTTAAGGCTATTAACCCAGCTTTGAATTCTAAGGTGTTGGTTGGTGCCGAAGTCAAAGCCTAAATTGCTTCTCGAGCCGTCTTTTCTTTGAACATACCAAGAGGTTTGTTGTGGGTTCGGTAAATATTGCCAGATTATATAGTCATAACCACTAAAGGATGGGCTTTTAGTAAGCGAGGTTCTCTGCAAGTCAACTTTATTAAAGAGTTGACTCTTTTTAACAGCATCAAACAGATATTTTGCATTTATCTCCATTGTATCTACGAGATATTGTCGACCATCTTCGTTGGTGTTATGAGGATTAATCAGGCCGTTTTTTAAGTATTCAAATCGAGTAGGGAAAACGAAAAGCGCGCTCCCATTCTTTTCTGAGGTGCTTTCAGAAACATAATCCATATTTCGTGAATAGAAATTATGAATGGCGTTCACCGCATCGTTTCTACTTGAGTAGGTCGTTCCATTGTAAGTGTAAGTGCTGGCGCACCCACTAATGTAAAAAGCTAAAAATAATAAGGTAATGGATTTTTTCATTTCGAAGGAACCGATGAGTGAATATAGCCAATTTCAATTTATTATATTAAATGCTGAATATGGGACTACTAATAATTTACATGAAACTTATATGTACGAAAATGGCAATGAGGCTAGGCCGTAAACTCATAAAATTCCTTCCTGTATCAGCTTGAATATGATTCAACCTTCCAAAAGATTTGGAGGGAATTATGAGCCGCCGCCGTTTTGAGCTTACAGACTATGAATGGTCGATCATTGAACCGCTTTTGCCTCAAAAAAGCCGAGGCGTTCCACGTGTAGATGACCGCCGTGTTTTGAACGGCATTCTCTGGCGGTTTCGCACAGGGTCTCCTTGGGCAGATGTGCCTGAACGCTACGGTTCATATACGACCTGTTACAATAGGTTTGTTCGTTGGCGAAAGGCTGGTGTTTGGGATCATCTTCTTGAAGAAATTTCAAAAGCTTAT